>CAZAJG010000004.1:85522-105718 GCA_964485405.1 uncultured Owenweeksia sp. | reverse complement strand
CATAAGGGGAGCCCGATATATAGGCAAACATTCCCGCCATAGCTGCGCTACCTGCTAAACCATAAAATAGGAACTGGCGGTTTTTTAAAACTTCTAAGTAAGAAATGGATACTTTCTTAAAGTTAAAAGAAATATCGGGATCGGGAGCTTTGCTTTCATCCAGCGCAAAATAAACAACTAGTATAAGCAGAAAACCGATAGCTGCCAATAGGATAAAAATGAATGACCAACCCCAATGCGCGCTTATGTAACCACCAATAGTTGGGGCAACGATGGGCGCAACCCCCATTACTAAAATTAAGGAAGAAAAGGCTTTTGCAATCTCTCTGTCTTCAAAACGGTCTCTTACAATAGCACGGCTAGCAACCATACCTACACAGCCGCCAAGTGCTAAAAACAGACGGAGTATAATTAAAGTATAAATATCTGGAGCAAACGCACAACCCACGGAGGTAATTACAAAGATACCTAGCCCTATGAGCAAGGGTTTTTTTCGGCCATATCGATCTATAACGGGCCCATATACCAATTGGCCTAACGAAATACCAATAAAATAGCTGGTAAGCGTATAGGATACTTTTTCAATTTCTGTGTTTAAGTCCTTAGAAATATCAAGGAAACTCGGTAGATACATGTCGATGGAAAAAGGACCTAAGGCGGCCATAAATCCTAGAATCAGAATAAGAAGATTCTTCTCTTTTTTGGTCATAGTGTAGGAAATAGATCAATAGCGTATCGACCTAAAGCGAGGCAAAGCTAAGCCAACTTAATGGGATGAATAGGTATGGAGGATAATTAAATTCTAAGCTTCTATAGATACTTGTCCTTCCGCAAAAAAACTGTAGTTTCCTTTTAAGCTAACCCACTCATCATCAAGCTTACATAGAAATTTACCACCTCTTTCACTGAGTTGGTGAGCTTCCATTTTAACTTTGCTTAATCGCTTAGCCCAAAATGGAGTTAAAGCAGCGTGGGAAGAGCCAGTGGCAGGATCTTCCAATTGTTTTACAAAAGGAATGATTGTTCTACTTACAAAGTCTACATTTTCTCCAGGAGCCGTAATACTGTATCCAAAAGGTTTAAGCTCTCTTAGTAGTGCAAAATTTGGGTTTAGATTTTTGATAGCTTCTTCATTCTCTAGCAGAACAATTTCTTTATTGTTGGTGAGGAAATAGCCCAATACTTTGGTATTCAAAGCCTCTTCTAACTTAGCAGGAATAGCCTCTTCCTGATACGCTTCAATCGGTTTCATTTTTATTTCAGCACTTTCTTCCGAAAGGCGAGAAGTTTCAATAATTCCATTTCTGTAATGCAATTTTACAATCTTGTTTAAAAAAGCACCTTCGCTAAGAGAAGCTACAGCAGCTAAGGAGCCGTGCCCACAAAGCCCGATTTCTGTATCCGGGGCAAACCAACGTATGTGAAAAGACAAATCATCATGGCCAGGCCATATAAAGGCGGTAGCTGGTTGATTAAAATCAGCTGCAATTTGTTGCATGGTAGAATCGGGTAGTGCTGCCTTAAGTTTTACTACGGCAGCTATATTGCCATTAAAACCCAGTTTTTTGTCATTAAAAACTTCAATTAACGAAAAAGGGACAATCATGATGTGTGTTGATAATGGTCTTAGTACTCCTTAAAATTCTCTGACAATTTTAAGAATTTAGAACGAGAAAAATACCATGCTTTTATCAATTAATTAAATGAGTTGTAAAAGTGTTGCATTCAGTAAAAAATAATTAGTAATCAGGTTTTTACGATAGCTGTATAAAAACTGTAATCTAAAATTTTTGATGAGGATTGAACAATCCTGATCATCTCATATTGAGTTGGGGTATTGCTTTAAAACAAAGTGTAAACTCTACTTGGCTAAGTTAAGTTGTAGTGCAAAATCTTTTATTTTGACAGGTAATACTTTGATTATAAAACCATAAGAGTTGTAAATTATAAAAGGTCAAATTCTGGTTCGAAAACATGGATAGTTGATAATTTAGTAAGACTCCAAATCTCAAGTATGATGAAAAAAATTCTGTTTCCTCAAATCATTAGCTTTCTGCTATTAGTTCTCATTTTTTGGGGCGTACTGGAGAAAAGTGCTCTTAAATTTTTGATAGATACGGAAAGTACATCGCTTGAAAGTTTAGCCATCGCTACAGAATTGATTTTAGAGGCGAAAATTGCAGAATCAACAAGAATACCCTTGGTATCTGGAACCTTTGATGGAATAGCTGATATTTTCTCAAAAGGTCAGCAGTGGTTGAGTTATAGCTCTATTATACTTGGTGCACAAATTATGATAGTAACGGTAAGTAAAACTTTAGCGATTAAAGTTATCGCTGCTCTTTTATGGATCGGAATCTTTATACCTAGAACACGATCCATTTGCACCAAACTTCTCATGCTCTTTTTTTTACTCAATCCGGGTTTACCTGCTTTTGTTCACATTTCTAAAATGTTTGGTAATGAGGCTAATATCAACTTTGGAAATACATTGAACGAGAATCTCAAAAAGAACTACGCTACTTACCAAAGCGAAGAAAAGACTAGAGCATCCAAACTAGAAGCGTTAAAAGAAAAACAAAAGAAGGAGAATGGCGGTAAGCTAGATTTTTTCCAAAAGATAGGGGATGATGTAAAAAAGGTAGTGGGTCATGTAGAAGATGATGTATCTCTGGTTTACAAAGATTCTGCTGATGTTTTAAAAGAAGGTAGTAAGCAATTGATTCAACAAGCGGTCAACTTATTTATTCACGTACTGGTAGCTTTTGTGCTGTTGCCTTTTGGATATTTCTACCTTTTTAAAATACTTTTTGAGCACATCGTTGGGGAAAAACTCAATGTATCCCTACCAACAAAAATCCATTCGTAATCGATTAATCTATATAAATCAAACTTTATGAAACACCTTTTACCCTTATTTTGCATAAGCTTGCTTTTTGGAGCTTGTCAAAATGCAACCACCACAGAAAGTAAACCTGAAAAAAAACAAGACCAAACCGAAGCTGCAGCTCCCAAACCACCAAAAGAGGAGAAGAAGCCTGTTGAACCAATCATTACAACAGGTATAGATGTAAGTCATTTTAACGGTACAGTAAACTGGGATGAAGTAGATGCTGAAAAGTATGCTTTTGCCTACGCTAAAGCTACAGAGGGCGAGGCGTTTGTAGATCCTGATTTTGTAAAAAATTGGGAAGGAATCAAACAAAGTGGTATGAAAAGAGGGGCCTACCATTTTTATGTAGCTCAGGATAATGGAAAAACACAAGCTCAACATTTTTTAAGTGTAGTAAAAGACTGGGATGAGAGCACAGACCTAGCACCAGTAATCGACTTAGAAGGTTCTTCTATTGGAGGAATGACGGTTGAAGACTATCAAAACAATGTTTTAAGTTGGTTGAATACAGTGGAGGAGAAATTAGGCGTAGCTCCTGTAATTTATACTGATAATCCCTTTGCTACACAGTTTTTAAACAATGAAGCCTTTGCCAAGTACAAGCTTTGGATTGCTCAATACACAGATGCAAAAGAACCAGAAGTTCCTGCTTTATGGAAGGAAAAGGGTTGGTATATGTGGCAACACGAATCCAAAGGTGATGTTAAAGGAGTGGAGGGTAGTGTAGATGAAGACTACATGAAATCTTAAAAAAATAAGGCTGGTAGATTTTGCAATTTACCAGCCTTATTTTATAGCCTTAGAAAAGAATCCCAAGTGCATAGCGGGCATAAATATCCGCTTGTTGATTGTTACTGATCGCATCAATCAGTTTGAGCTGGGAGTCGATATATGATTTCTCTCTGGAGTTTATAAGGAATAGGGAGCTTTCTCCATTATCAAATAGATTTTGCTCACCATTTAACAGACGCAGATAGTTATCTACATTTTCCCCGTTTAGATTGATTTGATTTACACTTATAGACCAATTGTTAAAAGCGGCCATAGCTTTATATTCAATTTGCTCTACCTTAAAATCTAACTCCGCTGTAAGTTCTCCTATTTCCGTTTTGTTTAATCGCAATTCCCCTCTTTCTTTCCTCAAAAACAAAGGAAAGCTTACACTTGCTCCCCAGGTGTAATCGTTGGGGTTGTAGTTGCCGATTACGTTGTCCGATACGGGTTGTGAAATTGCGTTATACTTTAAATCCAATTTCGGCTTAAAGTTCTCCTTTAACAGCTTCTGTTTGATCTCTTTGGATTCAATTTTATATTGACTCTTTAAAATTTCAGGGTGCGTATATTTCAAAGAATCTATACTTGAGAAAAGAATGAGATCCGGATTAGAAGCCATGTCTAACGTAAATAGGGGCGGGAAGGTGTTTTCATTGAGTTCCAAAGGGAAAAACCCTTCTCTCCACAAGTAAATTTCTAAGAGCTGTTTGCTGTTGTTAAAATCTAGAATTGCTTCTTGTTGACCAATTAAGCGGTTTTGCAGCTGAATACTCGCTTCTAGGGTATCAATTACCGGGCGATCTCCAACTCGTACGTTAACGCGAATATTTTGCAATCGGATACGGGCATTTTCTACGGCTTCTTCATATACCTTCATTTTATTGTAGGCTTTAAACCATTTCCAATAAGACTCTGAGGCATTGAGAATAAGCTCATTGAGAATAATCCGCTGTTCTTGTTCTGTACTTTTTACAAATACTTTAGATTGACGCCATTCCGCTCTTCGTTTATCAATGATTAAGCCTTTACCGATGGGCACCTTTACTCCGGCAAACCATAAACCTTGATCAGGTGTATAGTTTTCAGGATTTAAACGGGTACCTTGATTGTTGTCATATCCAGCTTCAAACGTAACACCAAACCAAGTGGGTACTTTAACTCCAGCATTTAAGATATCGTAATACTGATCGTCTTTAAAGTACTTCTGGTTTAAATCACCGGCTAAAATGGGGTCGAAGTTACCTTTTGCTCTAAGGGTATTCGCCTTTGCTTTGGCTACTTGTAATTCGGCTCTGTAGGAAATAGGGTGCTCTTTACGCACAATTTCTAAATACTCATCAAAGCCCAGTATTGTTGCGCTATCGGATTGTCCGAAAGTCTGGTACTGTAATCCTGTAAGGAGAAGAATGACCCACAAAAAGCCAAGATATTTATGCTTTCTATTTTTCAAGTCTATTTCTTTTTAGCCGATTCAGTACTCACGTTACCTCTATAGAAATCAGGCGGGAAGCCATTGATTTTTCGCCAAAGTTCATACCAAATAGGCACATCTTTCAATAGAATGAGGTTGGATGTTCCACCTCCAAAACGGAGGGCATCTGGCCAAGGCACATCGTTTGGATCTGGCTGAGCCAATATCCGATACTTACCATTTGCACCGATAAAACGGTCAATAGCATATACTTTGCCTCCATAAGTACCTGTGCTGGCATTGGGCCATCCAGAAAAAACAATGGCTGGCCATCCATCAAATATGATTCGTACTTCTTGCCCAATGTCCAATAAGGGTAGATCAATCGGATCCACATAAAGCTCCACCGCCAAATGGTATCGTTCTGGCATAATGCTAACTAAGGCCTGACCTTCTTTTACGGTTTCACCAATTCCATTTTGGATACCTTGGGTAATGTATCCGCTCTGTGGTGCTGTTATGTAGTAGAAACTATTTCTTCTGCTGTAGTTACTATACTCATTGTCTAGTTTAGTAACTAAGCCTTCGGAGTCGTATTTGTTTGACATTGCTGTAAACTTGTCCGAACTTATTTTGGCTAAATCCGTATCGAATTTGGCGTTAATAGAAGAGAGCTCCACTTTCGCGTCAATCAAATCGTTTTTAGAGGCTAACCATTTGTTTTTGGCCGCAATACCTTTGGCTTGCGCCTCTTGCCATTTGAGGTTTCTATTCTCTAAATCGGTTAAAGATTTAAGTCCCTCTTTATACAGCTCTTCAAATCGTTTATACTGCAAATCAGCTGTTTTAACAGCTATTTCAGCGGCTCTGTTGGAGATGCTATCGCGTTCGGCTTTTAACTGTGCCTGTTGTAACTTAATCCTAGCTTGTTGAAGTTTCAAAACTCTTTGTTCGCTCAGGGCTTTTGCCTGACTTTCTAGAGCTCCGATTTTTTCTTCGTACGATTTTACCGTTTGTGCTTTAAAATCTCTACGATCTTTGGTTCTCGATAGCAAGTCTGGATCCCAGTACTCTCCTTTAATCTCGGATATAAAAATGATGGTATCGCCTTTTTGTACAAAGTCTCCTTCTTGCACATACCATTTTTCAATCCTTCCCGCTATTACGGAAGGAATAGTCTGAGGTCTTTCATCCGGCCTTAGTGTGGTTACATCTCCACTAGCACGAATGTTCTGTGTCCAGGGTAGGAACATCATAATAAGGCCAATAATAAGCGCTACGGTTACAATTCGGAGTAATACTTTTTTCCCCTGCTTTTCCTCTACCTTTTTCAGTGTAGGAAACTCATTTTTATCAATTTTAGGGGAAACATGGTTCGGTGAAATATTTAACATGATCCTCTAATTAAAAAGTTAGTGTAGATTTCATTTCCTCGTAACTCCCAATTTTTACAATTCGTCCTTTATCCATTTGGGCGATATGGTTCATTTTGGATGCTAAATATGAGTTTGATGATATGGCAATCATAGTCCAGCCACATTCATTGCAAGTGATGAAGTCAATAATTTTCTTCTGGTCTTTCGTATCTAAAGTCGAAAAAATGTCTTTAACCAATAGTAGCTTGGGTTTGCCTACAATCGATCTAGCCAGTAGGAGTTTACTGATCACGGATCTCGGTAAGCCTTTACCTTCTGGTTGAAGAATAGTATCGTAACCTTCCGGCAGGGAATTAACAAATTCTGATAGCTCAAGATTTTTTACTGCCCACTGTACATTTTCAAAGGTGGCATGTTCTCGGCCCATATCAATATTACTTAGTAAACTACCTTCAAAGAGAAGATCTTCTTTTTGGCAATCTCCAATTACAGACCTCAACTGAGCTGGATTGAGGTTTCCTTGTGGAAAGTTCTCATAGATAATTTGACCTGACTGTGGTGTGTAACTTGCAGATATAAGATGGAGTAGGGTAGACTTACCGGATCCATTTCTACCGGTTAACAATATCTTTTCTCCTGCTTTTAAGGAGAACGAGAGGTCGTTTATCGTTTTGATGGGTTGGTCTGGGTAACGGAAGTTTACATCTTTTAACTCCAAGTCTATTGCCTTGCCACTAGCATGGGGTAGTAAATCGATTCCATCTTCTTTTTCCAGTTCCATATCCGTTACTTGCCCTATCTTTTCTAAGGAAGTAAGTACATCATATATGGTTTCTAAGCTGAGGATAAGCTTTTCTACAGAGCCCATCACCAGTAAGATGATGATTTCAGAAGCCACAAACTGGCCAATGTTCATTTGTTGCTCCATTACCAGAATTCCCCCAATGGCTAAAAGTCCGGTGGCAACAATTACTTTAAAGCCAATCATTAAAGAATACTGTTGAATAAGTACCTTAAAGTGACCTTCCCTATTCTTGAGATATTTACCTACTTCATGGTCTGTTTTGGTTAAAGGCAGACTTGTATTTCCGGCAAGCTTAAACGTAATGTTGGTTCTGGCTAATTCTTCCAACCAGTAAGCTACCTTGTATTTACTTTTAGATTCATTTAAGCTTGTTTTCAAACCTTTTTTAGCCGTTAATCGGAAAATAGCATAAACCAGTATAATTAAGATTACACTAAAAGCAATAAAGAATGGGTGATAGAGGGAGAGGAGTATTAATCCAAAAACCACTTGTACTGCTGCTGTAGAGAAATCAGTAAGAATTTTAGATAGACCCTTTTGTACTGAAATAATATCAAAAAAGCGATTCATCAATTCTGGAGCATATTGCTTGTATAAAGCTTCGAGTTTGATACGAGGAATGCGGTAGGCAAACTCAAAAGCCGCGCGTGAAAATATTTTTTGTTGAAGATTCTCCGTGATTCTCAATTGGCCGATTTGCATCATTCCTGTAAGTGCTACACCAAGTATTACAAAAACAACCAAAACGATCCATGCTGCATTTACACTTCCACCTTGAATCAGGTTTATGATCGCCTGTATACCTACCGGAAGAGAAAGGTTTAAAAGACCATTAAAGATGGCATAAACATATACATCTCGTACCTCTTTTTTATCCGGTTGAAGCAACAGCCAGAATCGCTTTACCGGGTTTAACTTTAGATTTGAATCCATATTTTTTTTTGTGAACTATAAGTTTAAGTAGGTTGCTTAAAATTACTGATTAACAGTAATTTGTATTCTCATTCTAATTTTATTAGAGCGAGAAAAATAGGGTTAAACTTTATCCGGTGGCGGAGTATTTTGGAATAAATGTACTTTATATTTTACAGTCTGATGAAAATCATGAGAAGTTACATCTTTTAGTGAATGTAAGACCGCAAAAAATTGAATTGGGAGAACATCTTTTTCTATCTCCTCATCTTCAGATTCATGCTCATTTTCTCCTTCATCGGATAACTCTTTAGAGCTTTTCAACTCAATTGTATCTTTACTTTTAATAAGGGAATGCAGATGAACATCAACTAGCGAAATGGAAAAACACAAAGTCAAAATTAAAACTAATGTTCTTCCTAAACTGAAAATAACCTTTGAGCTTGACTGGAAGTCAAGATGATTCGCTTCTGTATGTGAATTGTTGTTTTTCAGTTGGTAAATTTTCGCAAAGATAAGCTTTGAAAACCCGAAAATGTTCGCGCTATTGTTAACTTAATGCCAATACGCTTTTATAAAAGACGGAAGAAAAAGCATAAATAGCTATCTTAAAGCTACTTACCTATCTTATAGAGGTTTTCTAATCAGTCATTGATGCCTATAGGCGAGACTTATAATGGTATAAAGTTTCTGATTCCATTCGGTTGTTGCTAAATTAATAGGAAGGATTAATGGCTATGTTCGGATTCTTCTTTTCTCCATTCCGCAAGAAGCTGGTAAGCACCATTTTGAATGATCTTTATCTTTTTAAGCTGTTCGGAAGGAGATATGATTTCAACCCATCCATTATCTCTCTTTCCTGTTTTTAGCTCCGTAGGTGTAAACTCCCAATTGCCCTCGTGTTTGTGCGCAGCAAACGTCAATTGAATTCCTTTATCCATTACAATAGCGTCCTGAGGCAGTGCGTAAGACTCTTTACCATCTAAGAGTATTCTACCTCTTACATAAACACCAGGAATTAGCAATCCTTGTTTGTTTTCAATTTCGGCATGTAAATGAATGGCTTTGGGTTCGGTTTCAAATGCTTTTCCCACCGAGTAGATAACGGCTTCCAATTCATTATCACCCATAGATTCTGTAGAGAATCTAATCTTTTGACCTTTTTTCACTTTATGCATGTCCTTTTCAAAGACCATAAAATCAGCATGTACATGATCAATGTTTACAATTTCAAATAGTTCTGTTTGTGGATCTACGTACTGTCCTGTTTTTACTTCAACCAGTCTCACATAACCATCAATCGGACTTTTAAGCGGGGTTTGTTCAAACAAGTCGCCCATTTGAATTTTCTCAGGATTTAGTCCTAAAAGCTTAAGTTTTGCTTCCAAGCCTTTTACTTGAACCATAGCGGTATTGTATTCTGCTTCGGTTCTTTGAAAATCCTTCCCGGAGCTTACTTTTTCAGCATACAGCTTTTTTTGACGATTGTATTCTTTTGAAAGAAACTTCCAATTATTCCAGGACTTACTGTATTGGGTTTGAAGCTCAATCAGGTTAGGGTGCTTTAAATAAGCAAGCACTTCTCCGCGTTTAACTTTATCCCCTTCAATAACCTTTATGGAGCTTATGTTTGCTCCTATTAGGGTGGTAACTGTGGCTTCGTTTTGTGGCGGCACTTCCAGCTGACCGTTGGTTTCAACATAATTCGATAGATTTCGCTTTTGCATCGTATCCATCTTAATCTTTAACGATTGTACCTGAGCGTCTGTTAAGGTGATCATCTCTTCCAATTGATGGTCGTGATCATGCTCCTTTTCTTCGCTTTGATTTGTGGTTTCCTGGCTGCAGGATAGCAGTATACTTAGGGAAACTAGTGATAAAAGTTTATAGATATATTTCATAATGTGGTGTTTTTAGTTACCCATTAAGTAGCTAAGTTGAATTTGGGCGATTTGTACTTTGTTCTTTTTTTTCAAGTGGTTGTTCTTTATTTCTAAGGCCCTGTCAATAGCCTTGATGTACTCTTCATAATGGATGGCTTCATTTCGAAGACCAACTTCAGCATGTTTTATAAGCATATCGGCTTGAGGAAGAGCGGTTGCGGAGTATCGATCTAAACTATTCTGGTGCTTGACTAAAACCATTCGTTGTTGTTCGTATTCATTTTGTAAAATGCTTTCATAGTATTGCGCTTGTGCTTGCATCTGCTGAGCATGGATAGAGGCTGCTTTAATTTTGTTGCTGTAAGAACCAAAGAAGAGAGGCACTTTGATTCCTGCCCGTACACCTACAAACCGATCGCTAGATGTGGCTAAAGACCCACTTTCGAGTGGTATGCCGATCAGAGATTGATTGAAATAGCCAATGGATAGATCGGGAAGCATTTTTGCTTTTTGTAAACCTTTTTCGGAAACGGCTAAAACTGCTTTTTGCTTTTGTACGCTTAAGCTTGGATTTTGTGCAATAGCCTCCTTTTCTAGGATAAAGACCTTATCTATTGAGGTATCTGAAAGGGGAGAAAAGTTCCACTCTACAGTATCGTTTATTAAAACGTTCAAACCCTTTTTGGCGATGTTTATATCTGCTTGGAGCTCCTGTATATTGTTTTTAAGCTCTTGGCAACGCGTTTCAACACTCAATTTTTCCAGTAAAGTAGATTCTCCTGTTTCGTAACGGGTCTCGGCTGCCTTTAAAACATGGAGGTAAAGCGAATCTTGATACTGCAATAAATCGAGCTTTTCAAAGAGTAAATGAAGCCGATACCAGCTTTCTCCAATTTGAAGTTTTAGTTTGTTGAGTGCAACATCTTTGTTTTGCTTTTCAAGCATTATCCTATCCTTTGCTAATTGGTTTTGTTTCCCATAAACTGTAGGAAAGGCAAAGCTTTGGTTTACATTAAAGGCCAAGTCATCTTCATAGCTGTTGTATTGACCATATTGTACGTCTACAGTGGTTTTAGGTAAGTTCCAACTTGTTTTTTTAAGGCTTTGCTGCTCTTCAATTTTCAACTGTGCTGCCTTAATACCTCCGTTATTTTTCTGTGCTAGAGCTATTACCTGCTCCAAAGTGTTTAGAGGTGTTGTGTTTTGCGCTTGGGTAGAGCTTGCTGCGGTTAGAAAAATTCCTAAAAGCAATAAAGCAATGAGCCCTTTATTTGGTCTTTTAAGGGGTGCTTTTCTATTTTCCATCCAACGATATAGAATGGGTAAAACAAAGAGTGTGAGTAGAGTAGCACTAATCATCCCACCAATAACTACGGTAGCGAGAGGCCTTTGTACTTCTGCTCCTGCTGAGGAGGAAATAGCCATGGGCATAAAGCCCAGTATATCCGTAATGGCAGTAAGCAGGATGGGGCGTATTCTTCGTTTGGCACCTTGTGTAATCTGCTCCAATAAAGGAAGGTCGCTTTCTTCTTTGAGCTCATTCCAGCCGCTAATAAGTACTAATCCGTTGAGTACAGCAATACCAAATAGTACGATAAAACCTACACCAGCAGAAATACTAAAAGGCATATCTCTAATCCATAAAGAAAAGATGCCTCCAATGGCAGATAGGGGTATAGCGATGTATATCATTAAAGTTTGTTTGATGGACCGCAAAGCGAGAAAAATGAGCAGAAATATTAACCCTAATGCAATAGGCACAACCACTTGCAATCTGCTGGTGGCACGTTCTAAGTTTTCAAAAGCACCTCCGTATCTAATGTAATAGCCTGCGGGTAGTTCCAATTTACGCTCTAAGGTCTGTTGAATCTCAGAAACCAAAGTTTTAATATCTCTTCCTCTAACATTAACTCCCACGTAGGTTCTACGATTGGTATTTTCTCTGCTGATTTGCATTGGGCCGCTTTCGTATTGAATAGCCGCAAGTTGGTGTAATGGAATTTGGGCATTGTTTTCTAAAGCCACATAAAGATTCTTGAGATCTTCTATACTGCTTCTCTTGCCTTGATCTAAGCGCACTACCAGATCAAAACGTTTTTCGCCTTCAAAAACCAAACCTGCTTTACCGCCTGCAAAAGCTGACTTGACCAGCATATTTAAGGATTCAATATTCAATCCATATTGTGCTATCTTTTTTCGATCGTACCGAATGGATAATTGGGGAAGACCTTCTGTAGATTCTACTTTTAGATCGCCTACACCTTTTATATTTTTGATGAGTCTCCCAATTTCTTCAGCTTTAGAAGCTAAAACCTCCAGGTCGTCACCAAATAGCTTAATGGCAATATCTTCCCTTACCCCAGTTATAAGTTCGTTAAATCGCATCTCAATGGGTTGTGTAAACTCATAGCTAACTCCTGGGATCTCTTGAACTTTACTTTTAATCATTTCCACCAATTCCGCTTTGTTTTTAGTGTGAATCCATTCACTTTTCGGCTTTAAAATGATAAAACAATCCGCTACGTCCATCGGCATAGGATCGGTAGGTACTTCGGCTACACCAATTCTGCTCAATACACTTTTTACTTCTGGAAAATTGTCTTTAATCTTTTTCTCCACCGCTGTTGTTACACGAATACTCTCGCTTAAAGAGCTCCCAGGTTTAAGAATGTCGTGAAAGGCAATATCACCCTCGTCCAGTTTAGGAATAAACTCACCACCCATTTTTGAAAAGGTAAAGATGGCCGCAACGAGTAGCGCTATAGCTATGCCGATTACGGTTAGAGATCTTTTTAAAACAAGGTTTAACGTCTTACCATAAATGATTTCCACCCCTTTTACAAAACGATCTCCCCAAGAAGGTTTTTGATCTTTCTTAACTTTTAATAACCATGCCGACATCATAGGCACATAAGTGAGGCAAAGGATCATTACTCCGATCATGGCAAATATGAAGGTAAGCGCCATCGGCTTAAACATCTTACCCTCAATTCCTTGAAGCGCCAATATTGGGATAAAAACAATGAGGATAATGAGTTGCCCAAAAAAGGCGGAGTTCATCATTTTAGAAGAAGCTTTTAAAGTGATTTTATTCTGCTTCGAAATGGTGATGGTGTCTTTTTTAAGGAAGTGTGTGTGCAACAGGAAGACAGTACTTTCCACAATAATTACGGCACCGTCAATGATGATTCCAAAGTCAATGGCTCCCAAACTCATGAGGTTAGCCCATACACCAAAGGCATTCATTAAGATAAAAGCAAACAATAGCGAAAGGGGGATCGTGGAGGCTACAATGAGACCGCCTCTCCAATTGCCCAATAAAAACACTAGAACAAATATTACAATCAAAGCACCTTCTAAAAGATTGGTACTTACAGTAGTGGTTGTATTTGAAATGAGTGTACTGCGATCTAAAAACGGAACTATACGTACACCATCGGGTAGCGACTTTTGTATTTGTTCTACTCGTTCTTTTACCGCTGTGATGACTTGGTTGGAATTAGCTCCTTTCATCATAAGTATCATACCGCCAACAGCCTCTCCTTTACCATTGGTGGTAAAAGCTCCAAAGCGGATATCCGTTCCAAATCTTACTTCGGCCAACTGGTTTATAGTTATGGGGAGGCCATTTATGTTTTTAACTACTATGTTTTCTACATCAGATATATTTCGAACAAGCCCTTCGCCACGAATAAATTGAGCTTGATGATCCTTTTCAATGTAAGCCCCACCGGAATTTTCATTATTTGTTTTTAAGGCACGGAACACATCTGCAATGGTGATTCCCATTGATTTTAGAACATCTGGCTTTACCGCAACTTCATATTGCTTAACACCTCCACCAAAAGCATTTACTTCAATAACTCCAGGTACCATAGCCATCTGCCTCCTTACAATCCAGTCTTGGATTTCTCGTAGATCTACGGGTGTGTATTGCTTATGGAATTTAGGATCAACCTCTAAGGTATACTGATAAATTTCCCCTAAACCTGTAGAAATAGGGCCCATAAAAGGCTCACCTATGGAAGCAGGGATTTCTGCTTTTACATCTACCAACTTTTCGGATACCAGTTGCCGAGGAAGGTATATTCCCATATCGTCTTCAAAAACAATGGTAACTAAGGATAAGCCAGACCTAGAAACAGAACGCAGTTCCAATACTCCCGGTAAATTGGCCATGGCCAATTCAATAGGGTAGGTAACCAGCTGTTCCACATCTTCTGTGCCTAGACTTGGCACTTGAGTAATTAGTTGTACTTGATTGTTGGTAATATCAGGTACCGCATCAAGCGGTATACGTGTGGTGCTCCATACGCCACCGGCTATCCAGGCCAAAATTAGCAAGATTATGATGAGCTTATTCCGGATGGAAAAAGCAATTATATTTTGAATCATGAATTCATTTTTAATTCAACATTTTGATGTTTTTAGGATAGGTTAAGACATACCTATCTCTTAGAGTATGTTGAATTAAGCTCGAGGAGGTTTTAAAAACCTCTGAATGGGAGAGTCGGGAATAAAATCAATGTAAGCGGAAGAAGCATCTGCGTAGACATCATCTACTTCAATAGTTACTGCTACTTCGGATAGAGTTACGTGTATATGGCAGCATTGACAAACACAAAGCGGAGAACAATCTTCGGGATCGTGACTTGGATCGTGATCGTGATCATGGCTATGGTCGTGCTGTTCTAATTCATCATCGCTCGAAAGTAGATGTTGAGAATGATCTGTACAGGGTACTACCGTTAAGAGTAAAATGTACAAGGCGCCTATGAATGATAACAACTTCACTTTACGAAAGTATAAATTATTCAGTAGCGGATGGAAAGAGGTATTTTCATTTACGACACATATATCTAACTAATAGTTTTAGCATAAGGTCTGGCAGAGTGAAAGAGAGTGTTTTAATTTTTGATAATCAGTTGTTTGTGAATATTTGTGTCTGATTCTTTCTTTGATAATTTTGGGTTCTAGAACCGAAATTCAGTATATTCAGCCCACCAAAAAAAACATAACTCATGCCTCAAATGTCAATTATACGTTCCGTAAAAGTGAACGCTTCCGCAGAGAAAATCTATTCTATCATAAGCGATTTTAATCATTGGGTGCCATGGTCACCTTGGTTGATTATGGAGCCGGGTGTAGAGGTAAATGTGGCGGAGGATTCAAAGTATTACGATTGGAATGGAAAGCGCGTAGGGTCTGGAAATATGAAGATAACGAGTGAAGTTGAAAATCAGTCCGTGCAATACGATCTAGTATTTCTAAAGCCTTGGAAATCTAAAGCAAAAGTGTCTTTTAGCTTAACACCAGAAAGTGATGAAACTTTGGTTACCTGGACAATGGATAGCAGCTTACCTTTTTTTATGTTCTGGATGAAAAAAATGATGGAAGCATTTGTAGGAATGGATTATGAGAGAGGCCTTAATATGCTTAAAGATTATTCGGAAGATGGAAAAGTACATTCTGCTTTGAACTTTAACGGAGAGATAGCATTTTCTGGAGGTTTATATGTAGGTATTGAAGCCACAACTACTAAAGGAAAAATGCCTACTCAAATGGGTGCTGATTTTGGCAAACTATGGGCGTTTTTGGATGATCATAAAGATCTGATAAACGGTATGGGTTTTTCCATGTATAAAAAGTGGGACATGGTAAGAGATAAAATCATATACCTAGCTGGTGTACAGGTAAAAAGTATTCCTTCTGATTTGCCTCAAGGTATGGTGAGTGGAGAAATACCAGCTACCAAAGTGCATCAAGTAGAACACATAGGCCCATATGCACATTTAGGAAATGCGTGGAGCGCTCAGTATATGATGCAGCGCAATAAAGAGTTTAAAATGAACAAAAAGATTTTTCCTTTTGAAGTGTATCAAAATATACCTGGAGAGGTAGACGATAAAGAATTGATTACTCAAGTGAACTTTGCGGTGAAATAGGCCGCTAATCGCAATTGTTTAGTTAAAGTGGAGTGGTTTTGCTTGAGCCTTGGTCTCTTCTAGGGGCAAAATCTCGCAGTTATCCCAAATACCTGTATTTAGGGTTTTAGCATATTCTGGCGTTAATCCTTTTTGCTGCATTAAATCAGCCGCTTTTTTATGGTTGTAAGTGAAGTGCTCGTGCGAGAAGGATAGGTTGCTTTCTTTATCAAGATCTATTAGCATATACCAAACTCGTGTTGTGCCATCGTTTGCGGGCATACCAATCACACCGGGGTTAAGCCATAACTTATCTTGTTGCGAATCATTAAAGGGTAATCCACAATGGCCAGCCAAGATCACATCGGTTTCACTTTTATTAAAATTAAGCGTTTTGTTTAGCCAAGGCGTTGACTTAAAAACAAACTCACTGGTATGAAAGTAGGAGCCATGAACGACTAACATTTTATGTCGGCCAAACTCGAATTGGATAAAATCGGGTAAATCTTCCATCCACTTTATAGAAGATGCGCTCAGCTTTTGCTGGGCATATGGATACCATTGCTTGGAGAAGGAATCGCAACGGCTACCGTCTGTAAAATCGCAACCGCAATCTTCTTCTCCTTCCCGCAATTGTATTTCTACATTTCCGGCAATGCTATGTATTCCCCAGCTTTTTACTTTTTGCACTACTTCTTCGGGTTGAGCGCAGTAACCCACTACATCTCCAGTACAGATGGTTCTATGAGCAGGAATTCCTAAAGTTTGAGCTATGGCTTCCATTTTTTCTAAGGCTTGTAGATTGCTATAAACACCCCCAAAAACCAATAGCTTTCCCTCAGCTATATCGATGTGTTTCGTGATTTTACTTCTTTCCATAGTTTAGTAATGTTGGTATACGGTGCAAAAGAAAACATAGAGGCAATGCCCATAGGTTGGCCCACAAAAGAGGAGCGTATTTCCCCTCGGTAAAAATGAGTTGTTTTGGAAAATATCCAGTTACCAAAAGTGTTCCCACTAAAATTCCAAAACCTACAGGTAAAAAGAAAGATAGGTTGGAGGTGCTTTTGTTCCAAAGTAAGAATACAGGAGCTAACCCCACTACCATGGTGCCACTTATGGTGGTAGCAGAGAGTATTTCGGGCTTTAAAAAAACCGGTATGGTTCCAATTACGGTAATTACAACCATAGCCCATCTTCCTTTACTGATAGTAGGTTTGTTACGGTTGTGATCTACCACAATGAGTTTGGAGAAAGAGGAAAAGGAAGAATCTAAAGTGGATGCAGCAGAAGTAATCATAATAAAATTCATCACCAGCATAGCACCTGTGCCTAGCATTTTACTTATTTCAACCGCGGCTTGTCCTTCTAAACCTTTGTTTTGGGCAAATACACCTACCCAGCTAAATAGGGTAATACAAGCAAAACCTATAAAAGAGGCGAGAATGAAGCTTTTCCGCGTGGTTTTTGGGTCGCTGATAAAGCCTCTATCCGTTAATACAGGATCATGAAAAGGGTAACTGAAAATTTGAATCAATGCTGCAAACAATAGGTTGAGTCCTCCACTAAATGTCCATTCACCAGAGTGAACAAAATCTACCCATTGTCCGTCCTTATCAGGTGCTATTTGTTGGAGTAAGAGGAAGAGTAGTAAGCCAAAAAAGAGCATTTGAATAAGATCGGTTAAAAGCGAGCTGCTTAAACCACCCTTTAAAGTGTAAGCTAAGGTTAAGAAGGTAAAAACTAAGATGGATAGGTAATACGAGCTGCTGCCTGCATCGCCAAAATAACTACCGATAACCATGGTGTTAGACCACACCTCATTAAACAATCGGAAACCTATGAGTAGGGAAAAAATGAGAACGGCTACTTTTCCAAACTTACTTTCTAAGAAGTGGTGAATGCTTTTAAACTTTCCTTTTACTCGGAGTTGATAAATTACAATTCCGGCAACTAAAAAAGATAAATAATATACCGCATAGGCTACACCACCCACCAAGCCAAAAGCCAAGCCTAAGTTGGCCGCATTGGTTATGGATTTGGCAAAAATCCACGATATAACTAAGCTGGAGGTAAGCAACAACATATTAGGTTGCTTCCCCTTTTTGGATTGAGCTGCGTAGAATGAAGATACGGTTTTAGAGTAGGGCGCTAAAAAGAAGAAGCCTACTCCAAAAATGATCAGTATGGTCCATTGCCAAAAAATAGGGTCGCTGCTCATACTATCTTAATTCGCGTCCCACCACACTTTATGATTTACACTGTTTCCATGGGCCGATGTAGCTTGATTGTAGTTTTGACTGTTTAAAGCGGCTTCATCTGTAGGGTAAGGCATACGAGTAGGAATGAGGTTGTTGTTTAAACTGGCAGATATCGCTTTGAGCTTCGGGAAGCCTGTGCGTCTGTACTCAATCCAACCTTCATACCCATTGATGCTATTCGCGATCCATTTTTGGGTGAGAATTTGCTCTAAAGGGTCGGCTCCAAAAAGGCCAAATGCTGCGGAATCTGTGCTTAAGTAAGAAGCAGGAAGAGTGGTTTGCCAATATTCAAAGGCCAATTGAACAGCTGTTTCATAATGGGTTTGTGCACTTCCAGAGATTAAGCCTTTTTGAGCTGCTTCCGCCAGTAGAAAATGAGTTTCCCAAGCTGTCATAAAATTGGCATCCAAATCACCGGTATGTTCTCTAAAGATGGTTCCGGTGAGTGAGAAATCGGATACAGAAATAGAAGTTTGTGAAGCATCTGGGCCATTTTGTATTCCAGTGTAGGTGCTTGAGGAGGGATCGTTTCCTATAGGACGAAACAGCACTTCAAGTCTTGGATCATTATTGCGCTTCAATAAGTCTTCCATGGTTTCGGAGAGTACAAAGAGGTTAAAGTCCCCATCCCGAAGGGTAGCCATTCTAAAATTGTTCGGTCTACCATCCGTAAAATCAAAAGTGGCATTTTGCACATTGCTATTGATGTAATCTCCTGTATTGTAAATAGTTTGTAGAGAAGCAGAAACATCTACCACTTCCGAAATGCGAAGTAGGTATTTGATTTTTAGCGATTGTGCAAAGGTTAACCAAGCGTTTAGATTTCCATTAAAGAGGATATCGCCTTCTAAGCTTTGCGCACCCGCATAATTTTGAATTGCTTCAATAGCCTTATCCAAGTTGTCTAAAATCCCATCTTCAGCTGTGTAGATGTCTTCTTGGGCATCGTATTTAGGCTTTACATTACCGTTTAAGCCGTTTACCGCTTCAGAGTAGGGAACATCTCCATATATATCGGTTAAAGCAGCAGAGATATAAGCTTTTAGGATTAAAGCAGGACCTTCATAAACAGAAAGCGCGGCATTGCTGGATGCTTGTTGTAAGATGATCTCGTTATCCCTCAAATTGCTATAAAGAACCGGCCAAGGGTTGCCGCCCAATTGGGGATCAGCCAAACTATGTCTATCGAAAAGATTAAAATCAATCATGGTAAAATGCTGAGCCAATAGATTGCCGGCTACAAAGCCTTCATAAGACATTTCTTCACCGTAGTTGTAAAGTACTTGCCTCAGCAACAAACTCGGCTGAACGCTATTGGGAGCATTGGGGTTGGTGTTGATTTCTTCAAAATCCTTTTGACAGGAAAGGGCGGTGAAACCAAGTAGGGATATAAGAAGGTATGTATAGATTTTCATGAGATTGCTGCTTAAAAATTATATCCAATTTTAACGCCATAGCTTCTGCTGGTAGGGTAAGACATGTCTTCCACACCACTTACAAAGCCGTTTCCTTGAACAGCCAATTGCTCAGGATCAAAATGAGGGATGTTACTAATGGCGAACAGATTACGTCCGATAAGGGCTACACGGAGCGATCGCCCCTTTTTTAGGAAGCCACTTTCTCGATTGCAAGGAAAGCTATACCCTAATGAAAACTGCCTAAGTTTTAGATAAGAAGCATCGTAGATGTTATTTTCCTCATGGTTTCGATCGTAAAATTGACGATAATAGCTCTCAGCTGAAATGGCGGTAGTGTTTGGTTCCCAAACCGGATTTTCATCTGTTCCAACATTTACCACTCCATTGGCTACAATACCGGCTTCCGGGCGGTTTTCTGTTTCAATTAACTGCCCGCCAACTCCGGCCAGCGAAAGTGTTCTAGAAACAAGCTCACCTCCTTGTCGCCAATCAAATAGAAAGCTCATATCCCAGTTTTTATACTGTAAATTTTGACTGAA
>CAZAJG010000004.1:14229-85512 GCA_964485405.1 uncultured Owenweeksia sp. | reverse complement strand
TACACTCTAGAGTAAGCTAGGGTAATAGTTCCTCCTTCATCAGGTAAAGACTCTACGGTAGAAACATTTCTACTAAAGTTAAATTGACTGTTCCACCTAAAATTTTCTTTTTCGATGATGGTAATGCCAGCGATAAGTTCCAAACCTTTGGAGCGAACGGCTCCACCATTTACCACTTGTTGGGTATAACCCGAGGAGATGCTCACTGGTAGGGAGATAATCTGGTTCTCCGTAATAGCATTGTAATAGGTTAAATCTAGTCTTAAACGATTGTTTAAGAATCGAATATCAAACCCAATCTCAGTAGCTGTAGTTTGTTCCGGTAACAAATTGGAGTTTGGCAATATCTCTTGTGCACTAAAAGTAGGCTGAGAATTAAAAGGAATGCCGGATGCAAAAGCGGTAGTGGTGCGGTATGGATCTGTATCGTTTCCTACCTGGGCCACACTGGCTCTGAGCTTAGCAAAAGAAACGAAGCTAGGCAGATCTATATTTTCTGAGAGAAGATAACTCAGGGAAGCTGAAGGATAAAAGAAAGAGGTGTTTTCTGTAGAAAAGGGAGTGGCCAGTGCGCTAGACCAATCGTTACGTCCTGTAAGTTCTAAAAAAAGAATGTTGGAATATCCCAGTTTTACAAAACCATAAAAGCTATTGATTCTCTTTTCTGCCGTTTGCTGGAAAACTTGTAAAGGAGCATCTGCATTTGAAAAGTTGTAAATACCCGGTTGTGCTAAGGATAACGTTTGCGTTTGGGTGTTGGAAGCAAACTGATCCATGCGGTTTCCACCAAAAGAAGCATTGAGGTTAAAAACGCCATACTGCTTTCTGTAATTGAGAAGAAAGCTGCTGTTTATTTCTCTAAAGAAAACATCTTGCTCCGCATAAGCACCCGTTCTAAACCGGTTGGTGCTGTAAGCTCTTCTAAACTGTCTGAGCTCGTCCGAATAATCCATTCCAGATTGCACACTTAAACTCAAATGATCTGTAAAACTGTATTCGGCTTGTATGCTTCCCAACAAGCGGTCTCTGTCAAATGCATTTCTATTCTCCAATAAAATGAAGTAAGGGTTATCAAAAAAGGTGTAGTTGAAAGAATACTGCTGCAAGTTTTCCAAACCCGGTTGCCAATAATCTTCTAGAGCGCCAATATCTAAAGAACGAGGGCCCCAAGCTACGAGCGAATAGTTAATGTTTTCCGAACCATATCCGCTAGATGGGCGATTATCACTCCTAGAGTTGATGTAGTTGATGGATGTGGAAATTTTGAGCTTATCGCTCGGTGTAAAGTTAAGATGGGTAGATATCGTATTCCGGTTGAGGTTTACACCCGGGATGGGTGATTCGCTTCTAAGATCAGATATGGAAAAACGATAGTTACCACCATTAAAACCAGAAGAAACAGCAATGTTGTTATTGGTGGTATAGCCCGTTCTGTAAAAGTCTTTTAAATTATCTGGATGAGATACGAATGCAGTAGGCGTAATAGCCGCTCCTCCATGAACGGCAACATCTCCACCTCTTACTTGAGATCCGTTGGCTAAGGTAACCGGACTATCAAATTGAGATATTAAAGTTCCTTGATCCAACCTTGGGCCCCAGCTGTAGGTAATATTATCGTTGGTACCGCCACCTAAACCATCTACAAACTCAAATTGACCCGAATTACCTTGACCGTATTGATTTTGAAATTCAGGCAGTTGAAAAGGGGTTTCAATAAATGTTGAGGTATTTAAACTCACACGAAAACCATCGGTGTTTGATCCATCTTTAGTTGTAATAATGATGGCTCCGTTTGCCGCTCTTGTGCCATATAATGCAGCAGCCCCAGGTCCTTTTAAAACCGTTACAGAAGAAATGTCATCTTGATTCAATTCCATGGCTCCGTTTCCAAAGTCCACTTCTTGAAAACCAGCGGCTGCCTCATCAGAGATGTTTAATGCTGTGTTGTTGTTTATTGGGATTCCATCTACGATAAACAAAGGGTTATTGTTGGTAAAAGAAGCTTCTCCACGAATCGTAATTTTTGAAGTGGATCCCACACCCGTTGCGCCTTGACTTACGGTAACTCCAGCAATGTTTCCGGCTAAATTATCCACAAAGTTGGGCGATTTCACCTCGGCAATATCTTTAGCTTTAAGCCCTTGAACCGTATAACCTACCGTATAAGTTTCTTGCTCTAAACCTAAAGCGGTAACCACCACTTCGTTTAATTCCGATTTTTCAGGTATTAGCTGAATTTGAAGATTAGATGGATCTTTTACGTCCTTTAGAGCAAGTTCTAATGGGGCATATCCAATAAAACTAAATACAAGGGTGGAGTTAGGACTAGAAGCATAAAATTCAAAACTCCCATCTGCTTTGGTGATCGCTCCATTTGTTCCTCCTTTTTCAACGATGGAAACAGATGGTAAAAGTTCTTGAGTGTTTGAATCCTGAACCTTTCCTTTTAAAAGAACACTTTGGGCATTACCCAAAAATGTACAAACTACAAGTAAGCAGCTTAAATAATATTTAATCATGCAGCGTGATGATGTATGGTATGTATGATACAATAATCGCGGATGCCGCGATACGTGAAATAAACTAGAGGGCAATAGGAACAAGCGGAGGTGCTCTCAGAGACATACTCCCTCTTATAACACGGCAAAGGTATGCTGCTAAGTGTGCAGGAAACCTCAAAAACCCAATGCCTTCAACTATGAGTGAAAGGATGGAAGCTAAAGGTTGATGCGTATTTTGTGTGTAGTATTTTTTAAGATCATCTAGGTCATCAATATCCGCCAAACTTTGTAGCCATGAAATAGACAAGCCATCGTTTAGAAGTTGTTGTTGCCAAAGAGTGCTAAGCGAAACCTTTTGCCAAGGTAGTTCGGAAAAAGTGCGTTTGTTGAAGAGCTTTTTATGGAGCCCAATTAAATACACTCCTCCATCCTGAGCAGGACCTAATACAATGTCTTTTTGATTGAGTTCTTGCTCTGCTTTTAAAAGCAGTTGGGTATTTACATCCGGACAATCGTTACCAATAACGATGAGCTTATCAAAGCCCTTTTTAAAGCTTGTTTCTACGGCATAAGCTAGCTTATCTCCAAAGTTTTGGCCTAACTGATCTTGTTGCGAGAAGGTTAAAACAGGAAACCCGCTTTGTTTGGCTTGATTGAATGTATGATCAATTAAATGATGGGCGAGCCTCTCGTTATTCTTATAGCCAATGGATGGATCTAGCTTTTTACGCATAGCTTCTTGAGAAGCGTTAAGCGAAAAGAGTAATATGGCTGTTTTTGAATTTCTCATACAAATGTGCCTACCGCACAAGATCTGCCAAATCTAAGGAAAGCCATTGATCCTAAAATGTAGGGTAATTGACAAAGTGCTAAATTCCAATGAAATTATAGGATTAGGATAAGAAGAAAGAGAAGAAATGTGATTATATCCCCTTAGGTATTATATTAGCTACCTCAAGTATTAACCAAAACGACTTTCAACTATGAAAATTTTTAAAACACTACTGTTGTGCTCGGCAGTAGTTCTTGCATCTTGCTCTAAAGATGATGACGATGACAGTGGTAATAACGCTGGTGGTAACTCAGGATCAGTAACACTCAGCAGTGTGATTGAGGGAGAGTGGGATTTAGTTTCCTTTGAGCAGCAAAACGGAAGCACTTCTGTAAATGGCAATCCAACAGCTACCTTTAGCTCTGTAGGTAGAGATTTTGAAGGAGGTATGATTTTTAACAGTGATGGAAGTATGTCCGCAGATATGGGCTATACTACCGACCTTGAAACGGTAGTGGCTGGTGTGCAGACTATAACTGAGACCATCACTTTTCCGAAGACTCAAACTTCTGGAACTTACCAAGTACTTTCCAATACGGAGATTGCTGCAATTGGTGTAGCTGGTTCAGATCCTATAACCTACACAGTGAGCAATCTAACGGCAACAACTATGACTTGGACGGCTCCCATAACCGCTACTCAAAGTCAGGGCGGTATTACCAACACAAGTACATTTGATGTAGTAATAGGCTTAGAGAAAAAGTAAGCTTCAAACAAAAGATTACAAAGCCTCATTCGGTCGTAACGGATGAGGCTTTTATTTTTTAATTCTATAATAAGCTATTATCCGTTTCAGTTTTGCAAATTTGTTACCTTCAAAATCGTTGATATGAGCAAGCATAAGCCCGCAGATAAGATTCAAGATATTCAATACTTTGGCGAGTATGGTGGTGTAAACCCTTCTATAGCAGATTCATCCACGTTTACCTATTTAGCCGGTAAAACCATGGAAGAGGTTTTTGGAGGCGAAAGAGAGGGATGCTACTTGTATTCTAGGCACATGAACCCTAGTACAGGCTATTTGGCAGAGGCTATTGCCAATATGGAGAATACCGAAGCGGCTCAAGTTGCTTCTTCTGGAATGGGGTCTATTAGTTCTGCTTTATTGCAAATATGCGGTGCAGGAGATCATATAGTAAGTAGCCGAACGATTTATGGTGGGACTTATGCTTTTATGAAGAACTTTCTTCCCAAGCTCAACATTCTTACCTCTTTTGTAAATACAACCAACTTAAAAGCAGTTGAAGCGGCTATCACCGAGAATACCAAATTGATATACTGCGAAACGATGAGCAATCCTTTATTGGAAATATCGGATATAAGCGCCTTATCGGATTTAGCAAAGAAGCATGGGTTGAAGCTGGTTGTAGACAATACTTTTACCCCCTTAATATTTTCGCCTAAAGAGTTGGGAGCAGATGTAGTTATTCACTCGCTTACTAAATTTATGAATGGTGCCAGCGATACCGTTGGTGGCGTAATCTGCTCTACGGCAGAGTTTATTCATGAATTAATCGATGTAAACGATGGAGCATCTATGCTTTTAGGACCTACTATGGATGCTTTACGAGCGAATAGTATTCTTAAAAATTTAAGAACGCTCCATATTCGAATGAAGCAGCATAGTCACAATGCAGATTATCTGGCGAACAGATTTAAAGAACTTGATCTTCCTGTTTTTTATCCAGGACTAAAGGAGCATCCGCAACACGAATTGATGAAAGAGATGATGAATGCTGAATTTGGCTTTGGAGGAATGTTGGTGGTGAACGTTGGAGATTTAGCTAAAGCAAATGCACTTATGGAAGAAATGCAGAATGAGAACTTAGGCTACTTAGCGGTAAGTTTAGGCTTCTATAAAACTCTTTTTAGTGCACCAGGAGCAAGCACCTCTTCAGAAATACCACAAGAGGAGCAAGACGAAATGGGACTCTCTGACGGAATGGTTAGAATGTCTGTAGGTTTGGATAACGACATTGAAAGAAGCTTTCAGAAAATGAAAGCTTGCATGGAAAGAGTAGGGGTGTTGTAAGCTTTTGTTGGAAAAGTTTAAAACCTGAAACTTAGTTTATCACAATCTTTTTAGTTGCTAACGGCTTTCCTTGTAGAGAAATAAGTTGCAAAACATATTCTGCTGCGGAGTAAGCTGAAACATCCATAAGTATGTTTCCTGAAAGGGATATTTCTTTTTCCCATACCGTATTCCCAAGCAAATCAACTAAAACCAATCTTGTTCCATAAGGAGGGTTTTCAATGGAGATTTGGATTTGATCTGTTGCTGGATTTGGGAAGGTGTTTAGGTTGAATTCAACTTCTGAATTTTCAGAAGTGCTAATAACCGAGTTCCCAAGGGCAGCCGATGCATTTACTCTTCCATAGCCGTGATAAATATCAAAACCCGGAACATCTTCATTTGGATCACCCACTTCATCTTCTGCCGTATTTCGTAAAATGTTTCTCAAGTCATCTGGTGTTCGGCTTCCATCTTGAGCCATAAGTAAGGCACATAAGCCTGCCACTAAAGGGGCAGCTTGAGATGTTCCTCCCCAATAAGAGCTGTAATTATTTATAGATAAGTGGTTTAGCCCATAAATATAATTACCAGGTGCAACTACGTCAATATGGCTTCCATAACTACTCCCCGAATTGGGATCCCAGAAAAAAGGAGACACACGAGAGTCGTCTGCGTCTGTAGCACCAACGGCAATAGTACTGGTGAAAACAGAAGGATAGAATACTTGACTACTGTTGTTGTTACCAGAGCTTACAATTACGGTTACGTCATTATCATAAGCATATTGACAAGCGTCTTCCAGAACTTGAGAAGGACTGGTTCCTCCCAGTGACATATTTATCACTTGAGATCCATGATCTACGGCATAATGAACGGCCTCGGCCCACCAAGTGTATAATCCAAAGTTATTGGTGTCTAGCACCTTCAAAACCATGAGCTTACAGTTCCAGTCTATTCCTGCATATCCAATATTATTGTTTCCATTTGAACCTATAATACCTGCTACATTGGTTCCATGTCCAAATTCATCGGTTAGATCATTGTCATCGTTAGCAAAATTCCATCCCATAAAATCATCCACATATCCGTTCAAATCCGTATCCAAACCATCGTTTGATTCATTTCTATTTATCCATAACCTACCGCTCAATTCAGGGTGATTGGCGATTATTCCGCCATCCAGCACAGCCACGATAATGTTACTATCACCTTGTTCTATATCCCAAGCTTGTTCCATATCCACATCAGCATCGGCTACCGCAGTTGATAGTGCAAAAGATCCATCGTTATACAAGCCATACTGACGAAAGAAGTATAAATCATTCGGGGTAGTCTGAACTTTAGAAACGCCCATTTTTCCATGTCCTTGCCCTATGTAATTGGGTTCAGCGTATTCAAAAAGCCCGCTCTCCATATATTTTTCTATTAATACGTTGAGGTTTTGTTCTTCTTTAAACTTCAAAACCAGCGTATTTTTTCGGCTTTTATTGGCGGTTAAGCGAATGCTTTCCAATTCATAACTTCTATTCAATTGATCTAGAAAAGGGTGATCAAATCTCTGGTTTTCAAAACACTGTTGGTAGTTTTCTTCTGCGGCTGTTGTAAACTTCAGCACAAGCTCATTAAGTAGGTAATTGGGAGATTCTTGAGCGAATAAAGAAGTACTAAAGAAGAGCAGGATAGAAAATAGGAAGTGTTTCATTGTAAATTGTTTAGTTGCATATCAAGACTATAATAAACAATAAGCGTTGCTTGGTTGAAGATAAAGGATTTCGTTTTATTCGGCAGTATTCTAGAAAAGTAAAATAGAATCCATCAATTGAAAAAGCCCATCTCATAATGTTTGGATGTCCACAGATTCTCCATAAGGTGTGCGAAATTATTTGGTTGTTCGCATAGAATAGTTCAAATATAAATTCAAATAGATAAAAATAAGGCGACCTTTTTTTAGTTTGGACATTAAGGATATAAAAGCAATTGCATGAACGACCAAATCCTAATAGAAAAACTTCGATCCAATCAAAGCGATAAGGTACTGATCAAGCTTTATCGATACTACCCAAAAGTAGAGAAGCTCATCCTCTCCAAAGGAGGAACCAAGCAGGATGCACAAGATGTTTTTCAAGAAGGTTTACTGGTTTTATGTAAAAAAGCAGAAGCACAAGATTTCCAGTTGAGTTCATCTATAAACACCTATGTATACAGCATTTGTCGTTTTCTCTGGAAAAATCAACTCAAAAAGAAGAGTAGGAGCGCTGTAGAATTTTCAAGCGAGCTCAGTTTAGCGGAAGAGACCGATTTGGAAAGAATACTTGAAAAAGAGGAGAAACTCAAACTCGCAGCTTCGGTTGTTTCAGACTTAGGTGCTAAGTGTCAGGAAATCTTAAAGCTTTTTTACTACCGGTCATTAAAAATGAAGGAGATCGCAGAAAAATTGGGTTTTCGCTCAGAGAAAATTGCCCGAAATCAAAAGTATAAGTGTTTGGAAAGAGCTAAGCTCAAGTTAAAAGAAAAACTAGCCTAGCCTCCGATTTTATATCCTTAAAACATTAAAAATGAGATCAGAATTAAAAATAATAGAGTTAATAGAAAAATACCTCCGCAAGGAGTTGGGAGAACAAGATCGTTTGGCCTTTGAAAACCGAATGCAGAATAACCCAGCGTTTAAAAAGGAGGTAGAGTTGCAAGCTGTATTGATAGATGGCATTAGGCAAATGAGTTTGCAACAATCCATCCAAAAGGCAGGTAAAAAGTACCTCAGAAATAAGTGGTTTTTTAAATTGGGTATTGTTATCTCATTAGTAATCTTAGCCTCATCTATTACTTATATTTCTTTACCTGTAAATAAGCAAGCACATTACGATTCTCCCGCTGTTGCGGATACAAGTAGTGTAAAGCCTGAAATCGTTACATCTATTTCCTCTCTAAAAACAGATTCTTCATCCACCCCCACATTGGTGTCATTACCCAAAACGATAGAAGCAGATGAAGAGAGAACGTCTTCTAGTTCTAGCTTTAATCCTTTAAAAGCATTACCCATTCAGAAATATGAAGTAACTGCGGAAAAAGGAGCTCTGTTAGAAACACAGGAAGGTATTTTGGTTTCTATTCCATCCCATGCTTTTGTAGATCAAAATGGCGCTCCTGTTGATGGTGAAGTTGATATAGAGATACGAGAAGCCTTAAGTGCTGCCTCCATAGTAAAAGCAGGACTATCCACTTGGGCAGATGATAGGCTTTTAGAAACGGGAGGCATGTTTTACATCCAGGCTACTCAAAACAAAGTAGCTGTACAGATAAATCAGGATGCAGAAGTTTTGATGGAAATACCAACCGATAGCATAAAAGAAGGCATGATGCTTTTTGATGGCGAATTGTTAGCCGATAGTTCTATAAACTGGGTTAATCCTAAACCGCTAGAGCAGTTTTTAAGCCCAGTAGATATTCACAACCTAAATTTTTACCCACCTAAGTATGAAAAAACCTTAAGTAAGGAAGGTTGTGCTATATGGGATAAAGCTTTTAAAGACAGCCTGTACTATACTTTTTACTGCGGTGAAAATGATGACGTTTCTATTCCATTTGGGCAAATTGTAGAAACAGCTGTTGATATGGAGGTAGTTGTAGAAGAGGAAAGGAGTTTTCCATTTAATGCGTTTAGAGAACAAGAAAGAAACAAGAGTACAAGCAGAAATAGAAGTTGGAGGAGGAATACGGATTCGGATTTTGAAGGGATAGACTCTCTTATGGTACTAGCTGATTCCTCAATCGCTATTGATTATGCATGTGACGGAATAAGCTCTGCTGAAGTAAAGGCTTTTTGGAATGATGAATTTCAAAACACCAATTTAGCGACTCAAGAGTTTGAAGAGAGATGGCCATATTTGTTTCGCAGCTGCAACCAACAAGCTTTGCAGACATACCTAAACCATTTGGATAAACCGCTTTACTATTCCGATTCTATTGTAATGGGGTTAAAAGGGTTTCAGTTTAAAACTAGGTTTAGACGGTTTTTTAAGCGAAAGGATGGAAGGGTAAAAGTGGATAGTGAAGCCGCTATAAGGTTGCAACGGTATCATAAAGAAAGAAGCGAGATTTACGCAAAGGCTATTGCTAAAACACAGCAAGACTTTTGGAGAAAACAAAATGAAATGGACGCGGAGGCCAGGCGGAAAATAGCAAATCGAAACAATAAAAACACCCAGATAAGAAGGCGAAATTGGAATGATGAATTTATAATCAATGAAAAAGAAGCTTATCGCCAACTGGGGAAAACACCCCCAGGGCCAAACATCAACCCCAAAAAGCGGTACCGAGCAAGATTAACCAGTTTTGGATCTAAAAATATAGATCGATATGCATTTTACACAGATGATAGGGGTAAGCGAAACTTTGTTTTTAAATCTCAAATTGGTCAAACAGGAAGGGTTGACTACTTAGACTTCTCCGTACAAATTGAAGATGCAAATGCTTACGACAGAATGAATTGCTATTTGGTTACCGATAGGTTGTATAGTTTCATTCGCTTAAAAGAACAAAAAGGAAGGTTTAACTATCAACTCAATGAATTGCTAAGCTATAACTTGATATGCTTAGGCTACAAAGGAGATCAGGCTTTCTTACATATCGCTACACAAGTAAAAAGCAGTAGGGCGAAAGTTGAGTTAACGCACATAGACAAATCTGAATTAGAATCTAAGATTAACAAGGTTTGTAAATATGAGATTACCAATGATTTGATGGAAGATTTGAATCTGGATGAATTTTTAGCGATAGATAAGAATAGGCAACGAACCAATGAAAGGATAAAAGCGCTTAGAAGAAAACTAAGAGAGGTGATTTTTCCATGTACAGACTACGGTGAATAAGGACTTTAAGCTAAATCAGGCTCATCCTCAATTATGAGTTCAATAGCGCTGTGTTTTACCGCTTAAAGTAAAACACAGTGCTAGGTGATAAGAAAGTGGGGTGTTTTTACAGCTAAGTAAAATCTATTTATATTTACCGCTTGGAGTAGGTTTATTCTTACTTCTGCACCACCACGTTACATCTCTATCACAATTTTAAAAACCTTCAAAATCCGTTTTGATGGTTAATGGATTGTGAATTTGTAACAAAAACTCATGCATCATTTATTCAATAGCGCGTTCCTTTGCCAAAGCAGTCAAAGCTCAACCGGTTTTAAGCTCGGCCGTAGTTTGTTAAACACAACTATTTTATGCGTTTTACCTCTATTCTTAGCCTTGCAATCTTTTACCTTAAAGCCTCCTCATATTGAAACCGTAGCTACGTATACTTTAGAACAGTATGGCGAATCGATATACTTAAAAGCAGCACTAGAAAAGAAGTTTTTAATTGATTGGTTGGAAGCTCATGGAGATTGCGCTCCGCAAAAAATGATCTCACACTGCGGGAGTAATTACGTTTTAAAGCATCTAAATCTTAAAATTAACGGCAAAGAGCAAGTTCTAAACTTTAAAAGTCACAGTGTTGGAAAAGACCAAATTGAAATCCTTTTCACCATTAAAAAGCCTAAAATTAGAATGAGCTCCATCTACTTTCACTCAGACTATATGTTTGAAGAAAATAGCCATGCCGCTTTACGTTTAATAGTATCACTAGAGGAAAAGCCGAAAAGCTATACCCTTAAGCCCACAAGACCCAATATCACTTATCACTTTGAAAACAACGAATCGAAACAACAGAGGTAAGTATGATAAAAAAATACGGAGTGTATTTCGGAATTCTTTTCGGAATATTAAGCAATGCTGGATATGCTCAATGCGATACGGCAACTATTTACAGCACAACCAACGCCAATGCAGTCTGTTTCGATACCGTTTCGAATGTACTGAAATGCTATAGCAACAACTACCCAGATCATAGCGATAGCTACAATTCACCCTTTACCGCTGTAGCGTCAGATCAAGAATATTTTATGTGTTTGTACCCGGATACTGCACAGTATTTTACCCCTTTGTATGAAGAAACAATTACCGCTTTAGGGTGTACAGAAACCTACTATTTTGGGGTATCTGTAAATGGTATTCGATACAACCCTAACTCTTCTGAGTACTTTCAAGATAGCTCAGGTGCCGATGTGGTAGATTGGCATATTGAAGCCCGCTATATTTTTAACAATAGTTTTGGCAATAATGGAGGACATATTAACTCTAAAGGTGAGTACCACTACCATGATATTCCGGTAGATTACTTCATCGACTCTTTAGGTATTGATGGCAACTCCCATTCGCCTATTGTTGGTTTTGCGGCTGATGGACTTCCTATTTATTACAAATACGTTTATCAAGATGCGTATAGCAGCACGGGTGGGGTTACCGGTTTAAACTCTGGTTATTCCCTTAAAAATGGAACTCGACCTGGAGATGGATTTACAGCACCCGATGGACCTTATACAGGACTGTACTATGAGGATTATGAGTATAGCTCTACTACTTTAGACTCCTGCAATGGCCGTTATGGAATAACACCAGACTATCCAAATGGTACCTATTATTATGTACTTACCGACAATTATCCTTACATCCCAAGGTGCTTTAAAGGATCCGTATTGGATCATTCTTTCCGATCTGGCCCTCCGGCCTCATGTCCGTCTTCCAATGCTTCATCAGATTGTAGCACTACGCCTGCAAGCGCCATCGTTTTTGGCTGCACGGATCCGTTTTCTTGCAACTATGATCCAACCGCTACGGTAGATGATGGCAGTTGTAGTTATGATACGCTTAGCCTAGATACGATTGAAACCTGTAACAGCTACAATTGGCAAAGTGCTACTTACACCATCAGCGGAACGTATTACGACACACTTTCCTCAGCTTCTGGATGCGACAGTATTCTAGGTCTAGTTCTCACAATAAATAATGATGTAATAGGGGACACAAGCATGGTTTCCTCTTGCAATAGCTATACATGGCAAAGTACTACCTACACCAGTACCGGTGTTTACTTTGACACTTTAAGTACTAGTTCAGGTTGCGACAGCATCCTAACCCTTGATCTGACCATAAACAATGGCGTTATAGGTGATACTACAGAAGTTTCAGTTTGCGATAGTTATACTTGGCAAAGCACTTCTTACACCACAAGTGGATTTTATAGTGATACTTTAAGCTCCAGCAACGGCTGTGATAGTATAATTAGTTTAGACTTAACCATTGGCACAGAAGTGCTAGGCGATACAAGTACCATTTCATCTTGTGGAGACTACAGCTGGCAAGGAACTACCTATACCACAAGTGGCATCTACAAGGATACTTTAAGCACAAGTATTGGTTGCGACAGCATCATTAGTTTGGATTTAACGATTGGAAATACAGTAACGGGAGTCACTACCACTATATCGAGCTGTGATTCTTATACCTGGGAAAATACAACCTACTCTTCAACGGGTGTTTATTACGATACGATAAATGTAAGTAGTGGTTGCGATAGCATTAATAGTTTGGATTTGACTATATACAGTGATGTTTACGGAGATACTCTAACCATAAGCTCCTGTTCAGATTATACTTGGCAAAATGTAACCTATAATATTACAGGAATATATACAGACACTCTAATTACAACAAATGGTTGTGACAGTATAATCGGGTTAGATCTTACGATAGGCTCAGATGTAATAGGCGACACAATTACCATTTCTTCTTGCAGCAGCTATACATGGCAAAGTACCACTTACACCAACAGTGGTGTTTACTTTGACACTTTAAGTACTAGTTCAGGTTGCGACAGCATCCTAACCCTTGATCTGACCATAAACAATGGCGTTATAGGTGATACTACAGAAGTTTCAGTTTGCGATAGTTATACTTGGCAAAGCACTTCTTACACCACAAGTGGATTTTATAGTGATACTTTAAGCTCCAGCAACGGCTGTGATAGTATAATTAGTTTAGACTTAACCATTGGCACAGAAGTGCTAGGCGATACAAGTACCATTTCATCTTGTGGAGACTACAGCTGGCAAGGAACTACCTATACCACAAGTGGCATCTACAAGGATACTTTAAGCACAAGTATTGGTTGCGACAGCATCATTAGTTTGGATTTAACGATTGGAAATACAGTAACGGGAGTCACTACCACTATATCGAGCTGTGATTCTTATACCTGGGAAAATACAACCTACTCTTCAACGGGTGTTTATTACGATACGATAAATGTAAGTAGTGGTTGCGATAGCATTAATAGTTTGGATTTGACGATAAACCCAAGTGTTATTGGATCTACAGATGTAATAGCCGCCTGTAATAGTTATACTTGGCAAGGAATTTTATATACCAATAGCGGACTGTATAGCGATACGGTTTTAACGGTAGACGGCTGTGATAGTGTAATCAGTTTGGATTTAACCATTAACTCAAGTGTATTTGGACCCACTACCGCTGCAAACGCTTGCGATAGTTTTACCTTTCATGGTACAAGCTATACCATGAGTGGATTTTATTACGACACACTCACAACCGTTAACGGCTGTGATAGTATCATCAGCTTGAGCTTAGCTATCAACAACAGTTCTAACTCCAGTATCATTTCTGTAAATGCCTGTGGAAGCTACACATGGGGAGCAAATACATACACTAGCAGTGGGACTTACTTTGATACATTAAATACCGTTTCCGGTTGTGATAGCATTCTAACCCTAAATTTAGCTATTTACAACGATGTGGTGATGAATCCTTTACCCCTTACAGCTTGTCAGTCTTATTCTTGGCAAGGAAACATCTACAGCTCAAGTGGCGTGTATTATGATACTTTAACTACATCTATAGGCTGCGACAGTGTTATTGGTATAGATTTAACAATTGGCACAACCGCTACAGGCCCTACATTTAACAGAGTACGATGCGATTCTTTCTTTTGGAGGGGAACAACGTATACGTCTAGCGGAGTGTATTACGATACTTCAGCAACGTCTTTGGGTTGCGATAGTATTTCCATGCTCGATCTAACCATCAATAACTCAGTAGTGGGAGTAACTACCGCTGTATCCAGTTGTGATAGTTATAGTTGGCAAGGAATAACGTACACCAGTAGTGGTATGTATTACGATACGCTGAGCACAACAAGCGGGTGCGATAGTATTCTTTCATTGAGCTTAACCATAAATCCAAGTTATATAGGAAATCCCGTTTTAGTAAATGCTTGTAACGACTATACATGGCAAGGGGTTACTTATACTTCCAGTGGTGTGTATTATGATACTTTGAGCACCGCTTTTGGTTGTGATAGTATCATCGCTTTAAACCTAAATGTAGGCACAAGCAGCAGTGGTCCAAGCCTAAACCGAACGCGTTGCGATTCATTCGCTTGGATGGGAACAAGCTATACAGCTTCAGGAGTTTATTACGATACTTTAGTGAATTCTATTGGTTGTGATAGTGTTTTAACCCTAAATCTAACCATTAACAATTCCGCACTAGGTTTGGTTTCTACAGCTTCAGCTTGTAATTCCTATTTATGGCAAGGCACAATGTATACCACGAGTGGATTGTATTATGACACTTTAAGTACAAGCAACAGTTGCGATAGCGTAATTGGATTGAACCTAACGATTTACCCTAGTTTTAACGATGCTCCGATTTCTATATCGTCTTGTTTTGATTACACTTGGCAGGGTATCAACTATACAAAAAGTGGAGTTTACTCAGACACTTTAACTAGTGCCGGTGGATGCGACAGTATTGTTTCCATTAACCTTACGGTTGAGACTTTAGATACCAGTGTTCAACGCAATGGATTTACTTTAACCTCTGTTCAAAATGGAGCCAATTATCAATGGTTAAATTGTGATATGAACTATGCGATTGTTCCCAATCAAACCAATCAATCGTTTACACCTACAGCAGATGGTAGATTTGCAGTAGAGATTAAACAAAATGGTTGTAGCGATACTTCCTCCTGCCATTTAATTAAAGGGATTGGTTTAGAGGATGGCCAATTAACTCCAAGCATTTCCATTTTCCCAAATCCGAACCAAGGGCAGTTTGAAGTGCAAACCAGCATTGAAGGACTGTTTCATGTTCATATTTATAATATGAGTGGAGTAGAAGTGTATGAGGTAAGAAATGCACAGCAACATTTGACTGTAAAACTGGATAAACTACCCCAAGGTGTATATGTAATCAAATTCACTTCAGGTAGTTTAAACCATCAAGAAATATTGATTATCGATTAACATACAAATACAAGCCTAAAAAGGAAATGAAATGGATTTTGGTTCAAAACGAATCAAGGTCCATTTCTTCTGAATAGGTAAGGTTAACCCACTTCTTCATCTTCTTTTGAATCACTTTAAAATGATGTCTATCTTCTAAAGTGATAAAAGAAATGGCCTCCCCGGGAGACTCTGCTCTTCCGGTTCTACCAATTCTATGGATGTAATCTTTTGGAGAGCGTGGGAGCTCATAGTTAATTACATAAGGTAAAAACTCAATATCAATACCACGAGAAAGTAAATCCGTAGCCACTAAAACCCGTAAGTCACCACTTTTAAAAGCTTTAAGCGCTTCAGTTCTTGCTCCTTGGGTCTTTTTGCCATGAATGGATTGAGCCTGTATACCATTCTTTTTTAGCTTGTTTGTAACATGGTCCGCTTGATGAATAGAAGAAGTGAAAACCAAAACCTGTTGCGCTTCTTTTGATTTTATAAGAAAGCGCAAAAGCTTCCCCTTATTTTCTTTCTCTACAGCATACGCAGTTTGTTGGATCAAATCTAAATCTACCTCTTCCGAATCAATTTGGATAACCAAAGGTTGGTCCAAAAGAAGCTTATGAATACGTTCCACCTCGGGATTTAAAGTAGCGGAGAATAAAGCGTTCTGCCTACTCCCAGGGAGTAGTTTCAGAATTTTATCCATTTCATCTTTAAATCCAAGATTCAGCATTTTATCCGCTTCATCTAAAATCAAAGTATCTATTTCCGATAAGCTTAATGCATTTGACTGTATTAGATCCAACAAACGTCCAGGTGTAGCAATGAGGATATTCACTCCAAACAAAGCCTTCATTTGAGGATTTATGGATACGCCTCCATAAACCGCCATAGATTTTAAAGGCTTCTTCAATGCCTTTGTGTATGTATGAAAAACCTCCTGAACTTGCACGGCTAGTTCTCTTGTAGGCACTAGCACTAAAGCATTAACGTGTCTGTTTTTAACATCCACCAACTCTTGAAGGTTCATTAAGGTAGGTAAAACGTAACTAAGCGTTTTACCAGAACCCGTCTGGGCGATCCCCAATACATCTCTACCTCTTAAAATGGCAGGTATAGCTTTTTGTTGAATGGGATAAGCTTTGGTTAACTCTTGCTTATGAAGTTCTTCTAAAAGAGATTTTGATAACCCCAAACGGGTAAACGACATAGATGTGTTTTAAATGATTGGGCAAAGGTATTTTTAATATTGACTGAAGCCACAAAACGACTCCAATTGTGTGTACTAGGGCACAAAAAAAAGGGATTGGCGAACCAATCCCTTTATAATAAGAGCGTATTGTAATTATACGTTCTTTAACCAAGCAGAATACATCCAATGTGATTTTTCTAAGTCTTGAATAAATTTGGTCATCATGTCCACGGTTCCTAAATCACCCACTTCAGCTGCTGCCTCATGTGAACTCACCATGAACGAGAGTAAAATTTCAAAATCGTTTAATATTTCTTTTACCATTTCGAATGATGTTACATTCTTTCTGGCCTCATTGATTTCTGCTACTTTGAGGTATTCTGACCAATTGCTCATTGGTTTTTTCCCAAACACACGTATTCTTTCAGCTATCATATCGATCTGCTCATACACTTTTGTATATTCTTCCTCAAACTTTTCATGTAGCTCAAAAAAGTCAGAACCTTCCACATTCCAATGGAAATTTCTTAGTTTCTGATGGTGCAAGTGATAGTTGGCCAGTAATAGGTTCAACTTAGTTACCACTTCTGCAGTTTCAATATGCGAGAAGCCTAATTTTCTAAACGTTTTCATTTCTTTTAATTCAGTATCCATATTATTTCTTGCAAATTGATTATTCATCAAAATTAGCCATCATGGGCCTCCTATGCATTGATCGTTGTCAATGACTTTCATTGATTTCTAAGGGATACATGTATTTGTGAGCGCAAAAAAAAGACGGCCCATTAGAACCGTCTTCTTTATCAGAGATAAATGTATTTTACCAAACGTATCTTATCGCTAGGCCACCTTCGCTTAACCAAGCTCCAGTATACCCTATCAGATTAACAGCAGGCTTCCAATCCATACTTAAAGTAAAAGGAGCATTATTAAACTTATACTCCAAACCTAAAACACCATCAACACCAATAACGGTATAGCTGCGATCGTCCTCATCAAACCATGGATTTCTATCGTTACCATTCCAAATTCCAATATGTGCACCACCACCATAATACCAAGTAAAACCTGCAGTATTGAAGGCAGGATTGTGAATTTGGTATAAACCTGTGAGGTTAAAACCTCTCCAACGAGAGTTTAGAATACCTTCAATAGCATTGGTTTCGCTTACAAAGTGTTTTACGCTTATTCCATTGGAAGCACCCAGCTTGGCACCTATTCCAGTTTTGTAATATTGAGCATAAGCAGTTGATGAAGTGAATATTAGGATAGTAAATGCAACTAGGATTTTTTTGAATTTCATATTTTGAGTTTAAGATTATTCAATAAGGTTCTCTCTGTGTAACTTTTCATATAGAGTCAATCAAATCCTTGATTTCAGATTTTGTTTTTCCTGTTTTCTCTTGAATTCTTCCAAGGAGCTCATCCTCTTTACCTTCTTCATATTGTAAGTCGTTATCCGTTAGAGTTCCGTAGGATTGCTTTAAACGTCCTTTAACTTGATTCCAGTTTCCTTTGATTTTATCTTCTATTGCACTCATAATTTTAATTTATTTACGATTTGATTTTCAATTCTCTTTTATCATTAAATACTTTTATCCTATCTACCCTTTATCAGTCTTAAAAGGAGAGAAACAACAGCAATCACAAGCAGCACATGAATAATACCTCCTGCGCTAAATGCAAAGAATCCAATGGCCCAGCCAATAACTAGTACTACTGCGAGAATGTATAATAAGTTGCTCATACTGTTATGATGTTTTAAGTGATTTTGATACCGTAAAATTAGAGCTGTTAAGAGGGATGTACGATGATGTACTGAGTAGCTGATCATTGATTTTGGTCAACAGCCAGTCATATATAAAAAAAAGAGCAACAAAGAGTTGCTCATAATCTGATAATAATACTAGAATTTAACCTAAGAAGGTTTAAAGTATACTTTGTCCTGCAGCTGATTGGTAAAGATAGAAATGGCGGCTGTAGTTGGAATTGCTAAAATCATTCCCGCAATGCCCCATAATTGACTTCCTACTAGTAGAGCGAGAATCGCAACAAAAGAGTTAATGTTTACTTTGTTTCCCACCACATAGGGGGTTATAAAGTTCCCTTCAACAAATTGGATTACCGCAAATAAGGCCGTTATAAGACCTAAAGTAGGTAAGGAACCTTGGGTTGCGTAAGAAATTATCAACACAAGAGATCCTCCTACAATCATACCTATATAAGGTACAATAGAAAACGCAGCCACCAAAAAACCGAGTAAAAAAGCATAAGGAACATCTAAAGCCCACAGCCCTAAACTATTTAAAACTCCGAGGATGAAAATAACAATCATAATCCCTTTGAGGTAATCTTGTATTAAAGATGAGAATTCGCCTGCCAACTGCTTGTATCTTATGTGAATAGATGATAAAACGGCTTGAAGCTTAGAATTAATTTCTCTGCGATAAAAGAGTAAGAAAAAGGTATATAGAGGAATGGTAGCTAAATAAAGTAATAAATTAGAAACATTATCGACCAAAAGAATGGCCGTTTCAGAACCGGAGTCAATAATCTTTTCTTGATTATCCTCTATAAGATCTTCTATGTCTCCAGCATCAAAATGTGTTGTATTTTCTAACTTTTCCTCTAACTGTTTAAAGCTCGTTTCGATGTTGGAATAGAGACTTTTAGAGTTTTGTTCAAAATCTTGAAGCTGCGAGTAAATAACCAAGCCGAGCCCTCCTACAACTAAAGAGTTAAAGCTTATTAAGGTAAAAACAGACCAGAAGTTAGACTTTATAAATCGGTTTATGAAGCGTAAAAGGGGGAGGAGTGCTACACTCAAAAATATCGCCAATACTAAGGGGGCTAAAATTAATTTGGCTTCCTTTAGCATATATACAGAAACACATAAGCTTAGAAGCACGTAGGTTATGTATTGAAGATATTTTAGTTTAATGAGTTTCATTGGCGGGCTTCTCTAAAAGTTGTGTAATGTGTTGGGTTAAATTTTTGATTTGATTGAAAACATCCACAACTTGAACTCCTGCTTGAATCCACTCATTTAATGAATTTTGTGGATTGGTGTTTGAAGATGAAATACTCTTCTTTTCCGTTACGGCTGAAGCAACTTTTAAACTTGTAGGAAGTAGGCCTTTCAATAAATGTTCAAAAGACATTGTACGTTCCATATTCTCCTTCATATTGGCCTCCTTCACTAAAAGTTGCTTTTCATTCTCATGTTTTGCTTTATAAAATTTTGATTGAGTTTGCATGGTTCTGAGTTTTAAGAAGGGATATTTTTATCCGCATAGTTATCGAAAAGCTTCTGGCGGATCGATTTGCCAAAAAGGAACAGAAGAAGAAGAAGGGCCAGCCAACCTAAGGCTACAAAACCGAAACCAAGATATAAGCTCTGGAAGTGTGCATTCAACAGCATAGCTACAAACAAGCTGCAGAAAACTAAAACAAGCATCAATGTGAGTAGGAGCATAGAATTAAATACCAACTGTGCTCTTTCCTTAGCTATGTATTCAATAGCTTCAAACTTTATCTGCTTGATATTTAAAGTAACATATTCTGTTACCTCTTGTTTTACTTTTGAAATGCTTGTTTTCCAGTCGCTCATATCTTGATTATTATCGGTTTATTTCATGAAAATTGAGATTTCTTATTGAATCTCAATTTCCATTTCGGATAAAGATTTCTTTAAACTATTGATCTTTTCCTCAATGTTTTTACGTGCCTCTCCAGTTAAACCATCTACTCGAGCTTTTAACTCATTGATTTTATTCATGATATCCTCTCTCGTTTCTTTACCACTTTTTGGTGCGGTTAAAACTCCAGTAATTACTCCAGCTGCTAATCCTCCAGTTACTAATAAGATATTTTTCAGTGTATTATTCATAATGTTTAAAATTTAAAAGATTAATAAAATTTGTTTTGTTGATTGTTTGTTTTCAATTATTTAGACATGGAATTTGTTTTCTCCTTGATTTTTTTCTTGATTGCTTCTGCTTTCTCTTCTAACTTGTCAATGTTATCCTTAGAAGCAGATTTAATTTTGTCATAAGTATCATCCAATTCATCACGTAATTCGTTCATCGCTTCTTTCGTTTCTTCACTGGCGTCTTCATAATAATCTTCCAGATCTTTACGTGACCCGTCCAATTCGTCTATTAAAGATTCTTTTTTGTCTTCAAGAAAATCTCCTGTGGTTTCAACAGCTTCCGCTACTTCGTCTTTCACATCTTCTGCTGTGGTTTGAGATTCACAAGCGGTAAAAGCTAAAAGCGATAAGATGGCTGGAAGGATAATACGTTTCATAATATTGATTTTTTAGATTGATGTGTTACTTATTTTGTTGGTACAAATGTAGTCTGGTGGCTGCTTTTGGGCATTGATAACCGTCAATGGAGACTATTGATTGTAATCCTATAAGCAATGAAAATGAGTAGGTTTTCTTTAGGAATTTCTACTGTTGGAAGCTTGATTACCAGATGCAATCATATCGTTTATCTCTGCTTCCTCTACTTTATTCAGATCAGTTTCTTTTTGAGCAAGACTTTGCTCTTTTGTATTTATATAAAACTTACTAAAGAGCGGAAGGTGATCTGAACCAATATTTTCTAGCGTTTTTAATTCTGTAATAAATACTTCTGGCGAATGATACAGTAAATCAATCGGGAATCTCAGTAAGCGATATTTGGCATGAAAGGTAGAAATGAAACCTCTCCCTTCACGAGCATCTAATAGCCCAGAATTTTTCTTAAAAAGTCTAGAGGATCTGCTCCAGGCCACATTATTAAAATCACCAGCAACTAAAACTGGTACATTACATGTAAAAACACGAGCAGAAATAGATAACAACTCACTATCTCGCTCTTTAGAAGTATCCTCTTGAGTAGGGCTTGGAGGAGAAGGATGCACTCCAATAAACTTAAAAATTTCTTTATTTCGGGTTTGTAAATCGGCTTCTATACTAGGTAAGTCTGGAGAAGTATAAAAATGAGTTTGGAAATCTAGAATTTCTAGTTTACTGTAAAAATGTATTCCATATTCGTTTTCTAAAGGTATTTTTCTATAAAACGGATAATCCTTCTCTAATATCTGCAAGGAAGTTTCCCATTGTTTGTTGGACTCCATAGTAAAAACGATATCCGGCTTTACCTGGTAAACAAGATCAATAAGTTTTTTATGGTTTTGATTGTGCTGATAAACGTTTACAGATAGAATGGATGTGCTAGCATTACTATGAATGGAACCTTTAGATGACCTTCTAAGCCAAGACAAAGACAAATATGGATATAAAAGAAAAGCACTATGTACGATAAGCGCAATCAACAATCCTTGAACGAGCCAAAAACAGAGGGTGGTATTGGATAGAAAAATAAAGTTGAGTAGAAGAAATAGAGTTTTAAGAATAAACCATTGAATTTTGATAAAATCAGCGGTTCTAAATATCCAATGTTGCCTTTTGGAGAAAGAAAGCAAATGGATTAACATTAAAAAACCGGAGAATATATAAAGAAGTAGGTCCATAATTTATTACTTGTTTTGGATTGATCCACAACTATTTACGTTGTTCTACTTCTTTACATATTCTCCGGTAATTTCTCAACAAAGAGAAGGGGAAACTAAAATATTTTTACCTCTTAAGCAACTTCTTGCTCCATTACCGCAGAGAGTTTTTCTCCACCCTTAATCCCAAAATCCAAGGTGCGAATAGGGAACGGAATGGTAATATCATTATTATCGAATGCTTCTTTTACCGCGGTAATGGCGCGACTTTGCGCTTGTAAATAGGTTACTTCTCCTTCATACTTTATCCAAAATCGCAGTTTACCATTAATAGAGCTATCACCAAATTCATCAAATAAAAAGGAAGCTTTATCCTCTTCAATAATAAAAGGAAGAGATTTGATGGCATTTAATCCAGTTTTTTGAGCTGTTTTTAAATCATCGCCATACGATACACCAACAGAGAGATCTACTCTTCGCTTACCCAGTTTACTGTAATTGATGAGCTTGTTTTGATACACTTCCTTATTGGGTATGTACACATACTGTCCTTGAAAAGAGAGTAGGATCGTATTTCTCAAATTCATTTTGTCTACCGTACCCATAGTTCCTTCACTTTCAATTACATCACCGATGTGGAAAGGCTTACGAGCCGCCATAAAAATTCCAGAAATAAAGTTGGTGGCAGAATCTTGAAAAGCAAAACTCAAGGCCAATCCGATAATACCTGCACCTGTAAGTAGAGAAGTAAGGGCTTTGTCTAGATGCAATAAGCTCAGAGCCGTAAAAATACCTATACCAATTACCGATATAAAAACGATAGTGGAAATCAATCGGTTAAGCGCTTGATTGTCAGAAATTTTATCGGAAAGCTTGTAAGCCAGCTTTTTAAGTCCCTTACCCATTAAAACAAAAAGACCAAATACCGCGAGTGCTACAACCAGGTTGGGCAACATCGTTATGATGGTTTGTAGCCACGTATCAAGCTTTTCACTTATGAGTTCGTACACGGTTGAAAGATCAAAATTTGTCATCATTTAATGTGTTTTTTGTGTGAAAATTGCGTTCATGGGTTTTTGTGAAAAGGGCATCTTTTCTACATCTACATGATATACATTACCCTTATTGAGAGAGGTGTAAACCGCAGCTAAATTGGAAAGTGAAGCACCTTCCTTTTGCGGTAAATTACTAAGTACAAAGTCATTTTTAGCATCAAATTCTCCATAAACATCTTTGCCTTCGGTTAGGAAGAGCGTTTTCACTTTACCTTGAAAGGCCTGCAAAACGATTTCATCTAAATCAGAAGAAAGATTAAAATCAGAAGCGTTTTTCGTAAACTGACTTATGTATTGATTTACTTTTTCCTCTTGATATTCTGTGAGCAGTCTCCATGCCTTTCTTCGTAACAGTCTCTGATTTTCTTGTCCTTCAGGAATATCAAGAATGTGTTGAAAAAGGTTCTCGTATTTTGACCCATTAAGAAAAGAGTGGGTTAGGGCTTTGTCTCCAGCTAAAATCCAAGGCACTTTGCCTTTATCAAGATTGTGTAACTTTAGGTTTACATTTTCAAAAAAGTCTTTAGTATCTAAGTTTTCAGGATATCTATTTTCTATAGTGATGATGTTTTGAGCTAAAGTGTTCTTCTCAAAAACAAGTTCTGCCTTCTCTTTTTGGAGGTGCAAAATCATGAGTTTACGATCATCATTAAACAGCTGAGTGAGAGGTTTTAAGTAAAAATGGTCGTTTACATAAACATCGAATTCACGGGTTAACGGGATAAAGAAGGATTTAACTTCTACACGACTGATTAATATAATTAGACTCAGTTCTGGTTCTTTTTGATGACAGAGATCTAAAATCTTTTTCACCTCTTTAAGATGTTCCCAAACTGCTTCTCTAGTAAGCCCGTATTGCTGTTGACTCGAATATTGACCTAAATCGGCCTGCTTGAAAATTTCATCTTCAATTTGTTTAATGGGAATATGATTGTTAGAAGAAGAAGGTAAACATATAGAAATACAATATAGATCCTGAAAACGCGCAAGATCCTCAAACTCTGAGTGACTTACGGAAAGGGAAGGTTTCTGTATTGTATGATTCATTTGTAATTATTTGAAGTACAAATGTTGAAATTTGTACATTCAAATACATTGACAACCGCCTAAGCCTTACGTTGATCTTTATCAACGGTTCTAGTTTAAGAGCTTGATTTAGCTCCACATAAGCATCTGATCCAATTTCTTTTGATCTTTTATTTCAATGGAATGGCCATCACTATCAATAATACCGTCCTCTTTCAAACTGGTTAGAGTTCTTACCAAAGTTTCTTTAGAAGTTCCAACGATTTTGGCCAAATCACCTCTAGACATTTCAAAGCTATAGTTGCTCGATTTATGGGCTAACTGCTTGATTTGATGAGCAATTCTTTTTTTAACGGAATCGTAAGCGAGTTGAATGAGTTGTTCTTCCTTCTCGGATAAATTATGAGAAACCATTTTTAGGAAACGTGCAGAGACATCTCTATTATTGAAAATTAGTTGTAGAAAGTCTGCTTTTGGGATTTTATATACACAGGTCTCTTCAAGCGTAGAAGCATACTCACTGTAAGGTCTGTCTTCCAATAATGCCTTGTAGCCTATAAAGTCACCTGAGCCAAAGGTTTCCATAATCAACTCTTTACCATCCGCATTGAGTTTGTACGTTTTAACCTGACCTTCTTCCACAAAAAACAGAAAATTCGCTATATCTCCTTCTCTAAAAATAAATTCTTTGATTTTGTAGCTGTAGGTTTTGTTTTCTTCCGCCAAATCTTTAATGGCAGACAAGTCTTTAGCTTCTTGCATAAACTCTTGAACACCTGCTACATTCTGAGAGAATTCCTTTTTTACAATATTGAACTTCTTTAATCTACTTTCCACAGCATTTAAAAGATCCATATCATCATATGGCTTAGTGAGATAATCGTCTGCTCCCAGGCTCATACCTTTTCTCAAATCTGCCTTTTCAGCTTTTGCTGATAAAAAGATAAAAGGCGTTGCTGCAGTTTCCGGGTTTTTGGAGAGAATGTAAAAAACGCCATAACCGTCCAGTTCCGGCATCATAATGTCACACACAATTAAATCTGGAGCAAAAGATTCTGCTTTTTGTACACCCAGCTTTCCATTTTCGGCTACTTCCACTTCATAGCCTGATAATTCTAGTAGTTCAGCTGTGTTTTCCCGCATAATGCGGTCATCTTCAATGATAAGAATCTTAGAGGCCATTTTTAATAGGAATTTGAACGGTAAAAGTAGTTCCTTTATTTAATTCACTTTCAAAATCAATGCGACCATTCATCATCTCTACATACTTCTTTACTATGTTTAATCCCAAACCAGTTCCTTGAATGTTTACTGTATTTTGAGCCCTGAAGAAACGGCCAAACAACTTTTTTTGATCCGTTTGGGGAATGCCAATACCTTCATCGCTAACCTGAATAATTAAGTCTTCATCTTTTACACCTAGCTTGAGACGTATAAACCCATTTTCATTAGAATATTTTATAGCATTAGAAATCAGGTTGTTAATGATATTCGATATCATTAAATGATCCAGTATAAAAATCGATTGATCGAGCTCATTTTCGGTCAGAATTCTTTGTCCCTTCTTACAAAGTTTTTGAAGCTCATCTATTTGGCGTGAGGCGAGCTCTACTAAATTGATTTCTTCCCAATGGCATTTAATTTTTCCTTCTTCGAGCTTACCTAGAGATAGAAACTCATTTAAGATGGTGGTAAGATTATTAACGGATTCTTTGATTTTACCAAAGTGATTCTCAATCTTAGACTTATGCGTAAGTTCAACACCATTGGCTTCTTCTGCCTTAAAGTAGCGTTCAATCAAATTTACGGAGGATAGAACCCCTGCCAAAGGTGTTCTAAACTCATGAGAGGCCATGGTTACGAATCTAGATTTTAATTCGCTTAAGCTTTGTTCTTTCTCTAATTCATCTTCAATTTCTGCGGTTTCCTTTCGCTGAATTTTAATCTTCTCCTCGAGCTGTTTTCTTCTGGTAATATCATTGATAATCAGAATAAACAGACCATCAGAGGTGTGAAGCGTGGTATTAAAGGTTAATTCAATGGGTATTAAAATATCCTCTGTATTTACTAGACTTAACTCTAGTACTTCATCTTCTATTTTCGTGTCGCCATCTACCAAACGTGAAAAGCTATCGAGATAAACGTCTTTTGATTTTGGATCTAGGAAAAATGGGAAAGCCCGTTGCTTTATCTCTGCTGATGAAAGAGAAAGGATATCTAAACAAGCTTCATTAAGAGCAGTAATCCTTGAATTTTCATCAACAATGAGCACACCAAAAAGGATGCTATCAAAAAACCGATCTATGATTTGCTCGTTTTTAAAAAGTCGGTGTGGACTCATGTATAATATTATTGATCTATAGTTTTAGTGTTCCGTTGGAAAATCAATATCCTGACGTTCAATTTTAAACTCGTTGTTTACGGATATCAGAAGCTGTCCTATTAGATTGTAATAAGCCTCTACAACATCTAAGGTCTCTGGATGAATCAAAGCTTCAACCGTAGCGATTTGCAGTGTACTATCATTCGAAAAAGTAATTTTTAAACCCATCGGTACATATACTTTTTCCTCTTTGAGCTCCCCATTTTCGTCAAACTCTTGGTAAAATTCCCACTCAAACTCTATGTTTTGGATGGATTTACCAATGAGCTGAGAAACGTTTGAGATAGAGGTAGCTTCCACGGCTTGGTAATCCGCATCTTTTAAAAGTGGTTTTACCCCATCAGCAACAGTATAGTCAAAACTATCATTCCCCATATCCCAAGCTAAGGCAAATACTTCCTCACCAAAATGGAGCTCAACACCTCCATTAAACAACCAACTGTGTTCAGGTTTCAGCTCAAAGTACTTTTCACCTACATTGTAAAACTCAATGTGGGTGAGGGGTTTATTTAAAAGTAAAGTTTCTAGTTTTTGTTGGGTTTCTTGCATGGTGTAGTGGCTTTTCCTTTGGTTTTCAAAGAAAGCTATTTTTTTGTTTGATGCCCTTTTAGATGGATTGACATTTTAACCAGAGAATTAAATCCAATGCTGGTTTTAGAGCTTTGGTCTAATAGAATCCTTCTAGGAGGAACCGTCTAAATTTCCACATATTTTACGATTGACCGATTGCTATTCAATGATCAGCTTTGTAAAGAATTTAAAAACAATAGATTATGTCAGTTGTACCCACACTAAAATTGTACGTGGATGAAGATCAAAGCAATTATTACTGGATGGATGTTACCTTACCAACAGGAGGAACCTATGATACTGATTCTCATGAATCTGTGCCTCAGGTAAATGCTTCTGATGAAATTCACATAGACGTGAATGTGGTGAGTCCGTATACCGGAAACGTTACCATTCAGGTGATAATTGGTGAATCAAATATCGACTATGATACTGGTGAAATTCACGTCAATTTAGTCAATAGTGAATCTGTGTCCGTAGGTAACGGAACCGTTAAAGTAAAAGAAGCGGAAGAAACTACAAGGCCCATTCCACTAGGCGGTTTAGTCTGACATTTGAAAATTCAAACTACTCAAAATCGGGCTTCGATCTAAAATGGTGGAAGCCTGATTTTTTGCTTCAACAACCCTCCTGAACTGATTTGATCTAAATCTTAACTTTACCAACGAAACCTCTCTCAACAAATGAAAAAGTCAATCTCATTCATATTTTGCTTATCCCTTTGGCTTTGGTCTGTCATGGGAAATGCTCAAGATTTATCCTTACGAGAAAAGGATAGTATTAAAGCAAATAAAACCTCTCAATTAGCTTTTGATTTAAGAGATCAGAATCCAGATTCCTCTTTTCTTTACGCCACTACTGCGCTTAAAATTTCATCAAAATGGAATTTTAAAGAACTGATTGCCTTTAGTTTATCAGACATTGGAAATTATTACAAAGGACAGGAAGAGTATGATTCTGCTCGATTCTACTTAAAATCAAGTCTTGATCAGCGGATCCAAAATCAAAATGTCAAAAACATTGCAAGTGGATACAACAATCTGGCTCTTTTTTTTAACCATCAAGAAGAATATGATTCTGCAGAAGTCTATTTCCTAAAGGGACTTTTTATCGCACGTCAAAGTCAATTAAAATCCATGGAAGGTAAAGTGCTCAATGGTTTGGGCATGTCATACTTAAATCGATCTTATCTGGATAAGGCGAGGGAAGCATTGAGTAAATCAATAGATATTGGTTTAGAGCAAAAGGATTCTTCTGTTTTGGCTAAGAGGTTTCAAAACCTTGGAAAAGTATATAAAGGAATTGAGCGCTATTTGACCGCTCTCAGTTATTTTGATAAGGCTGAAGAGCTTTATTTAAAAGAAGACAACACCACTGGATTGGTTGATGTAGTCATTAATAAAGGAGCTATTCTTATACTTACGAAAGAGTATGAAGAGTCGATCAAGGTTTTAAAGCGGGCAGAAAAGCTGAGTCGAGAACATAATCTTACCGATAATCAAATCGATATTTGGACTAACCTTGCTAAGGCGTATTGCGCTACAGGACAAGAGGATTTATGCGATGAGAATTACAGTTTAAGTATCCGCCATTCGAAGCAAAAGGGAAAAAGAAAATCAATGGTGGCTTCTTATATAGGCTGGACGTATTATTTGATTGATCAAAAAAGAAATACCAAATCCTTAGAACTACTTAATAAGGCAGATGCCATTGTAAAAGAAGATAGCCTTATTCAGTTTTTGCCAGACTTGCACATTCTCAGAGCCAAAGTTTACAAGGCTAAAGGAGAGTTCAAAAAATCAAATGAATACTACTCTAAATATCTTGAGATAAAGAGTCAGCTAGATCAATTGATTGACAATGCTCAATTCTCTTTGGCAGAAAAGGAAATGTTTAGGCGAGATAGAAGAATTAGCGAAGTAGAAAGAGACTTAGCTCTTGCCGATGCTGAAAAACAAAGTGCTCAAAACAAGGTACTAATTGCTACTATAGTGGCAATTGTTATTTTCTTTTTGGGCATTACTATGTACCTATTCTTTAGAATTCGAACCACTAAACTCAAAACTAAAGCCGCTTTAGAGAAAAAAAAGAGCGAGGAAAAGGTTATCGATATTTTAAATGATGTAGAAGTACAATTGATAAAAAAGAAATTGGAAACTAAAAAGCAAGTAAGTCATAAGATAGGTCAAAACATACATGACTATGTGGGTAGTCAATTGGCTTTGGTTCAGATTTCTTTAGGAGGAATACGGTCTAAGATTGGAGAACTGGAGAAATCGGTTAGAGATCGAATGAATATGTTAGATAATCTTCTAGACGAAACCTGCAGTGAAATGAGGGGAATTGGAGAAACTCTAATGCAGAAATTTCCACAATCGGATAGTCTTGAAAAGGAATTAGGTGATTATTTAGAACGTATTGACAGCGCTATTGAGCTAAAGATTCGTTACATTCCTAGAAATGTTCCAATGGTTTTGCGTGATGAAATTCAAATGGAAATAATGGCTATCGCTCGTGTGCTGGTTAGTAATGTATTAAAACATGCTGGAGCAACGGAGTTGAGCATATTCATAAACGGTCAGGTAAATCAACTACAGATTATTGTTGAAGATAATGGAAAGGGATTTGATATTGATAAGGTGCCTGAAAGCGATGGAAACGGACTTAATAATATTAGACAACGTACTGAAAAAATAAAAGCTAAATTTTCGATAGATTCCAGAAAGGATAAAGGAACATTGGTGAAATTAGATATTCCATTAAACAACATATAACTCTACCTTATGATACGTGTAGCTATGGCAGATGATCATTATGCCTTTATGACAGGACTGATTACTATAATTGAAGATTCAGAAGAGGATATTGAGGTGATAGGATTAGCAGAGAATGGCGATCAACTTTTAAGCTTATTATATAAAGAGAAAGTAGACATTGTGATTTTAGATATAGGAGGGGTAAAAGGTATGGAAGAGGGTTGGCTTATTCAGGAAATAAAAAAGTTAAACCCAAATGTGAAGATCCTTATAAATACCATGTATAAAGACCCGGACAGGATTAAAGCAATGTTGGCTAATAAGGTTCAAGGCTATGTGTTGAAGAATAAAAGCCACAAACAATTGATAGAAGCAATTAATCGACTTTATAGAGGTGATATCTACTTCCCTGAAGAGATTCGTACTGAACATTTTGAATCATTTATAATTAAAGACTTAAGTGATGAGAGTATAAAAAAGATAGCCCTTAGCCCAAGGGAAAAGGAAGTACTACGTCTTATTTCCCAAGGTTTACAAGCCAAGGAGGTTGCGGATCAATTAAATATTGAATTGAATACTGTTCAGACACATAAAAATAATTTAATGCGCAAAACAGGTTCTCGAAACGTCCAAGATCTTACTCGTTATGGAGTTCTTAACGGATATTATGCGATTGAATAATAAGTTAATCAAAACCTAATAGGCAACCTTACTCTACAATTAACAGCCGAACATTTCACCACTTTAGCTCCCCATCTACCGGAAGACCCCATCACTAGATGCAAAGCTTCCTTATTCAAATCATTACTCACCCCGTTTTCCACTTTCGGATTACATACATTTCCATTCTGATCTACAATAAATGATGTAAAAGGTACTATGTCGTTTCCTTTTTTGAACATATTGAGGATAGTATCTCATAAGTATGGAAAACGTTTTGAGATTCAATTCCATTAAATTTGGATCACTTTTTCTAGCCATCGGATATAAAAAAATCTAGCTTAACAGCACATTTTACTATTTCGAAATCCCGTTGCATGAAATATCTATTTTCTAAATAATTCTCTTAGTTTAAAAGACTCTATTTAGTAGCCAAATGAAGTCATATAAAAAATGAATCTTTTGATTTGGACTAGCAGATAATCTATTCGACTAGTAGAAAACTATGAATAAAAAGCTGTGAAACCTCCTAAATTCCATGGAAATACGCTCAACGTACTTTAAGTCAATGATTTAATATTTTAGTATTGCTCTGATTTAAAGATAAATAATCAGAACAATACATGAAAATATCAGAAACCAGAAAAGCACTTTTCATTGGCATAAACGATTACCATAAAGCTCCATTGGGAGCTTGTGTAAATGATGCCAAAAGCATGAAAGAACTGTTGGAAAAAAATGAAGACGGTTCACCCAATTTTTCATCTTCCTTAGTTACGAATGTAACCGGTGCTAATTTCAGAGATAAGATTCTGAAACTCTTAAAAGAAGAAAGATCGTGTCAACATGCTCTACTGTATTTCTCTGGTCATGGCCATGTAGATAATACAGGAGGCTATTTAGTGGGTAAGGACTTTAGTAAAGAAGATATTGGGGTAAAGATGGAATGGTTGGTCGATCAACTCAACCAATCCAACATTCCAGAAATAACAGTAATACTCGATTGTTGTCATGCAGATGATTTTGGGCGAGAAGCAGGAAGCGACAAAACTACCTCAAACCTTAGAGACAACATTACCCTTTTAGTAGCTACCAAATGGGACGATGTAGCTTCAGAAAGAGGCCAACATGGAGTGTTTACCAATATCCTTTTAAAAGGCCTAAGAGGAGCGGCAGCTGATGCACAAGGGAACATTACTGCTTCAGGTTTATACAATATGGTAGACAGTCTCCTTTCTCCATGGCAACAACGCCCAGTGTTCAAATCCTCCATAACTCAAATGACGGTATTGCGAGAAAGTCTTGCCGATGTAGAGAAAGAATGCTTGCGACAACTAAACAGTTTGGATTTTTTCGATGATAGAGATCGGAAAATTCAACTTCGACCTAAGGATGTTACTAAGGATCCACTAATGAAAAGGGCGTATTCGAGAATGACAACTCTACTTCGCTTTTACAGAGCAGGATTAATAAAATGCCCGGACCGAATGTCGCCCTATGAAGCGGCTATCAACGGCAGTTACTGCGAACTAAGCGATGCAGGCCAGTTTTTCTGGGATTTACTGGCTCAAAAACAATTCTAAAACAACAAAACAAGATTTATAATGAAAGTAGCGAACACCGCACTCATTCATAAGCGAATGAAGTGTTTTGTGGAGTTCATAGCTCCCGAAAAAGACAAAGAAGAAAACATCAAAAAGCAAGCAGACGATATACGCGAATGTATTTCACGCCATGCTAAAGAAGATGGCTATGTTATAGCGGCCATGCCTTATTCCGGATCATTTTCCAAAAAGAGTGGATTACGTAGACAAATGCAGGGGAAGGATGAGGTGGAGGGCCAGGACATTGATATCGGTTTTATACTAGAGGATAAAGACAAAAATGGCGATCCACTAAAGTGTATGATCATTCCCTTTAAGCGCTACTTACAGAAGCGTTACCCTGATTCTGAAGTAGGGCACACCAAAAGCTCTGCTACCATCTCTTTTAAAAGCACCAAGCTTCAATTTGATGCCGTTCCCCTCATCAAAACAAATAAAGAAAGCATTCAAAAGTTGATTCGAACCAATGGGGAGGAGCGACAATCTTCCGTGCAAAAACAAACGGAATTTATGAAGAGCAGAAACCGCTCTAGCAATGATAGAGAAGGCGTGGTTCGCTTTAACGACTGTTTACGATTGGTGAAGTGGTGGCGTTATCAAAGGCAAACCGAATCGCATGTTTTTGGTAACGGGAGTAGCGATAAAAAGATTCCAAGCTTTTTACTAGATCTACTTTGTGCCAAGGCTTATGATGAAGTTTCTGTAAAAAATACTTACCCTGAAACATTAGCGCGTTGGTTCTCCTTTTTGGCGAGTACGCTTAAAAACAGAGACGAAATTCTATTCTCCGATTTCATAAGCCGTCATCAAAAAAGAGAGGAGGCCAAATGGAAGGTTATCGATCCTATGGATGATAGCAATAATGTAGTGCGCAATTGGCCCGATTATCACATTAATGAGTTGAGAGATTGGTTTGAAAACGGCAGGGATCAACTCAATAAAGCGATAAGATTGAACGGAGAAGGAGATGAAGAAAACTCACTTCAAATCTTAGTAGGTCTTTTTGGTAATTCCATTAAAAATCATTGTAAAAAAACATCATGAGTTATAGTTATAGCAGTTCGAGTAGCGAAACCTACTCAGAGTCTAATGCCAGACATGTTATGGGAAAAATATTTGATGACTTCCATAGCATAAGTTTTAGAGGGTTTTATTTCATAGAAAACAATCCTTCATGGCTTCAAAAAATGAAAGAGGATATCTTCTTTGTAATGACGGAGAAAGCATTGGAAAAGTTCCAGATTCAGTTTCACGATACAAATCAAAATTCATGGGCGGTTGAGTATGAAGTCAAATCAGACGGATCAATATTTCAAGACAGCGAATCTGGAGGTATAGATTATTGGGAGATACCAGCAAATGCATCCATTAATATAATCATGGATAGAGACGTAGAAAATAAAAAGGTGACCGACTATTTGAATTTGAGAGGATGGGGAACAGGAGGCCAATTTGTAGAAGGCGATTTTATTGATGATGGTGCTTATTCAAAGAATGGATTCGGAACAACTAAAGGAAGAAGAGGAGCATGGAAGTAATGAAACTAAGAGAAACAAAACATCCCAATAACTCTTCAAAAGAAAGATACAATCGAGTTTTTGGTTTAGAACAACAAAAGAGCAATTTACTCTTAAATCTAAGATTGATTTTAGATCATAACAGTATAAATGGCTGGAAATCGAAATATCATGGAAACGGATTAGAACTGATAGATGATCAATTTAGGTCCACGCCATTAATATTACTCTCAGGTGATGTGGGGTGTGGTAAAACAGAATTAGCTTCTTGTATAGGTAGCCCATTAGCACTCGATCTAGGTGGTAAAACAGTAAAAACCTTTGAAACTCCATCCGATATAAGAGGAGGGGGATTGGTTGGAGAACTATCCGCTAGAATCACGTCTGCCTTTAGAGAAGCCAAAACTAGGTTGAAAAGGGATGAAGTAGGTCTATTGATTATTGACGAAGCAGATGATATAGCTACAGGTAGAGATCAAAAGCATACACATCATGAGGATAAAGCTGGAGTTAACGCGCTGATAAAAGAGATTGATCTTTTAGAAAAAAGCCAAAACGACTTAGCTGTCCTTTTTATCACAAACCGATCATCTGTGATGGACCCTGCTATCGTTAGGAGAGCCATTACGAAAATTGAGTTTAATCGTCCAAACACCTTGCAAATCACTCAGATTTTAGAGCATTTAACTAAAGATATTGATGTAACTAAGGATGAATTTCAAAGCTTAATTGAAGAGTCTAAAGACAAGGATTTTACGTACTCAGATTTTTTCACTCGAATTAGTCGACAATCACTAATAAGAGCTTGGACAAATGATGTTCCCTACTCATTTGAAATAATTAAAGAAGTGATAAAAGGTATCACACCAACCCCAAAACTATCTCAATAATGAAAACTCTACCCAAAGGATTAATCATCCTCATCCATAATGTACTAGAAAACATTTCACACGATGAAATTATTTCCGCCTTACCTGAAGCCTATCACACTTTAGATATGCAAAAGATCCACATTACTCCAGTACAGGCACAATTGGGTGAAATGCGGAACTATTATCTGGAATCGCTGAAGTTGGAACAGGAAAAGATATACGAAGAAGAGATAAAGCCCCTATTGGATAATTACCCGGATTATCAAGTGCTTTATTTTGGTTTGGCTCCAGTTCCATTGGCGGTCCATTTAGGACATAAAATTGGTTCTCTGCGTAAAGTGGAAGTATACCAAAAGCACCATACTTACAAAGACTGGACTTGGCGACCAACGGATAAAGCCATCTTAAAAATAGAAGGAGAACCCAAAGACATTGTTAAAAATTCGAAAGACGTGATTATCCGAACGGGCACGCGCTTTAGAATAGATGAAAAAGACACGACTGAACTTGTGTTCAACGCCTCCAAAGAAATAGAACTGTACCCGGATAAATTAGGCCAGGATATTTTTAGCTCGTCACAAGATTTGGAAGAATATGCCAATCGTTTTGGCGAAAACTTAGATGCCATATCTACCTTTTTACCCGATTGTCCTGCTATTCACCTCTTTGCAGCCGTACCTGTAGGTTTGGCTTTTTTGATGGGACAGCAAATCAGTCCCAATGCACACACCAAAGTGCATGTATATCAATTTGCAAAGGATAAAGAACCGAGTTATACCCATTGTTTTATCGTAAACGAAGAGAGTGGGCCTTTGTCGGTAGAGGTTTCAGCAAAAGAGCGGAAGTACTATCAAGAACTTAAAGAAACCTTTAAAGAACAACTGGAGTATATCCAAGAATCATTCATATTAGATATCCAAGAGGAGGGAAAACAGTTGGAAAACTGGTTTGAAGTGTTGGACACTTCTTTGAAGTTGGAACGAAACCCATTTGTACAACAATACTGGAAAAGTCTATCCAGATTGGATAAAGCTCCTTTACAATCCTCTTTCATCAACAGACCTACAAAAGAAGAGGGTTTAAATTCTACCAATCGATACTATTACTATACCGATGAACTCTTTAAAAGGTTAAATCAATCGCTAAAAACGAAAGAAGAGTTGTTGATGGCCCTGCGTTTGTTTTGTTTTCACGAAACCATCCGTCAAGCTTCACACGAGTTGCGATCAGAAAGTAACAGCAATCTGATTGCCTATCCAAGAATTATGGAAGAAGTAAACTACCAGGCAGATGTTTATTCCTTGATTCATGAATTCTTTAGAAAAGGAACCATCTACGATGAGGCAGGCAATTACTTCCAAAAAATGATATGGGTACTAACCGAAACCATGTGGGCCTTTGATCGGGGCACACGAAAGGGCGATACCATGGAAGTACAGCGCATTAACCGCTACCTGAGCTGGTATTATTTACTCTGCAGATTGGAAGAAGGAAACGAGCAAAAACTGGAAGAAGTTTTACAACTCTTAGGAACCAAACCCATGTTGGAATTGCGATTGCAAGCGTTGCAATACGAAGGAAACGGAAGCCTAATCCTCAACTTTAAAGATGTAAACCCAGCGCAAGTGGGCTTATGGGTGTTTCATGAAGGGAAAATAAAAATACCCGGAGAGCTTCAGCTGCAAGACCTTATTCTAGGTTTAAAAAACCGACAGCCCGATAAAATCAAAAGAGTACTAAAAGACCTGATCCTCCGACTAGACGCATAAATCCATCATTCCAAATCCAATTCATAAACACCTATGTTAAAAATCAAAAATATACAGCAATATCGCACCTACTTTAAAGAGGAAATACGAAACATAAAAAGTAAAAACAGAGATGAAAACTTGCTCAGCAGCTTTGTGCTAGATCCCCAATCTGGAGAGAAGCTTTTTGGGTGGTTTGATCTGTATCATGGCCAAAAAGGAGTAGAAGGAAATGCACCAGAAAAAAGTATTCGCGACTTTTTAATGGGCTTTTTGAATATGGCCAAAGATGGACAAGCCGTATATGAGTTTTTACAAAACGCTGTAGATGCCGGAAGCACCCATTTTAGCATGATTTGGGGAAAAGATGAAGTGGATGGGGAAGACTATTTATTGGTGGCCAATAATGGTAAAATGTTCAACAAAAACAATGTAGAATCCATTTTAAACATTGGCGCTTCTACCAAATCTACAGAAGGACATAATATTGGTAAATACGGCATTGGATTTAAGCTAGCGCATCGCTTGGTAGGAAAGGGCGATGGCCTGAGTGAGCTTCTTCAGGATTATACGGGGCCTATAATTTTTAGTTGGAAAAATGACGAAATTGAAGCCTTAGCCAGACAAGAAACCTTACAGGCGGTAAACACTGATTTTAAGGAAGAGAATGAAAAAGATCACCCCTGGTTGTTCAAAATCCTGTTAACCTGTTTTCCGTGTTTACCAGAGAATAATGAGGTTTCAGAATTACCAAAACTATTTGATGGAAACCCAAGTAAAAAACCTCTATTTCCAAAAGAAGAAGTAGATGCCTTATCTCGTTGGACACAAAAGCTGTTGCAACAAAAAGGTAATCATTCCTATCAAGAAGGTTCACTGTTTTTTATGCGATTAGGTGATGGGAAAACAACTCAACTTCAGGATAATAATTTAACTGAAGGGGTTAAGTTTTCGATGGGTTTACTGTCGGAAATGACCAAGAGTAATGGCACCAATAGGAATGAACTGCAAGAAGTTCAATTGAATGGGGATGACCCTATTGGTATGCCAGAGTTAGAATATGAAAGTTTTACCATTAGCGCAGATGATCCTGAATATAAAAACATAATAGATCGTAAAAAAGCAGAGGAAAACTCCAATCAGGATATTGAATATCTCATCGGTTTTAGACCCTATGAAAAAATTGGGAACTTCTTTCAGGGCGCACCTAATCTTTATCTCTATTTCCCTTTAAGCGAAGAGGTACATCAACTTAATTTCATCTTGCATTGCAATGCTTTTGATAATAGTAGTTCCCGAACCTTTTTACAACCTGGAGTAAATGGAAATGGAGTAAATGAGCGTGTTTTTAAGGCTTTAGTTGGTCAGATTAAAAACAGAATGTTGGAATTAAAGGAAACAAATCCACAACGTTTTCTGCACTTATATGCTGCCTTTTTAAGTTCAAGACAGAGCTCCAACGAAAATAGAAGATGGATAGAAACGCCTTTTTTAAAACCTTTAAACGAAACCCTAAAATCCATCGTTCCCGTTCGTAAATCATTGGCCAGTCCTGATTTCTGGTTGATGGATCGGAAAGAAGGGACATCCAAAAAGGACATTCGTATTAAAGATACCCAGATCGATATTGATATAGACGAATGGGGCTTGGATCACATCCGCTGGTTTTATTGGGATAAAGAACAGTATCCTGACTTTACGTATCAGGCTTCTGAAAAGTTAGAGATAAAGCGATTTAGCTTATTTAATCTCCTTCAAGTAAATGGAATTCATGAAAAGCTCAATGCTTGGTTGGAAAATGATAGCCAGCGGATAAAAATGATATTGGATGAGCTTAATGATCTGAATAGCAAAAACTTAGAGGACTGGGTTAAAAAAACAAAAGAGGAACTTTTTGAGCTTAAAATTTTAGAGTTTACGGATGGAGTAGTATTATCTTTTAATGAGCTGGCGGAAAAGCAAAAAGAAGGTTATTTTATATTGCACAATACACTAGCCAACGTTCAAGATCTATTCAAAAAGGTCGGTTTCAAAACCACTCGCCATAATTTCAAGAATTTTGCCTTTATAGATACCTTGAGTGTATATCTAAGTGCAGACTCTCAGTTAAGAGGCCATACGCAGCTGGTTCAGTTGTTCAGCAAAAACCTAAATGAAGAAAAGGTTCATTTGCTTTCAGTAAATGAAAAACACAGAATTTATGAGGCTTTTAAAAATTTAAACGACAAACCTCAGGAAAGGATGGGAGAGCTCAAACTCTTCCGAAACCAGGTGGGTAGAGTAGTTCACCTAAAAAACTTATTAAAGGAAACCGATATTCACTGGCTCAAATCCTACTGTATCGACCCAAATGAGTACAGATCGGGTATGAGTTACTTTCAGGACACCAAGCAAATTTACAGTCATATTGTGCATCCTTTTTGGTCAGATATTGCCGAAAGCATTAGTCTTAAACCCGATCAGGCAGCAAACGTTTTAAATCAAATCCAAGAGTTTTATAATCAGGCAGATGAAAAGTCCTCTTTATCGGATAAAAAGCTCGTGTTTTTTTCAGGAGGAATGAAAGAGTGTGATTCCATTCTTTATCATCCTAAACTAGCCGAATGGGAAGTTGAGGACTATGGAGTCTTACAAAATCTATTGTTCCGATACTTTCAAATGGTTCTGCCTGATCAATGGTGTTTACCCTTTTTAGCAGAAGAGCCTTTTCAAAGAGAATCCAGTCGCCCTGATTTTTTGGAAGATAGAATCGTCCTAAAAAAAGAGGAGTTAATGCTCCTTTTACGCTTTTGCTACGATGCCGAAATCAACTTTTTTCAGCACCGTTTGGTGCGGGAAGAAGAAGGGCAGTTTTGGCTAGAAAGCACAGGAGAATTAGTCAATTGCCAAACCAACAATGAAAAGTTAGTGAATTATGTCCAAGAGCATTATTCCAACTATTATGTATCTCTTCCTGAAAGTTTAAAGGAAATCCCTTTATCGCCTGAAAAGAAAGGGAAGGTGTTGATTGATCATTTAATGGAAGATTTCATCCACTCCTTAAATGACGAACAAGCAAAACTTCAATTTACGGATGCTTTGTTGTTAGAGGCAAAGGAGCATCAAAAAGCATGGTTTCAAACCCTCGATAAAGTAACGCTTGGTGCCGATTGGAAAGACGAAAAGAGCAATGAAGTATATCTGAAATGGCTCGCCAATCTATTTGATGTATTGGATGCTCAAGATCGTAAAATGATATGGGAAAAGCTGTTTTTACAGGATGATGCCAAAGAAATTCATCTAGAATCCATCCATCAAACTTCGGATGTTTTAACCCTTCAAAAAGAGGAAAGAGACTATAAAATTTCCCTTTCCCAATTGCTCAATAGTACAGATCAAGCCGAAAGAAAACAGATTCATGCTTTTGCGGATGAATCGATGAAAAGAGGTTTGTTGAATGAGGACCAAGCCCGCTATATTTTCAAATTAGATGGCGCTGAAGCACCACCTTTATATGATTTTCTGGTGACATTAGAAGATCATCAACTGACCAACGCCCATCAATTGGCCTTTGTATTGTTGTACACAGAATTTGATAAAAATAGTATCAGCGAATACAAGGTTCAAAACCAAAATGGTGAATGGCAAAGTTTAAAGGGAAGTTGGTTTTATACTGATGTTTCTCATGACGACTTACTCGATCCGCAAAGAATCTTACACGAACGGTATCAGGATTTACGAGGTATCATTAACCTTCCTGATTTTCAAAGTTTAAGATATGGAACCCAAAATGACGATTTAATTCTAGCTCGCTTTCTATTTGAAGAAGGCTGTGATCCAGATGTATTCAAAAGTGGATTAGATGTTATTTCGGTATTGGACTATCTATACCATGCCTGGGAAAGAAATCAACCCAACAATCACTCAAAAACAGAAGCTGATTGGCAAAGAGTTTTAGGCTTTAATCCCAATCATAAGGTATATTCTCGATATGCCTTATCCAATGAAAATGTTTCAGAAGAGATAAAGGATTGGGTAAACGGACAATCCAATAAAGTAGCTCTAACAGCAGCTATAGGCATTCAAACCGAGCAAGCAGAGGTAGTGAAGCTCCGAGAAGCTTTATGGAGCGGAGAAACGCATTTTGCTGAAGAGAACTTAAAGAGTATTCCCACCCATTTATTGGTCAATAGCCTACTAGGTCTCATTCGCGGATTTAAAGGTGTAGAAGAGATAGAAAATCCCTTACAGTTTGAAAAAGAAGATAGCCGTATTCCACTCATTTTGAGTGTTCAACAAGTACTGGCTGCTCATCAAGACAACGATTATCCAAGTCTGGTACATCATAGTAATGATCAATTACGCCTGCTTGATCCTTTAATGGACGAACCCTATTGGATGGACGAAGAGCTGAGGGAAAAACTGGAAAGCACTTACCCAGATCAATTGAATTCACTCTATGAAACCGTTCCCATATTGTTTCATTATGAGTCTCTGGAAGCTGCGTATCAAGCTGTTTTTTCTGCTTTACGGGTTCACTTTCACTTCCTCTCCCAAAGTTCAGTAGAGGAAGACGAGCCCTTTTATCCAGAATGGAAAGAGAAACATCGTCTGCGATTGTATAAAGTACCTGCGCTTCAGTTTGAACTAAGCGCACAATTACCTTCTGGAGATTTGAGCTTAGGAAACATCAGTAAAGGGGATTGGTATAGCTGTGAAGGGGAAGACCATATTACTGAAATTCATTATGCTCATGAGCTAATCACCCTAGGGGTAATGGTGCAACAAATGAATGAAAAAGGAGATGCAAATGCCTTTGCCATGGAGGAGTTTAAACGGGAAAGTGAAAGCGTTCGAAAAGTGTTGGTAGAATCTCATGGTGGAGATGAACTGAAAGCACTCTTGAAAAAAAGTTACACCGAAAAACAACGACTAAACTTTTTGGATAAAATGCGAAACTCCACCAAATACTCTCATGCCTGGTTTATGGCCTACCTCTCTTATCTCAATAGTTTTCAAGAGATAGCCAATGGCAGTAAACAGAAATCCTTATTCTTTCAACAGGCTAAAAAACATTTAAAAGATGGGAAAGACAGTCAAAAGTTTTTCTATTTAAAAGAAGCTGGACAGTCTGTTTCCGATAGCATTGAGCACTTTGAAGATTTTGAAATACACATTCAATACAAGGATAAAAGCAAAGAGAAGATTAGGGTAGAAGGTGTAACCAAAAAAGGACAGGACTTATTGGTGTATTCCAGAAAGGAACTTCCTCTCGAGTTTATTCAAAAACTAGGTGAAGTAAAGAAAGCGGAGATACGATTCAGCCCTGTATTGGATTTAATGAATCGACTGAAAAAGTCCTTTGGAAATGCGGATTATATAAAACCTTGGCATTATCCTGAAGAAAACTTACCCAACCTACATTTCATCTATGGCCCTCCGGGAACGGGTAAAACTACTGAATTGAAAAAACGTATTCTGAATGAAATAAAACGGAAAGATCCCAAAAAACCAAATAAGCCAAAACGAATATTGGTATTAACCCCTACCAATAAGGCAGCAGATGTGCTCACCAAAAAAATAAAGGACGAAAAGGAGGACACCAAAATTTACAGAATAGGAAGCTGCCCAGATGGCGAAATGGATTTACCAGAAGATATTTATCAAAGTTCATTGGATTTAGAGTTGATGAATGAAGCCAATGTGATTGTGAGTACCATTCATCGCTTACCCTATTTTACGGTTCAAACAGATTCCGAATCCATTAAACTTTTTGAACTGGACAACTATTGGGATCACATCATATTTGACGAGGCTTCTATGATCAATCTACCCTATATGATCTTTTCCATTCGGGTTTTACAGAGTTTTCATCCCAATGCTCAGTTTACTATTGCGGGAGATCCTAAGCAGCTACCTCCTGTAGAATCCATTACAGATGCGGAACTGGAGGATATGGAAATAGTAGATGAGAACATCTACAAAATGTTAGGTATAGATAGCTTTGAAGAAGTGTGGCAAAGTAACTCTGTTCCCAATTCCGTTCACTCTATTGATACCTTGCACAAACAGTATCGAAGTGTGGATCAAATTGGGAAGCTATATAGTGGTTTTTCCTATGGAGGTAAATTGGAGCATTGCAGAGCTCAGACGGAGCCAGAGCAAGCCAGAGCCTTACCTGGAGATTTTGCCAAATGGTTCAAAAAGAATGTCAGCTTTATCCATTTTCCAGTGCATACTGAAAGTTCTGTTTTTAAACCGCATAAGTTGGCTTACAGCTCCTATCATGCTTATTCCGCTTTGTTAACTGTGGAAATGCTCTTCTATTTTGAAAAATGTATGCTGGAAGAAGATGACGATCAAGAATGGACCATCGGTTTGATAAGCCCATACAAAGCACATAATATGTTGGTAAACAAGCTGATTAGCCCTCGCTCATTTTCCCCTCGATTAAAAATAGTGTGCAATACCGTTCATGGATTTCAAGGAGACGAGTGTGATATCGTTTTGTTTACCGCCAATCCCAGCAACTTAAAATTTACAGGACATTCTAAATCTCTTTTAAGTAAGGATTATTTATACAATGTAGCCATTAGTAGAGCCCGAGATTACTTATGGGTTTTATACCCAAAATACGAACAAAGGCAAAATGATTTCATTGAAAAACTGATCAACATTTATGAAGAACAATTTGGAAAAGCGGAAATATTGGATTCTTCTACTTTAGAAAAATACATTTTTAAAAAATCAGGATTCATTGATAAAAACACCCATTTTTCTGGCCATGATGACATCAATGTCTTTGGAATTTCTAATCTGGAGTATTTCATAAAAGCCAACGAAAAAACGATGGATATTCAAATACGCGAAATGAATCGCTGGTACGTACCCTAATCTTTTAAAAACACCCCATTAGGCAAGGCTAAAATCAGGTAGTCTGTGGCGTAGCCTTGTCTTTATGTGTCCTTTTGTTAAATGTAATTCATTGATAATCAATTAAAAGTCATGATCAATATACTCACTCTTCGCAAGCAGTTATTAGAAAAATACAAGTCCTATACCAGCAGTTTTCTCAATATTCAAGATGAAAGACTCAGCGCTTTTGCGCATCAAAAACTGGATGAAGATTACTTATGGGCAGAACCCTTATTGCAATGTAATCCTGGTTTTGAAAAAGGAGAAAGCTTGAATGAGCTTGTCAACGGTCATGGTTTACATCCTGAAATGAAGAAAATATTTAAAGGTTTTCAACTCTACAAACATCAAACTGAAGCCATAAAAACCGCCATGAAGGGCAAGGGTTTCATCGTAACTTCTGGAACAGGTTCAGGTAAATCACTGACTTATATCGGCAGTATTTTTAATAAGGTGCTTCACCTTCCCGAATCGGAAAGAAAAGGAGTTAAAGCCATTATTGTATACCCGATGAATGCCTTGATCAATAGCCAAGAGGAGGCTATGATGGATTTAAAAGAGAAGTACGAAAAAGAAAATGGAGAAGGAAGTTTCCCCATCACTTTTCAAAAATATACGGGACAGGAAAGCGATGAACAAAAGAAAAAGGCCATTGAAAACCCTCCCAATATCATTCTCACCAATTACATGATGTTGGAACTCTTGCTTACCCGAAGCAAAGAAGCAGAGTTACGCGATTCGATATGCAAAGAACTAGAGTTTTTGGTTTTTGATGAGCTGCATTGGTATAGAGGAAGACAAGGTGCAGATGTAGCACTTTTAATCAGACGCATAAAGGCCAGAGCTCAAAAGGAAATTTTATGCATGGGAACTTCCGCCACGCTTTCCAGCGGAAGCTTAAGTCAGCAGAATAAGGATGTAGGATATTTAGGAAAACAACTGTTTGATGAAGACTTTGAATCCACACAAATTATTGGGGAAACCCTAAAATGTTTGGTCTCAGAAGAAGCTCAGCAATCGGACATGCGTCATCTCCTAAACCAACCACTTGAAAAGCCAGAAAATATATTGACGCATCCGCTTTCCTATTGGATGGAAAGAAATGTGGCGCTAAAACAACAAGAAGGGGTTTGGATAAGAGGAGAAGCCCGAACTATAGATAACATTAGTGCAAAGCTGGCAGTAGCAGCTCAAGTTTCTGAAGAAACAGCGGAAAAAAGATTGACCGAATTTTTAGAACTGTTGCAAGAACATAACACCCATGAAAAGGATGAGTTTTTGCCTTTTCGAGTGCATCAGTTTATCACCCAAACGATTCCTCTTAAAGTAAGTTTGGAAACTCCGAAAAATCGATTAATAGAATGCCGAGACGAGCATCATGTGCTTAGAAACAATGAGCAAATACCACTTTACCCTGTACACTTCAATCATCAGTCTGGTTTTCCATACCTCAAAGTAAGTCTACAGAGTGGAGAAGTGGTGCCCGATTACGATGAGATGGATGAGGCTAACGAAGAAACAGAAAAAGGCTACATCCTAATGGATGATGAACAAGGAGAAAGTATCTGGAACCCCAACGAGCAAATGGACATTTTGCCAGATAGTTGGATTGATATAAAGGACAATCAAACCAAACTGAAAAAGGGGAAAGAAAAGCTCTTACCTCGCTCTGTATACGTCCACGTAAACGGACTTTATTCTTTTGAGCCAAGGGAGAATTATGCAAAAGCTTGGTTTGTAAGTAAACCGCTTCGTTTTGATCCACTTTCATGTATTGTTTACGAACCCATGGCACGGGAAAAACATAAGCTCTATCAGATAGGTGAGGCTGGTAGAAGTATGTCTACCACCATTTTAAGCTACAGTGTTTTGCAACAGCTTAAGGAGAATGGAGTAGACCCCGAGGTACAGAAGATCATGAGTTTTACGGACAGTAGACAAGATGCTGCTCTGCAAGCAGGGCATTTTAATGATTTTATGAGGCATGCCTTTATCCGCTCTGCAATTTATAAAGCTTTAGAGAAGCACTCAAAGTTGGACCATTCCAATATCTATGTAGAGGCTTTTAATGAAATGAAATTACGGGAGGAAGATTTTGCCAAATATGCTGGAAATTCTTTGGCGCAAACCAAAGCCAACCAACAAGTTTTTAAAGAATGGCTCTGTAATCACATTTTTAGAGACCTGGAAAGAGGATGGAGGTACGATATGCCCAATTTAGAGCAAACGGCCAGTATTGAAATTCAGTACAATGGATTGAAAGAAGAATGTGATGATGATACAGGGTGGGAGAAATCTCCTTTTTTATCCTTTTTGAATGCTGAACAACGCTATCTCTTCCTCATGCAGTTTTTAAACTTTTTCCGCTCTTCCTATGCTTTGGATCATAATAAGCTAACGAGCGATAGCCTTGAAATTAATGGCAATCGTATGAAACAAAAGCTCAAAGTAAGCTGGCTGTATCGTGAAAATGAAAACTTGAAGGAGCCTTTTTGGATGCGAGTAGATAAATTAAACTCCAAAAAGGTCTATACAAAAAGTATAAGTGGGCAAAGTGCTTTTGGCAAGTACTTTAAGTTTTTTGCCAAGCAACGGGAGTATGCACCAGAAAAGGTGGATTGGAAAAAGGAAACAGAAAGTATGCTCTTTTGTTTAACCAAAGCCGGTTTTTTAGTGGAAAACAGAACTTTCAGTATTTCGCTGTATCGTTTGCGTTTAGAAACGATTTGCTGGACACTTGGTGATGGTGAAAACATGATTCTGGATGAAGTAAGAAGCAGATCGGTAAAAGGTAGAAAGGTTAAGCCGAACCCTTACTTCAACGCGCTTTATCAAATCTCTCCTTTAGAGCTCAAGCAGATGGTAGCTCAAGAACATACGGGGCAGGTATTGGCAGAAGATCGTCAGCAAATTGAGAAAGACTTTAGAGAAGCTAAAACCCAAGCATTGTATTGTTCACCTACTATGGAATTGGGAATTGATATCAATGAACTTTCTGTAGTGCATTTGCGAAACGTACCGCCCAATCCTTCTAGCTATGCACAGAGAAGTGGACGAGCAGGAAGAAAAGGGCAAGGTGCTTTAATCTTGAGCTTTTGCAGTAAAAAATCCCCACACGATCAGCACTTCTTCCGAAATAAAATGGATATGATTTCAGGTAAAGTGATTCCTCAAAAATTGGATCTAACGCATCCTGATTTGTTGCGGTCTCATCTTCAAGCCATCTATCTAGCCGAATGTGAACTCAGTAATTTGAACCAATCGTTGTTTGAGATACTGGAAATAGAAGAAGCTCGTTTACCACTGAAAGAATCCATTCAAAAACAGTTGGAACTATCTCCTGAAAAAAAGGAAGACCTAGTTCATCATTTTGAAAAAGTAATAGAGGGCTTAAAAAGTGAACCTACATTAAAGAGCTGGTATACACCTAACTGGATCAAAGAACAAATTGATCAGGCTGCGGAATCTTTTAATAGCGCTTGCAACCGCTGGAGAGAACTGTATCATCAAGCAGATCAATCTAAGAAGTCGGCTACTTCCATATTGGAATTAGCTCATTTAACCAAAAATAGCCCGCAATGGGAAGAAGCTGATAAACAGATGCATCATGCTCAGCGAAAGCTAGATCTGCTTCGGAATAAGACCACAGGCAGAGATTTTTCTGAGTTTTACCCTTACCGTTATTTGGCTTCAGAAGGCTTTTTACCCGGTTACAATTTTACACGCTTACCCATCCGCATTTTTCTTTCGGGTAAAGACCGAGATAATGGAACCTATTTGTCACGACCGCGTTTTTTGGCACTCAATGAATTTGGACCAGGAAACATTATTTACCAAAGAGGACATAAATGGAAAGTAACCACCATGCAATTGCCTTCTTCCAAAACCAAGTTAACTCTGGAGCAGGCGAGTTTAGATAAGAAGTCTGGTTTTATGCTATTGGGCGATGACTCTTTAAGCGATATCAACCCTTTTACGGGTAAATCGAATAGGGGAAAGGACAATAGCGATATTGTTTCTAACCTATGCAACCTTCAAGATATGGTGGGCGTAGATCACGAAAGAATATCCTGTTATGAAGATGAGCGACAAAAAATGGGGTACGATCAGGAACTCCACTTTTCCTATCCGGGAGATTTAAACCGTTGCAAAAAATTGGGAGTATATGCTCAAGAACGTCATTTACTCAACCTACACTTCCTACCGGTAGCGCAGTTGGTTAAAATCAGTAACCAATGGAAACAAAGTACCAACAAAGAAGGCTTTCGAATTGATCAGAAAACAGGAAGGTGGATAACGGAAAAACAATACAAGGAGATAAAAGAACGAAGCAAGAAAAGCAAAGATGCTGAAGAAGCACACAACATAAAACAAGTAAAGTTATATACCACGGTAACCGCAGACTGCTTGTATTTAGAGCCTCTTAAAAACCTACAATTAGAGCGAAGCGGGGTTATTAGTTTAATGTATGCTTTGAAAAATGCTTTAGAAGAGCAGTTCCAAGTAGAATCACAGGAAATACAATGCGAGTTGATGGGAGAACCCCAAAATCCCAATATTTTATTTTACGAAGCTGCTGAAGGAAGCTTAGGCGTGCTCTCGCGCTTAACGGATAAGTTGGAGTTTAAAAAATGGGTGCATAAAGCTTTTACAATTTGCGGATTTGACGATCCTGAAAAAGAAGCAGTAAAGGCATCTTACGGTGATTTGTTGTCCTATTACAACCAAAGGTATCACCATGAAATAGATCGGTTTAGCATAAAGGGGGCGCTTCAATACTTAATAGATGCCCAACTGCAAAGCCCTGAAACGGATTATAAAGATCCTTACGATCGGTACTATGAAAACCTCTTGGCTCAAATTTCTAATGAAGAGCCTAGAAAGAAGGAGTTATTGACCTATTTGTATAAGAACAAAATTAAACTACCCGATAAGCTCAATCACAAGCCAAGCGGTATACCCGAAGCTTTCGATTTCTTTTATGAAGATTCCGACTTAGGAATTCAAATCGAAGGCGAAGCACCATCTACTTTGGAAGATCATGCTTTAAAAGTCATGAAGATATCTAGGATTCAATGGTTTCGCGATCAGCCTTTACCCGATTTAATCAAAGAACACGCTTCCTTTTTTACCTCTCTAAAAAACACTTAGACTATGGAAACCAAATTTAAAGCAGGAACTCTGGTGTCGCTTCATCAGAGAGATTGGGTAGTGCTGCCTTCCAAAAACGAGCAGATCATTCGTCTGAAACCATTAGGTGGAACGGATCAGGAAATAAAAGGAATTTTTAAAGGATTTCCAAGAGATTTTGAAGCCCTTACCAGAGCAAAATTTCCACTTCCATCTTTACAACAAATCGGTAGTTTTCATTCAGCCCGTTTGCTGTACAATGCAGCCCGTTTGTCCTTTCGAAATGGAGCAGGTCCTTTTCGATCTATGGGTAAACTTTCTTTTCAACCGCGATCCTATCAATTAGTGCCGCTCATTATGGCCTTAAAACTACAAGGAGCAGAATCAAAATCGGCCGTTCGTTTGCTGATTGCAGACGATGTAGGTGTGGGTAAAACCATTGAGGCGCTTCTCATCGTTCGGGAAATGTTGGATAGAGGAGATATCAATCGCTTTGCCGTTGTCTGTTTACCGCATTTATGCGATCAATGGCAACAGGAGCTAAAAGATAAGTTTGGCATTGATGCCGTAATTATTCGTTCGGGTTCTGTAAAAAGACTGGAGCGAAACCTTCATGGGGATGCTACAATTTTTCAGCATTACCCTTTTCAAATTATCTCCATCGATTACATCAAAGGAGAGCGTAAACGCAATGTTTTTATACAACATGCACCTGAAATGATAGTGGTGGATGAAGCCCATACTTGCGCACAAACAGGAGGTGCTCAGGCCAGCCAGCAGCAAAGACATCAGTTGGTGAAAGACATTGCTCAAAATCCCGATCAACATCTGCTCTTACTTACAGCCACGCCACACAGTGGAAAATCGGAAGAATTTCAATCCATATTGGGCTTACTACATCCAGAGTTTGCCGAAGAGGATTTGATTACAGCAAATGCCGCACATAAAAAAAGAGTAGCCCAACACTTTGTGCAGCGAAGACGAAAAAATGTAGAAAAATGGCTGGATGAAGAAACCGTGTTTCCAGAAAGAATCTCTCTGGAACAAGGCTATCCTTTATCCAAACCCTATAGAGAGGTGTTTTACGAAGCTATGGACTTGGCTAGAAAACTAGCTGTAGATCCGAAAAATGGAAAAGGCCTAAACGAACGATTACGGTATTATATGGCCATAGGTTTGCTTCGTGGAATTATGTCGAGCCCCGCTACTGGTGAAGCTATGTTGCAAAATCGCTTGCGCAAATACACTTTGGAACCAGAGCAGGAGTGGGAAACTGACTCTGAAGAAATAGAGGTTTCCAACGAAAGCATTTTAGATGGAGATTTTGACACTGCAGATCAAGCGCCAACCGAATTGGCTAGTCAGGCAAAGCTGAGTGGAACAGAGCAAAAAGCAATACGTTCACTCACCTTAAAAATGACCCAACTCAAAAGTCTGGAGCACGATTTAAAAGCGAAAGCCACCTTACAGCTTCTCGAAAAATGGCTTAAAACCAACAATACGCTTGTTTTCTGTCGTTACATCCAAACCGCCAATTATCTTAAAAAAGTATTGGAACCAGCCCTCCTAAAAACCTTTGGAAAGAAGCTAGTTATTGAAGTCATTACTTCCGAATTAGCCGATGAAGAACGAAAAGAAAAGGTAAGAGACATCAATGAGGATAAGCGATCTGTAAAACTCATCATCGCTACCGATTGCATGAGTGAGGGCATCAATCTGCAAGAGAAATTCTCAGCTGTTTTACATTATGATTTACCCTGGAACCCCAATCGACTAGAACAAAGAGAAGGCCGTGTAGATCGTTTTGGTCAGACTGAGAAAAAGGTAAATACCCTTTTACTATACGGAGAAGATAACCCCATTGACGGTACAGTATTAAAAGTGTTGTTGCGCAAAGCCCGTAAAATCAGGCAAGCCATTGGCATTTCAGTGCCTTTTCCAGACGATAGTAAATCCATAATGGATGCGGTATTAACAGCCGTATTGTTAAACCCAAAAAAGCAAGGTGATCTTTCTGTTCAAAGTCAATTGGATTTTGGTGATGATGATGCCATTCGCCAAAAGGAATTGGAGATAAGCCAATCGTTTGAGCGCATTCAAGAAAGAGAAAAACAAATCACATCCATTTTTGCACAGAACAGTATCAAACCAGATGAACTCTCTCCCTACATCCACGAAACAGAGGCGATACTGGGGAATGCGGAGGCGGTACAGTCCTTTTTGGAGGATGCTCTTCCTCTATATCATTCGTCATTATCCAAAACGGATAAAGCCTATCAAATCCATACGATCAATTTACCCCTTCAGTTGCAAAGTGCTCTTCCTAAGGAGGAGATAGTGGAGATTTCTTTTGAATCGCCAACACCACCTAAACTGAACTACATAGGGCGAAACCACGCTTTTATTGAAAATCTGTGTTTAAAACTGTTGGAAGATGCTTTATCCACAGATACTTCAAAAGGCATTTCCAGAGCTGCCGTATTTCAGAGCAGTGGAGTACATGAAAGAACCACTATTTATCTGCTCCGTATCCGAAATGTAGTAGCCGATGCCAAAGGCAAAAAGGAATTAGTAGCAGAAGAAATGAAGCTATGGGGATTTACAGGAAGCCCCAATCAAGAGAGTTTGCAAACTCAATGTTTTGAAGCAGAACCCATTTTAAATCGCATTGAGGTAGATGCAGAAGTATCCACTGAAATCAAGGAAAAACAGCTCAAGATGGCACTTGCAGACTATCACCATCTCAAAAACAACTTGAACCGTTTAGCCGAAAAACGTGCGCGTCACATGATTAAAGGGCATGAGCAATTCAACAAAGAGATGAAAAAAGAACACCTCAAAGCGGTAGAACCCATACTGCCACCAGATGTACTTGGCGTGTATGTAATCCTTCCCTTAAACCCATAAAACTCATGATCAACTACGATATTAAAAACAATCTCTTTTCACCAGAACTCATCGAGAATTTGGCTGAAAAACAAGGACAATCGCAAACTGATTTTGGATTGCCTGCCCATACCAGAGTTTCAGATGAAATCACGCATGCTTTTAGCATGGCCAAAACCCATTGGCAGAGTTTTAAACGTAAGCGCGATGGTTTAAGTGAAAACCAAAGTGGGGTTACAGAAGTGCGTAACCATTGGATTAGACCTTTATTTACGCTTCTGGATTACGATCTTCAATTGGGAGGTAAGGTAAGTTTGGAAGAAGGCATCTCCTTTATCATTAGTCACTATGATCAAAACAGAGATCGTTTTCCTGTCCATATTGGAGGTTTTAGAATGGGCTTAGATCAAAACCCCAATGCTGCTCGCGGAAACCGACAATCGCCTCATGTTCAGATGCAGGAATATTTAAACCATACCGAGCACCTTTATGGAATTGTAACCAATGGTTATAAAATCCGACTGCTACGAGATCACCACCGCATTACTGGAATTCAGTTTATGGAGTGGGATATACAGACTATACTAGAAGAGAATGATTTGGCCTCTTTTGCCACTTTGTATAGGATGTTGCATGTAAGCAGGCTTCCAAAAAAGATGGGAGACGACTGTTTACTGGAAAACTATCATCAGGATTCTGTAGAAGAGGGACATCGTGTTCGGAATAAACTGCAACGAGCTGTTAAAACCTGTTTAGAAGTATTGGGAAATGGCTTTCTGCAACATCCGCAAAACACACTGTTGAGAGAGCAATTGGAGGAAGGTAAATTGTCTGAAGAGGAATATGGCTATCTGCTCAGAAAGCTGGTTTATCGTTTGTTATTCTTGTTGGTAGCTGAGGAACGGAAACTCATTTTTCAAGACGATCTAAGTCCTGAGTTAAAAGACATTTATCAGGAATATTACAGTTTGGGTCGTTTCCGAAATATGGCCGAATCCTACTATGCGGTAAACGAACGCCACTCCGACATTTGGGCACAACTCAAAACCAATTTTATGCTATTTGAAAAAGAGGGGGCAGGAAACCCTCTGGGAATTCAAGCACTGGGCGGAGACTTGTTTGAGGAAGATACTTTAGGCGTATTGGTACAATCCAACTTAAACAATCTTGTTTTTCTGAAAGCCATCGATCTCTTGAGTCGGTTTAAAAACAAGCATCATCAATTGATCCGCATCAATTATAGACGAATTAATGTAGAGGAATTTGGAGCGGTGTATGAGTCTTTATTGGATCTACATCCCAAAGTGGATCTAAGCAATGAGGAAATTCCCTTCACTTATCCACTTGGGAAATCACGTAAAAGCACAGGAGCCTATTATACACATGATGATTTGGTAAAACAGCTCCTAAAAACTGCTTTGCAACCTGTGTTGAAGGAACGTTTAAAAGAAGCGGAAATAAGCCAACAAACGCCACAAGAGAGAAAAGAAAGTAAAGAGAAAGCTCTACTCAATCTAAAGGTTTGCGATCCAGCCTGTGGATCTGGTCATTTTTTATTGGGTGCAGCCAGAGCTTTAGCTACCGAACTCACTCATATTCGAATAGAAGATGAATCTCAATTTGATGAGCACTTTCGTCCCGCTCTAAGGGATGTAATTGAGCATTGTATTTATGGAGTAGATATTAATCCAGATACTGTTGAGTTATGTCGTTTGATATTCTGGATGGAATCCCATGTTCCAGGTAAACCTATTATCTATTTAAATCATAAGATTAAATGTGGGAATAGCTTACTAGGTTGGAAAGGTAATGGTGTTCAGTTAAAAATATCAGAAGATGCATTTAAACCTGTAATTGATGACGACAAAGAAGTGGCTTTGTCATTAAAACAAAGGAATAAAGCAGAATGTAAAGAAATAGAGGAATTGGACTTCGAAGCTTTTTGTTATGAGTTGAAAGAGAACGATTTTATTGGAAAATATGGGCAGATTGATCAAATTTCAGGAAATTCTATAGAAGATATTTGGGCAAAGAAAAGAGCTCATCAAGTTTGGGAGGAATCTGATGAAGTAAGATATTATAGAAGAATTTATGATGTATGGACCTTTGCTTTTTTTCAATCTTTTGCTAAAGAGGAATCTTTGGAAATTACCCAATCCTTGTTAAAAAAAGTAATCCTTAAGGAGGTAAATGAGTTTAATCCTTCAGTGAAAATAGCACAAAGAGAGGCCAAAAGATTAGGTTTCTTTCATTGGGAATTAGAATTTCCCCATTTGTCAGAGAAATCTGAATTTAATAGAGGTTTTGATGTTATTCTTTGTAATCCTCCTTGGGAAAGAATAAAACTACAGCAAAAAGAGTTTTTTGCTAACCGATCTGTTAGAATTAGCAGCGCAATTACAGCTTCTGTTCGAAATGAACTTATCAGAGAAATCAATTGTGATAGTAAATTGTTTAAAGATTATACTCAAGCAAAAAAATCATCACAATGTTTGACCAAGTTTATTAGATCAGTCAACACTTATAATCTTACTGCTATTGGAGATATTAATACATATTCTGTTTTTTCAGAACTTTCATTAAAGCTCATAAAACCAACAGGACGGTTGGGTTTAGCTGTTCCAACTGGAATAGCCACAGATATCACTAATAGTAAGTTTTTCAATTATTTAATTAAGACTAATAGGTTACTCAGCTTATTTGATTTTGAGAATAAGAAGAAGCTTTTTTCTGCTGTAGCGAGCAAGTTGAAATTCTCAATGTTGACTATTTATGGTCAAGAGAGACTCTATGATGAAGATACAGTTTATGGTTTCTTTTTTCAGGATGTTAGCGAATTGATAGGGAAGTCTAGAATCTACAGCCTGACAAGAGAAGATTTGGAGCTAATAAATCCTAATACAGAAACAAGTCCAATATTTAGGAGTAGACAAGACGCTGATTTAACAAAGAAAATCTACCACGAATTTCCAATTTTCGTTTCAGAGAAAAACAAACAAAATGACTGGGGTATAAAGCTTAGCTCCATGTTTCACATGTCAAATGATTCATATCTATTTGAAACTAGGAGTGATTTTAATGAACAAGATTTAGTTTCAAAAGGTAATAGGTTAGTCGAATCGAATTCAAAAGAGCGATATTCATTATATGAAGCAAAAATGTTTTGGCTTTATAATCATCGTTTAAGCTCTTTTACTGGAGATAAAATTGAATATACTAAGGCAGATAATCTTCATAGGCCAAGTTTTATTTCGCAAGGTAAATTTTGGATCAAATCAGAGTTTGTCAGCAAGAAGCTTAACTCATCTAAAGAGAATCAAACCAGTCTTATAGATGAGAAAAATTATGATTGGGTTATTGGGTTTAGAAAAATAACAGGAACATCAAACGAAAGAACTTTTGTCAGTTGTGTGTTACCGATTTCTGCTTATTCTGATAGCTGTCAGTATATCACCTCTTCTTCCAATTCAGTAAAACAAGTCGTTTTATTAGGGATGATCTCTTCACTTGTGTTTGACTTTATATGCCGAAAAAAAATCAGCGGGAATAATATTTCTCATTTTGTAGTGAAGCAACTCCCCATAATCCCTCCAGAACAATTCACTCCAAAAGATCTCCACTTCATTGTTCCCAGAGTATTGGAACTCACCTATACGGCTTGGGATCTTAAAGCTTTTGCCGATGACGTTTGGGAAGAGGCAGATAAAACACTCAAAGAACTGATCCAAAACCGGTGGGAAAATAACAAAAGAGCCATTTACCTAGAAGAAACGGAACAACCGGATTGGGTGGAGAACAAAGCAGGTGAATTTCCAAATCCCCCTTTCCGTTGGGATACTCAACATCGCTTAAAAATACAATGTGAGTTAGACGCGTATTTCGCCTGGAAATACCAGCTGGAAGAGGAGGAATTAAAATACATACTGGATCCATTATTATCCAAATTAGCCGGGGAAACGAAAGAAGAAAGAGAAAACTTTCCTGGCGAAACTTTTAGAGTGCTTAAGGAAAAAGAGATCAAGAAATACGGGGAATATCTCACCACTATATATGTTTTAGAAGCTTGGAATGAAAAACCTTGGGAAAACCCAACTGAAATAGATCGAATAGAGGTTTCTGCACCTGCACCACAACCCAATTATGAACTGGCGAAACGTATGCCTTACGTTATGGCTTACATCATTGAGCAACATGCTAAACGTCCACGGTATAGCCGAACCTTAGGTAGAACCAAAATGGAGAAACTGTTGCATGGAATTGAGACGGTTGCTGCTATTGATTTAGGGCGTGTACCCATTATGAATGAATACGGCCCAGCAGATGTAGACTTGATCAAACAAGTGGAGCGAAATGCGGAGGAACAACAATTCTTTATTTCCACAAAGGAAGCCAGGGAAGAAGGAGAGGGCCATCGCATTCGCTATTCTAAATCTGAAAATTTTGAAGAAGCCGTTCAATTATTCCACACAGAGTTTTCTGCACAAATAGGGGAAATCCAAAGAATAGTGGATCTATTTCTGGATGCAGGAAGGGAAGAAACAGAATTGCGAATGACCGTGTTTGCCGCTTGGAATAATTTATTGCTGGATGGTGTAACTCCAGACGATAAGCTCATTGTAAGTGCTTCACGTACGGGTTGGCATACCGCCAAGGAGGAGTATGAAGAAGCTTTGTTTTATAAGGCTTTAGAATGGTTGCGAAACCACCAATTGGTTCCTAAAGGAACTGGTAAGAAAGTAGAAAAGCGATAATCCTGCTTTTCGGATCACACAAATTTTATAATCACTTAAATTTTAAAAGATGGCAAATTATTGTGTCAACAAAAATGCGCAAAGCACTGGCGAACATGAAGTGCATCGTCAAGGCTGTTACCGAATGCCTGATATAGAAAATAGAATTCCATTGGGAAATCATGCTTCTTGTCATACAGCATTGGTAAAAGCTCAAATTTTCTATTCCAATGTAGATGGTTGTTTTTACTGTTCCAACCCCTGTCATACTAAATAATTGATATAAGATGGAAACAAAGAAAACGGTCCATGTACGAGAGTATTGGAGAAGCTATCCAGGATCTAAGTCATTGAATAATGAGGACGAATCAAAACCGAAGTTGGTTTATGTAATCTCTCATTATAGAAAACATCCTAATAGTTAATTCTGGAATATGAGAGAAAAAATTTGGTACCACATGATTATTGCAAAATACAAAGCAGTTTACCTGTCTTATTTCAGTAGTTATATCCGAAGTGGAGATCGACTCATTCATATGCTTATTGTTTTAACCTCTTCTGGCGGTGTTGGTGGCTGGTTAATCTGGAAAGAGATACCTTATGTATGGGCCGTTATGATTGGTGCTGCTCAATTGTTAAGTGTAGTTAAACCCTTTCTACCTTTTCTAAAAGATCAAGTGAACTATGCCAAAACCGTACAGTTCTATGAAGAATTGCATTTGAGTTACGACAAACTCTGGACAGAGTTAAAGCGTTTCGAAAATCTAGGAAAGGCAGGGAAGGAATTTTATACCCTTCGGGACAAAGAGGTAAGCTACTTTAAACCCAGTCATCAATTTTATACTCCACGTTGGAAGTCTGTTGACCGAAAAACCGAAACGGATTGGAATGAATATTTAAAACAGAATTACTCAACCTAAAACGAAACAATGAGCACAGAAAAAAGAACATCGAAACCAAACTTCCCAAAACCACCCGTTAGGAAAGAACCAACTCCGGGAACGAGAAATATTCCAGGACCTAAAAATCCACCACCTCCGCCACCAAAGAAAAAATGATTTAATATTTAGGGCGAAAAAATAGTGAAACATTCCATGTTTGGTGTAGGATCGATTCTCGATATACCATTTGATTCCCTTGAACTTAAGGTTGCTTGTTTAACTAATCTTTTGTATGAGAATAGGGACAATGAACACCGATACCCGTATCCTGTTACGGAGATTTTGGTTCTGTTTAGAGAGATTGGAAGTTGAAACAATTGGCCTAAACTCATCGGTTCTTAGGCATGGCCTTTGAAAACTTTGTTGTCATATTTTCAACATCTAATGATAAAGTTAATATTGACTAGAAGCTTGTTTTATTCTAATATTTTGGTCGATTAAAAGAAGCATTTTTTGGTTTAACTATTTAAAGAAAAACCTTTAAATAATCCACGTCATTGTTTTCGAACAGAAACACAATTTACTACACAAGCTTTCTAAATTAGAGTTCCTTAACAGCTAAAGGTTTCCCGAAAGCCAGGGGTTGTCCTATATCTCATTTAGGATAACGTATTGATCCTAAGGATTTGCCTTTAAACTACTCTTTTTAACTCTAATTAATTATGTAATTATGAAACATTATTTATTGAAAAACACTCTTTTGCTTTGTGCTTTTTTGGGCTCTCTGCTATCTTACGGACAAGTACAGCAGCACGTTTGGTATTTAGAAAACCAAGAAATTGACTTTACCACGGCTATTCCAACTCCATCCACCGTATCCGCTTCTTTTGGAGCAGGGTGCACCGAGTCCTCAAATAACTCAGGACAGGGGATACATGATGCGAATGGAAACCTGATTTTGTCCATTTGCGGAGGACAGTTGTTTACCCAAAGCGGCTCTATTGGTGTTTTGGATCATTGGGAATGGGAGGCAGATAATGCGATTATTATCCCCAAACCTGGTGCTTCTTGCGGGTATTATGTGGTGTATAATAGTCATCTTCCTTTTCCGAGCGATGGAACTTTTTATTGCCCACCCGATAATGGAATCTACCACAATACCTTCTATGCGGAAGTAGAGCTTTCTTCGGGCTTTGGAAGTGGAAGTATCGTTTCCAACGGAAATGTACTTCAAGATTGCGATAACGCAAGCGCTTCCCCATTGGCTGCAACATTGGAATTGACCAACGGAAATCGCTATATGTATAGAATGGCGCCTTATTACGCTAATGTAGAAATCCAAAAATATCTTGTTTCTCCCACTGGGATTGCTCTTGCTGGGATTGTACATACCGGAACCCTCTTAAATGATGTAAAGCCTACCGAAATGGAAGTATCTCACGATGGAACTATGATAGCTGTTGCGGATCATTTCAGTGATAAGGTGTACATTTTTCATGTAAATCCGGTTACCGGAAACTTGGTGCCTACCGCTGGTAATATGGGTGATGGAACAAGTGTATATACCATTCCGTCTAGCACCAACGAACTGAGCGGGTTGGAGTTTTCACCGAATGGAGATAATCTTTATGTAGCTTCTAGAAACGATGGTATTGTTCATATTGATTTGGGAAGTGGTGTGGTAAGCTCAGCGCTTGCAGGTTCTACGGATTATGGGAACTCACAATTGGAGTTGGGTTACGATCCGAGTGGAAATTATAAAATTTATGCGGTTTCTACCACGCCACCATGGGGACTTACCATTGAGGACATGGGGGTTGTTGACGATCCGGATGGCACTCCATCCTTTATTGCATCTTATGTATCTGGGGTTTCGGCCTATGATTTCAGTGTGTTGAGTGCGAATACTTATTTTAATCGAACCCGATTGTTACCCAATCAAATTGATGGTGAAGATTATGTAGCCCGTTTTGATGATGCTACAGGTAGCTGTTGTGCTTCATTAGAAGGATTTGATACGGAACAATATACAGCCACCAGCAACGGCACTTGGGAACCCGGTAGCAATCCTTTTGGAGGGCTTACTGTAGTACGAGTGGCCGAGGAAATAAGAATTCCAAGTGGACGAAATATTCACATTAAGAATATGGAGTTCAAGTTTAACGATGATGCCAAGCTGGTTATAGAGCCTGGCGCTCGACTCACTTTAACCAATAGTACATTAACCTCTATGGATTGCGAAGGACTGATGTGGGATGGTGTAGAACTACAAGGAAACTATTTGGTAGATCAAACCCCATTTTCGCAACAAGGCTATCTGTATATGCAGAGCAATTCAGAAATCAGCAATGCTATAAACGGTATTAATGTATTTGGAACCAATGTAGGTGGTGGCGTCAACTGGTCGCAAACAGGAGGTATTGTAAGAGCAAACAATTCTACTTTTAGAAACAATATTAGAGATGTTCAATACCTATCTTATGGCTTTAAAAATTATGGCAGCTTTAGTAATTGTACATTTATTACCGATGCTGCTATTAAGAATGGAGGTACCGTAAGTACGCATGTGAGCATGTATCATGTAGACGGTGTTAGTTTTTATGGAAACGACTTCCTAAACACTACAACAGGTTTGTATCCAGCTACTTCTAGAGGAAGAGGGATTCGATCTATAGAGGCCAAATACAAGGTGACTTACCGCTGTACAGCGCTTTTACCTTTTGGTACACCTTGCCCGGATGCAGATAAAGATGGAAACCTTTTTGAAGGTTTATACTATGGAATTGAAGCCAATAGTGCCAATCCATTTTATACCATCGATGTGCGGTACAATACTTTTAACGACAATGTGAGAGGTGTGTATTTTGGAGGCGTGGACTATTCCATAGTTGTGAATAATGATTTTAATGTGGCCGAGCCTGTTGGCGACTCTTACGGTTTGTATCTAGACAACTGTACGGGATACCAAGTGGAGAACAATAACTTTATGAATACACATGCTGGAGCTACCTATGGTACCATTATAAACAACAGTAACGCTGGAGGAACCATCAGCGATGCGAATGAGATTTACCACAATTCATACGATGGCTTTTACATGGGAGCTGCAGCCATAAACGCCAACGTTCAGATGGTGGGAGGAAACCCCGTAGTAAATACAGGTTTAACGTTTAAGTGTAACGACTTTAGTAATTCTCAATTCTTTGACATTCTCATTCTCTTTGGAGGCGTATCACCCTTTCAAGGTTCTTGTATGCCCACGCCTTCAGGTGATCCTCATGCTCAGGCGAATAATATATTCTCGGACATTGCCTCTACCAATGGAGACTTTTGGAACGCCAATTCCACCGTTTTCCAAATGGATTATAGGTTTGAAGACGGTATGCCTATGTATCTAACTGAACCTAGGTCAGGTTTATATAATTTAGCCAATACCACCTTAACCAATTGCGGTACTTTCGATCTGAACATTTCTTGTCCTGAAAATCGTTTTGATAAAACAGGTGGGCTTTTATCGGCTTATTTGAGCTTTTCTAAAAAGGAGGCTTCTCTTTTAACCGATCGAATTGACGGAGCTCAAACGGCTTCTTTATTAGCTGCTATCAATAGTTCCTTACCAGAAAATCAGTTGAAGAGTCAGCTTTTAGCAGTTTCCCCTTATTTATCTGACCCTGTTTTAATCGCTGCTTTAAGCCGTACGCCAGCACTAACTGAAACTACGGTGGTAGATATTGTGCTTGCCAACTCACCGGTTTCATCTGACGTTATGGATCAATTGCAAAGCTTGAATTTAACTCGAAACGCATGGACGAGTATTAACAATGCACAAGTTGGTGTTTCTGCTATGACAGACCTTTTATCGGATATCTCATTTAGAAACATTGAGGCGGGCTTGGCTTTTAATGAGTTAACTCGTAGATATCTTCATGATACCATTATTGTAGATGGAGAAGATTCGGTAAGAACTTTATTGGAGGACAACATCACGGAGGCAAGCCGGATGGCGAGTTTAAGTTCTTTATTGATTAAGCAAGGGAGTTTTGAAGAAGCTCAAGACCTACTATCTATCCTTAGACAAACAAGCGGCTACAGTGATTTCTGCGACTATCAAGAGATTTTGATAAGCCTAGAGAGCGATATCAGTAAAGCTTATGTTTTAGAGGATGACAGAGACTTAAAAAGAAGTATCAAGGATTTATCTAACAAAACCGATGGATCGAAAGAGAGTATGCTAGCTCTGGCCCATATGCGTCAGGTTTTTGACAGAACCTATGATGAGCTTATTCCTACGTACTCTTCCAGTAACAAAATGGAATATGGTGCTAAAAATGAAGGGCGAATGAATGTTGAAGAAATTCTAATTCATCCGAACCCAGCTACAAATCTTTTAAACATTGAGTTGCTAAATGTTAAGGAGGAAGCGGTTTCTGACCTACAGTTGTTTGACCTTGGAGGAAGACTGGTACTCCAGAAAAAAATAAACGGCACAGAAACCCAATTACAGCTAGATGCCATGAAGAGTGGCGTTTACCTTTTGATTGTAGAGTCTGCCAATGGCACAGTAAGCAAAGAAAAATTAGTAATTCAACATTAAAATGAATAAGGAGGCTGCCCAGGTTAGGGCGGTCTCTTTTTATAAAAAACGGAGTTGCACCTCTTCAATACCCACTATCCTACTTTTGTTTCACACAAAAAAGTTGATCTAACCAGAAGTAATGTTAGGTTTGCAGGCTGGAAATACAGATTTCTGAAAAAGACATCGCTTTTCAAGGCATAAACCGAACGCATGAATTTCATACCCAAGTCTTTACTTAAAAAACTCTATACGAGAGGGAGTCTTATAAAACATACCGAAGGGCTATCTTTTAACATCAAAAACCGCTTAATGGATGTACAGTTCAAAGAACTGATTCATTTGGAGATTGATGGCGATAAAGTACCTATGGACCTCATATCTATTGATTTAGGGGACGGAGATAAAACAGTGAAAGACATTGCTCAAAACAAAGGTTTTGCGTTGAAGTTGGGCGAAAGCTTTATGGTTCATGTAAAAAAGCCTTTAAACGGTGAAGCTAAATTGGATGTAGGTTTTAAGTTTGATACCGCTCCATTTGGCAAGCTCAGTTTTGCGGTTACCGATTCCATTAATCCAGAAGTGGAGGAAAGAGAAAATCGTATTCCAAGAATGGAAAATGACTATAGCAATGAAGCCATGCAATTGCGGAGAGATTTTGTGGAAAAAGTAACCACAGCCAACACGCAAGCGCTACACGAAGAACCACAAGATAAAACAGCGTTTAAAGGGAATATTGAGCACCTTACAGGATTTGCTCAAGTTCCGATGGGGATAGCAGGTCCCATTAAAATTAAGGGCGAATATGCACAAGGAGAATTCTTAATTCCTTTGGCTACCACAGAAGGTACATTGGTAGCTTCTTACAACAAAGGCATTAAGTTGATGAATGAAGTAGGAGGGGTAAGTTGCCAAGTAATTAGCGACAGTATGCAACGGGCTCCTGTTTTTATTTTTGGTGACATACAAACGGCCGCCAAATTTGCCGATTGGGTAAAAACAAAGGATTCCAACTTTAAAGAACATGCAGAATCTACTTCCAACCACCTAAAGTACCTTCAAACCGAAGTATACCAAACAGGAAGAAACGTTTTTTTACGCTTCAACTTTTTTACAGGCGATGCTACAGGGCAAAATATGGCAAACAAAGCTGCTTTTGCTATCTGTCAATGGATTCTGGAAAGCTTTGAGGGCATTCAGAATTTCTATTTAGAATCCAATATGGCTACAGATAAAAAGCATTCGTTTATCAATTCATTACACTCCAGAGGAAAAAGAGTGGTAGCAGAAGCCACTATTCCCAATGATTTGCTGATTAAGCACTTTGGAGTAGAAGCAGAGCAACTTCACAATCATTCCAGAGTAGCCGCTCTAGGTGGAATGATGGCGGGTGTAAGCAATAACGGTTTGCATTCGGCAAATGCTTTAGCGGCCCTATTTATCGCTTTAGGACAAGATGTAGCTAACCTTTCGGAATCTACTTCTGCTTTTTTGAATGTGGATTTAACGCCCAATGGCGATTTACACACTTCCATAACCTTACCTTCTCTAATTGTTGGTACGGTAGGCGGGGGAACAGGCTTGCCTACTCAAAAAACGTGTTTGCAAATGCTGGATTGTTATGGTACTGGTAAGGCTAAAAAGTTAGCAGAAATAATTGCTGGGGTGGTGTTGGCAGGCGAGCTTTCTTTAGGCGCAGCTATCTCTTCGTTAGACTGGGTGGCGGCACATGAGAATTACGGGAAGAACCGAGACCTATAAAACTTTGCGGCTTAAATGGAACTGAAATCCATTTTTTATTAAAAAATCAAAAAAAAATCATTTCGAAAAAGGATATCAAAAAAGTAGTTGAACGACCGTGCTTTTTAAATTCTGATTTATAGAGTTTTAAATAATTTAAGTATTCACTATGAGTTAGTGAATTTTTTACTCTGTCCCAAAATCAATGGGGTTAAAGCCCGAGTGAATTTACGTGCACCACTAGAACTTCAAGAAGTGTATAAATGATAAAACCAATCGAAGCTTTTGCTAAAATCAAAATGAATTTTTCCTGTTCGATTCTAGGGGTTTTGCTGGGATAAAGAGCAGATTCAACTTGTTGGTAAATAACAGTTTTTGCTTTTACGCTTTGATTTTATAAAGAGCAAAATTTTTATGGGATGAATGATTTTACAGCCAGGGTTTCATCCATCTCCACCTTAAATCTTTCGATGCATATCTCTGTAGATTTTAGTGTAAAATCACCGAAATTGACACCATCTTTTTAAAGAGTTAGTCTTAGGTTAGGGCCAGCCCAAAATGGATAGAATTCGAATTTTTTTTATACTTTTCCAATGCACTAATATTTTTTTAATTACCACCAGCTCCGCGCTTTTGTGATTTTATAGCTCTACCTCATAAATTCACATTGGTTGGTCTCTTTTAGGAGGGCATCAATTAAATGAATACCAAGGCATGAAACTTTTTTAAATTAAAAATCATTTAAGTATGGAATCAGGATTATTATCTATGGCCCAAGAATTTTCGGGCCTACCTATGGAGTCCCTTATTGGTGGACCTCTTAATGCGGCAGCCAATGCCAATGCGGCTATGGCCGTTACGCAAACAAAATTTATGTTGGATACCTGTTTTACGGTTACTCCAGTGGGCGATCAAGCTGCTGTAGCGCCAGTGCCTGCAGATCCTACAACTACACCTCCAACAGCAGAAGTTATAGGAACTCCTGCTATTCCAGCGCATAATAACTACGCTCCGGTTATGATTGTAATGACCTTAAGCCGTGGTGTAATAACTCCAGGAACACCGGCTACAGCAGGAGACCCAACCGCAACTCCACCAGTACCCGCAACACCGGCAACAGCTGCCATCATTCAAACGGTAAAAACAGAGTTTAATTTACCCATGCTTACCATCGTACCTCTAAATTCTTTGGCGGTAGAAACGGTTGACATCAGCTTTGAAATGGAAGTGAAATCCAGTTTCTCTGAAGAGGAATCTAAAACTTCTGAAAAGCAAGTAAAATCTGAAGGTAGCTTTGAAGCGAAAGCGGGATGGGGTCCTTTTTCCGTAACCGTAAAAGGTAGTGCGAGTTACGATTCTAAAGACTCCTCTACGCACAATACTCATTATCAAAAGAGCAATTCGGCCAAGTATACCGTAAATGTACATGCCGGGCAATTGCCACTTCCAAAGGGAGTAAATACTATTATTGAGGCCTTTACCCAATCTATTCAGCCTATAACGCTTACAGAAAGCTAATAGGGAAGAAGTATTGGTTTAGAACAGTTTAAAAAACAACTGTAGATACAATTGAAGAGTTAGTGCTTTCGAGCACTAACTTTTTTTCGTAAAACGATCTTTTAGTCTTTCATTATGCCAGAACCATCCAATCAATCCTTTAACCCTAACTTTAATAAGGAGTTAAATATTGAATCTATTATAAGTGCACCTCTAGTAGCAGCTTCTAAGGCCAATGTTTTTATGGTTACTGGCCAAACCCGCTTTTTGCTCGACTATTGCTTCAATCAAAAAAAAGAGGATTCAGATACTTCCTATGAGCCGGTAATGGTTGAAATGTCGATGAGGCGTGGAGTTGTCAACCCCGATAAAAAGCCGGACGATCCGGATTATATCAATTTGGTGGAAATGACTTTTAGCGTTCCTTTATTGTGCTTGGTTCCCTTAAACTCTTTGGTGATTGATAAGGTAACGGTTGATTTTGACATGGAAATAACTTCCGTTACTTCTTATGATTCGAATCACGGTATAATAGATAAACAGGCACAACTTAACGGACGGATTTGTAGAAGCTCAACCGATCCGAGCAATAGCAACAAGAACAACCGACAAGAGAGTAGCAAGTTGAAGGTAAACATTAATGCTGGTCCGTTGCCTTTACCTGTTGGTGTGTTGGCTATTTTAGATTTATATACCAAATCCATTCAGCCTATTCCCAAAGAAGATAAACAAATAGAAAATCCCAAAAAATAGACACTCATGATTAATACAGATCAAACGATTCCTTGTCCTGTTTGTGAAACAAAAATTCCTTTTGATACCAAGCAATTGCTACTTGGTGTTCAGTTTTCTTGCCCCAATTGCCAGGCTGCTATTGGTTTAGCAGAGCAAAGTAAGCCTGCTGTGCAGGAAACGATGGACAAGTTTGATGAGCTCAAAGAGAAGATGGGTAAGAAGTAAGGTGTAAAACCCTAGATCTACAGGAACAGATGTATGCTGAATTTTAGAGCCGGTTTAAAAGCCTTTTTAGGTGTTAAAAGCACTTCCGATGAAGGAAAAGAAGCTTTACGTCCTAAAAAAAATAAGGAAACCTCTTTTTTTAGCTTTAAGAAGATTGCAGCACGAAAGAATAAAAAGGCTACCAAGTCAATTACTCCCGTTCCTTTATCGGATTTAGAGTTTAGTTTATTAACCAAAAAGCCACTACGCAGATCGCCTTTGGATAATGCCATTTATGCCGCTAAACAAATCCATTACACCACCACAGAAAATAACTTAAATGCTGAAGGCAGGAGAATTCAGAAACAAACCAAGTTTGACGGACAGGAGATAAACGTATATGTAAATGCTCATTCGTCTTTTTCGCCCAACAATTTAACCAGTATGTTGGATTTATGCACAGAACTCAATAATCGATAGATTATACATTATGATAAATTTTAAAGCTTTTGTAACCGCTATTCACGATGCCATTATCAATGCCAGTGATTCGCTCATGGATAAAAACGTTGGACTTTTAGATAAGTACTTCAACGAGGTAGAAAAAGAGGTGAAAGATGAGGAGAGTGGCGATATGGTGAAGAAAACGATTTTGGATCCTAAAACTGTGATCTTAGAATATCCCACACCTACACCCGATGGTGTGGTAAACACAGAAGTTCAGGTTCCTTTAATTACGCTGGTTCCTTTGCATATGTCGCAAGTAGAAAAAGCAGTGGTAACGGCAGAGTTTGATATGGAGATTGTAAAAGGCGAAATTCAACTAAACTTTGCCAAAGGTGGCAGTAGTGGGCTTTTCAGTAAGCCCAAAAAGAACAGAACCAAACTCGAAATTACAATAGCTCCACAAGAAACTTCAGAAGGTTTAAAAGTTTTGGTAGAAGGTTATGAAAATGCTTTAAAAAGACAGATTACGTAGAAGGGATAAAACTTCAGCCTTTTGTTTTAAAGTGTTTGTGTTTACTTGCGTTGTAACATTTCTCCATCCCAAGTATATACAACAGAATCTAGCTTTTTCAGACGTTCCAATTCTGCGTTTCGTTCCGCTTCCGTTAGGGTAAACTCAGAGGCGCAATCGGCTAAAACCTCCCTTATTTTGAGTTGCCCTGGGGATACTTCTATCCTCAATTCAGTTCCCAACTCCTTTTCGCCCGAGCCGCCTACAATTTTTATGGGTTGATCGGGATCCTCCTTATCCTCCTCCAAATCATTCTGCCAAAAGGTATAGCATTTTATGTTTTCCCAGTTAAACACCTTTGTAAAGCTTCTTAGGTCCACCAGCATTACGCCCCAGTCTATTTGGGCGTAGCCAGATTGCCAACCGCTTCTTCCGCTTCCATAGGTGTAGGTCAATAAGAGCTCTAAATCGGAGCTTGGTTTTAGATCCACAAATTCAATCGAATATTCGAGATGTTCCTCATGCAATTGAAAAATCCGCCAATGTTGCCCTTCGCTAACAAGCAAACAAGTACTGTGTTTAAAACCGCCCCAGTAAACGTAGCCGATGTAAAGATGGTTTTCTATCAATGTGTCTTCAATATCAATGGGGAGGGAGGTTTTCTTAAAGGTAACCGTAGAACTATAGGCCTGCTCGGTATATTCCACCGGAAAATTAGGGCGATCTTGAGCATGAAGGAGATGAGTCATCCCCAAAGTGAAGAAGAGCATAAGTAAGCTAAACGCATGTGGGCAGTTCGGTGTTTTCAATTTAGGTGTACAGTCTAAATAATGGTTAAGGTATCCATCAAAATGGCTCCCCTCAGTTTCTCTGCTACAACTATTCTTGAAGCGAAAGCCATTTCAATATAGCGTTATGCGTTCAGATTATCTATAAATGTGCCAGAGTAGTTCAATAAAGGAAGCTCCGAAGCTTTATGCATGGAAACAAGGCTAGAAAGAATGGAGGTGTAGGAAGGGTATCCATTTTGTTTATATATAAACAAAATGGATAATAAAATAATACGCCATAGAATCTACTCCAAGCCCGGTGCAAGGTAATGGTTGAGGGTATCCAGAAGATTTTCGCCTCTTAAGTTTTTAGCTACTATCACTCCATCCCCATCTATTAAAAAGGAAGTAGGGTAGCCTGTAATGCCATAATCATCTATGATACCTTTTTCTCTAGAAATCTGCACCTGTGGCCAGTTAATTCCCTTTTCTGCTATCATATCCTGTAAGGGGGCAGAATCGTTTCTGGCAATCCCTAAAAACTGGATTTTACTAGTATCTATAGAAGAATAGGCCGTTTTAAGGTTTGGAATTTCCTCCACACAAGGAGCGCACCAGGTTCCCCAAAATTCCAAGTACAGATATTTTCCACTATAATCGCTTAAGCTCACCTTTTCTGCATTTCTAAATTTCATCACTTCAAAGGGCTTAGCATAAAGTCCCACTTGGGTAGAGAATAATACGGTGTCTGAAGGCATTTTACGGAGCATAAGTGTTTGATTATCTACATTAACCCCTAAATTTTGAAGGATAAGACTATCCACTCTCAAATACTCATTCTTCTCAATATTCTCTGTATTGGTGTTGTTGGCAGTATCGGCTATCCGTAAACCGCATTGAGATTCATACATACACTCAAACCCACTGGTAATCTGAATGGTTTTGTCTAATAATTCTACTTCTGAATAACTTGGGAAATTATACATCAAATTGCTACTGATGTTCTGTACAATAAGAATGTCTATTTCTGCAGGCTCTACCACTTTATGATGGTAGGTTTCGTATTGCAAGTGATGTGGGTTTTGCACTAAGGAATCCACCTTACTCCAATCTTCCATTAGATAGGCGGTAAAGGTTTCATTGTTGCTAAAATCTCTATCATTGTCTGTATCTAGTTTGTATTCAACACTACCATCTTCATTTTTGTGCATCACTATATGCGTAAAACACTTGATAGCCGAATCAGAGAAAGCGCGTGAACTCAAATCTATATTCCAGGCTTCGGTAAGATCATTAAATCGCTCTTCCGTTATGGTTCCACCTTTATAGTTTTGATACACAAATTGCCGGGCATCAAACCAAATTTGCTGCACACAAGCATTTTTCCAATCTTCTGGAATACCTGCTACAGAAACCATGGTTTTGCCCCAGGAGCTTGTAGGAGAGTGGTTGCCCCATGGAATAAAACTAAAAGGAGTGCTAAAAGTACCATAGCCTTTCACCTTTTTTAAAGGAAGCTCTATCGTTTCATAGTCTTGGTAGGTGGCCACTTCAACTTCGGCACTCTTTTCCGCACAGGATAGGAGTAAACCGAAACTAAGGAAGAGTGTTAGCTTTTTCATAGGGTGTGGATTAGTAAATGCTAAGAAAGGGATTTGTTTTGATAAGGGGATAGTGATGATTTACATTATTAGAAAAGTGCTAGAGAAATTATGATACAATCACTTTGATTCTATCATAATATTGACGTTATTTTGGATACTATATAACAATTCACAATAGACCAGATAAGTTTTTATTGAAGGTGCGTTAACGCGATGTTTCTTTTTCGCAAAATATTGTTGTCCAATTCAATTATCGGGACTGTGTTATGGTGTTGATTAAGATCGTTTAGGAGGAAGGGTTAGCTACCCGTATAAATGCACTGGTGTTTCTATATGGACCTTAGCTTTCATTAAATAAAATGAGTACATACACAAGAGAGGAAATATTAAGTGCTTTAGATAACAACGCTACCTACAATTTCTTTCTGGATTTAGAGCATGGATATTTTCACACGGCCGGGAGTAGAATCAACTTATTTGCAGATAAAGATAGGTGGGCAGTGGTTTTCGAAAAAAGTGGTTTTGGAAACCGTAGTGGTCTAGCAGAAATTGAACTAAATTATTTTGGCAATTGCTTAATAAATCTTGACCGAGCAGGATTAGATGATAAGTTCATTTGTAATTCAAAATACTTAACGCTAATCTCAGGAGAGGAATTTGAAAGAATTGAAGGAGACTTTGAACTCGTTTCAAAAGAAGCAACTACCGTAAAAGTTCGAGATAAGGAATTAGCGATTGATCAAAACAACCAAAATTATCTTGCAAAAGGTATTGAAATCCAAGACTTTGACAATCCAAATAAACTGATTGACTATCAATCATTAGTAAAATACCTTGATGAGACAAATCCAGAAATTTTCCGAGCAACAGAAGGTGAATTAAGAACGAGTACCCCAATGGATTTGCCATTGATAATGAAGATTGATGAGTGGCATCATAAATCGTACTCGGAATATGGAGGAGATAAACCAAGTACTTATGAAACATTCAACTTGATAGCTGACATTTTGGTTAGTAAGAACATAGAAAACTGGAAACCAACTTTAGAACCTAATAACGATTGGAGAAATTGGCCGGAAGCTGGAGGATTGTAATAAAAACGAAAAACTAACAAAGTTTATAATGCATACCCTACAGGATATGCACCATACACAGAATGTTATGTGCAAGTTGAAAACAACTGGATTAAGAAAATGAATTTCGAAGAAATAGCTACCAAAATTATACGACTGAAAAATGCAGACTTGGAGTTTCGGAAGAAACTTATTCTAAGCGAACAACTTGACCACGGGTATAACCTAGAAATGGCGAATTTGCATAATAGAAATGCAGAAATCTTAAACGAAATAATAGATAAAATCGGCTATCCCACAATTGACAAAGTTGGCAAAAAAGCAAGTGAGGCGGCTTGGTTAGTTATTCAACATTCTATCGGACGACCCTACTTCATGAAAAAATCGGCAGAATTATTGAAAATAGCTGTTAAGGAAAACAAAGCAAACCCAATAAGTTTAGCATATTTGACCGACCGAATAGCGGTTTTTGAAGGGAAACCGCAACTTTACGGAACTCAATTTGATTGGGACGCAAATGGAGAAATGAACCCTAATCAATTTGACAACATAGCTAAAGTCAATCAAAGGAGAAAAGAACTTGGTCTAACTACAATTGAAAAACAGTCTGAGCTAATGAAAGAAAGGGTGAAAAATGAAAATCAACGACCGCCAAAAGATATTGAAGAAAGAAGAAGGGAATATAACGAATGGAGAAAATCCGTAGGTTGGATATAATAAAACCAGCCTATAACACTGTATATGAAATCATATCACCCTATCGGGACGCTACACTTCATTAACTAACCGGTGTGGGAAATAAAAATGAACAACTACTACAACATATTAAAGGTACCAACAGACGCTAGTTCTCTTAAGATCTTTAAAGAATTTAGAAATCAGTTTTTACGACAAGGCTTAGACCCAACGACAAGAGAACTTGTTTTCAGAGCTTATCTCGTGCTTCAGGACCCCAGTAGAAAATTTTATGATCTTGCTCTCAAACAGCGGAAAAGTAACAAAACAATAAACCCTAAGTATTTAGCAGTTGTTGAGAAAAAGGAAAAGAAAGCCCAAGAACTGTTTGAACAACAAATGGAAAGACCTGAATTGATAATCAGACCATTGAAAGAATATCCTTTGGCTCATTCAGGACTTGAATTCGTAGGACTTTTAATGGAAGCGAATTTAGGTTGGGCAGGAACTGGCATCTTCTTAATATT
>CAZAJG010000004.1:0-14219 GCA_964485405.1 uncultured Owenweeksia sp. | reverse complement strand
CGCAATCGTAACAACAGGATACTATTTGGGCGAAGGTGAATGGACTATCCTTCTTATTTCTCTACCAGTAATCACAGTTGGAATACTGATGCACAATCATGGTATCATAAAATTTAAGAAAGAAAAAATAGAAAAAATCACTACCCACAGCAATACCTAAAGCTAATGCGGTCATTCCGTCATTTACAGACACGGTTGATAATGACAGTGCCGATTGTTTAGGAACTTGCGGAAAGCTGCACTAGCTTTAACTTAACCGTTCAGAGTTTCCCCCAGTATACGCAGTTGTGATGGCTTCGCTCACAACGACTCCGAACACTGTGTAAAACGAATTTGCCAACCTTAAGTTTTCAGCTTAATTTCGTTAAACTCCCTTTAACTCAGAGTCATTTGTAAACAACACGAAAAAAAACTTTGGAAAAACTATTTGATGATACGACTGAATTCATAGATGGACCATCTAAACACAATACCAATCCATACGAATATTATCAAAAAAGTTCTCGTGAAGATGTAAATACAGTTAGAAAACTGTTGGAATTTTGGTTCTCAGAGTTTCCGTTCAAAGAAAGAAAAGAACTTAAAAACAGATTTAAAAAGGAATTTCACATAGCATTTTATGAGTTATTCCTATTTATATTATTTAAAAATCAAGGATTTGAAATTGAGATTCATCCGATATTAAAATCTTCGACTAAAAGACCCGATTTTCTGATTAAAAAAAACGGAGTTGAATGTTTTGTTGAGGCAAAAGTATGCAATGACAAAAGCAAGGCTCAAGTTGGCTTTGAAAGAAAACAGAATCAATTATTTGACGAGATTAATAAAATCCGAATCAAAGGTTTTTTGCTTGAAATCTCAGAGTTATCGTTTTTAACTAATAAACAACCGAGGGCTAAAGAACTTATTAGATTAGTTGAAAATGAAGTGTCTAAAATTGACAGAAAGAGTTTAGAGAAAGACTTAGACGAAAATGGCTTTAATAAAATACCAGAAATAAAATATGAAAATCAAGATTTGAGAATTTCAATTCGACCAATCCCATTGATAGATAGTGCAAAAGATAAAATAAGTGACACACCAATAGGTATGCTTCCTATGGAATCTTTTTGGGGAGGTGGAGAAGAATCGTTAAAAGATTCGATTATCAAGAAAGCAAGTAGATATGGCAAATTTGATATTCCTTATCTGATTTGTATTAATGCTATTGGACATAAAACATCCGGTAAAATCGATATTGAAAATGTCATTTGGGGTTCTTTGGCTTTGTCATTTACAAATAACCCAGATGATAAGAATGTAAAATGGATTCGTAAATCTGATGGGATTTTTCACAATGGCAGAAGAGCAACAAAAACCAATGTTAGCGGAGTTCTGGTTACAAAAGTTTTCCCTTTTGGAGTTCCAAATTCTAAATATTGGCTTTACAAAAACCCATTTTCAAAACATCCTTTTGATTTCAACCAATTGGACTTAAGATTAAATTATGTAAAAAATGGACAGATAATTTCCCAAGAAGGAGAAGATTTAGATAAGATATTTAAAATGTCTAAAAATTGGCCATCGGAATAAGTACGGTTTACAACAACGTGCATAAAGTATGGCTATTATAGGCTTTTCGAGAGGCTCTTTTCGTTGTGCTTCATTAAAACCCAAAGTGAGTCTAAGGATATAAGTGGTATTGAAACGAAGCTTGCTAACACTTTACTCAACCCAAATAAGATTATCTCTCTCTTCATCAAATAAATAACCTATTCAATATCGGTTACCACTCTCACTCATCATTCAGAGTGGTTCAATGGTGTCCAGTAAAGAGCTACTTAATCCTTATTATAATTAGAACCCACAGATGAAAGTGAACAAGCAATCCGCTTATTTTCACTATTGTCTTATTTTTGAGGAAATGCTAGCTCTCTATTAAAAATGAAATTCATTTTATCACTCTTATTTATCTTGTTAATGGCGGTTGTATCATATGGACAAGACTGCAAAGAGTTTGAGAAACATTCAGAATCTATTGACAGTACATACCACCCGGGAAGCCCTATTGACCGGAGAGATACCGTGTTTAATGCGAACAGAGCCTTTCTTGATTATACCATTGAAAACTTATTAAACCGACCATCAGACAAGTGCTTTATCTCAAATAGAAACTTACTCAAGAAATTAGAAATAATCTCCTGCGATACTTCTAAAGTTGTTATTGAAGACCAGTTAAAGAATGGTGAGAGGTGTAAAATCACCATTTTGACAGGAAAATTCCATATTAAAGAACATTCAATCGAAGCAAATAAAGATTCATCGACCATCCAAACGATTGACGGACAATATCCATTTGGTGGACGGTACGGCATTCCTAAAATAGAAATCAAGAAAATAGAAATAGAGGTGAATGGCGTCCGTCTTAAAATTCCCACAGAGGCTTATTGCAATTTTTACTACCCGTTAATGTGCGACAATTACGGTTTTCACAGGCAAATTGAAGCTTACGAGTCCTTAAACGGACAGTACCTCTATTTGTATATTTATGGAGGAAATGCAGCAGGAACGTATTTCGCTAAACTAATTTTTGACCACAAGGAGTACAAATCAAAAATTGCAAGTGACTATTACCCTTTAAGTATTCATGGTTCCTTTAGAGAAAACTTTATTGGGTTTTAAATTGATGAAATAAAACAGATACGAGCCAAACCATTGTTCAATGTACTTTTTTATATTACAAATTACTAGACTGCTGGTTATCATTGCACAAAGTACTAGTAGAGACAAAATAACTTAAGTCAATCTGACTTTAAATGTGAAAATATGAAATCATTTCTTTTAATAATTTCCAGTATTCTATCTACTTATTGTAACGCTCAAAGTAAGAGCGATAGAGAAATACTCTTAAGACAAGTTGATTCCTTGTTCAACGAGTTACCAAAAACATTAGTTGATGGGAGGCATGATTATAAGTACCAGAGAAACTTTGAATTTAAATGTGTTACGAAAGATGAGATTGAAATAATTGATTTTAGATATAAACCAAATAGTTCCGTTAGGGTAGGGGATTATTACATCAATCGGATTGATTTAGTAAATCTACATCAAAATGGATTTTTTCTAACTCAAACTAATGATTCCTTATATAGTTTGCAGATAATAACTTCAGGAAATAAAGGGAATATAAAGCAAGAAGTTTATAATGATAGCTCATTAATAATGGCATTTGAACAAGATAGAGTTACTGTTGGTAAATGGAATGCTGATTACTATTCCACCCTTGAAACGCTTCAAACAAGTTTTTCTGAGCTAATAAAACTAGTTAGCCCTAAAGAGGTTCGTGTTCAACCCATTCAAAAGGCAAAAGCAACGGACTTTAAGATCGTTAGCCTTCCTTCCGCTACTAATTCGATTTCACAAGAAATTGACACAGCAAACCCCTTGTTTAACTATAAGAGTGTAGAAATTCCTGCTAGTTTCAATAGTTCTAAAAATTTTGAAGAAACAAATAAGATGGTTGAAGCTTATATAAGGGATAATCTTGATATGAAAGGATTAATACCAAATGGAGTTTTGTCTGGAGCCATAATTATAGGTGATAAAGGGCGGGTTGAAGAGTTTCAGTCTTTAAAAAGGAATACAATTGAAATAGAAGAAGAAGCTTCAAAAATTATTAATAATATGCCCAATTGGAGCCCGGCTCAGCACAATAACAAAAAGGTAAGAACGAGTTATCTGTTGTTTATTATGTTTTAATCGAACATATGAGGATGAGCGATATAGTAATATTCTGGTAATGAGAATAATAAGCAATTACTTAAAAATTTAACAATTTGAAAGTTAAAGCCTTAACCTGATATTTGAAGAATTGCCCGAACAAATAAAAAATTGAGCTGCCAAAAGAATCATAGTGCATGAAACCTTTCAAAACATCTTTGCAGCTATTAAAGAACCTTAACTTCAGCACAAGTATAAAATTAGTGATGTTATTGACTATCGCAGTTTCCTTTTGGTCTTTTAAACAAATCGGAAATGAAGATAAACTAATTGGAATTTGGAGAATCTACTCGGTTGTATCTAATGGAACATCAATACGTTGCAACGTTTGTCCTAAGGTTGAGTTTAAAAAAGACCAAACAGCTGTGCTCACTTATCCGAACAAGAATATTGAAACCTATACTTGGACCATTACAGAATCAATCCTATCTCTAAAAAGGGAAAAGGAAGAGAACCATGCGCCTTATTTTAGGCAGAATGAGTATAAAATGAATTTGGAAACGAGACCGGAGCATGTAAAACTTCGTTTATCGGATAATAACAACCAAAGATACAATCTCACAAAAATGAAAGTAGAGGAGAAGAGTAAATAAAGTGAATGCTTACCCATCTTAGTTCCGAAAAAGGATATTAAAAATGGGGCAATGACATTTTATGAAAAAGAGCTTAGTAGAACGAACCAAATCTTTATTTTATGCGCTTTTGGATATTATTGATTATCAAATGACTATACATCTGTAAATGACTAACTATTACAATCAAAATAATCTTCGTCCATCCGCCTCTAAATGGAGAATTGTGAAAGCCTTTGAATCCAAAATCAGGTTACAAATGGAGGCAAATAAGAATTATGGAGACTCCTTGTTGGCGTTTAAAATTTTGTTGGATGATTATCTAAAAAAGATATACGATATTTCCATAAAGAGCCCCAATCTAGACTCTAAACCAATTCGAGCTTTAAAAAGAATCATGTCCATAAATATTACTTTAAATCCGGATGACTTGAAGTTTTTTAAAGAGAGTGAGTTTAGAAAATCTTGCTTTAAACTTATTCTTTTTAGATGTTTTGGGCTGCAGTATTTTATAGAAGGATTGGGACAATCTAGTCCATCTGATTCTGGTATTAATCCAATGGGGTACCAGGTTAATAGACTCGCTTTTGCAATGCATAACCTTTTATATTATGGAATTCCGGTATTGCTTGGGTTGTTAAATAGAGTATTGTGGTTTACCGTAATTCCATTTTTTGTTTTCGTTTTTATTTCTGAATACCGAAAGGCAAAAATTGAATATTATCAAACTATCTTAGATCGAACCGTGCCAAACAACTAATTATAGTTGAAGCCTGAGTGTACACTTATGCGGTAGCAACATGGCCTCAAGTTTCAATAACAAGCTCTTTTTCATTTACCAACCCGTTGCATTCTAAAAATCATATCCTTTAAAAAATGCCCTTTTAGTGATTTGTTTTTGAGAATCCAGTTTTGATGTTTCTTTCCGAGCTATTGAATCAATTTGTGAAACCATGTTGAGAGATGGAATAATTTCAAAATCCTCTTGGATTTGGAGTACTCCAATGTTTTCCACCCGATATTCGGCTTTAGCTAGCCATACCCTCATAAAGTTTTTTGATTGTCTTTTGTAGCAAATCGTGAAAATTGTCAGAATTAGAGTGATGGAGAGTTTAATTTATACAAAAAACTATTGCGATCCTCTCACTGACCCTGGAGAGAATAGATACAAAAGACTTACAATGGCCGCTATAATGGCAAGAAAAACCAAGATTTGAAGTACGGCATTGAGTGCTACCATTAAAGGTTTACCTGATTTAGTAAAAACAACGGCATTCCAGCTAAATAAAGCAAAAGCAAAAAGAAAAAATAGATTTGCACCAATGGGCTGATTCCCTGAAACGAGATTATAAAGATCGTAGGGAATGGTAATGAGCATATAAAAGGCACTGGCTAGGTAAAGCAAGGAAACTGCATTTTGAGCCATGCTATACTTGTGCTTGAGAAAAACCAGATAGGAGCTAATCGCTAACAAGGGAAAGAAGATCGCCCAAAAGAAAAAGTGAGCTCTAAAAATGCCAATTTCAAAACTAAGCCCCAGTATTTCTTTGTTTACATACGAAAGGTGTAAAGCGGCAACGGCCAAAGCGTAAAAAAATACTCTTCCAGGACTGGGATAATATTTCCGGTTGCCCTTCCAGTAGTTGTGGATGATGTGTTTCGGGTTAATCAAGAGCTTAAAAATGGCGGCAAACACAGAACGTTCTAAAGAAAACACATTGGAGACCACATCAGAAACCATGGAGGAAAAAGTAACGGCTTCTCCCTTAACCTCTTGTCCACAATTGCTACAATGCAGCCCGCTTAGCTCATTGTTACAAACACTACACAACACACGCTCTGCCATATTCTAATTTGGGAACTAATATCTAAAATAATTGGCAGTGTGGAAGAAGGAGAGGAAAAAGCATAGCAAACCTCGGGAGGTGAGCTATGCCCTTTGTTGAAAGTACTATTTATTTATCCGTTGGTTCTGTGGATATGTAAATGTAGGTGGTCTCTTCATCTGATTCATCCACTTTTATATACAATGGGCCACCATTATTACCGGTAATGCCATCAAACTCTTCTTGGGTTACAGATTCACCATCTAAATAATATTCAATTTTTGTGGCCTTAATCTGAGTAGGAAAATTATGCATCCTCCCATCCGGTACAGCCAGTTTAGCAGAATTTTTTTCAACTTTAGCCAAGTATTTAGCTTTTTCAAGGGCTTTGCGCTGGTCTTGAACTTGCTCAAGCTGTTGGCCTAAAACTACTTTTTGCTCTTCCAATGCTTGTGCTTGCTCTTTTACCAATCTACCTTGTACGGTTTTAGAAGCTATTTGCCGCTCAATAGCTCTTTTTTCTTTCATCAATAATTCGTGTGAAGGGGATGCTGAAGTAGCATCTTGTGGGATGTTTTCTGCTTTTATTACCTGCGGCTTAACCGGTTTTGGTGGATCTTGCTGAATCTCTTCCACTTCTATAACCTGAGGTGGTGCAGGAGGCGGTGGCGGTGGAATGTTGGGAAAAGGTTCTGCATTTTTCTTTTGCTCATCCGTCATCTGATTGTACAATTTCCAGAGGCTCTCCATATCCGACCTTTTGAATACACGAGGCTTGTCTGTAGGTGCATTGTAGGCTTTAGCTAGTTTATTGTATTCCTTTACGATGGCTGGTACTTCTTTTTGCTCTTTGGATGTACTTTTTTGTATTTGAGCAACGGTTTTGGTGCTAAAAGCAACGATTAAGAAGCCTATTAAAGGAATGATTAATACACCTTTAAACAGATTGTTAGTTGTGGACTTTTGCTTTTTCATAAGGGCAAATCGTTTTTTTAGAGGTTTGAAATGAATAGAGTGGGAGAGCGCTAGATTTGTGTGCGATTCTCCATATTTTAAAAGTGTTTTTTGGTAAGAAGGTGTGGAATACCCTTTTTCAAGAACGGCCTCATCGGCTAAAAACTCATGGTTTAAACGGATTTCTCTTTTTACCAAGAACAAAATGGGGTTAAACCAAAACAACCAACACATCACTTCAATAAACAGTATATCGTAGGTGTGTTTTTGCTGAATGTGTACCTTTTCGTGAAGGATAACCGATTCTGGAACACGATCTTTGTTGAAGTCGTCTTTGGCTATAAAAATGTACTTTAAAAAAGTGTGAGGTACTACCGTTTCGGACAGTAACACAAAATGATTTCCGTTTCTATACTGATAGAGATTGCCTCTAATTTTTTGACGAATCTGATACAGGTTTCTAAAAAAGCGAAAACCAAAAAATGAGAATCCCAGTACGTACAAACTCCAACTTAAAAGTGGGAGTAGAGGAATACCGTCTTCAGCAACAAGTGTTTCGTTCCAGCTCGTGCTCGCTATAGCTATATCGGTAGGAGAAACTTCCACATAAGTAGTGAAAGTGATGGCGGGAACCAGAGCAGAGAAAACTACCGAACCTAAAAGGTAGGCTCTTTTGCTGTGGTGCATTTTTTCTGATTCTAAAAACAACTTGTAAAATGCCCACAGAATGGCTAAACAACAACTGGCTTTAAGCAGATAGATGAGCATAACTATTTAGTTTTAAGTTCATCATCAATCATATCGCGTAGCTCTTGCAGCTCTTCTTTACTCATGTTGGTTTCGCGCGTAAAAAATGAGGCAAACTGGGTATTGCTATCGTTAAAAAAGCTCTTTACCAAACCTTTAAAATGGTTCTGGAAATAGTCTTTCTTCTGTACAAGGGGGAAGTATTCTCTAGATTTACCAAAGGTTTTATAGTTTACAAAACCTTTGTCGGTAAGCCGTTTTAATAAGGTTGCTACGGTGGTGGTAGCTGGTTTAGGATCCGGATAGGCATCCAATAAATCCTTCATAAAGGCTTTATTGAGCGCCCAGAGATGATTCATCAACTCTTCTTCTGATTTTGAGGCTTTCATATTCTACAGGATTAGAATGTTCTCTACAAATGTAGAAATAAAATTTAATTCTACAAGTGTAGAGTTAAATTAGTGAAAATACTCGTTATAGAAAAAAGAAGGAAAATAAAATAGAATTAGCCTTTGTACGCCTCATTCATTTTGAGCCAAGCTTCTGCCAGTTCTAGGTGATAGAAGGATTCTTTTACTCGTTTTTTATCCTGTATTTCTTGTAACCACTTTTGCTGGGATGGGCTTAAATATTTAAGCGGAGAGGTGCGGTTTCCTAAAGCACTATTAACCACCGTTTGCTGGATGGTACTTAAAGGAATGTATTGATAATTAGATTGTTTTAAGTAAAAAAGGTGATCCTTATTGGAAAAGCGAAACTTAGCTTCCTGCATAGGACTACAGCTCCCAGTTTTTGCAAAACGATCCAACTCTTCTTCGCTAATGGTGTTTGGGTTGTAGGTTACTTTAACCACCTCTTTGTGATTGGCAAAGCCAGCTTCTGTTTTTAAAACCCCTTTTGCATTGCCCAAGTGTTTTTCTCCGCTCCAAAAGCAATACATGCTGTAGCATTTCTCCTGAGTTTGAACGGATGACACTTCTTTTCCCAATAGGATCATATATTCTGGAATTTGATGCTTTGTACTTTTTAAAGCTTTTTCCATAGCGGAATAAAGTCCTTTAGCGGAGTAATTTCCGGAAACACGCTTTACCAGATCATTACCTTTTACATCAACTATTCGTACCACGGGGTTATTCCAACTGGGTTCACCAAACTTTTTAAGTATTTGTCTATCCGCACCACCTTTGTTGTTGTAAATAGCTAGGGGTATAAATTCGTTTTCAATGGCTTCCACCATCAAAGGGTGGCTCAATACATTATGGCCATAATTTCTACAGGTGGAGCAGCCGGGTACTTCCTGAAAGAGAATAAGAATGGGTTTACCCGTTTCTTTAGCCAGTTGAGTAGCTTGGTTATAATCTCTATGCCATTCTACTTTTCCGAGCTCCTCGCTTTGGGATGCAGGATTGGTCTTGGAAAGTTCTTGTGCCGTTGCGGCAACAGAAAAAGAGAGTAAAAAGGCAATGGATAAAATAGTGCTCAAATTAGTTTTCATACCAATTGGATTTAGGAGTTAAACTATAACTAAAGCTGATTTTGTGGTGTAGTAGGTTACAAGAATAAGTAAACCCACACACTCAGGCTGTCTTTAAAATGACCAATACCTGTTATTCTTGATGCTTCAATACAAAATCAACAATGAGTTGCTGTACTTCCTGTTTTTGTTGGGTATTCGCCCCAAAAAAAGCATGATCCATGTTGTTTACCTTATGGAAGTGATTGTTTAATCCCAGAGAGTCTAAAACTGTATGCAGTAATATGGACTGCTCAATGGGAACCACTTGATCCTTTTCTCCGTGTACAATAAGAGTGGGCGGGATGTTCGGATTTACATATTGGATAGGAGAGTATAACTGAGTGAATTCAAACATTCGAGTAGAGTCTGATGTAGGATCAAAACCTACAAGATAACGGACTATATCTAAGCGATCGCTGATAGTAGAAGGCACGTTTGCTAGGTAAGTATCCATACTATCTAAAATCGCCAATTGCGAAAGTGCCTTTAAATCGGTAGGGCCATATACATCTACCACAAATTTTAGAGGTAATGCAGTCTGCGGAAAGCTGTCATTCCTTGCGTAACCTAGCATTAGTGCGATATGCCCTCCTGCTGATTCGCCCATTACGCCCACATTGTTCGTATCTAAATTATACACTTTCCAATTCTTTTTCACCCATTTTACCACATCAAAAGCATCTTCAATACAATCCGGAAATGGTGATTTTCCATTTCTCGCTAAAGTGTAAGTAGCACTAATAACCGTATACCCGCTATCTCTAAGGGTATTAATAGCTCCATGAAAACGATTGCCGTTAATGGACTCTTTCATCCCTGCAATCCAAGCGCCTCCATGGAAGAAGAGGAGCACCGGAGATTTCTCTTTTGTTGTTTGAGTAGGTTGGTAAATATCTAGACTTAAACCTGGTTTGTATGGTTGATGGTAAATTACTTTTCCACTGGTAATGGGTGCCTTAAAAGCGTATAAGTAGATCAGTATCCCGATTAAAAAAAGAAACACTCCTATTAGAAAGAGCAGTGCCAATCTTTTAAGGATAGTTGTCTTGGTCATTTTAAGTCGGTGTTTTGAAAAATGGATAAGCGGCAAATTTACTTTGTAACGAGCAAGTTGCTACATTCGCCTTGAAATTTTATGCATACATATGGTATTGAGAAAAATCTGTTTCGTTGGCGTATTGATTTGTTTAGCCTTTAAAGGGCATAGTCAGTATTCTGAAACCATCAGGTCGGCTAGGCCAGGACAAGCATTTGGACCATTTACCACTGGAAAAGATGTTTTTCAGGTGCAAACTGGGTTTACCTATTCGGAGCAATCCGCTGCAGGGTCTGAATTTTACAGTGAGAGTTTGGATTACATCGCTTCTTTTCGTTACAGTTTTTGGGAAAAACTTGAGTTCCGAACGGCTTTTGTTCTGAGCAATGAAAACCAAGAAGGAATGTTTGGTATGGACGACTTACAAGGTTTAAGAGTATTGAAATTTGGAACACGATACAATATCCTAGAAGGTGGCGGTTACCGTCCGGCTATTGGTGCTCAATTCGAAACAAGTTTACCAACGGTAAGTGAAGACTTTGAAAGAGAAGACCCTTCTTTTCGTTTTTCATTATTACACAGTCAAAAACTTTTTTGGAATCTCAACTTAACCACCAACTGGTTTTTTGATTGGAGTGCCATGGTAAGTCAAAATACAGGAGGATATGTGGTGAATCTATCTTTTCCCATAACAGAAAAATTAGGCGGCTTTGTGGAAACGTATGGAAATTACAATCCTAATCAGTACGGTGAGGATGATTTTAGTATCCTATTTGATGGTGGCTTAGCTTATTTGCTAAATCCTGATTTACAGTTTGATGTATCTACTGGTGTTGGAGACAATGATGGTGTAAATAGTTGGTTTGTAGATTTGGGCGTTTCTTGGAGAATCCGTTTTACAGACAAATCTTCGAAATAATCGTTTTCTGCTGCTTTAAATTCATTAGATTTCCTTTTTCGAACTATTATTTAATCACCATACGTGGAAAATAAACCCAAACTAAATCAGTCGGAGATCAGAGTTCTGGTAACGGTAAGATCCTACTTAAGAGAGTTGTTTAATCTCCAACAGGATGCGGAAAGAGAGGAAACCACGATTGAGGAGATCAAAAAAGGCGTGGTATTTAAAGGACCGAGCCTTTGGATTTTGCTCTTTGCTATCCTTATTGCGTCTATTGGGTTAAATGTAAACTCTACAGCTGTAATCATTGGTGCGATGCTTATCTCACCATTAATGGGCCCCATTATGGGGATAGGCTTAGGAGCTGGGATAAATGATTTTGCCTTGATTAAAAAGGCTTTTCGAAACCTAGGGGTAGCTGCTCTGGTGAGTGTTATTACTTCCACCATCTATTTTTGGATTACTCCATTACATGAGGCTCAATCTGAGCTTTTGGCTAGAACTACGCCTACTTTGTGGGATGTGCTCATCGCCTTTTTTGGTGGTTTAGCGGGTATCGTTGCAGGTTCTAGAAAAGAAAAATCCAATGCGATACCGGGTGTGGCTATTGCTACAGCTTTAATGCCACCTTTATGTACCGCTGGTTATGGATTGGCCAATGGAAACTGGTATTACTTTGGAGGAGCGTTGTACCTCTTTTTCATCAATAGTGTTTTTATTTCCGTTTCTACATTCATCATTGTTAGAGTACTCAAATACCCTAAAAAACAGTTCGAAAACCCGAAGTTGGAGCAACGAGTTAAAACTTACATTTTCACCTTTGTTTTCTTAACCGCTGTGCCCAGTATCTATTTAGCATACAACTTAGTGAAGCAAACCATTTTTGAGCAAAATGCCAGCACTTTTGTATCTACCGAGTTTAGCATGGCCGAAACGCAAGTAATTGATAAAGAATACAAAGTAGAAGATGGGCGAGGAAGTATACGGGTAACTCTATACGGTAAAAAAATAGAGGATATAGAGATCGAACACATACGATCTAAACTCAAAGACTATGGCCTCGCGGAATGCACCTTAATGGTAAAACAGGGCTATCAGGAAGACTTTAAAGAAGCTACGGCTTTGGAGTTTCAGAAGATGAGCGAAAACTTGAAAGTGGGTGTTTTAGAGGATTTGTATAAAAAGAATGAAGAACTCCTATTAAACAAAGATGAAGAGATACGGCTGTTGCAGACACAGATTTTAAAAAATCAAAGCCGGATTTTTCCTATTCAGGATATAGAAGCGGAGCTAAAGACCCAATACTCGGATCTGGAGTACTTCGCTATGGGAGATATGATTACCTCTAGTTCTGATACGATTTGTTATGCCGTAGTAGATTTAAAACGAAGGCATAGTTCTAAAGAAAAGAAGAAGATCACCCAATGGCTAAAAGTGAGATCTAAAGCCGATTCTTTAATTGTGATTCATCAATAAAAAAGGAGGGTGAGAGCTATAGCTCCCACCATTTTTCTTGAGGAAGTTCTTCGCCCAATAAAAAGCTATCTCCAATTATCGGGTGGATTAACTCCACATTTTTATTCTCACATTCCTTCTTAAACCGGGTAACGGGTTCCGTCCATTCGTGTACAGAAAGTTTAAAGGCGCCCCAATGGATGGGCATCAATACTTTTCCTTGCACATCAATACCGGCTTGCACGCTTTCTTCGGGCATCATGTGGATGTCTTTCCAGGCTTCGTTATACTGGCCACATTCCATCATCGCAATATCAAAGGGCCCATATTTATCTCCAATTTCTTTAAAGTGAGGACCGTATCCTCCATCTCCACTAAAATAGATGTTTTGGTGTTTGCCTTTAATTACCCAACTGGCCCATTGTGTAGCGTCTCTATCGTTGATGCTTCTTCCTGAAAAGTGACGAGATGGACAAGCGCTCAGTTGGATGCCGTTAAAACTTACATCTTCCCACCAATCCAACTCGGTAATGTTACTGGCATCTACGCCCCAATGCTTCAGGTGAGAGCCCACACCAAGCGGGGTGTAAAAGTGTTTTACCTTGTCTTTAAGCGCTAAAATGGATGGATAATCCAAATGGTCGTAATGATCGTGAGAGATAATTACAGCGTCTATATCTGTTAACTCAGCCAAAGGAATAGTGTCTTTATAAGCAAATCGCTTAGAGCCAAAAGAAACAGGAGAGGCCACAGGGCCAAACATAGGGTCGATTAAAATCTTTTGTCCTTGCATTTCCATCAAAAAGGTGGAGTGGCCGTACCAGGTTATGCGTGCAATGCTATCCACTAAAGGAGCTTCTTCTTCAAAATCAGTCGGTAAGGGTGCTTCTGGGCTTTGGTTTTTACCAAAAAAGAATTTGGGAAGGGTGGTGAAAATAGAACTGAAATCTCCAGGTTTGGTGTCAATCAAATTGAAGAACTTATCCTTATTGAAGTGTTCAGATGCGCGTAATCTTTCTAAATCGGCTCCTTTTGGTGCTTCACCAATTTGAGGAGCGGTACTGGTGAAAATCCAAACCGCAAGGATAAAAACACCACCTAATCCTAACATAATAAATATCATTCGTTTTATAATTCTAAGAATTTTTTTCATTCTATTGTTCGTGTGCTAAAGCTAATGTGTTTATATTTTTTGGTTCCAATACTTTAATTGGAGCAGGAAAGCGCAGTGTATTGATCATGGCTTTTCCAATATCAGAACTTGCCACTACGTTTTCTGACCTTTTGAATAAAGGGAAGAAGGGCCTCATGATTACGTATAAAACCGAATACCAGGTGGTTCTGGATTTTACTCCTTTTTCAGGAATAATCATACCTGGCCTAAAAGCGTATGCGTCTTTAAAACCTTGATTTAAAACAAGTTTTAGGTTAAATTCATATTAAATTTTTAAAA
>CAZAJG010000003.1:0-147293 GCA_964485405.1 uncultured Owenweeksia sp. | reverse complement strand
TTATTAGTTTTTCTATTTCATAGAAATAAACCAAGTCATTATCGGTTATCTCTATTTTGTTAAATTTTTCTACTCCTCCTCTCTTTTAAAATCAACTGTTGTTGATTTCCATTTCCTCTTGTTTTAATTTATAACAAGATACATATGGATCTGGTTTACGGAAAAGTGATTTTTTTTTCTTTTCTTTTAACTTTTGCAAGTCTCTAGCATTCATAATCCGTTCTAGGAACTTTAAATTTTAAAAGACTTGCAAAAGCTCTTTCATTTTTATGTTGATACAAATTTGATGTTTAACCATCAATAAAGCTGTCTACTTGACGACATAACTGCTTTTTTTTCTTAAACCCTTTGTTAATTTTGCTTTTTCCTTTTTAGACCTGGCCTTAGTGCAAAACACAACAAAGCAATCATCAAAAATTTTAATCCCTGATAAACCAGCTTTTGAGCTATTGTTTAGAGAGTACTATGGGGATTTGTGCTCTTTTGCCTGTAGCTTTTTAAAGGACTTGCCAGCCTCTGAGGAGATCGTACAAGATATTTTTTTCAATCTATGGACGAAACGAGATGTGATAGAAATCAAAACTTCTATTAAATCCTATTTGTATCAATCTACCCGCAATAGGTGCTTGAATACCATTAAACACATTGAGGTAAGAGAAAAATACAAATTATTCAATGAAGAGCAGCGGTCCTATAATGAATCTATTGAAGAGGACCCAATGATTGAATCTGAATTAGCGCAGCGTATCGAAAATGCTATTGAAGCTTTGCCTAGAGAGCGAAAAAGAATTTTTAAAATGAGCAGATATGAGGGTTTAAAGTATCGAGAAATTGCAGAAGAGCTCGATATCTCCCAAAAAACAGTGGAAAATCAGATGGGTAAAGCTCTTCGATTTCTAAAAGAGCAGCTCATAGAGTATCTGCCGCTTATTGGTATGGGAGTTTACTTTTGGTTTAATAACTTTAATTATGAGTGAGGGTAAATTGATTTTAAACTGTCATACTATTATATGAATAACCACAAAGAACATATCGGTGATGATATGCTGATGCTTTACCTTACCGGTGAATTAAGCGCATCCGAAAGTTTATTTGTGGAAACATGGATTGACGAAAACATCGAGAATCGCAAGTATTTTGAAGATTTTGAAAAAACTTGGAAATACACTTCTCTCGTTTATCCTAAACAAAAAGTTGATACCGATTTAGCTTGGAGCAAACTAGATTCTAAAATAGATGAGAAAAATCAAAGTCTTTCCAATAACCCCCATTCAAAAAAACCATTCAGCTTATATAAAGTAGCAGCAGTTCTTCTTATTCCAATTGCAATTTACAGTTGGTTTACCTTGGTTAACAAGTCTGCTTCTCCTCAAGTGATTTCTGCCCTCCAAGAAGCAAAAGACCATTCTTTAACCGATGGCTCTTTGGTTTCCTTAAACGCAGGTTCTGAGATTTCGTTTTCCGAGGATTTTAACGAATCCAATCGTACCGTATCCTTACAGGGCGAAGCATTTTTTGATGTAAAAAGAGATGAGAAAAAACCCTTTGTTATTGAAGGTAGTTTAGGAAGTATCCAGGTCCTTGGCACATCCTTTAATGTGGAGGCCAGAGTGAATGAAGACATGAAGGTTTTTGTTAAAAGTGGCTTGGTTAAATTATTTCGACTCCATAATCGCGATACCGTTTTTACTTTACTCAGGGCCGGAGAAGGAGGCATTATTAAACAAAACTCCTTCGAAATTGTCCGTCTTTCGGAACCTGAACCGGATGCCTTGTTCTGGCTCAGCAAAAAGCTAAATTTTAAAGCAACTCCGCTAAAACAAGTATTTAAAACACTCACCAAGCACTATAACATTGATTTTGTTTTTGATGAAGATGTGGTGCAAAATTGTAAACTCACAGCAGAATTTGAAAACGACCAAATCGAAACCATTCTGGATGTGATTAGCGCTACTTTTAGTTTTCAGATGGAATTAGACAATCCTAATCAGTTTAGAGTTTTAGGAAAAAAAATGGGTTGTTTGGATGCTGAGATATAGTCTGTTTCTTCTATTTAGCGCTATGAGCCTTTGTGGGTTTGCACAAAAAAATCATCTTTCTACACGCATCAATGTTGAGCTTTTCAACCAACCTTTAGGTTTTGCTTTAGAGGAGATATCCAAACAAGGCGGGTTTAAATTTTCCTACAATACTCAAATCATTGAAGAAGATAGTATTATTAGCTTATCTGCCGAAAACACCAAGGTAAAATCCATCCTTAAAACTCTTTTTCCAAATAGTGCTTATCAATATAAAAGCATTGGTCAACATTTAATTATTTATAAAGTTGAGGCCTCCAATACAACTCCAAAAAGGGTTATTGTGTCAGGCTATGTAAGAGATGGGCGCACGGGTGGTGTTTTAACAAAAGCCACTATTTACAATGTTAATCGAGATGTTGTTGCTACTAGCGATAGCAAAGGATATTATGAAATCGATCTTTCCGAAAATCAAAACCTTTTGAGTTTAAACTTTTGTAAGTCCGGATATCGAGATAGCATTATCCATATCAGGCCTTTAAGTCAAACAACTAATATCCAGCTCATACCCAAATACAAGAAAATTAACGCACTGAGTTCTAAAAATCTAAGCACCCAAACTAGTGCTTTGCATCAAAGATCTTTGGTTAAGCTCATTGTTTCGGATAGACAGATTGAGAATTCAAACAATCTAAAATTGTATCGCAACAGCCCGTTGCAGGTTTCATTTTTACCCATGTTGGGTTCCAATGGCTTGCTAAGTGGAACCGTAGAAAATCGCTTTTCGATTAACATTATATCAGGTTACTCCAGAAGTGTAAACGGTTTAGAGTTAGGTGGTTTTCTCAATATCATTCGAGAAGATTTACGAGGCACTCAACTTTCAGGTTTTGGGAATGTGGTGGGAAAATCTTCCAAAGGTCTTCAAGCCTCGGGGTTTTTCAATTATAATATTGGTGCTTTTACCGGTGCTCAACTTACTGGGTTTAGCAATGTGGTAACAGGCGATATTGAAGGCATTCAGGTGGCAGGTTTTCTAAACACGCTTAGAGGGAAAATGGACGGTGCACAGTTAGCTGGATTCACCAATCTTACCACGGAAAATACGGATGGATTTCAAATTGCTGGATTCAGCAACGTTACTTTTAAAGATGTAAAACTTGCTCAGATAGCAGGCTTTGGGAACTATGGAGGAAACATTGATGGACTACAGATTGCCGGATTTGGCAACCTTGCCAAAGGAGATGTTAATGCGCTGCAGGCTGCAGGATTTATGAATGCCGCATATAATGTAAAGCATCTTCAAATTGCCGGTTTCATGAATGTAGTAGCCTACACCAATTCAGGATTTCAAATTGCCGGGTTTATGAATATGGCTACTCAAATTGAAAAAATGCAGGTTGCTGGTTTTATGAATATCGCCTTACACGAAAACAATGGTGGTCAAATCGCAGGGTTTCTTAACGTTGCCAAAAAAATTAGAGGCATTCAAATAGGAGTATTAAACATAAGCGATACCATTTACAACGGTATTCCTCTTGGCATTATGAGCGTTGTAGCTAAAGGAACTCACGTACTAGAAATCTCATCTGATGAGCTGTTTCCGGTCAACTTTGCTTTTAAAACAGGCGTCCCTCACTTTTATAATATCTTTAAGATAGGCTTTGCTCAAAATGAAATATACCCCGCCTATGGTGTGGGTACATCTATAGCTTTAAACACATCATTAGGCTTAACTTTTGATGTTATTGGAGGTATTTTACTTTCCACCAGCTCCTTATCATCTTTATCTAAAACACGATGGAGTATAAACCCAAGTCTCACTTACAAGATCAGTAAGAACTTTAGTATTGCCGCAGGACCTACCTTAAATTTGGGTGTAAGCGCACGCTCTTTAAATGAGCCCTTATCTGGGGTAAGTAGCTATTCTTTTATCGATGGAACAAGCCAAAACTATTATACCCAAGCTTGGCTTGGTGCTCATATTGCTGTAAAATTATTTTAGATGCGATAGGGGTACATTCAAATCCACTTGTCTTGTAGATGAATCACAAAACTATTCATCATGAAAAAGCTCATCATCTTAATAACCCTTTTGGGAAACTTTACTCTTTCGGCTCAAGAAGCTGCAGAAGTTAACATTGTGCCATTTCAACTTAGTTTCATTACTCCATTGGGTACAAATGGAATTCAATATTATACTACGAATCGTTTATCCATAAACATACTTGCAGGCTACGCCCAGGGCTTGCAAGGGCTAGAAGTAGGCGGATTTGCCAATATACTTGGAGAGGATATGTCTGGTCTTCAAGCAGCGGGTTTCGTAAATGCCGTTTTTGGTCAAGCCAAAGGCGTTCAACTTGCTGGTTTTACTAATGTTTGCGGAAATGGATTTACAAATGGAGTACAAGCAAGCGGGTTTGTAAACATTGTAAATGGTGATGCTCAAATTCTACAAGCTACCGGGTTTGCCAATGCCGTTACCGGAAAAAACACTGGACTACAGGCTGCAGGTTTTGTAAACTATGCGAGAGGTGTTTCTGGAGCTCAATTTTCTGGCTTTGTAAACATAAGTATGGACAAACTAAATGGCATGCAGGCCACAGGTTTTGTAAATGCGATAAGAAACGATGCCGTTGGCGCTCAGCTTTCTGGGTTTGCAAATTTGGTAAGTGGTGAAATAACAGGGACTCAATTGGCTGGTTTTTTCAATTATGCCAATAAGATAACGGGGACCCAAATAGGCTTTCTAAACTATGCCAATGAAATGAATGGAGTACCTATTGGTTTTCTAAGCTATGTGAAAAACGGATACCGAACCTTTGAAATCAGCGGTAACGAATCTTTCTTTGGAAACTTTAGCTTTAAAACCGGGCATCACAAATTCTACAACATTCTATCCCTTGGTGCATCCATAAAGGACAACCAAATTTTGTGGGGTTACGGCTATGGTGTTGGTAGTTCTTTCATACTCTCCAATACTTGGGGAATGCAACTCGAAGCGATTTCTTATCATGTAAATGAAGATGAGTGGTTTACCGATAAGCTTAACTTACTGAATAGACTCAATGTTGTTTTCTCCTATCAACTCAGCCCTCATGTTACTGTTTTTGCAGGGCCATCGCTCAACGTTTTTGTTACATCTGACCCTCCGATTGAACCTCAAGGAAATGATCTTCCTCCAATTGTACCAGGTGGCTTTTTCGATAAAAACTATGGTAATGAAAGAGTTATTATTTATCCAGGTATTAATCTTGGTATTAGACTCTAACACTTGATTACCCTGTTAAACCAGTTGAGTTTAACAGGGTCTATTCGCAATAGCCTACTCGCCTAAATAAGTGCTTCATTTCGTTTTATAATTGTGCATAAAGCAATAGCTTTACGCTTAAAGCTGAAACGATGAGATTACTCTATGTTCTCTTAAGTTGTTTATTAGGTGTTGGGTGGCTATCTGCTCAAAACCCACGCTCCATAGAATTGCAAGGAGACTATGGTTTTCTTATTCTTCACAGCCAGGATATCCGCCCAATTGGACAGTCTTATCCTTTTGGAGTTGGAATTGACTATTCCTATTGGTTACTCAAAGAAAAAAACTGGAAAAACTGCCAGTGCTACCCGCGTGTTGGACTTAGTTTAAACTATCAAAACTTTGACAATTCAGATGTTTTAGGTTGGGGGATTCCGCTTTACGGTTTTGTAGAACCTTGGTATAGAATTAGGAATAATTTATTCTTTACTATTAGAGCGGGTGCAGGTTATTCCTGGCTATCCAATCCTTACGATGCGGAAACAAACCCATTAAATCTCTCCTACAGCTTGCACCTAACTCCTTTTATTATGGTGGGTACAGGCTTATCCTATAGTTTTAATCCACAGTGGCAAGCAGGCGTTCAGTTTAGATATAACCATGTATCAAACGGAGGAATGCAAGAGCCTAACAAAGGATTAAACTATCCAACTGGCAGTGTATCTCTAAGTTATTCGTGGGAAGGAGTTGAGTTTCCAAAAAGAAGAAAGGTTCCGCTTTCTGAATTGAGCATGCGCAAGAGTTTGGTTATTTCAGCATTTGCCGCTGGTAAATCTATTGACGCTACCCGCGTTACCTATACCGTTCCTGGATTAGAAATTAAATACTCGCAACAGGTAGGTAGAATTTCAGCTTTAGTCGGAGGTGTAGAATGGATTAGCAATTTAGCTTATCGCGAAAGAATAAGGCAAATACAGTCTGGCGAAGACCATAATCAACTGGCTTTACTTTTTGGTCATGAATTTTTATTGGGCAATTTCACTTTCTCTCAATTGGCTGGTGTTTACGTTTATAAGGATTATGATGTAAAACCCGATTGGTATCAAAGATATGGCCTGGTTTGGTATCCTTTTGATCAATTCTTTTTAGGTACTCAAATTAAGGTACACGGGCATGTAGCTGAGTTTTTAGACTTCCGTATAGGCTATCGTCTATCTCTGTAAACCATAAAAAACGTAAATCCCGCTGAAACACTTTTGTTACAGCGGGATTCAACCAAACTCACCACAAGTTATACTTTAGTCACATTCATCAAAGAGATCTTCCAATTCATCTTCGTCTTGTATCGTTTCTACAGTGCCATCTTCAAACGTTACTGATATTGGAAATATAAATGTTGGCTCTTCTGTACTTTGAGGGTTATTATCTTCCCAAGCATCAAAAGCATCTTCTAATTCATCCTCATCGTTTACTATGATCTGCGTACCATCAGGGTTTACTACCGTAAGTGGAAAAGTAAATTCAAAGCACTCATCATCATCCCCTTGGCAATCGTACCATAGCTCTTCCAGTTCATCTTCATCCTGTACTGTTTCTACAGTGCCATCTTCATAAGTAATGGATATTGGAAATTGAAGGGTAGGTTCATCGGTACTCTGTGGATTGTTATCCTCCCAAGCATCAAAAGCATCATCCAACTCATCTTCATCGTTCACCACAAGCTGTGTTCCATCCGGATTTATTACCGTTATAGGATAGTTTAATTCAAAACAATCTTCTTCATGATCGTCATCTTCAAAGCAGCTTTCAATCAACTCAATTAAATCATCGTTATCATTTATAATTACAGATGTACCATCTTCCAAAATAGCCGTAACGGGGTAGGATAGAATTGGATCATCATAGCAATCGTCATGCTCTTCGATATCAAAATGATCAAATAGGTTAAAAAGATCATCATCGTTGTTTGCCGTTACCGCTCCAGAATTTGGCACATTTACTGTGATCGGGTAGTCAAAAGAAAAGCAGTCAACATTATCCTGATCTACTTTAGCCAAATTAGTACGCTCAGATTGAGAAGGGTTGTTGTTTGGATTACTTCCTGTTAGTTTATCTGAGTCCTTATTACATGAACTGGTAAAAAATAAAGCAAACACGGCAGCCAAACTCCAGAATAGGCTCTTTTTAAATAAAATCTTCATAGGGTAAATCTTTTTTGTTAAATATTAAGGTTCGCTTCTAAATACTTTGCGATAACCCGCTTCGGGATAAAGACTTTTAGAAGCATAAAATCCCCTATCATAATTTGATTTTTTTTCAAAAAAAATTACAAAAAACTGATAATTAAATAGTTAAATGTTTTAATTTTTAAAACTTTATGCTGTAAGAAATAGAAGGAAGTACCCCAAGAGCATGAATTGGGTTCGTGGAAGTGATGATATCATCATCGTTAATGTTGGATTCAAAATGGGCTACATTTTGATTGTTGTATACATTATAAAGGCCCAATTTGAACTGATGATGGGTGCTGGAGGTTTTAAACTGATAACCCATACTAAGATCCATTCTATGATATGGTTCAGAACGAAGCTCGTTTTTCTCACCGGGCGGGTTCAACTCAATTTTAACATTACCTTCTCCATCCTCTAAGGGTAATATACTTACTCGCGGGCTTGCCGATAAATACACCCAGTTGAGTCCAAATTGAAAGTGTTTATACTGCTTAAAAACAAATAGCTTAAACCGGTGTCTTTGATCAAAATCGAAAGGATATGGATCGCCCAAATTATGAGCATCAAATTGCCTTTCTGATTTTGCCAGTGTATAACTTAAAATACCTACAAAACCTCCATTAGAATACTTTAATAAAGTTTCCAATCCATACGCCAAACCATTTCCTCGAATTAAAAAGCTATCCAACGGATCTTCATTGATATCTTCTAGATAAGCCGTATTATCTGGATAGGCGTATATATTTTTCATGTTTTTTAAATACAAACTGGATGATATGGACCAGCTGGAATTTATCTCAAAGCGGTTTCCAAACTCATATTGCCAAGAACTCTGTGGAAGTAACTCATCTGAAGAAGGAAGCCATAAATCGTTAGGCAAGCGTAAAGCTGCATTCGTTACCAGATGTAAGTACTGAACCATTCGCGTTGCTGATACATGCCAACTTAAATTTTTGTTTTGCTGATAGTTTAAAAGAAACCTCGGTTCTGTTCTTATGAATGTGCTGTCTTCATTAAAAAAGGAACTCAGTCTTACCCCTAAATTAGCACTCCATTTATGGCTAAAGCGAATTTGATCTTCAATATATAAGAAGCCTTCATAGGCTTGAAACGTATCGGCTTCTATCAAATCGTCCAACAAATCACTTGTAATGGTATCTAGGTCTATTACCGCATCGTCTTCTGCTTCAAAATATGAAATCTCAGGACTAAATTGACGGATAGAAAAGCCGCCACCAAAACGAAAATGATGGTTATTATCTGCTGCATAATCGAAATCAAGTTTTACTCCAACATCTCGATTTTCTGTGGCATTAGCGAAATAGTATAATTCATTTTCCTCCTCAGCTTCCAGAGCTTCTATTTGAGTAAAACTGGTAAGATTGTAGCCATAACTACTGTAGGTAAGCGTCAAATTTGAAAAGAGTTTCTCATTAAACAGATGGTTCCATCTAAGGGAGCCTATAGTATTATTCCAATCAAACTCAAGTTCAGCGTTCACAATCTCTTCTTCTTCTTCATCTTCTGAAAGTCGCTCATGAAAAAGAGCATCTCTTCCATGAAATACACTCAAATAAACCCGGTCCTTAGGAGTAAGCACATAATTCAACTTAAGATTTAGATCATAAAAACCTGAAGACAGATCAATCTCGGTATCTTGAAAATAAGCTCTTTTAAAAAAACTGTTGAATAAAGCTCCACTTGGTGAAAATCTACCAGCTAACAATATGGAGCCTTTACCCTTTTTCAGAGGACCTTCTACCGTAGCACTTAAATTTACCAAACTGGCAGAAGCCTTAGCTTCCCAATCGTATAAATTCCCTTCTCTTGTACGTATATCCAAAATAGAAGATAGCCTACCTCCATAACGAGCTGGGAAATTAGATTTAAGAACCTTTGCGGATCGTACCGTATTGGGATTGTAAATGGAAAAAGCACCCAATAAATGATATGGGATATAAATGGTTACACCATCCAGCATCATTAAGTTTTGTCCACTTTCTCCTCCTCTTACTTGCAAACCTCCAAAACCATCTACACCAGCATCTATGCCCGGTAAGAGCTGTGCCGTTCTAACAAAATCCTCTTCTCCTCCCAAAGCAGGACTGTTTCGAACAAATTTTCTACTGATTTCCAATGCTTTATTCTGATCCTCATCAAAAAGCTCATCTGAGTTTGCTTGCACCAAGACTTCTTCTAACTCTGAATTTGGCTTAAGGATAATATTCATCTTCTTTTGAATATCAGAACCAATAAGGAATTCCTTCTTGCTGTAGCCTACATAGCTAATCTCTAAAATGGTTTTTCCTGGCTCAACTGTTAAACTGAAAAAACCATACTCATTGGTTATCACTCCAATATTTTGTGTTTTATCAAAAACGGTAGCTGATATAAGACGTTCTCCAGAACTTTGATCCTCTACATATCCTCCTATGGTAATCTGTTTGGGTAAAAAAAGCACCACTCTTTTACCAACCAGCTTAAACTCGACAGCCGTAGCTTTAAGGATTTGGATTAATACTTCCTCAAGCGTAACCTCAGCTAGCTCTAAACTAAGCGTATTTTTTTCCTCAAAAAAACTGGGGCTATATGATATATCTATCCCCGTTTGTTCGCTTAGTTTTAAAAGCGCTTCATTTCGGTTAAGCTGCCTTGCTTCAAAATCTAATTTTTGTTGCAGTAGGTTTTGGGCTTCTAGCGAAAAACTCCAAAGTAAGCTTAAAATGAAAGCAATTTTTATTCGCACGGCTCGCCATTCAGGGTATATTCAGATTCAGATATCTTCTCAACCTCTAATCGGAGAACCAAAGTAAGAGTACCCAGTACATCGCTCAATGACTCCTCCTTAAATTTACCGGTAAAAGTACACCTTTCTATACCTGCACTTTCTAGTGTAAGGCTTACGTTAAAGTGGTTCTTTAACTCTTTAACCACTTCCTTTAAAGGGGTATCGTCAAAAATCAATTCTTTTTTGACCCAAGACAAGGCATTTAAAGAGCCTTTTTCTAGCTTTTGTAATGTCTTCGTTTTCCGGCTAAACACACCCTCATTCCCGGGTTTAAGGATCAATTGTTCTCCCCCTTGTTTTATTTCAAAACTCACCTTACCGGTGGCCACATAAAGGGAGGCTTCCGATTCTTCTGGATGAGACCTAAGGTTGAAAGAAGTGCCCAAAACTTTTACTTTTTCGTCTTGAGTCTCTATTATAAACGGTTTGCTTTCATTTCGGCTCACTTTAAAAAAGGCTTCTCCTTCTAATCGAACCAATCGTTGATTTTCTGTGAATTCTTTTGGATACCAAAAACGAGTATTCTTATTTAACAAAACTTCCGAATTATCCGCCAGAATAAGGGTTTGTATGTTTTCCCCGGAATTGACCTCAATCCATTTTGAACCAAAAAGTACATCTTTAAAAAAGAAACTCGTCCCAAAAAGCACCACTATACTTGCCGCTATGGTTAACCAACGGCTACGAATGGGTTTTCTCTCCAAACGTTGAATGGATATTACCTTTTCATCATCTTCAATTTCAATTCTATCTTGCAATAAATCAAATTCGGCATCTAAATCTATCTCAGGAACGTCTACCACTTTTTCAGCGTTCTGCCATGCCACTTTTACACTGATATATGTTTTTTCGTTTTCGTCAGAAACTTGGCGCCAATCCTTTAGCTCCTGTTCTTCTGAAGACGCTAAAACACCATCTAAAGATTTGTAAATTAAGTTTATGTAGTATTCTTCGTTCATAGGCCTTTACTTTACTCAAAGGGATTAATTCTTTCATTTGATGCTGATTATTCTCAATTAAGACGCATCAAACTTTAAAATCCCCTACGAGGAGTTGTTAAAATGATCTACATAAGGTTTTACTGCTTCTTTTAAAATCTTTAGTGCTTTGGTAATTTGATTCTCTACCGTTTTCGGGGATATGTTTAACTGGCTAGCAATTTCCTTCACCGATAAACCCTCTTGCCGTTTTAGAATAAAAACCACTCTGCTCCTTTCCGGCACTTTTTCTAGCGCATCAGAAATAATACGCTCCATATCTTTCCCTTCTAAAATCTCACTTACATCCGCGCTTTTCTCTACTTTATTTAACAGCACTGTATCATCATCAAAGCGTTGTTCTTTTTTAAGAATGCTTAAAACACGGTTAATCACCGCCCTTTTTAGATATGCTTCTAAACTGGAACTAATCACAAGGCTTTCCCTATTCTTCCACAGTTGAAGAAAAACCTCTTGTACAGCATCTTTACCACTATCCAAGTCTTTGATGATATTGATAGCCGTACCCAACAGTAATTTGTAATAACGATTAAAAAGGATGCGATATGCCAATTGATCTGAAGCAGCAATGCGCTTTAACAGATCATGATCTAGTTCCTTAGAGTTGTCTGGATGAGATTGGGGTTTGGGCAAATTTCTAGTTTAGAAATACAATCGCAATATAATGGAATATGCATAGCTCTAGAAATTTATGAATACAAGCTTTTTACAATCAGAATTACACCACTAATTACCATAAATACAATAGCCCACTGCCGGAATGACTTTTCTGAAATTTTACTCAACAATACTTTTCCAAAGTAATTCCCTAAACCAATACCTATCCCCAGCGCTAAGCCCCAAACCCAAAGCTCTCCATGCAAAGCTCCAAAAAAGGTGTAGCTTCCAATTTGAACAGCTCCAGCAGAAAAGGAATTGAATGTTTTGGTGGCAATCAACTCTTCTTTATTCATTTCATAATTGAGAAGAAATGGATTTAATAAAGGTCCTAAAGCTCCGGTTATGCTCGTAATAAAAGGGATTATTACGCCAAGAGGAATAAAATACCAAAGCTTCATTTTAAAGCTGTGCTTTCGTTTACCAAATCGGTATTGTAAAATGGTAGAAATCAAGAATAAACCAATAACAACCTCCAATGCCCTACTTTCAAAAGAGCTTAAAAGCCAAGCTCCTAAAAAAGCCCCAACAAAAGAAGATGGTAGGTAATATTTCACCAACTCCCATCGGATGTGTTTCCAGAAGAGAATTAACCGAACAGGCCTCCCTAAAAAATTACCCAGGTTTAAAACCGGAGCCACATTTTGTGCTCCAATCATTAAACTTAAAACCGGAAGGAGCATCATAGCCCCACCTCCAGCAGTAAGCGTGCTGATAGTAAAAGATATAACTCCTGCTAGAAAGAGATAAAAATAAATCATGGCACAACTTCGTGTTTGCCAAAATTAGAAAAGCTACACGGAAACCGAAGCCTCTGTGTTAAAAGCTTCTTCACCCCAATCTGCCACAAGCTTAGCCCAATCTTCTTGATCATTTAAACAAGGGATCATCTCAAATTCTTCTCCTCCATGCTCCATGAAAATTTCCTTTCCTTCCTGTCCTATTTCCTCAATTGTTTCCAAGCAATCGGAAACAAAAGCAGGGCAAACAATCAATAGCTTTTTGATACCTTTAGAAGGCATCTCCTCTAGATTCTTATCTGTAAAGGGAGTTAACCAAGGATCTCTCCCTAATCTACTCTGAAAACTAGTACTATACTTCTCTTTGGGTATTCCCAACTTCTCAACTATCTTTTTGGTGGTTTCAAAAGTTTGATGTCTATAACAAAACTCGTGAGCTGGAGAAGGTGTATTACAGCACTCCCCATTTGCTAAACAATGACCATGGGTAACATCAGATTTACGAACATGGCGCTCTGGAATTCCATGGTAACTAAAAAGAATATGATCATATTCTTTTTGCAAATAAGGCTCTATACTATTGGAAAGTATCTGTAAATACTTCTCCTCATTAAAAAAGTGCTTTTTAACCTTCAATCTGAGCTTTGGGTACTTCTTTTTGAGAACATCCTTCGTTTTTTCAACTACCGTTTCATAGCTACTCATAGCGTAATGCGGATAAAGAGGAACTAACAAAACCTCCTCCAAATCGGGATTTCCTTTTATCAACTCTTCCACTCCAAATTCGATGGATGGATTTCCGTAACGCATCCCTAAGCCTACAGGGATTCCGGTATGCTTTTGAACTTCATCTTGAAGTCTTTTGCTTAACACGATAAGAGGTGAGCCTTCATCCCACCAAATCTTTTTATACGCCTCAGCAGATTTTTTAGGCCTCGTATTTAAGATAATACCTTTTACCAATAGCGCTCTAAATAAATAAGGGAAGTCAATAACCCTCCCATCCATTAAAAACTCATCGAGGTATTTTTTTACATCTTTTGTATCTGTTGAATCTGGTGATCCAAGGTTCACTAATATCATTGCCTGTTTGGCCATACTATGTAATTTTTCCGGTAATATATTTTTTGGGAGTTATTCCAAACTTTTTTCGAAACGCAGCTATAAAATGACTTGGGTTCGTATAACCTATTTGATAAGCTACATCGTTAACTTTCAACGATCCAGAATCTAGCATATGCCGAGCCACATCCAAACGGTAATCGTTCAAATATTGAAAAACGGTTTTCCCATATATGTTTTTAAAACCTTCTTTTAAACGGTACTCATTTAAAGCAATCTCCTTCGCTAAATCCTTGAGAGTAGGTGGACTCGTCATTCTATCCAGTAAAATCTTTCTGGCTAAACGAATCTTTTCTACGTTTTGTTCATCATTCAAAAAGGGACATTGCTCTACATCCATCCCTTCTTCCTTATTAAAGAAGAGAGCCAATATTTCATAAGCTTTTGCCTTTGCAAAAACGTCCACAGCTGGCCCGTTTATTCGGGTTTGGAATAGCTGACTAACCGATAAAGCAATAAGAGGTGGAACGGGACGATCTGCGTAATATTTCTTGTTGATGTTTTCTGGATTCAAAAAAGCAATCTCCTCGCTTCCTTGAACAAAAAGTTGATGCAACTTTTCTACCGTGATATACAAAAAAACTAAATTGGATTTAGGATTTACGACAACCTCGAGCGGCAAAGCCATCAATGGATTATAAAAGAGTAAACACTTCTCTTTCTCAAGCTTTAATTTATAATTTCCAGCATTAAATAGAAATTCGGCTCCACCTTCAGCCGCAAAGTAAAACTGTATCAAGCTTTGATCTATATCCCTTCTTAACCGAAAACTATCTTCATTCTTGTTCGCAACCTTTACCATAAAAACACCGTCACTTATTCGGGTATTTTTGATTTCATTTTTTGGGGTATTTTTAGAATCGGATTCTATTTTAAAATTCAATTCCATTCTTTTTTATGGTTAGAGTTTAATGGTTCAACTGTTCTGATAAACCTGTGTTTACAGGCTATTTCACAAAGGTACAATAGGATCAAATTAGAACGACTCTAAATACTTTATTTCAATGAATCAGGTTATAAATTATACTTATCGGGGTACTATTGATTTTTAAAACGGGATATTTTTGCCTTAGATTAAATTATGAAAGATTTTCAGGTAAGTACATTCTCCAATTTTTTCTTAGTAGGTATCGATCATAGAAATGCCGATGTGGGTATCAGGGAAAAATTTAGTCTTAGCGAACAGCAAACAAGTCATTTAATGTTTGACTACAAAAAGCTAGGCGGAGATGGAATGATGGTTCTTTCCACCTGTAACCGAACGGAGATCTATGCGTTTGGAAATTGTCCAAGAGACATTATCTCTCTTTTCTGTAAGCACACTTCCAACAAAGAAGAGTTCTATTACAGATATCAGCAAATTAAGCAAAACAGAGAAGCAATTGAGCATTTATTTAAAGTAGGCTCAGGTTTAGAATCTAAAATTCTAGGTGACTTTGAGATTGTAGGTCAGCTGAAAAAGTCTTTCATCTTTGCTAAAGAACAAGGATTTTCCAACTCTTTCATGGAAAGATTGGTAAATAATGCAGTTCAAACTTCTAAAAAAGTAAAAAACAATACGCAATTGAGCTCAGGTGCAGCTTCTGTAGCTTTTGCCTCCGTTCAGCGTATTAAAAAATACATCAAGGAAGAAAATGCAGCACCCAAAGTAGTATTGTTAGGTTTAGGTAAAATTGGACGCACCTCTTGCGAAAACTTGATTAACCAAACCGGAATTAAAGACATCACTTTAATAAACCGTACCGATGAGAAGGCAGAACGTTTAGCCCAACGCTTTGGAGTAAAACATTTAGATTTTTCTCATTTAAAAAGCGGCCTTGATGATGCAGATGTGGTAATTGTAGCCACTGGAGCGGATAAACCTACCGTATTGCCAGAGCATTTTATTACCGATAAAAAGCGATTGGTGCTCGATTTAAGTGTACCAAGAAATGTGCACACCGAAGTCTATCAAAAGGCATCATTTGAAGTAGTGGATGTAGATCAACTTTCTCAAATTGCAGAAGAAAACACGCAAAAACGTAGAGACGAAATTCCAGCAGCTTTAGAAATCATTAAAGAAATGACCTCCGAGTTTTACATTTGGTTAGAAAGCCGAAGAGTAGCTCCAACCATTCAAGCCGTTCGTCAAAAAATGGAAGCTTGGAAAAGTAAAGAGGTACAGAATATACTCAAAAAATATCCAGATCTGAATGCTGAACACGCTGAAATATTAGCCAGTCAGCTATTGAATAAGATTACCGGTCAGTTTGCTCGCCAGCTTAAAAGTGGGCAAGACACACCTAACGATCTTCGAGCGATTCATCATATATTTGAGCTCTCAGAACATAATGTAGCCTAGCACTTATGCGAATTGGTACTCGTGACAGTAAACTGGCAGTATGGCAAGCAACCACTGTCCAAAATTTGCTCCATAATATTGGACAAGACTCCAGCCTTATTTATGTTAAATCTCCTGGAGATAAAGATCTTACAACACCGTTAAACCAATTTGGCGGCACCGGAATTTTCACTAAAGTTCTGGATGATGCTTTATTGAATGGCGAAGTAGATATTGCCGTTCACTCCCTAAAAGATTATCCTACCCAAGCTCCTGAAGGTATTGCCTTACCTGCTGTATTGCAGCGTGGAGCGGTTGAAGATATTTTGGTTTACAATAATCAACCATCTTTTGCCGAGGAAGAAATTGCAAAAATTGCGACAGGTAGTATCCGGAGAGTCGCGCAATGGAAATCTAGGTTTCCAAAGCACGAAAACCCCGGCTTAAGAGGTAACATTCAAACCAGACTTCAAAAACTTAAGGATAATGATTGGGATGGTGCCATTTTCGCAAAGGCAGGTTTGGAAAGAATAAATATTTTACCAAAGAATCATGTGGTTTTAGATTGGATGATTCCTGCACCTGCTCAAGGTGCCATCGCGATAGCTTGCCGCAGCGAAGACACAGATATTGTTGAACTTTTAAAAAAGTTGAACCATACTGCCACCCTTACCGAAACAAAGATTGAGCGTGATTTTTTAAGAACCGTTGAGGGTGGCTGTTCTGCTCCTGTTGGAGCTTTAGCACGAATTGAACAAAATAAAGTTCATTTTAAAGCCGGTGTGTTTGAACTGAATGGCGCTAGCAAGGTTATATTTGAAGACTCTATTTCATTAAACGAATCTGAGAACCTAGGTATAGAAGCCGCGCAGAAAGTTTTAGATAAAGGAGGAAGAGAGATCATGTTAAATATAAAGAATGCCTGATAAAAACGGAAAGCCCTTAATATTTTCAACCCGCACTCTAGATGGTGAGTTAAGCCATAAGCTAGAGGAAGCTGGCATCACCGTTTGGCAAAAAGATTTTATTGATGTAAAGCTGGAGTTTGATGAAGATAGCTTTTATCAAAAACTGAACAATCCAGATTCTCAAGCACGAATTTTCACAAGCAAAAACTCAGTTTTCAGTCTAGGAAAATTGAATCAGTGCAGACCTGTTAAACTAGAATCAAAAAAGAATTTTACCGTTGGCGTTAGAGCTACGGAAATGCTAGTTGATTTTGGAATTAAAGCTAGTGCCAGAGCAGGAAATGCCATCAGCCTTGCACAAATCATTGCTCGAAATAAAGATGTTAAATCTGTTGACTTTTTCTGCGGAAACAAGTCTTTAGACGACTTGCCTGAGTACTTAGAAAGCAAAGGCATTCAAGTACATAAAGAAATAGTTTACAAAACGGATTTAGTACATCATGAAGTGGAAACAGCTGCTTTTGATGGCCTTATTTTTCTTTCCCCAACTGCGGTTTACAGCTTTTTTAAGAAGAATAAAATTAATCCAAAAATACCCACCTTTTGCATCGGAGCAACCACTTCCGAAGCGATTCATTTTAGGTGTGACAATAAACGTATAGAAGCGAAGGAGCCTTCTATAGCTTCTGTAGTAGATAGAGTAATAGAACATTTCACAAAATGACCCAATTGAAAAACGACCTTTTACTTAAAGCGTTAAAAGGTGAAAAAATTGACCGTCCACCTGTTTGGATGATGCGCCAAGCTGGACGTTTTCTACCTGATTTTAGAAAGTTAAGGGAAAAACATAGCTTCTTCGAGCGTTGCGAAACACCCGAACTTGCTACCGAAATAACGATAATGCCTGTAAACCAAGTAGGTGTAGATGCTGCCATCATCTTTTCGGATATTTTAGTTATTCCACAAGCTTTGGATGTAGAGGTACAAATGATACCAGGAACAGGACCGGTTATACCGAATCCTATCCGAAGCATGGAGCAAGTTCAGGCTATTCCAGATATTGATGTGAAAGATAGATTGAGCTATGTATATGAGGCCTTAAAAATGACCAAAGATGCATTGGCAAATGAAGTTCCTTTGATTGGTTTTGCCGGCTCACCATGGACCGTCTTCTGCTACATGGTAGAAGGTAAAGGCAGCAAAACCTTTGATGTAGCCAAATCTTTCTGTTATACACAACCTGAAGCGGCCCATTTATTATTGCAAAAAATTACGAAAGCCACTATTGCATATTTAAAAGAAAAAGCGGCCAGTGGTGCAGATGTTGTTCAAATATTTGATTCTTGGGGAGGGCTTTTATCTCCTATGGATTATGAAACTTTTTCATTGCAGTATATCCGTCAAATTGTGGATGAATTGCACACGCACGCTCCGGTAATTACCTTTGCAAAAGGTTGCTGGTTTGCTTTAGAGCAAATGAGCAGCATGCCCGTTTCAGCTCTTGGTGTTGATTGGACAATTACACCGCATATGGCACGTGAGTTTACCAACTATAAAGTTACTCTTCAAGGTAATTTTGATCCAGCCCGTTTGCTATCTCCTATTCCTGAAATTGAAAAACTTGCCAAGCAAATGGTTGACGATTTTGGAAAGTATCGATACATCGCTAACCTTGGACATGGTATTTTACCAAATGTACCTGTGGATCACGCGAAAGCGTTTATCAATACCATTAAAAACTACAGCTAATGCGCGAGCAGTTTACCGCATACATTCATGAGCTTCAGGATGAAATCTGTGCTGGCTTAGAAAAAATTGATGGTAAAGCTAAGTTTGAGCAAGACAAATGGGAAAGGCCTGGTGGCGGTGGCGGTAGAACCCGAGTAATAGGCAATGGAAATATAATTGAGAAAGGTGGAGTAAACATCTCAACGGTGCATGGAGAGATGCCAGAAGCCTTAAAAAAGAATATGAAAACCGATGGCGATTCGTTTTTTGCCTGTGGTCTTTCTTTGGTTATCCACCCTGAAAATCCTTTTGTTCCTACAACTCACGCTAACTTCCGTTATTTTGAGATGTATGACGAAAAAGGAGAAATTGTAGACAATTGGTTTGGTGGTGGATCAGATCTTACACCCTATTACCTTTTTGAGGAAGATGCAATACATTTCCATCAAACTCAAAAAGAAGTGGCCGATAAACATGGAGAAAACCTCTATCCAGAATTCAAAGCCAAGTGCGACACTTACTTTAGAAACCATCATAGAAATGAAGGCCGTGGTATTGGCGGAACTTTTTACGATTATTTAAGGGCCAACGAAGAAAAAAGCTCTGAAGACTGGATGCGCTTTAACATGGACATGGGGCGTTCTTTTCTACCTTCTTATCTACCTATTGTAGAAAAGAGGATGAATATAGATTGGACAGAAGAAAATCGCTACTGGCAAGAGATTAGAAGAGGTAGATACGTAGAATTCAACCTCGTTCACGATAGAGGAACCTTGTTTGGTTTAAAAACCAATGGCCGGATAGAAAGCATATTAATGAGCCTCCCTCCACGAGTGCGTTGGGATTACAATCACCTACCTATGGAAGGCTCTGCAGAAGAAAAATTAATTAAAGTATTACAAACCCCGAAAGACTGGATCGCATGAATATTCGTCCCAGAAGATTAAGAGTTACGGCAGCCATTAGAGAAATGGCTACAGAAACACGCCTACATCCCTCCGACTTTATTGCACCTCTGTTTTTAATTGACGGTGAAAACATAAAGGAAGAAATTGGGTCGATGCCAGGTTACTATCGCTATAGCCTTGATCTTTTAATCCAAGAAGTGAAAGAGCTCTCAAATATGGGTGTTCAATCGGCTTTACTTTTTGCAAAAGCTGCGGATGCGTTAAAAGATAATGAAGGTACAGAAGCATTAAATCCAGAAGGTTTAATGCAACGAGGCATTAGAGCGATTAAGGAAGCTGTGCCTGAGATTTGCCTTATGAGTGATATTGCTCTCGATCCTTACTCTTCTTTCGGACATGATGGTATTGTAGAAGGAGATGAAATCCTCAATGACGAAACCGTAGAAGTGCTTTGTGAAATGGCTATTTCGCATGCTCAAGCTGGAGCAGATATGGTAGCTCCAAGTGATATGATGGATGGACGCATTGGCGCCATTCGTATCGCATTGGATACAGCCAACTTTATAAATACAGGTATTATGGCTTACAGCGCCAAATACGCTTCTTGTTTTTACGGTCCTTTTAGAGATGCTTTAGACTCTGCACCTGGTTTTGGCGACAAAAAAACCTATCAAATGAATCCGGCCAACCTCATAGAAGGGGTTAAAGAAGCGCAGCTTGACATAGAAGAAGGAGCAGATATTGTAATGGTGAAGCCTGCTATGGCTTATTTGGATGTTATCAGAGCTGTTGCTCAAATATCACCTGTGCCCGTTTCCGCTTACCATGTAAGTGGCGAATACGCCATGATTAAGGCAGCCGCAGAAAAGGGCTGGCTTAATGAAACCGAAGCTATGGTGGAATCGCTCACTGCCATAAAAAGATCTGGGGCAAACCTTATCGCTACCTACTTTGTGAAAGATATTATTGAGTATCTAAAATCGGTATAAATCCCGAAAACTCATTCACTAGAGGTTGACTCGCGTTTTAATTTTCTGTATATTAGAGAGTTAACGATTAAATCAAACTCAAAATGAAACATTTTACTCAACACAAAATCTGCGACTTAGTGCGCAACTTTACTCTTTTATGGATAGGAATTCTTTTAAGCGTTTCGATTCAATCTTATGGGCAAACCTTTAGCTCAGTTTCAATTACCACCGTAGAAGTATCCAACAAAAAATGCGATAGTTTTGGCTGGTATGTTAAATTCAAAGTAGATAATCCCGGAGCCAATGGGGGATGGATTATTCAAGAAGTAGATCTTAAAGTAAAAAAGGATAAGTGCAGGCCACCTCGAAACATACTTAATATTGATAAAAAATATTACGAAATATGGCCAGTTGCTGCAGGAGCAAATACTTCTGGAACCACTGGCACAGCACCCGGTGGTGGTACTTACAATGATGGTTTCTCCATTAGTGGTTTAGCAAACACCAAAGGTTCTGGTTCTTGGAAAGGTGTAGTGGCTTACATTGCTAACCCTGCCCCAGGTAGTAGCGCTATAGATACTAGCACAGGAGGCTGGGGGCCAGGAACTGTACCCTATGCCGGTATACTAATCTCTACGTATACGCAACCTGGATTTTGGGCAAATCTTCTCGCAAGCGGAAAGGCTAAACGCCATGAGATGAGCATCTCCTGGGATTGCTGTGACCCTGATAATCCTGTTTGGGAATTTGATACTTTAGTAGCACAACTTCCAAAAGTGGTGGATAAACCAGTTGATGAAATAGATCCTGACAAAGTGGATAGCGATGATGACAAAGGCACGAGTACCTCAACCGGGCGACATAAAAACGCTCCTTCTGCGGATCATGGCATAAATACAAATATGTATGATTTAACCAACGCGTCAGAAGAAGGAACTCAGTTCGATGTTTATCCTAATCCTATGGAAAATGACATCACGATTAAGTCACTCATAAACCTTGAAACACCCGTTCGCGTGAAACTCTATAATTCATCTGGCAAAATGGTGATTAACCAAGTTTTAGACATAGACAACCAAGCTACCATCTCGGTAGATCAACTACCAAAGGGCATCTATGTATTAAGCATTCACAAGCCCAACGGACAACTCATTCAAGCGCAAAAGCTTTTAAAATAATAGCTTAGCATAATCTCGTTAACAGAAAGAGCATCTTTTCAAAAAAAGATGCTCTTTTTTTATTTTTAGAAACACGCATAATTTAGAGGGATTGTATACCAACCACTCAAACACCTTTAGTATAATTGCACCAATTAAAAACCTCATATTTCATGGATACTTCAAGAAGCAAAGAGTTATTTAAAAAAGCATCAGAATACATCCCCGGTGGTGTAAATTCCCCTGTACGCGCTTTTAAATCCGTTGGAGGAACTCCCATATTCATTAAAAAAGCCAAAGGCGCCTATTTATATGATGAAGACGGAAATCGCTTTATCGATTATATCGCTTCTTGGGGACCTATGATCATGGGGCATGCATTTGAACCTGTTGTTGAAGCCATTAAAGAAAAAGTAATGGATTCTACCTCGTTTGGTGCACCTACAGAACTTGAAATTGAAGTAGCTAAGATCATTTGCGATAATATTCCATCTGTGGACCGAGTAAGGATGGTGAACTCAGGTACAGAAGCTACTATGAGCGCCATTCGAATTGCTCGAGGGTACACCGGAAAAAGTAAGTTCATCAAATTTATTGGCAATTATCACGGTCATGGAGATTCATTCCTCATTAAAGCAGGAAGTGGTGCCGTTACTTTAGGTTATCCAGATAGCCCAGGGGTTACGCCAGGAACTGCACAAGACACCTTACTTGCCAATTACAACGACTTAGATAGTGTTAAAACCTTGATTGAAGCCAATAAAGGAGAAATTGCCGCTTTAATTATTGAGCCCATTCCAGGCAATATGGGTTGCATTCTGCCTCAGCCCGGTTTTTTGGAAGGGATTCGTGAAATCTGCACAAAAGAAGGGATCGTTCTCATTTTTGATGAAGTGATGTCTGGTTTCCGCTTAGGATTTGGCGGTGCTCAAAGCACTTTAAACATCCAAGCAGACATGGTTACTTATGGTAAAGTAATTGGTGCCGGGATGCCTGTAGGTGCCTATGGAGGTAAAAAAGAAATTATGGAATGTGTAGCACCCACCGGGCCTGTTTATCAAGCGGGAACACTTTCTGGAAACCCTATTGCTATGATTGCAGGACTAACCCTTTTGCAACACCTTAAAGATCATCCTGAAGTGTATACTGAACTGGATCAAAAATGCCAAACGATACATGAAGGCTTGCAAAGCATTATGACCGATTCAGGCTTACCTTATCAAATCAACCGTATTGGTTCGATGATAAGTTTACACTTTACGGATACACCGGTAGTGGATTTTGAATCGGCTGGAACTGGAAACAATCCATACTTTAAAAACTTCTTTCATGGAATGTTGAATCGTGGGGTATACCTTCCTCCATCTGCCTATGAAAGTTGGTTTTTATCTAACGCTCTTACACAAGAAGACATTTCCTTTACGCTGAACGCTGCAAAAGAGGCCATTCAAGAAATAAAATAGACTTAGACTCATATTAGAGTTTCAGTTAGGAAAAAATACTGCGTAAAGTGCATAGCTCTTTTCACTACCTTACTGATTCATTTAAAACTCTAATTATGAAAACATTAAAAATCTTGGCTTTTTGCCTAGTGGGCTTTTTGTATGCTCAAACCTCCAGCGCACAAGTGGCCGTTCTTGCAAATGCAGACTTCTGCCCCACCGATGTAAACATTGATTGGGAATGCGGATGTAATAATTTCGTTAGTTCTAACTACACCGTTCCCCCACAAACCAACATCACGGTTGCTTCGCCATGCCCAGGAGGCTATGTAGCCAATATTGAAGTGATATATTCTACCCCATTTGCGGTACAACACTTTTACGGGACTTGTGGAACACTCAACCCAGGTGCAAGTTTACCGGCTATTGGATGCAGCGGAAGCGCAACCTCCGTTGATTTAAACTGGGTAAACTTTGGAGGAACCCTTATATTTTACGTAGACATAAATTTCTAAAACCGTTACAATATCCTTTTAAAAAGCCGCTTTCAACAGCGGCTTTTCCTTTTATTACAAACCTCTATTAAAGGCCAATAATCATCAGTTAATTTTATTTAGATTTTTTCTAAACAAGCTTGTTTAGAACCATTCCACCCATTACATTTGCCTCACTATTTTAAACGAGTCTAAATAAAATTAATATATGAAACGCTTCACGCTAACCCTTGTTTCCTTTACGTTTTTACTAGCATCTTGCAGTAAAGATGATGATGCAACTATTACTCAACCCACCATAAACTTACCCGAAACCTACAACTTCGAGAATGTAAGTTACACTGGGCAAGAAAACCGCTTAGACATGTTGTCTGAAATTACCACCTACATGAAAACCGCTAATAACGGAGCAGCTCTAGACAAAACAACTCTTGAAAATATGTTTTTAAACTCTGGGTATACTTGGGATAATCCAAGTCTTGCTGGTTCTACTAAAAAACTTGGAGACAAAGTAAGCCCTGATGTACAGAGTAGCTTCGGAAACTGGTTTACTGCAATAGAAACAGCTAGTAAAAGCACAACAGCTGGTAGCAACGGAACAGCGGGAGTGGTGACCAGCAATAGTGGATCTAAAGCCTATTTATTTGACGAAAATGGAATTGAACACATTCAGTTAATTGAGAAAGGAGCTATGGGGGCTGTTTTCTACTACCAAGCCACTGAAATTTACTTTGGTGATGGTAAAATGAATGTAGATAACGAAACGGTAAACGAAGGAAAAGGAACAGATATGCAACATCATTGGGATGAGGCCTTTGGTTACTTTGGTGTACCCATCAACTTTGCATCCGATGGATTTACGTACACGAGTGGAGAAGACTACGACCGTTTTTGGGCCAAGTACACCAACGGTAGAGATGATGTTTTAGGACTGAACAAAACCTTAATGACTTCTTTTATTAAAGGAAGAGACGCCATTGGTCGAAAGGATTATGAAGATAGAGATGAAGCGATTGCTGAAATTAGAACCAATTGGGAAAAAGTTAGTGCTGCTACTGCTATTCATTACTTGAATGATGCCAAAACGAACTTTGCAGATGATGCCCTTAGAATGCACGAACTTTCTGAAGCCTATGCTTTTATCTGGAATTTAAAATTTAATCCAGAACAAAAGCTTTCTGACGCTCAAATTCAGAACGATATTCTAGATACTTACTTCACCAACTTATATACGATTTCTATAGCAGACATCAATGCGGTTAGAGATATGCTATCTACCGCCTATGGCTTTGATGCAGTAAAAGATGCTTTATAAAATATGATGATAAATAAGCTTATTGGATTTTGCAAAAGAAGTGTTCCGCTCATTTTAGCCGGAACACTTCTTTATTCTTGTAGTGATGATGATAGCGGTGATGGCAAAGTAGACTTTGACAGAAAAGCTATGCTTGAAAATTGGTATGACCATATTTTACAACCTGCTTTTGAAGATTTCAAGAACCACTCCCGTTCTCTTCAAATGGCCACATCTGCTTTTTCTCAAAACCCAGACTCCGCTAATATTGGAGTGCTGAAAACTCGGTTCAAAGAAGCTTACCATAGCCTCCAAAGGATTAAGCCTTTTGAAATTGGGCCTTCAGAAAACATCTCTTTACGAGCTTCTTTAAACACTTACCCTACGGATACCAATCAAGTCCTAAGCAATATTGCTTTAGGAGGCACCAACTTAGGATCTGCGGAAAACATTGACGCTAAAGGGTTCCCTGCACTTGACTACCTATTGTATGGGTTGAATGTTGATGTTTGGCGTGGTAGCCAAGCAGCAGAGCATTTGGTATACCTTAATGCCGTTGTAGATGAAATAAAGGATCTATCTCAACAAAATTTAGATGGATGGAACGCTTATCGCAATGACTTTATAACCGCCTCTGGTACTGATATTGGAAGCTCATTAGGGCAACTCGTTAACGCCATGAATAAAGATTACGAGTTGATTAAAAATGCAAAAATTGGATTCCCTGCAGGCAAAAAAACCTTAGGCAGAACCTATCCAAAAGCGAGTGAAGCCTACTTTGCATCAAACCTAAGCATGGCATTAGCGGCAACCAACTGCGAAGCTATTCGCAATTTTTACAAAGGCATTCACTTTGATGGTTCTCAAGATGGATTGAGTTTAGACGATTATTTAGTAGAACTTGGAACCACAAGCTTGGGAGAGCCTTTAGCAGAACTTATATTCCTCAGGTTAGGAGAAGCTATTGAAGACATCAACCAAATACCAACGCCTTTTAGCTCGGCTGTAGATCTCCATCAGACGGAAGTAGATGCAGCTTACACTTCTATTCAACAAAACGTGGTTTTACTCAAAACCGAATTACCATCTGCCTTAGGCGTTCTCATCACCTATCAAGATAACGATGGAGATTGATCCAAATTAAGTGAAGTCAGAAATTAATAGCATAAGCTTAGCACCACTAGCGGTATTCCGGATTATTTTTGGTTGCTTAATGCTTTTTGCTACGCTTCGCTTTTGGTTAAAAGGCTGGATCAACGACTTATATATAGCACCACAATTTCATTTTAAATATTATGGTTTTGAATGGGTAGAGGTGTTCTCTCCCTTCGGGATGTACGCTGTTTTCTCTTTAATGATTATTGGCTCCATTGGCATAGCGCTTGGCTTATTTTACCGATTTAGTGCCTCCCTTTTTTTTCTTTGCTTTACCTACGTTGAGCTTTTAGATGTTGCCAATTATTTGAATCACTACTATTTTGTTAGCCTAGTTTCGTTCATACTCATATTCCTACCCGCGCATAGAATGAGCTCTTTGGATATTAAATGGCGAGGAATAAAGCCTATTTCAGTAGGAAACTTGTGGTACGTAATGGTTCTCCGATTGTTGATCGCTTTGGTTTATTTCTACGCAGGAGTGGCTAAAATTAATCCCGATTGGCTTTTAGAGGCTATGCCTTTAAAGGTTTGGTTACCGGCTAAAGCTGATACACCCATAATTGGGTGGCTACTAGATTACACATGGGTAGCCTATTTTTTTAGCTGGTTTGGTGCTGCTTATGATCTTAGCATCCCCTTCTTTCTTTGGAATAAAAAAACAAGACCCTTCGCTTTTACAGCCGTTGTTGCTTTTCATATTCTTACCTGGATTCTATTTCCCATTGGTGTTTTTCCCTGGGTAATGATTTTTTGCACGCTTATCTTCTTTTCAGACACTTTTCATCAAAAGATTCTGAATTTTTTATCGTTCATTTTTGGTAAAACCTCAACAGCCGAAAAATCAATACTCACTCTTCCCCGCTTTTTCAAATACTCCATTTACTTGTTTTTAGCTTGGCAAATTCTTTGGCCTTGGCGATTTTTAGCATATCCTGGTAAGCTGTTTTGGACAGAACAAGGCTATCGACTTAGCTGGAGAGTAATGCTTATGGAAAAAGCTGGATATGTAACCTACCGTATTGTAGATCCCGCGACCGGCAATCGAGGAGAAATTCAACCCGCAGACTATTTAACTCCCAATCAGGAAAAGCAATTGGGTACTCAAGCAGATCTCATTTTACAATTCGCTCATTTTTTAGAAAAAGAATATCAAAAAGAAGGCATTAAAAACCCTGAAATTTATGCCGATGCATTTGTAAACCTACAAACAGAAGGAAGTAAAAGATTTATTGATCCAGATGTAGATTTAACCAAGATAGAAGATAGTTTTGCACCCAAATTCTGGATCCTGTCGGATGAATAAGTTGAAACACATATGGTTTATTCTCTCTTTCCTTCTATTTATCCAGAATGGGCAAGCTCAATTTACCTTATCCGGAAAAATAACCGATAACACGGGACAGGGTATTCCTGAAGCAAATATTCGCGTTGAAAACCTATCCATTGGAACATTTACCAACAAAAACGGAGAATATGAGCTCAAGAATGTCCCTCGGAATATTGAAATTGTAATTAGTGCCCTTGGGTATGCATCTCAATCGAAAAAGATTGTCTTTAAACAAACTCAAGAGCAACTCAACATTTCTCTTAAAAACAAACAAGAGCTTCTCAACCAAATAGAAGTGCAGGATCGTAAAACAAGTACTTCTTCCACCCTTCGCTTAAAATCCATTGAAGGAACTGCCATTTACGCCTCCAAAAAAAATGAAGTTATTGATCTGAAAAATGCGGTAGTAAACAAGAGCAGCAACAATGCTCGGCAAATTTTTGCTACCGTGCCAGGTGCAACCATTTGGGAAAGTGATTGTGCTGGATTACAATTAGGCATTGGCGCCAGAGGCTTAAGCCCAGACAGAACCTCAAATTTTAATACTCGCCAAAATGGATACGATATGGCGGCTGATGCACTGGGATATCCAGAGAGTTATTACGCTCCACCCATGCAAGCCATTGATAAAATAGAGATTGTAAGAGGAGCAGCCTCTTTGCAATATGGCACTCAGTTTGGGGGGATGGTTAACTTAAAACTCAAGAAGGGAAACCCCAATCAAAAAATTAGTTTTTCTACAATGAACACCTATAACAGCGTTGGTCATTTTAACACCTTTAACGATGTAGGCGGTCAAATAGGAAAGCTAAACTACTATGCCTTTGTGAATCATAGAAGCGGCAGTTGCAACCGCCCAAATACCGATTTCTATAACCTTACCGCCCATTTGCGTTTGGCATACCAGTTTTCCGAGCGCCTAAAAGTATCTGCAGAGTTTACCCATATGGAATACTTGGCTCAGCAAGCTGGAGGACTTACCGATGTTCAATTTGAAGAAGATCCTTATCAATCCTTAAGAACGCGAAACTGGTTTACCGTAGATTGGAATTTAGCCTCTATCGTATTGGACTATGATTTTTCCAGTAAAACCGTATTGAATATGCGCAACTTTGCTTTGGTAGGAAATCGCAAAGCCCTTGGTTTTATTCAAATTCCATCTCGTCAGGATGGTCCGGAATTCGCCAATCGTGATTTAATTGTAGATTTTTATCAAAATATTGGTAATGAAACCAGGCTACTTCATAAGTATCGTATTAATTCTCAACCCTCTGCATTTTTAGTTGGCTTTAGAGCCTACAGAGGTTTTACCGAAAAGCAACAGGGCTTTGGCAGCGATGATTCTGACGCTAACTTCAGTTTTGTAACCGAAGACAGAAACCTGCTTTCAGATTATAATTTTCCAAGTACAAACCTCGCGCTCTTCTCAGAAAATATTTTTAATATCACTGAAAACTTCAGCATTACACCCGGTATTCGTTTTGAAAACATACACACCAATGCGCAAGGCTTTTTTGACAGTTCCATCCGCATACCCCTAACAGGAGAAGTAGTTTTAGACAGCGTTACCACCGAAGATCGTTCCAATAACAGATCGCTTTTGTTAGTAGGGATTGGGAGTAGCTACACCTTTAAAAATGGCTTGGAACTGTATGGGAACTTCTCTCAAAACTACAGAGCCATCACCTTTAATAATTTAAGAGTGGCTGCCATTGCCTACGATATTGATCCAAATCTCCAAGATGAGAAAGGCTTTAATGTAGAGCTGGGAACAAGAGGTACTTTATTTGACGGAATTCGTTTGGATGCAGGGCTGTTTGCTTTAAGCTACAATCAGAAAATTGGCAGCGTTGTAAGAACAGTTACAGACAATTTGGGAAATGTTAGAATTATCAGATACACCACTAATGTGGCCGATGCACTTATTGCAGGTATAGAAACCTATGTAGAGGCAGATTGGATTACTCTGTTGGGTTTAAAATCAAACTTAGGCTTAAGTACATTCATAAACTTCTCTCATATTCAAGGCGAGTATTTCAACTCTATTGAGCCCGCTATTGAAGGTAATAAAGTAGAGTATGTGCCCGATTGGAATTTTAAAACTGGAATCAACTCCTCCTATAAAAACTTTAAGGCCTCCGTTCAATTTACCTACCTCTCTTCTCAGTTTTCGGATGCCACCAATGCAGAAACTTCTTCTACAGGTATTTTTGGTGTGATTCCGGCTTACTGGGTTTTAGATTTTTCTGCAGAATATCAATACAAATGGTTGAGAACGGAATTTGGCGTAAATAATATTACCGATAACACCTATTTCACCAGAAGAGCAATAGGCTATCCAGGCCCAGGAATTATCCCATCCGCTCCTCGAAATATTTACCTTGGAGTAGGTGTATCGTTCTGATCGCTAAGTTTTACGTAACGCTTATAAAAAGCCCGTTGCACAATAGATCGTTTACGGGTATATTCGAACCCTGTTTGTAGAACATCTAACTATCCAAAATGAAACAGCTATTTATCTCCATCATTTTATTAGCCTGCTTTTCCAGTCAAGCTCAAATTCCGCTAGTAAAGGCTAGGACTTATAAAACCAATATCTTTAATGATGGTGGAACAGAAATTCTGGCTTGGGATAGAACCACTAAGCGCCTATACTCTACCAATGGCAGTTTAAATCAACTAGAAATTTTAGGTTTAGATGACATTACAAAACCACAACTTATTGCCAGCGTAGACCTTTCTCCCTACATGACCAAAGTAAATAGTGTAGATGTAAATCTTGGCACAGTAGCAGTGGTGGGAGAAGGCAGCTCACCCCAAACCAGCGGAAAAGTAGTTTTCTTTGATAAAGATGGCGTTTTTCAAAACCAACTATCTGTTGGTCCATTACCAGACATGATCACTTTTACACCTGGAGGAAACAAAGTAATGATTGCCAATGAAGGAGAACCCACAGACGACTACACCAGTGATCCAGCAGGATCTATTAGCGTTATTGATTTAAGTTTCGGTGTAAATAACATCACCCAATCCAGCGTAATTACCATTCCCTTTACCCCTTTAGATTCTCAAGCCATTCACCCATTAATCCGTATTTACGGGAATAACGGGCAACAAAAAGTATCTCAAGACTTAGAGCCGGAATATATAACGGTAAAAAGCGATTTATCTAAGGCCTACGTAAGTCTCCAAGAGAATAATGCAATTATGGTTATTGACATCAATACCAATACAATAGATACTGTAATAGGTCTGGGGTATATCGACAGAGGCATTAGTGGAAATGGAATTGATGCATCAGATGTAAACCCAAGTATTGATATTGCTACTTACCCTCGCCTTTTGGGAATGTTCCAACCCGATGCGATTACAGCTTTTGATGTAAACGGACAAACGTACATAGCTAGTGCCAACGAAGGAGATAGCCGCACTTATACTGCATATAATGAAGAAGCTCGAGTTAAAACACAAGTCTTAGACCCCGCTAAATTTCCAAATTCTGGCTTATTAGCAACCGATAATGTTTTAGGAAGACTAAATGTTACCACCTCTATGGGAGACAATAATGGAGATGGGTTGATCGATTCTCTTTTTACTTTCGGTACGCGTTCTTTTAGTATTTGGTCAGATAGTCTTACGCTTATTTGGGATAGTGGTGATGATTTTGAACAAACCATTGCTACAGCTTATCCAAATAATTTCAACTCTAACCATAACGACAATAACTCCTATAAAGATAGAAGTGACGATAAAGGACCAGAGCCCGAAGCGATTACCACGGGTGAAGTAGATGGTGTTTTATACGCCTTTGTTGGTTTAGAACGCATGGGAGGCATTATGATTTACGATATCAGCGACCCTACCAATCCACAATTTGTGATGTATGAGCTAAATCGTGATTTTAACGTAACTGCAGACAATACAGATGCTGGAGACTTGGGTACAGAATCTATTGTATTTATACCCGCAAGCGAAAGTCCTACCGGTATTGCACTTTTAATTACCGGAAATGAAATAAGTGGAACCATTACCATTTATGAAATCGGGATCGGAATTGGGTTAGATGAGCCCCTAAATGCCGGCACACTCAAAGCCTTTCCAAACCCATCTACAGATGTGGTAAACTTTAACCAGTATGGAGATTATATGGTTTACGATACAAACGGGCGGTTGATTGAAAAAACGGAAAATGTGAATTCAATTTCTTTATCTAATCAAGCGGAAGGACTTTATATTGTAAAAGACAAAGAAGGTAACACCTTGAGAGTGATCAAGAAAAACCAGTAGAACATCAACATGGAAATTGAAAGGGAGTTTAAGTAAAACTCTCTTGAGGTTTATTTTTCTGGATTTAAGCCCGCTTCCCTCTCCTCATTCTCAAGCAAAACAATTTGTTCGAGGGTGTTTTTCTTTAGAATTTCAACAGTGCTATTTCGTACATCCAATATGGCTTTGCGAATTCCACAGGTTTCTTCATCCTCGCACTCCTCACACTTTTCATAATAATTGTAGGTAACGCAAGGCAACAAACCAATAGCCCCATCAAAAATTCGATACACCTCCGCCAAGTTTACTTCCCAAGGTGGTTTGCGTAAATAGTAGCCTCCTCCTCTACCCATTTTACTTCCTAAAATCCCATTGTTTTTTAGGTTTAGTAAAATATTTTCCAAAAACTTTTTGGGGATATTCTTTTTCGCGGATATCTCAGACACCTGAACCTTAATGGAGGGGTCTTCCTGATATCTTCTGGCCAAATAAACCAGCGCGTTTATAGCGTATTTACTCTTTTTTGATAGCATTTATGAGCTGCTAATGTAGAGAGTTTTACTAGCAAAAATCCAGTATAACTTCACTTTATTTACGAATAGAGCAAAGCAGCCAAACAATATTCCATTTATCTTTAGGGTAGTCTATCTTTGATGGTTTAAGTTCTAACTTCACAGAGTTGTATCCTTGGGATTATGATTAAAAATCAAAGTTTTATTGGAAATACATGGATATCAGGCCGATCATCAGACAGCCTAAAAGTGTATCACAAATACAATCAATCTCTTTTAGCTGAAATTTCGTATTTAACGGGTAAACAAACCGAAGAAACTATTCATGCAGCTGAAACCGGATTTAAAGAACTTAAAACTTGGACACCTGAAAAAAGGGCGCATCACTTACAGCAGCTCCACGACTTGCTATTGGAGCAAAAAAGCAAGTTTATAGAACTCATTATTCAAGAAGCCGGAAAACCCCGATCCTATGCAGAAGCAGAACTAAATCGCTGCTTAACTACTATTGCCATTGGCTGTAAAATAGCGGCTCAAGATTTTAAAGAAGAAGTAGATGTTGATTATGATGCCGGCAAAGGCAAAAAGGCTTTCGTAAAACGCTTTCCAATAGGTATCGTTTTATGCATCACACCGTTTAACTTTCCTTTAAACCTCTTATTGCACAAAGTAGTTCCGGCTTTAGCTTGTGGATGCTCCGTAATTGTAAAACCTCCACCTCAAGCCCCCCTTACTAGTCTTGCATTTTCAGACCTAATTAAAACCGCAAATTATCCGGCTGGAGTATACAATGTAGCAATATGCGCTGTTCCTGAAGCTGAACAATTGGTTAAAGATGATCGAATTGCCAAATTATCATTTACCGGAAGCGACAAAGTAGGTTGGCACTTAAAAAGCATTTGCAATAAAAAAAGTGTGAGCTTAGAATTAGGTGGAAATGCTGCCGTGATTATCGATGAAAAAACGGAGCTAAATACAATAGCTAAACAGCTCGTTATTGGCTCCTACCTATATGCTGGGCAAATCTGTATTTCCACTCAAAGAATGTATGCAGTGGGTACCACATACGATAAACTCATTCCACTTTTACTGAAAGAAATAGAAAACCTAAAAAGCGGAGACCCCAACCTGCAAGAAGTATTGGTAGGACCCATTATAGATAGAAACCATTTAAAGCGCATCCATACTTGGGTAAAAGAGGCTGTAGAAAATGGAGCAACTCTTTTAGCAGGAGGCCATATTCTGGATGAAATACACAATCTCTACGCGCCCACCTTATTCACAAACACCAAGAATGAACTGAAAATAATGGCAGAAGAAGCCTTTGCTCCTATTGCCAGTATTGAACAAACACAAAGTTTTGAGGAAGCGGTAAAGGAAGCAAATGCCTCCAAATACGGTTTACAAACAGGTGTTTACACGAATAATACTGAAAATTTAGAGTACGCCTACAACAATTTAGAAGTTGGCGGTGTAATTGCAAATGGTGTTCCTGGTTTTAGAGTAGACGGAATGCCTTATGGAGGAATAAAAAATTCCGGTTTAGGGAGAGAAGGCATTGAATACGCCATTCAAGAAATGACCGAACTGCGCTTATTGGTTTACTAAATGGAGATCCCTCCTGAATATATCCGAAAAATTATTCATGTAGACATGGATGCCTTTTACGCTTCCGTAGAGCAAAGAGATAATCCTGAATTGAGAGGAAGGCCTCTTGCTGTAGGAGGCTCTAGAGAAAGAGGCGTGGTAGCTGCAGCCAGTTACGAAGCACGTAAATATGGTGTTCGATCCGCCATGTCTTCTGCACTCGCCTATCGCAAGTGTCCTGATATCATCTTTGTAAAACCCAACTTTGAAAAGTATAGTGCCGTCTCCAAAGAAATTCGCGAAGTATTTTATGAATATACAGACTTAGTAGAGCCTCTTTCATTAGATGAAGCCTATTTAGATGTAACCGAGAATAAAAAAGGCATTGAAACAGCCACCAAAATCGCCAAGCAAATACGAGCAGAGATTTTTGAACGCACCCAGCTCCGAGCTTCTGCTGGAATTTCTATTAATAAGTTTCTAGCCAAAGTAGCTTCAGACATAAACAAACCCAACGGGCAAAAGACCATTATGCCAGATCAGGCCCTTTCGTTTTTAGAAGAGCTCCCGATTCAAAAATTCTTTGGTGTAGGCGCAAAAACGGCTGAAAAAATGAAAAGGTTTGGCATTTTTCAAGGACGCGACCTTAAAAAATGGGATCTAGCTTTGCTTACAAGAGAGTTTGGAAAGAGTGGCTCTCATTATTACAACATTGTAAGAGGAATTCAAAAAAGTCAAGTAAAGCCCAATCGTGTTCGAAAATCTTTAGGTGCAGAAAGAACATTTTCTACCGATCTGAAAAATGTGGAGGAAATGGAAGACGCACTTAAACATATTATGGTAAAGCTTCAAGAAAGAATAGAGCACTCTAAAACCAAAGGGAAGACTATCACTTTAAAATTTAAATACCATGATTTTGAGCAACACACCCGAAGCATTACGCTCGACCATCACACGAATCTAGAAGAGGAAATATTTTCCAACACTTTACAGCTCCTAAAAAACCCAATTCCGGAAAAACCAGTTCGCTTATTGGGAATAAGTCTTTCTAATTTTGAACAGGAGAAAAAAGTCAACTTCGTTCAACTCACCCTTGATTTTTGATCGTCTGCCGAATTCCGTTTAAGCACAAATAGTTTACCTTACTTTTGGCATGAAAATGGTCATACCCCTATCAAATATTACACACATGAAAAATCTTAAACTAGCATTCAGCTTATTATCCCTTTCCTTTCTTTTGTTTTCTTGCTCTAAAGATGATGTAAATAATTTTTTAGACAGTGGACTATCTGATTCGGAAATTGCAGAAGGTTTAAAAGAAGCTTTAATCGTAGGAACCGATACTTCAGCCGGAAAACTATCTGCTCCTGGAGGTTATTTAGATGATCTTGCTGTTAAGATTTTACTACCTACCGCAATACAACAAAGCATCAACAGCTTTAGAAGTAAATCATTTACCACACTTGGTGTTACTGTAACCGGACAACAGTTGTATGACGGTTATTCCAACAGCCTTTTGGGAATTAATATACCAGGCTTGGGCAGCAAAGAAGATGCGCTAGTTACGGGAATAAACCGAGCAGCAGAATCTGCTGCAAATACGGCTGCTCCGATTTTTGTGGATGCCATTACTGGAATTACTATTGATGATGCGAACAACATCCTATTTGGTGGAGATAACACTGCGGCTACCACTTACCTAGAGGGTAGAACTTCTTCCACCCTATTCAATCAATACGAGCCAAAAATTGATGCAGCTTTAAACAGCGTTACCGTTGGCAATACAAGTGTGGTAGATACCTATGAAGATTTTGTGCAATCGTACAATGATATATTAAATACCTCTGTTGGTTTTACCACAATTGGTAATTTAATGAATGTACAAAGTGTTACTACAACCGATCTTTCTGCTTATTCTACACAAAGAGGCCTGGATGGACTTTTCCTAAAAATAGGAGAAGAAGAAGCACAAATCAGAGAAAACCCATTAGCCCGGGTAACGGACTTACTCGCTAAAGTATTTGGTGAGCTAGACTAAATCTAGGTAACTGCTCCTTGGCAGCTGGATCCTGCTCCAGCTGTACATCCAAAACAGTGTTGATGCACAAATATCGCTCTATTGTTTAGCTTATCAATGTCAAAATCTTTGATATGTTGAGAGCTCTTTGGAGCTACTTTCATATCTAACATCTGATTGAAATCGCAATCGTACATATACCCATCATAATCAATAGAAATGGTGTTTCTACACATCACATTTTTTGCAGCAGCTGGGTTAAATGCCATTACTAGAGTATCCATATAATCCTCATAATTTCCGCTCGCGATCAAATAGTCCAAAAAGCGCGAAATGGGAATATTGGTAATGGTAAACAGACTATTAAATTGAATGCCAAACATTTTGTCCAGCTCTCTTTTAAAGTCAGACTCTAGCATTTGCTGATCTGCAGGTAAAAACGCTCCGTTCGGGTTGTACACTAAGTCTAATAACAAACCGCTATCTGTCTTACCATAACCAACAGCATTTAGCATTTGTAGAGCCTCAATAGACTTGCTAAAAACACCATCTCCTCGTTGACTATCTGTTTTCCCTTTTTGATAAAAAGGTAGCGAAGAGATTACGTGAATATCATGTTCTTTAAAGAATTCGGGCAGATCATAGTACTTCTTATTTGCTCGGATAATGGTTAAATTCGAGCGAACTATAATCTCTTTTACAGGCGTTGTATTTCTGGCTTGTGAAACAAACCATCTAAAATCAGGGTTCATTTCTGGAGCACCTCCTGTTAAATCGAGCGTATGAATATTTGTTTTACGAAGTACATCCAGAATAATTTCCATATACTCCTTCGTCATAATCTCTTTCCGATCCGGACCTGCATCTACATGGCAATGCTTGCAAACTTGATTGCACATATACCCTAAGTTTACCTGCAGGATTTCAATCCCAGTAGGTTTTAACGGATACGAATCCAGTTCCTCTAACTTTTCCTTGAATGTAGGCAACTCACCATTGGCAAAGTCGCCTCCAGAAAGAACTTTTAATTGCTCTTCTATTTGAGCAAGTTTATGATCTCTTGCTTTTAACGATTTAATCATTTCTCCATTTTACTTTACATGGAAAGCTTTTTCACCTTATTCATCATCTGAACACCATGAACTAGAGTAGCACCGCCTTTTATAGCACCGGCTACATGAACTGCTTCCATCATTTGAGCTTCACTTACCCCCATTTTTAAAGTGTCTTGAGTATAGGCATCAATACAATATGGACATTGAACCGCATGCGAAACAGCTAAAGCAATAAGGGCTTTTTCTCGTTTAGTAAGGGCTCCTTCTTCAAACACTTTTCCATACCAACTAAAAAATTCATCGGCCAATTCCGGTTGAAAATCTGCTATCTTTCCAAACTTCTTCAAATCTTTAGGATCGTAATAACTGTTGTCCATTATTCTAATTTCAATATTTATAGTTCAATCGCTGTTAAAATTGCAATATGGTCATTTTTCACGAGCCTAAACAGGGAAGGCTAAAGAACAAAAACATCAAAACTGCATTAGTAGTTTAGGCGACATTATAAATAAATACAATTAGCGTTAAATTTGCAGCTCTTTGCTTAACCTTATGAAACAAAATATAGCCGTGGTAATGGGAGGGTTTTCGTCTGAGTACGATATATCCATCCAGTCTGGAAATGTAGTACTTGACCATATTGACAGAGAAAAATATACCCCTTACAAAGTGATTATAACCCGTGATAAATGGGTTGTCCTGGATTCTTCAGACGCGGAGCATCAAATTGATAAAAATGATTTTTCCGCAGTTATTGAAGGAGAAAAACTATGTTTTGATGCGGTTTTCAATATCATTCACGGAGCACCAGGCGAAGATGGTCCACTAGCTGGATATTTTGACCTAATAGGCATGCCAAATTCAGCATCAGGGCAATTTGAAAGTGCTTTAACTTTTAACAAAGCGGAATGCAGTTTATTGCTAAAAAGCATTGGTGTAAGCACGCCAGAAGCTTTTTATCTCGCCAAACATGAAAATTATACTGAGGATGAAATTATAGAACAAGTAGGTTTGCCTTGCTTTGTAAAGCCCAACCGAAGTGGATCTAGTATCGGTATTTCTAAAGTGACGGAAAAAAGTCAATTGAAAACAGCTATAGAAAAAGCCTTTGAAGTAGATTCTCAAATACTGATTGAATCGATGGTACAAGGAATTGAAGTAGCTTGTGGTGTATCCAATCACGATAAAACGGTTAAGTCTTTGGCCATTACCGATGTCGTTCCTCAAAATGATTTCTTTGATTATGAATCTAAGTATAGCGGTGAATCTGAAGAGGTTACTCCCGCTCGCATTCATACCGAAACGTATAACCAAATCATGGAGGAAAGTGAGTTTATTTATGAGAGTTTAAATCTAAATGGAATCGCCCGAGTTGATTATATAGTAACGGAAAACGGAGTACCTTTCTTTATTGAGGTAAACACCGTTCCTGGGCTCAGTGAAGAGAGCTTGGTTCCTAAGCAAGCAGAATTTATTGGGCTTAGCTTGGGGGATTTATTCAACAAAACCATAGAGAATACCTTAGCTCAAAAAAAATGAGGACAGCCGTATTTCCAGGAAGCTTTGATCCAATAACCCTTGGTCATGTAGATATTGTAGAAAGAGCAATCCCTCTTTTTGACAAAATCATAGTAGCGGTGGGTGTAAATGCGGGGAAAAAGTATATGTTCTCTTTGGAGCAACGATTGGGGTGGATTGGAAAAACCTTTGAGAATAGCCCAAAAGTAGAAACCGAAACCTATACAGGCTTAACTATTGATTATTGTAAAAGTAAAGGGGCCAACTTTATATTAAGAGGTTTAAGAAACCCTGCCGATTTTGAATTTGAAAAAGCCATTGCGCAAACAAACCGAAAGCTGAATCAGGATATTGAAACCGTTTTTCTAATTACCTCCTCGGGTTTATCATCTATCAGTTCAAGTATTGTAAGGGACGTAATGCGCAACCAAGGAGATTACACCCAATTGGTTCCTAATGCTATCAGGATTTAAAGTATTCTGTTAGTAGCCAAGCTATACTGGCATAAGTGTTATTTACATAGGAGTCGGCATTCTTTTTAGCAACCCATTGCACTTGAGTTATATCTTCTTCCAATTGAGGAATCAAGACATCCTTAAAATTTGTTTTCATTTCAAACCAATAGGTTCGTTTTAAAACCCGAACGCCATTGAGTTTATAGGTATGGTATGTATCCGGTAATTGTTTTACAATCTGTAATCCATTTACCCCACACTCCTCTTCTACCTCACGAATGGCTGCTTCCTTTATCTTTTCTCCCTTTTCTATCTTTCCTTTAGGAAGGTCCCATTTCCCTAAACGGTGAATGAATAAAATTTCATTTGAATCATTCCATACAATTCCACCTGCTGCCTCAATGATCTTAAAATGCTTTACGAATTCACTCCAAGTAGTTTCTAAAGACTCTGCCGCTATCGTTTTCGTTTTCACCTCATTGCTATTCTCTAGATCCATCATCAATTTCGCAAAATCTGCAGTCTCCGAATAAACTAAAGCCTCATGGCCTTCAAAATCTTGTTCTTTGGTGAATTTAATAACGGAATCGTTGACGAAAACTTTATACATTTGGCTCATGATTTTTGACAAAGAAATTGCCCGCCAAACTGCGGAGCAACTATTGCAAATAAAAGCAATAAAACTACAACCCGAAGAACCTTTTACATGGGCTAGCGGATGGAAATCTCCTATTTATTGCGACAATAGAATTACGCTCAGCTATCCTGCCGTTCGGAATTTTTTAAGAGAAAACTTAGTGAAAGCCATTCGAGAAAAATACGGTTCTCCAAATGCTATTGCTGGAGTTGCCACTGGCGCTATTGCCATTGGAGCGTTGGTAGCCCAAGAAATGGGATTGCCTTTTGTTTATATCCGTCCTCAAGCAAAAAGTCATGGACGCAAAAATCAGATTGAAGGTCATTTAGAGTCTGGTCAGAGTGTAGTAATTGTAGAAGACTTGATAAGTACGGGAGGAAGTAGCTTAAAGGCTTATGATGTATTAAAAGAAGCTAATGCCAATGTACTTGGTATGGTAGCTTTATTTACTTACGGATTTCCGATAGCAGATAGCAATTTTAACAAGGCCAATTGCGAGCTCGTTACTTTAAGTGACTACTCTAACCTCTTAGAGCAAGTAAACTCAACCGGTTATCTAAAAGAGGAAACCCTTGAAACCTTGAAAAGCTGGCGCAATAGCCCAGAGAGCTGGAATCCATAACATCAAAATCGTAGAATATGACTATTATAGAATCAGACATTATGTCTATTGAAAAATCAGCAGAAGCCTTGTATGCGCAACTGTTAGATTTTGAAAGCTTTGGGAAAATGATGCCAGACAATGTTCAAAAGTTTGAATCAGACAATAACTCCTTCCTTTTTCAATTAAAAGGTGCTCCTGAAGTAAGATTGGTAGTAGATGAAACGGTTGAGCCCAGTTTAATTAGCTTTAAATCGGCTAGCTCAAAATTAGATTTTACTTTGGCTTGTAACATAGAAGCAATAGATGCCAATTCTTGTAAGGCTGGATTCATGTTCAATGGAAAATTTAACATGATGATGAAGATGATGGTAGAAAAACCGCTTACAAACTTCATTGAAAAATTAGCGGATAAATTAACCGAAATCTAAGATCGGATAAAAACGATCTCCTTAAAATCAAATCTTTTTTTACTCCCTTCAACTTCTGCTATTAAGTAACCGGAAGGCTCAACACCTATTATTTTGGCAAGCGTACTCTTCTGTCCAATTCTAACAGGCACGTTCTCGTTGTAACCATATAGCAGAGAGTAGTAGTCTGAATAGATTCCTTGCTTCCCAGCCTTCAAGTTCAAATATCTAATTTCAAGTTTCTTTAGAATTTTTTCCAATAAAAAGTTTAAGTCAGTTTGATTGCCAAGGATACTATACAGAGAAGTCATTAACCGATTATCACTAAACTCTCTTTGATTAATATTTAACCCAACACCAATAATGGAGTGGTCAATTTTACTTGAGCTGATGGAGTTCTCAATCAGGATACCACCCAGTTTCTTCTTTTCAAATAAAATATCGTTTGGCCATTTCACTCTAAATCCGGGACATAGGTCATTTAGACTATCTGCAACTGCCAGACAAACTGACATATTTAAAAAAAACTGACGATCGGGTTTGAGAAAATTAGGCTTTAGTAAAACACTGAATAATAGATTTTTACCTTTTTCAGCTTCCCAGCTATTGCCAAACTGACCACGGCCCAATGTTTGATACTCAGATTGCACGGTAAGCCCTTCCACTCTTATATTTTCTCTCAATAAAGATTTTATTCGGGTATTGGTAGAGTCAAGAGATTGATAACGCAGTAGTTCTTGACCTATAAACAAGGTTTCCATCACAATAAAAGAAAGGGATTGCTTTTAGTTAAAACAAAATCCCGTTGTTAAAAGTTATAATTTTGCAGGCCGAAATTAATTGCAATATATGGAGTTGAAGAAAAAAGAAACAAGGTTTTCAGAATTGGTAGATGAAATTATAAATGGGATGGAAGAGGTGAAAGCCGAAAATATCACCATCTTTGATCTTACCAGTATAGAGAACTCTGTGTGCAGTTACTTTGTAATATGCGATGGAAACTCTAACACCCAGGTAAACGCCATTAGCAATTCTGTAGAAAAATTGGTGAAAGACAAGCTCAACGAAAAGGCTTGGCATGTTGAAGGTAGAGATAACTCTGAGTGGGTTTTGATGGATTACGTGCATACGGTAGTTCATATTTTTCAAAAAGAAACTCGTGAGTTTTATGACTTAGACAGTTTGTGGGGCGATGCCAAAATAACTGTTATTTAAACTGTGTTTTAGACTTAACACCATTCATGGAAAAGAAAGACAAGAATCAACTAGATAAATTGAAAGAACAATTCTCAAGGGGCAACAACAACAACAACAATAATTCTGGAGGAAAAAAGCCAGGAACCCCAAACCGTAAATTTAATTTTTATTGGATTTACGCCATCATCGTTCTCATCTTCATCGCTATACAGGTTGTAGGGAGTTTTGAAACCAATGCCAAAGACATTGATTTTAACAAGTTCACTCAAATGTTGAAAGATCAAGAGGTAGACAAGGTCCGGATCGTTAATGAAAAGCGCGTTCAAGTATTTGTTACCGAAGACGCCATCGAAAATAAGGAAGAATACAAAGATTTTAGACAAAAGGGGTTTGCTGGAACGAGTAATACGGGTCCGCATTTTGGATTCAACATGCCTTCAGAACAGTTTAACACAGACCTAAAAGAATTTTACAATCAAAGTAACATTCCTCATGAAAGAAGGGTTAGTGTTACCTATGAAGATCAAAAAGATTACTGGGGGGATATCCTAGCATGGACGTTCCCTTTTATTTTAATGATTGCTATTTGGATTTTTATCATGAGACGTATGAGCTCAGGTGGCGGTGGCGGTGGCGCCCAAATCTTTAACATTGGAAAATCTAAAGCACAACTTTTTGACAAGAATACTAATGTTAAAGTAACCTTTAAGGATGTAGCTGGACTAGAAGGTGCTAAAGAAGAAGTACAAGAAATTGTTTCTTTCCTAAAAGACCCCGACAAATACACAAAGTTAGGAGGTAAAATTCCAAAAGGAGCATTACTTGTAGGCCCTCCGGGAACAGGTAAAACTTTATTAGCAAAAGCAGTAGCAGGAGAGGCTAAAGTTCCCTTCTACTCCCTTTCAGGGTCAGATTTTGTAGAGATGTTTGTTGGTGTTGGAGCCTCTAGAGTAAGAGATCTTTTTAAACAAGCCAAAGAGAAATCTCCAGCTATCATATTTATCGATGAAATAGATGCCATTGGTAGAGCTAGAGGGAAAAACACATTTGGTGGAGGTAATGACGAAAGAGAAAACACACTGAATCAGCTACTTACTGAAATGGATGGTTTTGGTACAAATGAACATGTAATCGTATTAGCAGCTACCAACCGTGCGGATGTATTAGATCGTGCTTTGATGCGTGCAGGGCGTTTCGACCGTCAGGTTTATGTTGACCTACCAGATTTAAACGAGCGCAAGGAGATTTTTAAAGTTCACTTGAAACCACTTAAACTCGCGAATGAAGTAGACTCTGACTTCTTAGCACGCCAAACACCTGGTTTCTCCGGTGCAGACATTGCCAATGTGTGTAACGAATCTGCCTTAATAGCCGCGAGAAAAGAAAAAACAGAAATTGATCAACAAGACTTCCTAGATGCGGTAGATCGTATTATTGGTGGATTAGAAAAGAAGAATAAGATCATTACCAAAGACGAGAAAGAGGTAATTGCTTTTCATGAAGCGGGGCACGCTACGGTGAGTTGGATGCTAGAACACGCTGCTCCCTTAGTAAAAGTAACCATTGTTCCTAGAGGTAGATCTTTAGGTGCAGCTTGGTACTTACCCGAAGAAAGGCAGATTACAAACACCGAACAAATCACGGATGAAATGTGTGCCGCTCTTGGGGGTCGTGCGGCAGAGGAAATCATTTTCGGAAAAATATCTACCGGTGCATTAAGCGACTTGGAAAAAGTAACCAAGCAAGCTCGTGCTATGGTTACGATTTATGGCTTAAATGATAAAATTGGTAACATTACGTATTACGATAGCCAGAACAACGGAAACGAATTTGGCTTTAGCAAGCCATACAGTGAAAAGACGGCACAGATTATCGATCAAGAAATCAGCGAAATAATAGAGGCTCAATATGTTAGAGCTAAAGAATTATTAACAAAGCATAAGGAAAAACTATCTACATTGGCTGAGCACCTCTTGGAAAAAGAGGTTATTTTTAAGGAAAATTTAGAGGAGATTTTCGGGAAAAGACCTTGGCAGACTAATGAAGAGAAAATCAATAGTGAAAAATCTGCTGCTGAATCCAATACAACGGAGGAAAAAGAAGGGGTAACGGAAAAGGAGTAAATCCATTTTTTTGAAATAATCCTCCCACTAAAACAAAAGCAGGGAATGGAGGAACCCAAAAAGAAAAAAGGTTTCTTAGGAAAATTTATGTCAGTGCTGAGCGGAAAACCGGATCAGGCTGACACCAATCCTCTATCCTCTGGGAAATTTGCTCCCACAGATAAAGAGCCTGTTGATTTATCTTTTGTAAAAAACTTCACTGCTTCTGGAGGTAAGTTCCTCTACTGCGAGCAAGAACATGAAGCTTACGACTTTTTAAAAAGCATTATTGCAGAAGCAACAGTTGGATCTGTAATCTGTCATAATTCTAACTTGCAATCTATTTTAAAGAATGCCGGGGTAGATTATACCGAAGTAAGCTCCAAATCAGATAGCGCGTTTTGCTGCGATTGTGAATATTTAATCTCTTTTAATGGGGGGATCATGATTTGTGATCATCAAACCAAAGGAAAGAAGTTAGAAGAGTTGCCAGAAGTGTTTGTGGTTATAGCCAGAACAAGCCAGATTGTAGAAAACTTACGAAATGGTCTTACCGGTATCCGAGCAAAATACAAAGGCAATATTCCTTCAAACATCACCACAATTCATGGCTTATTAAAAGATGCCGATGTTGAAGAAAAAAGCAGTTGCACAAGAGACATCTATCTACTTCTTCTTGAAGATCAACTTTAATGCAAAATTTACTGGTTAGAATATTAAGCGGTATTGTTTATGTAGCAGCATTATTAGGTGCAGCTTTCAACGGGAACAATTCTCTCGTATTACTTTCAATAGTTTTCGCCTTCTTTAGCTTTGGAGAATGGATTTCATTAAAATCATCATCAAAAAAAAGCTTTAAACATCAAATTTGGCTCTTTCTTATTGTTAGCTTCCCTATACTGGGTTTATTAAATGTAATTCCACCAAGTATTGAGAGTATTTTTCATTTCATCTCAATATGTCTGTTTACTTTACTGTGTTTCCAAATTGCTTTCAGTAAAAAAGAAGGCTTTCCCGAAACCCTCTATCATTATGCCTTTGGCTTAGTTTATATTGGTTTACCCCTGTTCTTACTTCCTGAAATTGTTTACTTGACCGGCAACAAAGAGCCTTGGTTATTAGTGTCTATTTTTATATTGATATGGTCTACAGATAGCTTTGCTTATTTGGTAGGAAGATTTTTTGGTAGGCGTAAGTTCTTTGAAAGAATATCTCCTAAAAAAACCTGGGAAGGATTTTTTGGAGGTGCTTTTTTCACCACAGTCATATCGCTTGTATTACATCATTATATAGAAATACTGCCATTATTTGGCTGGATAGGCTTAGCTCTTATAGTTATCGTGTTTGGTGCTTTTGGCGATCTTTTGGAATCTGCTTTTAAGCGTAAGTATGGCATTAAGGATAGCGGTAAATTTTTACCCGGTCACGGTGGCATATTGGATCGGATAGATAGCTTACTCATCGTTCTCCCTATAGCTTATTTCTACCTTCAAATTCTGGTAAATCATTATCTATGATACGTGTGCATCCAGAAGGCAAAAAAACACTCTTCCTATTTTTAATTGGCTTAGCCGTACTCAACTTAATTATCCAAAACTTTATAGACAACGAATGGATACAGCTGAGTGTACTGTTCTTTTCTATTTTAATTTATGTTGTATTGCTTCAGTTTTTCAGAAACCCGAAACGGTATACCCATCTAAACGATGAAGTTGTTATTGCTCCTGCCGATGGAAAGGTTGTTGCCATTACGGAAATAGAAGAAACAGAATTCTTCAAAGACAAAAGATTACAAATCAGTATTTTCTTGTCACCGCTAAACGTTCACGTAAACCGCTATCCGGTTTCGGGAGAGGTAGAATATGCAAAATATCACCCTGGAGCTTATCTTTTTGCTTGGCACCCTAAATCAAGCTTATTAAATGAGCGTACAACGGTAGTCATTAAAAGCAATATGGGTAAGCCTATACTTTACAAGCAGATAGCAGGAGCTTTAGCCCGGAGAATTGTGATGTATGCAAAAGAAGGGAGTAAAGTTGTGCAAGGAAGAGATAGTGGTTTTATCAAATTTGGGTCGAGGGTAGATGTTGTTTTACCTTTAGATTCGAATGTGTTAGTAAAAATTGGAGATAAAACCCGTGGAGGAGAACAAATATTAGCAGAACTAAAGTAATTTTATATTAGTTAATTGAGTTATGCAGGAAGAAGATTTGGAAAAAGAGTTTGAACGCTATTGCAAAATTGGGAACAATATGCCTCCCCAAACAGCCGATAATATGCTTGTGGCTTATGCTTTCTTCAAACAAGCGTTGGAAGGTGACAATACAAACGAAAGGCCAAATGAATCCTCCAACGTAATACAAACCTTTAAACATGACTCTTGGAAGCGCTTAGCCGGTATGCCTCAGCAAGAAGCTAAGAAAAAGTATATTGAAAAAATCAAAGAACTGCTCAAGCTTACAGAAGAGGAGAATCGATTACCAAGAAAGTTTAAAAACCTTAAATAAGATCCTTTACCCACGCTAAGGCCATTTCTAACTGCTCCTTTTGGTTGATATCTGAATTATCCAAAACCTTAGCATCAGTTGCTTGTTTTAATGGACTGTCTGATCTATCCATATCTTGAAAATCTCGCTTTGCTATATTTTTCGCAATTTCTTCTCTACTAATATCTTTGCCTTTGGCAGATAATTCTTGATACCTTCTATCTACCCGGATTTCTTCTCTTGCCGTCATGAAAATCTTAAGCTCTGCATTTGGAAAAACAACAGTACCAATATCCCTACCATCCATTACAATACCTGAAGACCGTCCCATTTCTTGCTGCTCTGCAACTAGTTTTTTTCTTACCTCATGAATTTGGGCCACTTCACTTACCTTTCCAGACACTTCCATTCCCCGGATCTCTTCCTCCACATTTTCCCCATTCAGGTGTATCTCAGATTTTTGAGTTTTTGGGTTAAACTCAAAGCTTAGTTTAATATCATTCAATCCAGCCACCAGATTCTTATGTAAATCATCTTTGAAAAGATTCTTACGTAAAGCATATAAAGCAACCGCTCTATACATAGCCCCAGTATCAACATACTTGTATTCTAACAGACGAGCCAACTCTTTAGCCATAGTACTTTTTCCTGTAGAGGAAAAGCCATCAATAGCAATAACGATTTTTTTACTCAAGATTTTTCTTTTTATTCCTTTTGAAATCCTGAAGATCAGTGATTAATGAAAAGTGATTTGCATTTCCGGATACGTGATAGAAATTTCTTCCGTAATTCAATCTAAATTTAGAAATTTTAAGGCCTACTCCAAAAGAAAAACCAGCTGAAGTTCTTCTACTATCAAGGTTAAGCTCCTGTCTCTTTCTAAAATTATAACCAAACTGGAGGTTAAAACTCTTGGTAGGTGCAAATTCTAAGCCTACTACAACATGTCTCAATAAATTGTTCCAAATGGAAGGGAAATTATCATCCACTTCACCGGTAAATTGGTTTACCGTTACAGCTGTAGGATCTTGATATCTCAAATCCCACTGCTCCAATTGTTCCAATGTAATTTGCCATCTTAAAGGTAAATGTTCAAATCTATTAGAGAACCCTAATTGCAATTCAAAAGGGAGTCTCTCACGTTCTTCATTGTATGAACTCAACTGGAACCCAACATTCTTCGCAACAAAAGCAATAACAATCCTTTTTTGGGGAATTTGATAGGTAGCGGCTAAATCTACAGCCATTCCGAAAGAACTGTAAATATCGTATCGCGAATTTATGGCTTTGAGATTACCCCCAAAACTCCAGTTTGTATCGAGCGTATAACCATAACCTAAATTAAATGCATAATCTCCAGCTGTAAACTCGCCTTGCCTTACACCAAAAACATTCGCTCTATCAAAGCTGCCATAATCCACATACTTTAAACCTGCGTAAAAAGTTCCATAGTTTTCAATATGATGAGCGTAATTTATATCGCCAAGTGAAATCCCTGCTACATAATCCACCATACTAAATGTAAGCTGACCATGCATTCCCTCATTTAATAAAGCCGGATTGTACAAAGCAAAATTTAGATCCTGTTCGGGATTAGCGATAGCATTACTCCCTTGACTAGCCACACGGGCGGAAGGAACTAAATTTAAAAAATTGTAAACCGAGTTACCTCCTATTTGAGCACTAGCCGTAAGTGTAATCAGTAGAAATAATGAAATGAAAAAGTTCTTCATCGATGCAAAAATATCATTTAAAACGTACTACGCATTAAATAAGTATTTAAGTCATCAATGAACATTAAGCGCGCCTTTAACCTTTTGAGCAGTCAACGCGATTTCAATAACCTCCATCATAGAGTCTACATAGTGAAAAGTTAAACCTTTCAAGTAGTCTTCTCTGATTTCTTTTATATCCTTCTCATTTTCTCTGCATAGGATAATCTCTTTGATATCTGCTCGTTTGGCTGCCAGTATTTTTTCCTTAATTCCTCCTACTGGAAGCACTTTACCTCTTAAAGTAATTTCTCCTGTCATCGCCAACTTGCTTTTAACCTTTCGTTGAGTAAACAGGGAAGCTAGAGATGTAAGGATGGTAATTCCTGCAGAAGGCCCATCTTTTGGCGTAGCTCCTTCAGGAAAGTGAATATGCACATCCCATTTATCAAATACTTCAACCGGGATGTTAAACTCATTAGAATGGGCTCGGAGATAAGCCATCGCTATAATAGCTGACTCCTTCATTACGTCACCAAGATTCCCCGTTACTGTAAGCTTTCCCTTCCCTTTACTGATCGATGATTCAATAAACAGAATATCTCCACCAACTGGAGTCCAAGCTAAACCTGTTACCACTCCTGCAATGTTGTTCCCTTGGTATTTATCCTTACCAAATCTAGGCGGGCCTAAAATTTCATTAACCTGCTCCGTTTTTAGTTTAGGATTGTGTTCATTCTCCATAGCTACATTTTTAGCTACGTTTCTCACCACTTTGGCAATGGTCTTATCCAATCCTCTTACACCAGATTCTCGTGTATAGTTTTCAACTAAAAATTCCAACGCTTTTTTGTCAATTGAAACATCCTGCTTTTTCAATCCATGTTCCTTAGTCTGCTTAGGTAGCAAATGGCGTTTAGCAATTTCTACTTTCTCTTCTACCGTATATCCATTAATCTCAATAATTTCCATTCGGTCTCTTAAAGCGGGATGAATGGTTCTTAGATTATTAGCTGTAGCAATGAACATTACCTTGCTCAAATCATAGCCCAGTTCCAGATAATTATCGTAAAACTCAGAATTTTGTTCTGGGTCTAATACTTCCAACATAGCCGAAGAAGGATCACCATGACCATCGCTTACTAGTTTATCAATTTCATCCAAAACAAAAACAGGGTTAGAAGTACCTGCTTTTTTAAGGCTTTGAATAACTCTCCCAGGCATGGCGCCTATATACGTTTTTCGATGTCCTCGTATCTCAGCTTCGTCTCTCAAACCACCTAAAGACATTCTGATGTATTTCCTACCTAAAGCCTCTGCGACAGATTTCCCTAGACTGGTTTTACCTACTCCCGGAGGTCCGTATAGACAGAGGATCGGAGCTTTCATATCCCCTTTCAACTTAAGTACGGCTAAATGCTCAATAATTCGTTCTTTAACCTTATCCAAACCGTAATGATCTCTGTCTAAAATTTTTTCCGCCCTTTTCAGATCAAAAACATCTTTACTGTAATCATTCCAAGGCAAATCCAGTAAAAACTCTAAATAGTTTCGCTGAATACTGAACTCAGGAACCTGAGGATTGACCCTTTGTAGTTTTTTCAGTTCCTTCTCAAAAATGTCCTTAACCTCCTTATTCCAATTCTTCTTTTTTCCTTTGGCCCGCATTTCCTCAATCTCGCTCTCCGAAGAAGAGCCTCCTAACTCTTCTTGAATCTGTTTCATTTGCTGATGAAGGAAATACTCTCTTTGCTGTTGATCAAACTCTGTTTTCACCTTTGTTTGAATCTCATTCTTCATCTCCAACATTTGCAGCTCGATGTTCAAGTGCTTTAAAACCTCACTTGCTCGAATAAACATGTCATCTAGCTCTAGTAATTTTTGCTTCTTTTCCACATCCAAATTCATGTTGGATGAAATGAAATTCAGTAAGAAACTATCACTTTCAATATTTTTAAGCGCAAAACCAGCTTCACTGGGAATATTTGGTGATTCTTTGATTATTTCAAGGGCCAGGTCCTTTATTGAAGTCATAAGCGCTTCAATCTTAGACTCCTTATCTTGAGCTTTATTCTCCTTTAAAAAACCGATTTTCCCTTTCATGTAGGGATCTTCAGTAGTAATTTCCTCTATTTCAAATCGCTTTTTTCCTTGAATGATTACCGTGGTATTTCCATCAGGCATTTTAAACATTCGCACGATTCGAGCAACAGTACCAACAGAATAGATATCCTCTTTACCTGGGTTTTCATTTTCGGGGTCCTGTTGACTAACAACTCCAACTATTTTGTTAGACTTGTTTGCTTCCTGAAGCAACTTAATAGATTTATCCCTTCCTGCTGTGATTGGTATCACTACACCTGGGAAAAGAACTGTATTTCTAAGTGGTAAAATGGGAAGTTCATCTGGAAGAGCTTCTTTCTCCATTTTATCTTCATCCTCATTCGTCATCAACGGTATAAACTCAGCATCTTCATAAACAATATTGTCTAATGACATGCTGTCCAGAATTAATAAATCTTTGTTCTTCATCAATATATTTTCAGCCATAATGGCGTATTCAACATTTTTCTACGATATAGCTAGATATAGGTCAATTGGTGTGCCAAGAAAGGACTCTAACGATTATCCTTTTTCATGAGTTTGATTGTAAATCGCTTGAAGAATGCCTAGCTCAACCTCATCCAGCTCAATTCCCCTCCTTTTCATAACTAAAGCAGCAGTAGCCATTGCTTTCTCAAATTTATATTCGGTTACACCCGAAGCTCCTCCCCAACTAAAGGATGGTATAAAGTTTCTAGGAAATCCGGCCCCAAAAATATTTGAACTTACGCCTACCACCGTGCCCGTATTAAACATAGTATTGATACCACATTTAGAATGATCACCCATCACTAAGCCGCAAAACTGAAGACCTGTTTTTTCGAAACCTCCTTTTTCATAGCTCCAAAGCTTTACCTCATCGTAATTATTTTTGAGGTTTGAATTATTTGAATCGGCTCCAATATTGCACCATTCCCCAATTACTGAGTTTCCTAAAAAACCATCATGTCCCTTATTAGAATAACCGATAATCACTGAATTGTTTACTTCTCCTCCAACCTTCGAATGAGGACCAATGGTTGTTGCCCCATAAATTTTACTAGCCAATTTAAGTTGTGCGTGTTCGCATAAGGCCAAGCCACCTCTTACTACAGATCCTTCCATTACGAGAGAATCTTTACCCAGATAAACCGGGCCAGATTTAGTGTTAAAGATTGCACATTCCGCTTCCGCTCCTTCCTCTAGGAAAATTCGATCGCCAAGAACCGTATTTGTTGAGCTCAACTCTGCACTACTTCTTCCTTTGGTGATCAATTCAAAGTCCAAATCCATTTCTTGTGCGTTACAAGAAAACACCTGCCACGATTTATTGATGTAGTTAAAGGTTCCTTCAAAAGAAGTCTTTACAATATCATTAGAAACATGAAAGCCTGTATGAGAAGATTTCTGGGCGATCAGAATATCACCCTGTACCAAACATTCACCATCCTTGAGGTGATCAATAGCTTGTAAAAGCTCTTCATTTGGGCAAACAGAACCATTTATGATAAGATTTACATCACTAGCAGTAACTGGAAATTTTGAAACTAAGTACTCTTGAGTATTCCAAGAGTAACTACCCTTAACATGCTTTTCCCATTTTTCACGGATAGTTAATATCCCAACTCTTATTTCTGAAGCAGGTCTGGTAAAAGTTAAAGGTAAAAGGGTAAGTTGAGTTTGACTATCGTCTAAAATAACATTCATGGAAAAACTATTGAGATAATTAGTTCTGAATATAATAGAAATAAAAAAGCCCTTGCAGAATTAATCTCAAGGGCTTTAAATATCATTAAAAGAAATTCTTATTTCTTAAATTTAGCATAACGGTTACGGAACTTGTCTACACGTCCAGCCGTATCTACCAACTTCATCTTACCTGTATAGAATGGGTGAGATGTAGATGAAATTTCCATCTTTATTAATGGGTATTCAACCCCATCAATCTCAATGTTGTCTCTTGTTTCAGCGCATGATTTGGTGATGATAGTCTCACCATTGCTCATATCTTTAAATACAACTGCGCGATAGTTTTCAGGGTGAATTCCTTTTTTCATAATTTCTTAATTTCTTTAAGCTTAGGTTTTTGCCCAACTTTTTAAGGGGTGCAAAGATATAAATTCTTGTATTTTTGCCAAAACTTTTGATAAATAAGAGGTCTAAAATCTGAAATTTTATGCAAACCTCTTCGTTAGTACACCCTATGAAGAATCTATTACTGCCGATTTTTGCTCTATTATTGATGCTAACGGCTGCGTGCCATAAAGATCCCGTCATTAAATCAGAAGGGGTTAATCTTCGATTTTCACAGATACAGTTTTTCTAGATACTGTTTTTACTACGGTAGGTTCTAGCACATATACCTTAAAAGTATTTAATCCAGAGGATGAAATCGTTATCGTAGATAACATCCGGTTGAATGACCCTAATAGCCTCTATCGGCTAAATATCAATGGTACAGCAAGCAACAATTTAACTGATGTAGAAATACTCCCTAACGATAGTATCTACATTTTTGTGGAGGTAACGAACAATTTGACAAATCCAGGGCAAATAGTCTATGAAGACCAAATCATATTTAACAACAAAGGAACTTCTCAAGATGTAAAGCTCGTAACCTTGGTTTGGGATGCCGAGTTTCATTATCCCGATAGATTTATAGCTTTTGGATCAACCCTTATCCCCTACTCTAACATTGACTGTAACGATGTTTGGGCCAATGGTGAAAAGCATGTTGTATATGGTTACGCAAGAATTCCAGATGGATGTGAATTACAAATCGACCCTGGTGCGGAAGTATATTTTCACAATAACTCCGGTCTTTGGGTGTCCAATGGTGGTCAACTTAAAATTGCAGAAAATGCTCAAGCGGGCCTTAGCGACTCGGTTCTATTCACTGGTGATAGGTTGGAGCCTTTCTATGAGGATAGTCCAGGGCAATGGGGTGGCGTTTTAGGAGGAATCTTTATAGATGATGGCGCTAGAGCTATTATTAATAATACAGTGATAAAAAATGCGGTTAATGCAATTCGCTTGGATAGCGCTCAATTTTCAGATCAACTTGTCATTACTAACACTTCTATTTTAAACACTTCTAGAACAGGAATGTACGGTGGATTTGGCAGCGTTGAAGCCGGCAACCTCATTATAGCTAATAGCGGTTTGCACAATTTGTATTGCTTTGGTGGAAACTATCGCTTTCGCCATTGCACCTTTGCCAACTACTGGAGTCAATCTACACGAACAACGCCTGCAGTCGTTTTAACCAACTTTTTAGACGTTCAAAACTCGAATGGTGGTACCACACGATTTGTTCGCAGCTTAAACAATGCTTACTTTGGAAATTGTATTGTATTTGGAAGCAATACTCAAGAATTGAGTCTCTTAGAAGATGAAACGGGTGGTTTTAACTATCAATTTAATAATACCCTATTTAAGTTAAATACTATTGTAGATCAACGAGGGTTTGATGTAACCGATCCGCGCTTCAGTTTGCCTTTGGTGAACCTTGACCCTCAATTTGTCAATACAAATCAAAACAATTATGCACTTGATAGCGGTTCACAAGCTATTGATCAAGGAAATATTACGGACATTGGCCCATACATTTTGGACCTAAAAGGAAATATAAGAAATACTCCCGATCTCGGAGCACTTGAGAGAACAGAGTAGTACCAGCATTTTTTCTTAGAAAACGATCATACTGTAAGAGATCATAACACCGCCATAACTATCGTTTGCAGAGGTAGCGAACTGTGTCGTATTCTCAAAACCATCAATATTGTCAGCAGCTAAGCCATGAAAAGTGGCTTCCACTCTCAATACGTTCTTGTAACTGGTTCTAAACTTAAAACCTAGGCTTATAAAATAATTTGCAGCTGTGTACGAATCTGGATATAGTGTTATACTCTCAGGCTTCAAAGTTTTAAAGCTAAGATTCGGATTATACCCAGTGAACCCAGCTCCTAGGCGAGTAAACATACCAAACTTAACTTCTCTGTGGAACTTTCCGAAACGGATAAAGTTTATCTCTGTAAACAAATTGATTTGCGATAAGGTAGTGACAACCTCCAAACCTCTATTGACATTTGTATGATTGTCATCATCATTAAAAATCCAACCGTAGTTAAATTCCGCCCCTAAGCCGAACCAATCATTCACATGGTACATTCCGTAAATTTTGGCATTAGGCCTGATTTCCTTTAGAATGGCAGACACACTGGAGGTTGTCGCTATGTCATTTGATGAAGTAAGTGTTCCTATTCCTAACCCAAATTCTGTGTATCTCAGTTTTGCTTGAGCATTACTATCAATCGTAAATGCCGAAAACAAAAGAATCACTAAAAGCCATTTGTTCATTGTTCCGCTTTTTCCTGTTTGTTACGCAAAAATATATAATGATCTGGTCCAGATGAGTTTTCATCAAAAAAATACCCATCGGTATTAAATTCTTTCATCTCTTCTTTTTCAGTCAACTCATTTTGAACAACATAATCCGCCATCATCCCTCTAGCTTTCTTTGCAAAGAAACTGATCATTTTAAAATCTCCATTGTGGAAATCCTTAAAATCTATGTTCACTACTGGATTTGGAATTTTTTCGGTTTTTATTGCTTTAAAATATTCGTTGCTTGCCAAGTTAACAACTAAGATTTTAGGATCAATATTATCCTTGAAGTATTTTTTTAGCTTATCTCCCCAAAATTGGTAAAGATTCTCCCTTCTACCTACTTTGAGTTTAGTGCCCATCTCAAGTCGGTAAGGCCTTATTTGGTCTCCCGGTTTGAGGATCCCGTACAAGCCAGAAAGAATGCGTAAGTGTTTTTGAGCAACCTCCATATTTCTTTCCGTCCATTTCTCAGCTTGCATGCCTTGATAAACATCACCTTTAAAAGCTAATGCGGCTTGAGACTGTTGAGCCTCTTGGTCGTCATTCCAGATTTGATTTCGATGATAATTAAGCTCTGCTAACTGCGTACTAATACCCTGCAAATCTTTCAAGGCCTTCTTGCTTTTCCTTTTTAAGCTGGCATTTACTTTAGCTGCATCGTTTAAAAAATATGGAGTTGTAGACTCTCCCAGCTTTTTGTGATGATCAAAATCAAGAGATTTAGCCGGGGAAATGAATAATAGCATAGTTTATAAATAAAAAAAGGCGATTAAAAATCGCCTTAAAATTAAATAAACTTAGTTATTATCGTTCTGCAAATAAGTTTGATTCTTCCAGTTTCCATTTAGAAACGCTTATTGGCTTATTATCTTCATACTCTACCTCTACTAGTTCCTTTCCATCCGGAGACCAAGTAAACCATTTACCTTCCTTGTCTCCATAGTCATATCTTGCTTTTGCCTTTAACTCACCTGTGGGATGATACTGCATCCAAGTTCCATGGAGAACTCCTTTAAAGTAGGTTCCTGTTTCTTTTACTGCTCCATTCTCATAGTAATGAAAAACGGTAATCGTATGTCCTGATTTTTTATAAACGGGCTTGCTTTGAGCGGATAGATTTAAAGAAGCTAACATTAAAACCACCACCAAGCTGCCTAATTTTATTAATTTCATCTCTTCATTTTTTAACATTAACAAAACAAATATAACGATAAATTTATATTCAATAAACACTAACTTAACAATAGGTTAACATTAAAAATTCAAATACCTGTTTTACAAACACATAACATGTTAAATTTATTCATAAAAAAAGGGAGACGATGTCTCCCTTTTTTAAATTATGTTAAAATATGGTATCTAATCTTCTGCTAAAAAAGGGTATTTGTAATCCGTTGCCGGCACAAAAGTCTCCTTAATAGTCTGAGGACTTACCCATCTCAATAAGTTTAACATAGAACCAGCCTTATCATTGGTACCAGATCCTCTTGCGCCACCAAAAGGTTGTTGGCCAACAACTGCACCCGTGGGCTTATCGTTCACATAGAAGTTTCCCGCAGAATGCTTTAACTTCTCCATTCCCAATTGAAGGGCATATCTATCTTTCGAAAATAAGGATCCCGTTAAAGCATATTCTGATGTGCTATCCACCAAATCCAATGTTTCTTCATACTTATCAGCATCGTAAACATGGATAGTAAGAACCGGTCCAAACAGTTCTGTACACATAGTCTGATACATTGGATCACTAGCTAAGATAACGGTAGGCTCCACAAAGTAACCTGTAGATTTATCATAATTCCCTCCAGCTAAAATCTCAACACCTTCATCTTGTTTTGCCTGATCTATAAAACTCGCCAATTTATCAAACGAGCCTTCATGGATAACAGCATTGATAAAGTTTGTAAAATCTCTAGGCGATCCTATTTTGAAAGTAGCCATATCTTCTAATAAGTAACGCTTTACATCCTCCCAAAGGTTTGAGGGAATATAAGCTCTAGATGCTGCACTACACTTTTGTCCTTGATATTCAAAAGCACCTCGAGAAAGGGACACCGCCACCTCTTTAGCATTGGCACTTTTATGAGCAACTACATAATCCTTACCCCCAGTTTCACCAACTATTCTTGGATACGTTCTATATTTATGGATGTTCGTTCCAATAGTTTTCCAAATATCCTTAAACACGTGCGTAGACCCAGTAAAATGAAGACCCGCAAAATCTCTATGATTAAAGACAATCTCCGCAGTTTCTGCTGGGTCAGTAAATATCATATTAATTACGCCATCAGGCAATCCAGCCTCTTCAAACACCTCCATTAACACTTGCGCAGAGTAAATCTGACTTAAAGAAGGTTTCCAAACCACTACATTACCCATCATAGCCATGGAGGTTGTAAGGTTTCCAGCAATAGCGGTAAAGTTAAATGGAGTGATCGCAAAAGTGAAACCTTCTAACGGACGGTAATCTAGCTTGTTCCATACACCATCTCCAGATTCTGGCTGCTCACTGTAAATCTCCGTAACATATTGCACGTTATACCTTAGAAAGTCTATCATTTCACAAGCGGCATCGATTTCCGCCTGAAAAGCATTTTTTCCTTGAGAAATCATAGTAGCTGCATTAATCTTTGCCCGGTATGGGCCAGCCAATAAATCAGCCGCCTTTAAGAAGATAGCCGACCTATGTTCCCAGCTAAGTTTTTCCCAGCTCTCTTTTGCGTTTAAAGCTGATTCTATGGCTTTATTTACATGAGAAGCATCTCCTAGATGGTAAGATCCTACATTATGTTGATGATCATGAGGAGGAATAACTCGACCAAGGTTTCCTGTGGTAACTTTTTCGCCATTGATCACCATTGGAATTTCAATAACCGAATTCCACATACTGTCATAGGCTTCTTGAAGTGATTTTCTCTCACTACTACCCGGAGCATATCCTAAAATAGGCTCATTCATAGCCAAGGGTACATTATAAAATCCTTTGATCATTATTGTGTGTTTTAAATTTTATTAGACCGCAAAATTATAAGAAAGTAGAGTATGTACAAGAGTATAAGCATTATGCTTATACAAGCCTCCATCCCAAATCAATAACTTCTTGATTTACAAGAGTATCCGGAGGAATCTTTATTATCTAAATCAGACCTTTCCTCTTTAATAACTTTTACTTTTACTCCTTCAGAACTAATCTTTAATGCAGAGAGGTACTTTTTAATCCAAACTCCAGTATCGATATACCAAGCATTTTCACTGGGACTAAAAATGGGTTTGTTCCCCTTCACCACAATATGGCCAACTACCTGAACCTTTTTTATGTTTCTCAGTTCCTTTCGATTGTAGAGAACTCCATTTGGATTTTTCTCTGTAAATGGATCTTGTTTTGTTTTTGAAATACCGGCATGTGTGATACAAACTCCGTCAGATTCCCATTTGAGAGGCAGCTCACTTAACCAATTGAAAACCTCTCTTGGCTTTAAACCCTCTTCTTCTAAATTTTGTAAAAGGCTGGGTATAAAAGGATCTAGCTTATCTTCTACAAAATAGTCTATAACTTTTTGCTCATGATTCCCTCGAATCAAAAAAACCTGGTCTGGATATTCATCCTGTAAAGTTTTCCAATACTGTAAGCATTTGGCACTGTAGGGACCCTTATTGATTAAGTCTCCGACCTGAATCAGTATCTCTTTTTTTGGTTTCCAGTTTTTCTGAACCAGTTCTTTGAGGGTATAATAACACCCGTGAACATCTCCTATAACCAGAAGTTTCATTTACGGATAAAGAGGTAAACCAAGTGAATATATTTAGCTATTCAACATTACAGGCATAACCAGCATCAGAATATCTTCCCCTTCATCCATACCATCATTTGGTAAAATGATTCCAGCTCTGTTTGGTGCAGACATTTCAAGAACCACATTATCTGATTCTAAGTTGCTTAACATTTCATTTAGGAAACGACTGTTAAAACCAATTTCGATATCATCGCCTTGGTAATTACAATTCAGCCTTTCATGTGCTTTATTCGAAAAATCGATATCCTCAGCAGAAACTTGAAGTTCCGATCCTGCGATCTTAAGCCTTACTTGGTGTGTTGTTTTATTTGAAAAGATCGCTACCCTTTTAACCGAACCCAAGAAACCTGTTCTTTCGATTTCCATTTTGTTTGGATTCTCCTTAGGGATTACCGCTTCGTAGTTAGGGTATTTACCATCAATCAAGCGACAGGTCAAAATGATATTCTCAAATTCAAATCTGGCGTTTGTATCGTTATAATGAATGTTTACCTCTTGGCCCATAGAGGCTAAGGTGGACTTTAAAATAGTTAGCGGCTTTCTAGGCATGATGAACTCAACGGTATGATCCGCCTTTAAATCTGTTCTTCTATAACGAACTAGTTTATGTGCATCTGTAGCCACAAAAGTTAAATCCTCCGAGCTAAATTGAAAGAATACTCCAGACATTACTGGCCTCAACTCATCGTTACCAGCTGCAAAAAGAGTTTTATTGATCGCTGTAGAAAGAATTTCACCAGGAATAACAGTAGTACTGATATCTTCCATATCTGGCAACTTTGGAAATTCATCTCCTTCTACAAATGCCAAAGAATACTTTCCATAATCAGAACTCATCTCCACCGTATTCGATTCTTTATCGAATATGAATGTAACAGGCTGCTCTGGAAGAGCTTTTAATCCATCCAACAATAATCTAGCAGGAACAGCAGCCAGCCCGCTGTTTGAGCTATCTACTTCAATAGTAGAACTAATTGTAGTTTCTAGATCTGATGCAGAAATAGTCAATGTATTCTGATCTAAATCAAATAGAAAATTGTCTAGAATCGCAAGAGTATTATTATTGTTCAACACACCTCCAACAACTTGTAGTTGCTTTAAAAGGGCGCCACTGGACACTATAAACTTCATATCACCTTATGGATTAGGTACATTAATAAAAGGAAAGCAAATATACAGGGATTTACGCTTTATGCGATTCTTATTTTTCCACGATTTGTGAACACTTTAACTGGCTGAAAAATAACTATACGTTTTCAATACATTTTTTAATCCTACATATTGAATAAGTACCATTTGCTCATTGTTTATAAACCCATGCATCCGATCAGGGTCATATTCTTTAAGAGGCACATCTGGATCATATTGTTCTAGAGGTCCTTTAATTCGGTAGCCACTTAAACTTGTTTTCTTCCCATTTATATCTGTAATCGTGAGCCTAAATAAAGGCTGGTTTGACAACAAGGAGTCCCTTCGTTCATAAATTGGATCTGATGGTATTATAGCACCTTCATATTTTAAGTTTCTAAAGGCACTAAGAAAGAGGTTTGTATTTACTCTATTCCTATTTTTTAAAACCTCTCCGGTGGATAAATTTGTTACGTACACACTATCACCCGAAAAGCGATTTACCTTAAAAGAAGCTTCTGCAGAATCCGGATACAGCATTTCTATTTCCTTAATAGCTGATTTATTTATAGAGATAATATCTCTGCTCTTCCATAAATAGGGTTGCGTAAAAAATCTAGAGGATAGAAATCCATTAAAGCCAGGTATATGCACGGCAAAAGGCTGATCACTGCCTTTTATCATCATATACGTTGCCATTTCATCTTGAGATTCGGTACCCACGTAAAATACTCTGTACAACTCTCCATTCTTAAATATCTGCACCTCTCTTCCATAAACACTCATTCTACGAATAACAGTTTGCTGCATTTTTTCCTCAATAAAGTTGCGCATCTCCATGCGAGAGAGTGTACCTAAAAGCGTAAGCATGGCTCCCTTTCTAGCTTTAAACTCTCCATTAACCAGCCAACCTCCTTTTGATCTACTCAGAACCACTTCACTAGGTGACTTATCTTTAATGATGATCTTATCAACCGAAGCCGTATCTGAAATAGTGAAAGCATATCTATCCTGTCCTTCTAGACTAATCGTACTATTTGAATCTCCTTCCGCGGTAATCAACCAGCCTGCAACAGCTAACAAAACGATAAACACGAGTAGATATATTAAATTCTTGTTGTTCATATTATGTAAATTTTCTTCTCCTTAAAAACGCCATGATTATCCCAAACACTACAATTAAAGCAATAGGAATAAGGGTATTAAACATTTGCCAATACAACTTCTCCGAGCTTACTTTTTGCGGGTTCAGCAATCGAAGCTTCAGTTCTCTGGAACGTATACTGATCAAGCCCGTTTCATCCAACATATAATCCATGGCATTGAGCAAAAAGTCTTTATTTCCGTACTGCTGTCCAGTAAACTGATCAAAACCCAAGGGCAATGGTGTTCCTTTAGGTATGTTCGGATTAACAATATTTAGCTGATTCCGAATTACATCACCATCGCTAACCACTATCATTTGTGTACTAACACTTTTTTCCTTGAAACTCAAATTTTCACCTGAATTGGATTTTGGAAGGATTCTGTTTTTAAAAACCGATTCAAACTCTCCTTCTAAGAGTACTCCCACATTTAAAAATTGCCGATTAAAACTCCGCTCGTCTGGTTCTTGATACAACGTACCTAAACTCACCATATGGGGAGTTGGCGATATGGCCGAATAAGGCGATGTTTTCAGCAATAAGGTTTTCTTCACTCCCTTTGCTATAATCGTATCAATACTTGAAGCAAAATTCAATCGGATCGCATTTAAATCTTTGGTAATTGGATGCTTTACCTGTGGCATAATAAGAGGGAAGTATACCCACTTATTTATACTACGCTGATCCGAAACCCCAGCAGCGATAAGATCTTTTACTAAATTGGCATTAATGCGAACACCATATTTAAAGAGCATATCCGAGAGCCTTAAATTCTCATAAATAGGATAAGACAAAAACTGTGATTTTTTACTCAAGCTATCCATTTCCGCATGAACCGCATCAATCAACCACACCATCTTTCCACCATTCATAACATACTGGTCGATTAAATATTTATCTAGGTCATTAAATGGTGTTTGTGGTTTCGCAACGATTAAGGCATCAAATCGATTCAAACGAATCATCTGATCTTGAATACTGAGCTTCTCGCCCGCACTATCGCTTCTAAACTCTTTAATATTGAATCTTTCAATATTGTAATTCTCTGACAAGGTTTTAGCAAAATCAGCCAACTGCCGTGGCTCTAATTCGCCATGCCCCTGCAAGAACCCGATAGAAGGACGATTGCGAGCAACCAAACCTCTAATTCCATTGGCTAAAGCAAATTCTAAATTCTGAATGGAGCTATTTACCTGAGCATCTGGACTCGTAGCAAACTGATCCAATAAGAGTAGTACAGGAACTTCCTCATCCCCATAGCTCAAAATTGCTCCGGGAAAAACATCTTGAAAACTATTGCCTCCTTGCTCATTAATTTCCAAGCGATAAGGCTTCAGTCCTTTAAATTGAAGCTGCTGTTGTATTTCTTCAACTGCTTTTGGATCCTCACCATCATTAGGGTTGATAAACTCGTACTCTATCTTACCATTATAGGCCCTAAATTCATCTAACATTTGCTTAGTTTCTCTTTGTAAGCGTTGAAAACCTGCTGGAAAATCTCCTTCTAAATAGATTTTCACATACACAACGTCATCAAAACTGTTGAGAAGATTTACCGTGGCATCAGATAGGCTATATCGTTTTTCGGCTGTTAAATCAATTCTAAAAAATTTGAGGGAACCTATTATATTGACCAGTATTAAAATGGCCACAATCAAGGTAAACTGAATCAAATCTCTACTCTTTCTACTCTTCATCACCACTTTCTGCTTTGAAGCACCAAGCGAGTAGCTAGCGCAAAGGTTACTATAAGTCCTACAAAATATAATACATCTCTACTATCAACAACTCCCCTACTCATGGACGTATAATGCTCACTTATTCCCAAATTCAAAATAAAAAGATCTGCATTTTCAAAAACCGGTAACCCGGCAACCTCATTAAAGCCTGTGTAAAACACAAAACATAAAAACAAGGAAATCAAAAACGATATGATTTGATTATCTGTTAAGGAAGAAGAAAAAACGCCAATAGCCACGTAACTAGATCCTAAAAAAAGCAGACCAATGTAAGAGCCAAATGTGCCCCCACTATCTAAATTACCTACAGGATTACCCAATTGGTAAATGCTGAAGTAATAGATTAAAGTAGGTATCAAGGAAAAAAGCACCAAAATGAAGCCTGCAGAAAACTTTGACCATACGATCTGCATATCTGTGAGTGGACGGGTTAGGAGTAGCTCCATGGTCCCTGCCTTTTTTTCATCTGCAAACATTCTCATCGTAATTGCTGGTATTAAAAACATAAACACCCACGGAGATATTAAAAACAAACTATCAATACTAGCGTAACTGCCTTCCAGAAGATTAAAATTCCCGGAAAAGAGCCACAAAAAAACGGAATTGATTAGAAGGTAAACGGTAATAACCAGATACCCGGTTATTGAGTTTAAGAAGCTCCTAATCTCTTTTAGCATTAATGCCCCCATACTTACAATTCTCTTATATTTTCGAGACTCCAGGCCTCGGGTTTATCTGCAAAAAAAGTTTTTGTCGTTTTCCATACTCCAGCAAAAAGATCCGAATGCCTGTAATCGTTTAATGCAGACTCATCATCCCACCAACTATAGGTAAAGTATACATCTGACCTATCCTTTTGCTTCAACAATTCCAATTTGTTACAACCCTTAAACGCTCGTATAGAAGTCTTGTTCTTATCAAAATTTGTTAAAAACGCATCTACCTTTTCTGGTTGAAAGGTCATCTTAACTATTCTTACTATCATTTAAAGTTAACCGTTACAGTTCCTTGAACATCCATCCCCAATAGAGTATTTGCCCCATTAAACCTTTTACCCCTCGCTCCGCGAACGGCAATCTCCAATAAACCTTGGGAATTAAACAATGCGATTACGCTGCCCTTTGATGAAGGATAGTAGCTCTCTTGTATCTTTTTCACTGTTTGTCTTCTAGGCAAAACAATCTCATAAGATCTATCTCTACCTATTTCGTTAAAAATCTTCCTTGTAATATTGGTAATAAGGTTTCCAAAATTATCTATATAAACTACGCTTCCCAAAATAACAGACCTTTCATTTGCAAATCGTGGCCTCATAATCTTGCTTTCCTTAAAGTCTTGAATCTCTCTTCCTAGAAGACCCATTTTCCCTCCTCTAACAATATGATTTGCCGCTTTCGCTAAAACATCTTTTGCAGGGAACAAAGTTTTCTCCTTTTTTAGATCAATTTCTACTACACGATTAATCTTAACTTCTGGATTAATCAATGTAATAATTCCATTATCTGCAGCCAAAAAGTAGTGATCATCAAACTCAGCCACTAAGAGTCTGTTATTCTCTGAAATCTCTTGAACTGCCACCAAATGTACCGTCCCTTTTGGGAAATCGCTATAACAATTTCTCAGAATAAAGGCGGCTTCAAAAAAATTCCCAGGCTGAATTTGGTGGGAAATATCTATGAGATGACAGTCTTCCGACTCGCTCAGAATTGCTCCTTTTACTGATGCAAGATGATGATCTGTAAGTCCATAATCGGATGTTAGTGTAATTACTGCCACCTTTAAATTCTCTTTTCAACAAAGGGCTTATTACAAGCCAATTTCTTTATTTTTGTGGTCAAAAGTAATCATTATTTAAAGTGAGATTAAACATCTTTGCTTTAGTTATTAAACAGCAATTTGATAGAAAAGACAATTGTAATTGAAAATGCTGACCCTAGAGATATTTATGGCAGCAACAACAAATACCTCAACTTAATCAAATCTCATTTTAAAGGTCTGAAGATAACAGCTCGAGGCCATTCTCTTCAAATAAATGGGACCCAGGAGGATATCACAAGATTTGAGGAAACCATCTCTGAAATCACTGAGCATCTTTATCGATACAATTCTTTAACCGTAAACCAACTGGAACGCATTTTAAAGGGAGAAATGGATAAAGCTCCGCAAAATGGAGAGAACAACATTATTCTGTATGGTTCTAATGGGCAACCTGTAAAAGCCAGAACAGTGAACCAGCGGAAAATGGTGAAAGCAGTTGACACAAACGATATGCTTTTTGCCATTGGACCCGCAGGTACTGGAAAAACTTACACGGGAGTTGCGTTAGCGGTTAGAGCCTTAAAAAACAAAGAAGTTAAGCGCATCATTCTTACACGTCCCGCAGTAGAGGCTGGAGAAAACTTAGGTTTTCTTCCAGGTGACCTAAAGGAAAAGCTAGACCCTTATATGCAACCTTTGTATGATGGGTTAAGAGATATGATACCGCCAGAAAGATTGAGCTACTATTTGGAAACCGGAACAATACAAATAGCTCCCCTCGCGTTTATGCGCGGTAGAACATTGGATAGAGCTTTTGTAATTTTAGATGAAGCCCAAAACACAACTTCTAGCCAAATGAAGATGTTCCTTACCCGCATGGGAGCAGATGCTAAATTTATCATTACCGGAGATGTTAGTCAGATTGATCTTCCAAGAAAACAGAGTTCAGGATTAAAGGAAGCCTTAACCATCCTTAAAGGGGTAGAGGGCATTTCTATTGTAAACCTAAACGAAGAAGATGTTATCCGCCACCAATTGGTGAAAAATATTATTAGAGCTTACGACAAGCAAGATTAAGATGAAAGCATTAAAAGAAACAAACTTCACATTAACCGGCCAACAAAAGTTTTACCGTGGCAAAGTAAGAGACGTTTACACTTTAGAAAACGACCTTCTTGTAATGGTTGCTAGCGATAGAATTTCTGCGTTTGATGTGGTTTTACCGGAAGGAATACCATACAAAGGGCAAGTACTCAATCAAATTGCCACTCAGTTTTTAGATTTAACCGCTGATATTGTTCCGAATTGGAAAATTTCTTCTCCAGATCCTATGGTTACCATCGGTAAAAAGGCAGAGCCTTTTATGGTAGAAATGGTGATTCGTGGATTCTTAACGGGTCACGCGTGGAGAGAATATAAATCAGGGAAACGTGAAATTTGCGGTGTGGCTATGCCAGATGGAATGATTGAAAACCAAGCCTTTCCCAAGCCTATAATAACCCCAACTACAAAAGCAGATCAAGGCGACCACGATGAAGATATTAGCCGTGAAGACATTTTAGCGCAAAATATAGTCAGCGAAAAAGAATATCTACAATTAGAAAGCTATACCAAGCAGCTGTTTAAACGTGGCCAAAGTTTTGCTAATGATAGAGGGTTAATTCTAGTAGACACTAAATATGAGTTTGGAAAATCGCCCGATGGAGAGATAATCTTAATAGATGAAATCCACACACCAGATAGCAGCAGATACTTCTATTTAGAAGGTTATGATGAAAATCAACAAAAGGGTCTTCCTCAAAAACAACTCTCTAAAGAATTTGTACGCCAATGGCTTATTGAAAATGGATTTCAAGGAAAAGAGGGACAAATTGTTCCTGAAATGAATTCGAAATTTGTAAAAATGGTTAGTGATAGATATCTTGAGCTTTTCGAAAAAATTACAGGTCGTTCATTTGAACTCTCTAAAGAGGATATAGATATTGAATCGAGAATCCATCGTAATATCGAAAATGTGCTAAACCCAAATTAACCCTTCTACAAATGAAAAAGATTTTATTCTTTTTTTCCTTCATTATTTTCGCACAAAATGGTCAAGCACAAATTTTCAATATTGGTTTAAAAGCCGGAATAAATCTTCAAAATATTGAGGTCTCTGATTTTGATGCTGCAAGATCCACTTACGATGAAATTGAAAATGGGGAACAGAAATCCGGTTTTCATGCTGGGGTTTACACACAAATTAACACACCTATCTTTCATATTCGCCCAGAGTTTATTTACACCTACATCAACAACTCTATTACAGCTAAAAGCGTTTCTGGGTTTGAAGATATTTTTAACATTCAATTCAATCGATTTGACGTTCCCCTTTTAATAGGTAAGAGTCTTGGGCCATTGAGAATTAATGCTGGCCCGGTTATGAGCTTTATCATAAGTGAACCGAGTGACGCCTTTAAACAGGGTATAAATGAGGCCACCTGGGGTTACCAAGCAGGAGTGGGTCTTGACGTGGGTAAAATTGCGCTTGACATTCGTTACGAAGGAGCCTTTTCGAGCATGATTGATTCCATTACCATTGATGGACAAACCTTTAACCTAGATGCTAGAGGTAGGCAATTGATTATAAGTTTAGGGATTAAACTTTTTTAGAACTCCGCTTCCGTATTCCGGATGAGTTTAAACTCCCCGCTTAATACACCGAGCTTTAGTAATTCTGTAAAATGAGATTTATTCTCAATTTCAGTCATATTCTTCAACATTTTTTCATGTTGATCTATTTGCTCATTGAGACTGTAGAAATAAAATCCATGCGCTTCTCCATTTTCTATAATCAAAGCACAACTCTCTTTGGAATTTCTCCCTCTACCTTGAAAAATGCACTGTTTAGGCATTTCTACAAGTACTTCTAAAATAGCATCCTTTTGTTCTTGATTGTGATTGCGTTTAAACATTCGCAACGCTCGGTATGCAGGTTTTGCTCCAAAGGATTTCACCAAAGGCTGTTTTGTACTCTTTGGATTAATGGGTCTAACTCTCAAAAATTTGACACTCTCCTTTTCCTCTTGAAAAATCCCAGAATCAAATTCACTCTCTTGAAGATGATTGTAGGCTGGCTTTGCCTTTTTACTCTCCTCTAGTCTCTTAATTTGAGAAACTAACCAGTTGCCTGTGGCCTCCGTTTTTACGGAAAACACCTCCGCCTTTAGCTTCTCAGCGAGCTTATTCTCCGCTATAAAAAGCCTATTGATCGTATTCTTAATATTATCCGAAGAGCCTAAATAAAGAAGTTGCCCTTCCCTATCGTGCAAATAAAATATACCGCGATTGAATTTAACAGATCTCTTTAAGTCGTTAATCTTATCTTTAATAGAATCGTTTGCGCGTATACTTTGACCGAGTATACTGATGTCTTTCTCCTTATCCTTTTCCTGTAAGATTTTCAACAAATCTAATGTCGCTCTCGCATCTCCTTCGGCTCTATGTTTTTGCCCTCTAAAAATCCCTAACTCTTCTGTAACTCTATCCAAACCATACGAAGCCAGGCCTGGAATGAGTTTTTCCGCTAATGGGATGGTGTCTAGCACCTTCATTTGAAAGGGATAACCTAATCTTTCAAACTCCTGACGAAGCATCCGATAATCAAAATCAACATTATGACCTACTAAAACTGAACCTTCTGTTAACTCTAAGATGCGTTTTGCGATTTCGTGAAATCGTGGCGCTCGAATGAGCATTTTTTCAGTAATACCTGTAATTTTAGAAACATATTTCTGAATTTCACGATGTGGATGAACGAGACTGATCAACTGATCCGTGATTTCAGCTCCATCATACCGGAATAAAGCAATCTCCATAATGGCTTCTTTCCCAAAAGGGCCGCCTGTTGACTCTATATCCAATACGCAAAACACAGAACAAAGATAACCAGATTTGCAAAGTAGTTTTCTTTTAATTGTGGAACTTTAACTATTAAGAGAGAGGGGATTTTTCATTAGATTTATTCCCTCTCACTTTTCTAGAAGATCAATTTAACATTAACATAATGTTACGAATTACCGTAAACACTGAGACACAGAGGGAAAGCTATTCCATTTCTATTTCACATAACCAACCTCTGAGAAAAAGTATCGTTTATAAATAAAAGTTATTACCATGAAAAAACCCCTAATTTTCCTAGTTGTAGCACTCTTGTTTATCCAATGTGAAAAGTTCGATTCAGATTATCAGAGAAATACTGAATACGAACCAATTTTAATTGAAAGATCTGAGCTAGAACAATCTGTTAAATGGCTTGACTCTAGAGAGTTAGTTAATACAGGTAAAATATACATTAAAGACAACTACCTTTTTATTGGTGAAAAATTTGAAGGCGTTCATATTTTCGATAACACAGACCCATCTAATCCCATTCCTTTAGGTTTTATCGCTATTCCAGGTAATGTTGACATTTCTATTAAAGGAGATATTATTTATGCGGATAATACAGTAGACCTTATCGCGATTCAATTTCAAGGTAACTCGATTAAGGTTCTAGATAGAAATGTTGGTGTTTTCCCTGAAATGAGGCCACCGGATAATCTTGGAATTCCTTATGAGTATACTGTTGAAAATCGCCCGGAAAACACCCTAATCGTTAAATGGATCAAAAAATGAAAAAGCTAGCCCTATTATACAGTATCGCTGTTTTGTTTCTTGTTACATCCTGTAGTAAAGACTCCACAGGATCATCTGATATTACTGGTGGAAATACTGGACAAGGTGGAAGTTTAGCACGTTTTGCTGTGGTACAAGATCATCTTTATATTGTAGATGGAACCAAGCTCAAGGTTTTTGATGTCTCCAATCCCCAAAACCCAATTTACATCAGCAACCAAGAACTTAACGTTACCGTGGAAACTATTTTTCCAAGAGACTCTGTAACGCTCTTTGTAGGAACTACCAGCGGGATGTACATTTATGATGTATCTCAAGCCCCTGTTGTTAACCTTATCAGTTGGCACAGCCACATTGTAAGTTGCGACCCTGTTGTTGCCAATCAAGAGTATGCCTATGTAACCCTTCATGAAGATCAGGATAATAATCGTTGCAACCGTGGAGTAAATCAATTAGACATCTTGGACATCAGCGATTTATCTGAACCTCGATTAATCACTACTTTCCCTATGATTAAGCCTTTGGGATTAGGAATTTATGGCGATACACTTTTGGTCTGTGATCATGGCGTTAAAGTGATGGATGTGAGTAATCCCAATCAATTAAAACTACTCAACGCAATTGAAGATATTGATGCTGTAGACATTATACCAAATGGAGATTTAATGATTATCTCTACAACCACCGGGTTAAAGCAGTACCGATACAAGAACAAGCAACTCACCCTATTAAGCGAACTCTAGTATGAAAAATTACATCTCTTTTGTATTGGTTGCCTTTCTTACAAGTAATGTTCTAATTGCTCAAGAATCGCTCTACAACAACCTTTTACAGAATTATCCTGATAGACGACTCCAAATTGGTTCAACTGTAAGTGACTTAGCGATACTCAACGCTACGATAGATATCAACTACCGTTACAATAAAAACCAAGCCATTGGATTGGAATTCAACAACTTTTCAACGGCCACCTTATACGACTCTCCCTTAAATGCAGATTTAATTGGGCAAGGATTAAAGGTTTATCAAAAAATATATATCCGTGATATTAACCACTACTCCTACTCCTATTTCCGTCATGGTTTCCGAGGAGATCGATCCAGTATACGCTACGATGAAGAAGGCTGGTTTCCATTTGAAGAAAATGGATCCACTTTATTAGTCTATGAAGAACGGTCTTTTACTGAAAATAGCTTTCGTATGGGGTATGACGTTATGTTCGGTATAGAAACCAATCACGATCGATTTTTCTTAATGGATTTCTTTATTGGAGTTGCTTATTTGCAACAGTTTAATGCAGATAGATTTGTAAGTAGCAATACCGTAAGTCCACTTTTTTCAGGCTTTAAACCTGTTGGCGGGTTTCGGCTTGCTGTCTATTTAGATAGAGATTACGGAAATTTATTTATTCCTTTCTCCAAAGATTGAAGAACCTATTCGAACAAGGTTAGCCCCTTCTTCAATAGCTATTAAAAAATCCCCACTCATACCCATGGATAAAGTATCAAATCCTGATAGGGCTTGATTCCCTTTCATCCTTTCAAAGAATTGGTTTAAGCTTCTAAATTCTGAACGAATCTTTTCTTTGTCACCGGTATTGGTGGCCATACCCATTAATCCCCTAACGTTTAGGTTTGGGTATTTCTCCTCCAAATTCTGATTTAAAAAATTACTCGCTTCTTCATAGCTAAAACCAAATTTACTCTCCTCTTCTGCGATATGGATCTGAATTAAGCAGTTTATCACCCGATCGTTTTTGGCCGCTTCCTTATTCAACTCATTTAACCGTTTAGGCTTATCCATACCATGCACCATATGAACAAATGGAGCCATATACTTTATTTTATTTCCTTGAACATGACCGATCATATGCCATTCAATGTCTTTAGGCAACTGCTCATACTTTTCAGCCATTTCCTGAATTCGATTTTCACCAAAAACGCGCTGCCCTGCTTGGTAGGCATCTTCTAGAACCTCAATGGGTTTAGTTTTAGAAACGGCTACCAAAAGAACACTATTGGGGAGTTGGCTTCTAATCTCAGTCAAATTTTCTGCTATATCAGTCATTGATGTTGTCAATTTAAAACAAAGGTAAAAAGGCTTTGAAAGTTTTAGCCACTATAAAAAGGAAATCATGAATCGCCTGCTTACCTTTGCGCTCTTAAATTTTTGTCAGCATGAAGATTTCCTACAAATGGCTTAAGGAGTACATAAACACCGATTTGGAGGTTGAAAGAGTAGCAGAAATTCTAACCGATACAGGATTAGAAGTAGAAGGCATAGAAGAAATAGAGACTATAAAAGGTGGTCTTAAAGGCGTTGTTATAGGCGAAGTATTAAGTTGCGAAAAGCACCCTAATGCGGATAAATTAAAAAAGACTACAGTTACTATTGGAACAGGTGATCCATTGCATATTGTATGCGGAGCACCAAATGTGGATAAAGGACAAAAGATTTTACTCGCCACCATTGGCACAAAAATCTATACCGATGAAGGTGACTTCACCATTAAGAAAAGTAAAATTAGAGGCGAGCTCAGTGAAGGAATGATTTGTGCGGAAGACGAGCTTGGTTTAGGACAATCTCATGATGGTATTTTAGTATTGCCCGCAGACGCCAAAGTAGGAATGCCTGCCTCCGAATACTTCAATATTGAATCAGATTTTGTTATTGAAATCGGTTTAACACCGAATAGATCTGATGCTATGAGTCATTATGGTGTGGCTAGAGACTTAAAAGCTGCTTTTGCAAGACACCAAATGGATGGCTCTGAATTAGTTTTACCCTCTGTAGAAAATTTCAAAGTTTCTTCGAATCAATTGGATATTGATATTCAAATCGAAGATATAGAGGCTTGTCCAAGATACTCCGGTGTCTCTGTTACGGGTGTAAAAATTGGTCCATCTCCAGATTGGATTCAAAACAGGCTTCGAGCCATCGGGGTAGGGCCAATAAACAATGTAGTGGACGTTACCAACTATGTTTTACACGAAACAGGACATCCTTTACATGCTTTTGATGCCAGCAAAATAGCTGGCAACAAGGTTGTGGTTAAAAAAATTGCTCCAGGAACAAAATTCACCACACTAGATGATAAGGACCGAGAAATCCATGCGGATGACTTAATGATTTGCGATGCGGAAAAAGGCATGGTGATAGCCGGAGTAATGGGCGGCAAAGACTCTGGAGTAAGCAATGAAACAACAAGCATTTTTATAGAATCCGCCTACTTTAATCCTGTTTCTGTTCGTAAAACTGCAAAAAGACATGCTTTAAATACTGATTCCTCTTTTCGATATGAAAGAGGAGTTGATCCTAACTCCGGAATTTATGCTCTTAAAAGAGCGGCTCTCTTAATTCAGGAAGTTGCAGGGGGCGAAATTGCCATGGATATTAAAGATCACTATCCAAATCCCGTTGCTGATTTTGAGGTTGAAGTAAACCTCGACCGAATGAACAAATTAATTGGACAAGAGATTCCAGAGGAAGAAGTGATTAGCATTTTAAAGTCTTTGGATATTGAAGTAATCGATCAAAAAGAAAGAGAATTAAAACTTAAAGTACCTGCGTACCGTACGGATGTGCAAAGGGAGGCTGATATCGTAGAGGAGGTGCTTCGTATTTATGGCTTTAACGCTATCGGTTTTGGTTCTAAAATGAGTATTTCTGTAGCGCAAACAGACTCTAAAAGCGAAGCGAAATACAGAGAGAAGATCAGTACGGTATTGAGTGGAAGAGGATTTGCAGAAATGATGAACAACTCTCTCACCAAGCCCTCTTACTACAATGGAAACAGTTTTACCAATGAGGTTTCCATCAACATGCTCAACCCGCTCAGTCAAGATTTAGCGGTGATGCGACAAAGTCTACTATTCGGTGGGCTGGAAGCAATAGCGTACAACAGCAACCGCCAAAGGCCAAATCTTAGATTTTATGAGTTTGGAAAAACATATCGTAAAGTAGAAGAAAAATATGCGGAAAGTTCTCGTTTAGGCATTTGGATCAGCGGAGTTCAAAAGCCAGAAACATGGAACAGCGTTTCTCAAAAAACAGATTTCTATACCTTAAAAAGTGAAATCTTAAATATGCTTGCGCAACTGGGTTTTGAAAAGCTTCAAGAAGAGGAAGTAAATACCGAATCCGTTTGGGAGTATGGTTTAAATCTCATTTTAAACAATAGGGTTATTGCCTCATTTGGTAAAGTGAAAAATGCCCTTCAAAAACAAATGGATATTCGCCAGGAAGTATTTTTTGCAGATCTAGACTGGGACTACATCGCCAAAAAGGCTAAAAAACTGAAAATTCAATTTAAAGAATTGCCAAAGTATCCTGAAGTTAGGAGAGACCTAGCCCTTTTGGTAAACAACGAAGTAAAATATGCGGATCTAAAAACGGCTGCTCAAAAATCAGAAAAGAAAATCTTGAGAGACATCAGCTTGTTTGATGTGTATGAAGGGAAAAATTTAGATTCTGGGAAAAAGTCCTACGCTTTGAGTTTCATTTTAAGAGATGATGAAAAGACGCTGAAAGATGAGCATGTAGATAAAGTGATGAATAAAATTCTAAGCTCCTTTAAAGCTCAGTTTCAGGCTGAACTTCGGTAAGTTCGGCAAAAAGTAGCTTGGCGCTAACGAGCGCCTTTCTTTGCGCATCCAACTCTAAAGTGTAAATGCCGTACAAGCTAGAAACTAGGTTTCGGAAATATGCTTGATCCATAAAGTCTGCTTGAGAATCTCTGTAAAGACTCGTGTAATCAATGTTTTCCATGAAATATCTAGCTAAAAAGTTTTTAGCAAAGGCTTCATGCCGTTTGGCCTCACTTTCAACTTTATCGTAGGTAGTATAATGCCGAATAATCTTGTTTTTAAGATCTATATTTTCAATCAATTTCAAATCTCCAGAAAATTTTAAACTCTGGAGGGTAACATCCATAGCCACAAAGTAAACCGGATCAATGTAATTAAAGAACTGTTTGGCTATAGAATCCTTACCATCTAACGGTCTTCCTAAATACCGAAACATGCCACGGATAAAATTTACTCTTTCCTCCAAGTCTGACACGTTGGAATCCAATTGATTGATATCCGTTTGTAAATCATAACTTAAATTCAACAAATAGGTTTTACTCGTGTTATTATCCTTTACAGAAGAAGCCAGATTATTGAGCGAAAAAGCAATGGTAATTCCGATGGTAACAATTAGTAATTCACCTAAGGCATAGCGCCAATTGATTTTTTTCATGAGGAAAGCTTTTGGTATCCGTCTGAAAATTAAAAAATTTGATGCTTAATTTGCCAAATAGAGATTTGATTGCATGCTGAAGATAGCCTATTCTCCAATTTATCATCATCCATTGCCGGCCGGACATCGTTTCCCAATGGCTAAATACTCTCTATTGCCTCAACAACTCCTTTATGAAGGAAGTTGCTCTGAGGATAACTTTTTCGCTCCTACAACCCTAGGGGAAAAACAGGTTCTGAGAACACATGATACCGAGTATTGGAATAATCTGAAAACACAAAACTTAAGCTGACAAGAAGAACGCAGAACCGGCTTTCCTCTAAGTCCAGAATTAGTGGAAAGAGAGATAACCATATGTCAGGGCACTATCAACAATTGCGAATATGCCATTAAACATGGTGTTTCTATGAATATTGCTGGTGGTACGCATCATGCATACACCAACAGAGGTGAAGGGTTCTGTTTATTAAATGATATTGCCATTGCATCTCATTGGCTCTTAGATAAAGGTTTAGCAACACAGGTTTTGGTGATTGATCTAGATGTTCATCAAGGAAATGGCACCGCACAGATTATGACCTCCGAAGAAAGGGTTTTTACCTTTTCCATGCATGGGGCGCATAACTATCCGCTGCATAAAGAAACATCGGATTTAGATATTGGATTACCCGATCAAATCACAGATCAGGCTTATCTCAAAATTCTAAAAACGAAACTTCCAGAACTACTTGATCAAGTACAACCGGACTTCATATTTTTTCAAAGTGGTGTAGATGTTTTAAAATCAGATAAACTAGGACGATTAGGAATGAGTATGAATGGCTGTAGGGAAAGAGACAAATATGTGCTTGAAAGTTGTAAGCTCAACAACATTTCGGTAGCCGTAAACATGGGTGGAGGTTATTCCGAAAGATTGGCGGATATTGTAGAAGCACATGCCAATACTTTTCGGCTGGCGCAAGAAATTTGGTTTTAACGGGTTAACGTATCAAAAGTACCTTCTGGCAAATCCTTAATGTGCATATACATAAAGCCATCTAGAGAATTGTTAAATAACGGATCTAGGTTGAAACAAACAATGTGTGCATTTTGCTTTAAGTACTTTTTTATGAGTACCGGTATTTTTAATCCTTGTGTTTCAAAACTCTCCACCATCCTATCAAATTGATTAATATCGTCTCCTCCCCATTCCGATAATAAACGCTTGTATTCTCCTTTTAGCTTGGGTTTAAAAGCTTTTCGAGGATGGATAAACTTCTCCATATCCTCATCACCAAAATTATTAAGTAAGTACTTTACAATAAGCGATTTACCAAACTTTGAAAAACGATTACTGATGCTCGCATTTCCTATAATGTACTCCAAGTCAGGATTCCGAACCATGGTTTGAATTATACCTTTCCAAAGTAGAAACAAAGGCAAAGGTTTTTGTTGATGACCTTTAACAATAAAAGCCCTCCCCATCTCCAAAGATTTCTTAAAAAGCGGGTGTAGCTCTTTATCTATTTTAAACAGGGTAGATGTGTAAAAACCTTTTATTCCATACTGCATAAAAACTTCATCCCCTAGAGCTAAACGATAAGCCCCAGCTAACTCTTCCTTTTCCTTGTCCCACAATATTAAATGGTGATAATGATAATCATACTCGTCTAAATCCAAAGGTAAATTTGTCCCTTCACCAACCGCTCTAAAAGTAACCTCTCTTAATCTTCCAATTTCATTTAAGAGGTTAGGAACTCTTTTAGAAGTAGTTAAATAAACGTTATAATTTTTCTGATTTAGTAAAAGTGCTTCTGTTTGATTCAGAAATTCAATCTCCTTTCTTAACGCTTCGACCGGAATTGGATTAATTAAAGCTTCTTGTTCCTGTGGTCTCTTTCGGAGCAATAGCTTCTTTTCTGGCGACAGTGCATGTCTAAGCAAATAAGTACGTTGCCTTAAAAATGCACTATAATGATCGAGTTTTTTATATCCTTTCTGCTCCTTCACCGAAAGTGACTTTCCAATTCGGATGCGGATCGGTTTATTTTTCTGCGTTAAAAGCTCAGAGGGCAACTTTGCGGAACGTAGACTTGGATGCAACATGGATAGCAAGTAGAAAAAAGAACTGTTTCTAGCTTTAAAATAGACAGGTACTACTGGAACCTGCATTTTCTTAATCATTTTTAAAGTAGACTTATCCCATTCCTTATCGGATATCTTTCCTGCTTCAATTTTATAGGTGCTCACTTCTCCTGCAGGAAATATCCCCAAAGCATGGCCCGCATTTATATGTTCGATAGACTCCTTAATCCCAGTAAAACTCGACTTCAGATCCTTATCATCAAATGGATTTACGGGCATAAAAAAATCCTTTAAAGGCTCTACTTTTTGCAAAAGGAAGTTTGCCATCACTTTATAGTCGGGCCTAATTTGACTAATTAGTTTGATGAGAATAATACCATCTATTCCACCTAAAGGGTGATTTGAGACGGTAATAAAAGGTCCTGACTTAGGAATCCGTTTTAACTCCTCTTCGTAATAATCAATTGTCACCTCGAACTCTTCAAGTACAGCATCTATAAATGCAACTCCATGCAGTTCTTCAAATTTTTTGTAGACCTCATTTACATCAGAAATTCTGAGAATTTTCATAATCGGCTTGGCTAAAGCGGACAATCCAAGCTTATCTAATTGTACAATTCTTGCGATGTCTTTTTGCTCAACAAGCCCCATATTCAGATTTCATTTGTGACTGGTCTAGCCATCTATTTTATTAAACTGTAACCACTTGATACGTATTTCTACTGATTTGTTCTAATAAAACATCACCCGTTTTTTGCACTCTTGTCTTAGCCTCATCATCGTAATGCCTAACCGTATAAAGCGACACTCCATCATTATAGGATAACGTAAAGTGTTTAGATAACTCTTCTAATAAACTAGGTGTGGTTACAGGGTCGTTATTAAGACAAAAGGAAGAACTTACTGCTGTGTTTTGCGATAAGTTTACTCGAGCCCCAAAATGGTGAAAAACTCTATAAATCTGACTCAAGTGATCCTCTACCACAAAGGATAAATCACGCGTAGCCAACGTAACTAAAATTTGATCCTTCTTTAAGATAAAACAAGGCAAATAAGGAGATAGAGTTTCTCCTTCACAAATTCCGGTGCCTTTCAGCTCAGGATTCATAAATGACTTTACTTTTAGAGGAATGTTTTTTTGCTGTAAAGGTTGAATGGTTTTAGGATGAATAACAGAAGCTCCGTAATAAGCTAACTCAATCGCTTCTTTGTAACTAATTTTGTTTAAGAGTTTAGTCTCTTCAAAAACCTTCGGGTCGCCATTTAGTACACCGGGTACATCTTTCCAAATAATTACTTCTTCCGCATCCAGCACAAAAGCCAATACCGAAGCGGAATAATCCGATCCTTCCCTTCCTAGAGTAGTTGGATTTAAGTCATCGTCTGACCCTATAAAACCTTGAGTAACATAGCATCGTCCTGACTGCACAGACTCATGAACCAATCTTTTCGTGAAATCCCAGTTTACTCGAGCAAATCGAAAATTCTGGTCTGTTCTAATTAACCTTCTTGCATCCAACCAACTGTTCTCATAACCATTCTCATTCAAAAACGAAGAGATAATTCGAGTGGAAACCAACTCTCCAAAAGATACTATATGATCGTATATCTGGTTGTAGTTTCCTTCCATCTTCCCTTGTGTAAGAATACGTAGTTGCGAAAACAATATCTCCACTTGGTTGTAAATGGAATGTGTTTTATCCGTAAACAGGGATTCAATAATATTTAAGTGATATTCCTTAATCTCATCTATTAAGAGCGAACAGTTTTCTGGATCATCCTTATAACACCGAACCAACTTCTCCAGCGCATTTGTTGTTTTACCCATGGCCGAAACAACAATTACTAAATCCTGGTTTTCATAATGACTCAATACTTGAGTCAAATTCTTAACACTTTCTGCATCTTTTACTGATGCCCCTCCGAATTTAAAGATTTTCATTCCTCAATATTTGTGCGCAATTTAAGCAAAGAGCTATTCACAAAACCAGTCTGCGAACAACGGAGATTATTTCCAACTTCACTTTATCTCAGAATGATATATTTGTAAACCCACCTTTAAGAATAACAATAATATAGCAGTAAAAACCCATGAAATTTAAAACCCTAATTACCACCATTCTTTTATTTGTTTTTTTTAGCAGCACCGCTCAAATCAATATCGGAAGCCTTGAGAAACCCACATTACGCTCGGGTGGCGGGGAGATTAAAAAACCTGATTTTAAGAAGCTAAAACGAAATACTCTTGTATTCTTTTACGGAGAAAAGGATAAAGCCCATTTGGACGCTTATAAAAAAGCAGCAGAGGCATGGACCTTTGGAAAGGTTCAGTTTGATGATATCGCAAACAAGGATACTTACGCTAAAAAGAGAGGCTTCTCTTTTGTAACCTTAGAAACAGAACCGGTAATTGAGATAAACAACAACCTCGGCACTAAAACAGAGGTAGGCTGCGAAATGTACTATCACTTTTGGACACCTAAAGGGAAGGATAGAAACACTTTTGCTCGAATAGATCTTTTTACAAAACATGAGTTTGTAAGTAAACTCGTAAAGCAAAAATCTCCAGAAAAAAAAGTAGCCTTGATGTATAATGAAGGTATAGCCTATAACTGGGGACCTGGTTTTATGAAGCTTTATTTCAGACATATGAGTGAAGTGCTAAATGCAGCTACAACCGAAGGCTTAAAGGAAGATTTTGAAGATGAGGAAGGCTTGAAAATTCTTGAAAAAAGCGTTCTTTTTTATCCTGAGTATGTTCTTACTACTCAAGATCCTAAAACTAAAACAATAGCTTCACAAACCGAAGAGGAGCTCTTTGAGGATTATCCTTTTGAGCATGAAATGATGCTTACTGAGGATTTTGACAACCTTTTAATGGAAGATGAACAAGGGGGCGACTATGTATTGATTTATACGCAATGCGGTGCTCAAAAACACTACAATATTTACAATACCAACGGACAACTTCTTTTCCATGAGCATGAAGTAAAGTCTTATAATCTAGATGATGGTGATTTGAAAAAAATCGCCAAACTGCTTAAGTAAAATAAAGCGGCCTCTTAAATAGCAAAAGGCGAAACCGAAGTTTCGCCTTTTTTTGTCCCCCTTTTAAGAGAACTTTAAAAAAACAAACCAAATGTATCTACTCCGTGCGTAAGGTTCGAGCTGGGTTTGTTCTAGACAATAGAACAATATGATAGCTGATGGTTACCATGGTGATGATAAACGCTAACAAAGCTGCCAACAAAAAACTCCCGATAGGGATAGATATTTTATATACAAAGCCTTCCAACCAATAGCCTATCGCTAGGTATGCGATTGGGCTAATTACCACCACGGCTATCAATAAAAGGACGATGAATTCTTTTGAAATAAGGAGCGTTAGATCTTTCACCTTAGCGCCTAAAACCTTTCTTACGCTTATCTCTTTCAAACGTTGTTCCACGGTGAAAGAGGTTAAGGCAAAAAGACCAAGAGCTGCAATCAATAAACTGATAAATGCGAAGAAACTAAACACACTCAGGAGTACCTTTTCCGATTGGTATTGTTGATCTATCCTTTCATCTAAAAATTGATATTGAAAATCATGGCTTCCAGCAAAATCTCGCCACTTGTCTTCAATAAAAGCCAAAGACTCCTCAATATTTCCTCCTTTAAGTTTCACTGAAAAAGAAGAAGAAAAATTGGGTCTAAACAACAATACAAGGGGCTCCAGAGGGTTGTGTAAGGATGCAAAATGAAAGTCTTTAAACACCCCCACTACTTTACCGTCAAACTGTGCTTGCCCATTTCCCATCAAACCCCATTGTATTCTTTTGCCCACCGCTTTTTCATTCCAACCGAATTTTTGCGCTGCCGTTTGATTGATCATAAAACCTTGTTGAGCATCGGTTTGAATATCTTCGGAAAAACCCCTTCCCTCTGCAATTTCAATATCCAACAGCTCTAAAAAATCTTCATCAGCCGAGAGTACTTTTATTCCCTTATCCATCATTTGCCCATCTTGCTCAATTCTGAACATGATTTCACCTACTGTACCACCAGGCATACTACCACTCCCCGATATACCTTTCACATTGCCATTTTCTAACAGTTCAGATTTAAAATAGCTTAGTTTATTAAACACAGCAGTATCCTGCGGGATTCGAACAATAACCAGCTGGTCCTGATCAAAACCTAAATCCTTTTCTTGCATATATTTCATTTGCAAGTAAATAGAAATCGTTCCGATGATCATAAATAGAGAAAAAATGAACTGGATAAGCATCAATGCTCTTCTCAGGTTACCAAACTTCCCAATTTTAGGCAGATTGCCCCTCAATACATTCGAAGCTTCAAAACGAGAGAGCACCAAGGCAGGATACACTCCAGACAATAGTCCTATTAAAAGCACTACCGAAAGTAGCGTAATCAACAAGCTAGGTTCAAAAACAGCAGTAAAGGAAAAATCTTTGCTGGTTACTTCATTGAATACCGAAAGAAGCATTTCAACCAAAGCTAAACCCAGAATAAATGCAATGATGCTAATAAGAATAGATTCACCTAAAAACTGACCAGAGATTTGAGACTTGTGCGCGCCCAAGGTTTTCCGAACGCCCACTTCTTTCGCCCGTTTTATGGATTGAGAAAGTGATAAATTGATGTAATTTATACTAGCAATAGCCAATATAAAAACAGCCAACACTACAAAAATGTAGATAAAATTGATGTTACCCTTAGGTAAATCATACTCTCTAGAATTATCGAAATGTAGTTCAGCAATCGGTTGTAACGCAAATCTAGCACTGCTCCCCTCTCCAAAAGTGGCTACATAGGGTTCAATGTAGCGCACGGAGAAATCGTCCATCTCCGTGCTAAAATCTTCTGGCTCTATAGATTCATTAAAAAGTAAGAAAGTATAAGAAACGAGCCTAAACCAATCTTGGTTAAAGGCATTTACCTGTTGTTCTGGAAGCGTGTTTAGGGAAACAAAAGCGCTGTATACTATATCAGAATTTCGTCTGCTTTTTTCCACTACTCCCGTAACATCATACAAGGTATTACCTATTTGTATTTTTTGACCAATTGCTGAATCTGCTCTACCAAAATACTTCTCCGCCAAATCTTCTCCTAACACTACAGAACGTGGAGCTTGCAAGGCCGTTTTCGGATCACCTTGAAGGAGTTTAAAAGACATAATATCAAAAAGGGTAGTATCTGTAAGCCACATATTGGTTTCCTTAAAAACCTTCTCATTGATGGTAACGGTATTCTCAGCCCCCATACTCATAAAGCGCACATAGCTCTCTACTTGTGGATAGTCTGTAGTGAAAGTTGGCCCAACACGAAAACCGGTGAGTGCTGCATCAATCTCATTATTATGATCTATGGTTTGTACAATGCGATAGATTCGATCCTTCTTTTCATGAAATTGATCATAGCTTAATTCATCGTATACATAGAGAGAGATAAAGATGGCACAGCATATACCAAAAGCCAAGCCAACAATACTCACAAAGCTGTACACCTTGTGCTTAGAGATATGCCTTAATGCGAGTTTAAAATAACTTTTAATCATGGATAAGGCTTTTACGATTCTACAGAATTAATGGATGTTTTGTTGTTGTTTTCAGACATTACCTCCCCGTCAAACAGATTTATAATTCGGTTGGAATAAGAAGCATCATGCGAAGAATGTGTAACCATTACAATGGTTGTTCCAGCTTCATTTAGATCGGTAAGTAAACTCATTACTTCATTGCCATGAACACTATCTAGATTTCCGGTTGGTTCATCAGCAAAGACCACAGAGGGATTAGCAATCAACGCGCGTGCAACCGCCACACGTTGCTGTTGTCCGCCTGATAGTTGTTGTGGATAATGTCCGCTTCTGTGCCCAATACCCATCCGCTCTAGTAATTCATTGGTCTTCTTCTTTTTATCAGAGGCAGATGCACCTAGATAAACCAGCGGGAGCTCTACATTTTCATAAACAGAAAGCTCATCTATTAAGTTAAAGCTTTGGAAAACAAAGCCTACGTTGTTTTTTCGAGTATCCGCTCGTTGTCTTTCGTTCATGGCAGAAATCTTATATCCCATAAATTCATGTTCTCCTGAAGAGCATTTATCCAATAACCCAAGCACATTGAGTAGAGTAGATTTACCACAGCCAGAGGGGCCCATAATGGAAACAAATTCGCCTTTTTTGATTTCTATAGAGATGTTATTTAACGCAGTAGTTTCCACTTCCTCAGTACGGTAAACCATACTTAAATCTGTGGTGGTGATCAGTTTTTCCATTTCTCTTTTATTCTAAAATTAAGGTTTCATAATCGGAGTAGGTATCGTAGCTAGAGGTGATTACTTCTTCTCCCGGCTCCAAGCCATTTTTCACTTCAATAAAGTCTGGGTTCTGCCTACCTAGTTTTATTTCTCGTTTGTAAGCTTTTTTCTTTTCAGCGTCTAAAACGTAAATCCATTTCCCTCCTGTACTGCTGTAAAAACCACCTCTAGGTACCAGCAAAGCTTCTACCGAATTGCTCAAAGCCAACCGAATATTTAAACTCTGCCCCCTTCTACTACCCCGTGGCACTGAGTCTTTAAAAGCCAATTCAACCTCAAATTGGTTGTTGATTACTTCTGGGAATACTTTGACCACTTCAACCTTATAATTCGTTCCTCCGGAAGGAAAGGTTCCATTTTGCCCAACCTTAACTCTCCCTAAATAATGCTCATCAATATTGGCGGTAACTTTGTAATTGTCTAGTACATCAATTCTTCCCAAATTTTCCCCTTTGTTTTTACTCTCTCCTATCTCCACATCAAAAGAAGTAAGTTGACCGCTTATCGGAGCTTTTACCGTAAGATTGTTTAGGTTATCCCGTATAGCATCTAGATTTCTTTCCATCATATCAATGGAGCGATCAATTCGGCTTACTTGCAACTGACGGTATTGGGCGTCTTTTTCATAGCTATCAGACAAAAGAATCTTTTTCTTTTTGAGGTAATCGTATCTGGATTCGCTGTCTTCAAAAGCTTGCCTGGAAATGGCTTCGGAACGATAAAGAGAAGTGTCTATTTTAAATTGTCTTTCCATACGATGGAGTTCTTGTTCCACATCTAAAACCTGCTCATTTATATTTCTTTCATTTAACTCCATTTGAATGCGGGTATTCCTCAAATTGTTGATTTGCTCAACAATTTGAGTTTCCCTATTCATAAAGTCCAACATGAGATTGGTGTTGGTTAAACGCAATAAGGAGTCCCCTGCTTTTACATTTTTTCCAGCCTCTACATAAACCTCCTGCACCGTACCTCCTTCAATGGCATCCAGAAAAAAGGATTGTACCGGCTCAATATTTCCCTGAATCGGTATCACATCATCAAACACTCCCTCAATAATCTTTCCCGTTCTTAAACGTCCCTTCTCCAATCGATGTGATTTTCCTGAGCTAGAAATAGCCCAAACACCAAAAGAGAGAAAAACGATTAACACCGTAATCCGAATAATCAGCTTTCGCCTCAGTTTCTTTTTGCTCCCTTCTATTCTTTTATCCATAGATAAACTAAGCTGTTGATGTTCCTGAAAAAGGGAATTTTATACCATAAAAACCAAGGCTTTAAAAATCAAGCACTTAAATCAAAAACAGACACAGGTAAACTTTAAAAGTGTTCAATTTCGCGACAGTCCATTGTTCGCATTCGAACACTTCTTATGTTTGTATTTCAGTTTCTTCTATGCAAAAAATCAAAGCTTCTATATTAATATTGGATGATAATCCAGACATCCTCACCTCTCTGTCTCTCTATTTAAAACATCATGTTGAACGGATAGAAACAGCAGAAAATCCATCCAGTTTATCCACTCTACTCAGTGAAAATAGATTTGATGCCATTATACTAGATATGAACTTTAGAAAAGGGGTAAACGATGGCAAAGAAGGCTTGTATTGGCTGAACTTTATAAAGGAAACCAGGCCGGAAACTGTGGTGATTCTACTTACAGCCTACGGAAATGTGGAAATTGCCGTGGAAGCTTTAAAAAGAGGAGGAGCTGATTTTTTGGTAAAACCCTGGAAAAATGAACGCTTACTCTCTACCTTAATTCGGGCTTTAGAGCTTCAAGAATCCAGAAAAGAAATCCACAGACTACAATCGGTAAACGAACAACTAAACCAAAGGATATCAGAGAAAGAGTTGGCTTTGGAAACTCTATCGCCCAAAATGATGCAGGTTTTGAAAAGTGCAGAACGTATTGCCCATACTGATGCTCATGTTCTAATACTAGGCGAAAACGGTTGTGGTAAAGAAGTTTTAGCGCATTTCATACATCAAAAATCGCAACGAAAAGCTAGGAGCTTTATCAAAGTAGATGTTGGCGCTTTAAGCTCAAACTTATTTGAAAGCGAGCTCTTTGGTCACACAAAAGGGGCTTTTACAGATGCCAAAGAAAACCGAATGGGAAAGTTAGAAATGGCTCATGAGGGTACTCTTTTTTTAGATGAGATTGGAAATTTACCTCTACTGCAACAAGCTAAACTACTCAGCGCCCTGCAGGACCAAACAATTAACCCGGTAGGTGGAAATATTCAAATACCGGTTGATTTTCGATTGATCTCTGCCACCAATAGCAACCTACACAAGCTTGCAGAGGATGGCAATTTTCGTCAAGATTTATTGTTTCGACTAAATACAGTGGAATTAAACATCCCTTCTCTACGTGAACGAAAAGAGGATCTTAAAATATTGGCTAGTCAGTTTCTTAAAACCTTTACCCTAAAATACCGTAAACCGAATGTAGACATAACGGAAGCCGCATGGCATTTACTCCATGCCTATCACTGGCCAGGTAATATTAGAGAGCTCAAGCATATAATAGAAAGGGCTGTGATTCTTTGCGATACATCTATTGAAGCCGAGCACCTACAACTTCAGCTTAAAGCCAAACCCGAGAAGATGAAAAACACGGTATTCCCTAGTTTAAAATTAGACGAAGTAGAAAAGTATTGCATTCAGCAGGCAATGCAAAAGCATCAGGGTAATGTGAGCAAGGCCGCTCGTGAATTGAATATTAACCGGAATACACTCTATCGCAAAATGGAAAAGTATGATCTACAATAAATACAAACTACATTTCTGGATACGCTTAGTACTGCTTCAAGGAGTGATGCTGGCTTTTACTTATTTTCTGTTTGATAAGGGATGGTATTTCACCACCCTTCTTTTCCTTGCTATCTTTCTTTTTCTAGCTGTAGATTTTATTCGGTTTACTTCCAGTACCAACAAGAAAATTACCCATTTTTTAAAGCTAGCGGAATCGGACGATTATGCCTTTGCCTTTAACCAACAGAAACAAGGCAATGGTTTTGATGAACTACACCACTCTTTAAACCGGCTACTTCGCAAGTTGAAAGAGGCTCGAATTGACAAGGAAGCACAATTGCTCTTTTTCAATGAGATGATCCTTAAGCTAGAAACAGGCATTTTGGCTATAGATGAAGAAGGAGAAGTACTCATCGCTAACCCCGCCTTGAGAGCTTTATTGAACGTACCGGAAGACAAAAACTGGAAACGCTTATCGTCAAAAATTCCAGAGGTTGCCGTTACACTTGAGAATCTCCAGAATAACGAGCGAAAAATTGTACGCCTGAATACAAACCAAAAGTCTCAACAAATACTTGTTACTCGAAGGAGCTTGAAAATCAGCAAAAACCACTACTCCTTTTATAGCTTTCAAAATATTCACAAAGAGCTTGAGCAGAAGGAAATTGAATCTTGGCATAAGCTTATTCGTGTATTGACCCATGAAATTATGAATTCGGTGAGCCCAATAGTGTCTCTGAGCGCTACCCTAGGTCTCTTACTAAAAAAGAAAACACAAGAAGGCCATACCTATAAGATAAATGCTCAGGATTTTGAAGATATAGAATTGTCACTATCCACGATCCAGAATAGAAGCAAAAGTTTGATGTCTTTTATAGATGAGTACACCAAGCTAACGAGGGTTCCTCAACCCAAAAAAGAAAGCTTTGAAATAAAAACGGTGGTTGATGAATTGCTCCTTCTACTCTCAGAAACCATACAACAACATAACATCCAAGTTCACGCCTCTTTTTCCAAAGATGGATTGCGCATAAAGGGAGATTCAACACTTCTAGAACAGGTGTTTTTAAACCTTCTATTAAATGCAATTGATGCTTGTAAGGGTAACGAAAAACCGGAAATCAACATACAGATTGATCAAAACCCAACCCACTACATCCTCCTTTTTGAAGACAATGGGGAAGGCATTGACGAGGAAATAGAACCCGATATTTTCCTACCCTTTTTTACTACCAAAGAAAATGGTTCTGGTATTGGCTTAAGCTTGAGCAAAAACATAATTGTCGCTCATGGTGGAGAGCTAAATTATATGCGTAAAACGCATGGAAGTTGCTTTAAAATTGAACTACCGGCTTAACCTTTTTCGTTTAATGGCAGTTTGCAATTCCACCACTCTTTTTCAACATAAGCTCCTTCCTTTTCGTAAAACTTAACAGCAGAAGTATTCCAATCCAACACTTGCCAATCCATTCGATTGACTCCTGCTTTTTTCCCTTCCTCAGCTGTGGCTCTCAATAGCGCCAAGCCGATTCCCTCTCCTCTGTATTCAGACTTCACATATAAATCTTCCAAATACAAACATCTTCCTCTCCAAGTAGAATATCTGGGATAATAGAGTGAAATACCTATTACTTCCCCCTCTTTTTCAGCAACCAAAAAATCGAAAGATTTATGCTTTTGCCAATCCTCCTTTAACTGCTCAGCCGTATTGATCACCATTTCTGGGGCTTTCTCAAACTCCGCCAGCTCTTGGATAAGAGCCATTAAACTAGGAATATGTTCTTCTCTTCCCGCTACAATTTTAAAACTACTCATAGCTCTATTTCTATTTGATTTCTCAAAAGGTCTTCTAAAGTTTGCCTTTCAGTAATGAGGTATGCCTCCCCTTTATGAATAAGTACTTCTGCTGGCTTAAAACGGCTGTTGTAATTATTACTCATGCTATAGCAATAGGCACCTGCATTTTTGAAGCAAAGTATATCCCCCTCACTTATCTCTCCTATTTGCCTATCGTTGGCAAAAGTGTCTGTTTCGCAGATGTAACCTACCACGGTGTACACTCGTTTCCGTCCATTAGGATTACTCACATTTTCGATGTGGTGATAAGCATCATAAAACATGGGACGAATTAAGTGATTCTGCCCACTATCTATACCTGCAAATACGGTTGCCGTAGTTTGCTTCACCACATTTACCTGGCAATAAAAAGATCCTGCTTCACTCACCAAAAACTTTCCGGGCTCAAATTCAATCTCTAGCTCACGTCCATAAACTTTACAGAAGTCGTTGAACATCGCTGTCATTTTCTCTCCTAGCTCTTCAATATCTGTTTCAATATCATTAGGAAGATAGGCTACTTTAAAACCACTCCCAAAATCGATGTACTTTAAATCTTTAAAATCGTGCGCCACGTCTAAAAGAAGATTAGACCCAGCAAGAAAAACATCTACATCCAAAATATCGCTTCCGGTATGCATATGCAATCCTTCAACCTTAATGTTTAAACTTTTAATAATGCGTTCCAAATGACGAACCTGATGAATACTAATCCCAAATTTTGAATCGATGTGTCCGGTAGAAATTTTCAGGTTTCCACCGGCCATAATGTGCGGATTTAAGCGCACACAAACTGGGTAGCTATTTCCATAAAGGCTTCCAAACTGTTCTAAAATACTGAGGTTATCTATATTGATTCGAACGCCATACTCCACAGCCTTTTTTATCTCTTCAATAGAAACTCCATTTGGCGTAAACATGATATCGGAAGGAGCAAAACCCGCTTTTAAACCGATCTGCACTTCTTGAATGGAAACGGTATCCAGCCCACTACCCAAGCTCTTTAAAAAACGAAGAACATTGATGTTAGTCAAGGCTTTGCAAGCATAATTGATCTTATGTTTACTTCCTGCAAAAGCTTTCTTCAAGCGTTTATATTGAGATTCAATTTTTGCAGTTTCATATACATAAAGTGGAGTACCATACTCTTTGCATAGCTCGAGTGGGTTAACTCCGTCAATTAACAATGCCGGATTTACCATAGTGTTTCGTTTAACATTCTTTAGATTTTTAAAGCCCGCTAAATTACAGGTATTTACGAATTTGAAAAAAGCTTGAGAGTAGGAAGAACAACTATTCACAAACCCCTGTAATTCAGGTTTTTAAAAAAGACCCAACCTTGCTTTTCTTCAAAACGGGTTTAATAACCTGTAATTAACCTTCCTAAGCATTCTATTTTACTAATTTTGCGCCAAATAAAGACTACTTTATCTATCACATTATGAAAGTACACAACTTCTCTGCTGGTCCATGTATATTACCTCCAGAGGTACTGAAACAAGCTTCAGATGCTGTTTTAGATTTTGACAATCTCAACTTATCCCTTATTGAAATTAGCCACCGCAGTAAAAATTTTGTGGCTGTAATGGACAAAGCCGTGGCTTTGGTAAGAGAACTTATGAATGTACCTGAGGGTTATTCCGTTCTTTTTTTACAAGGAGGGGCTAGTCTTGAATTTATTATGGTGGCCTATAACTTGATGAAGGTTGATGGCGGAAAAGCTGCTTATTTGGATACAGGCACCTGGGCCAACAAAGCGATTAAGGAAGCTAAAAAGGTAGGCACAGTAGATGTAGTAGGTAGTTCAAAAGCGGATAACTACAACCATATCCCTAAAGGTTACAGCATTCCAGAGGATGCTAATTATTTTCACTGTACTTCAAACAACACCATCTTTGGTACTCAAATGAAGGAATTCCCTGCTTTTGACGGAATCAAAGTATGTGACATGTCTTCTGATATTTTAAGCCGTTCTGTAGATGTCTCTCAGTTTGATCTCATCTACGCTGGAGCGCAGAAAAATATGGGACCTGCTGGAGCAACTATGGTGATTGTTAAAGATGAAATCTTGGGCAAAACCGGAAGAGATATTCCTTCCTATTTAGACTACCAGATACACATTTCGAAGGAATCTATGTTTAATACACCTCCTGTTTTTCCGGTGTATGTATCTATGTTGAACTTACAATGGTTAAAAGATAAAGGCGGAGTGCCCTGGATTTCTGGTGTCAACCAGCAAAAAGCGGATTTGATTTACAATGAGGTAGACCGTAACTCATTATTTACCGGAACTTCAGCTAAAGAAGATCGTTCGTTTATGAATGCCTGCTTCCTTCCAAATGAGGAGAGCTACAAAGAAGAGTTTGATAAAATGTGGAAAGCTGCTGGAATAAGTGGAATAAATGGCCACAGAAGTGTAGGTGGTTATCGCGCCAGCATGTACAATGCTCTAATGCCCGAAAGTGTGCAGGTATTGGTAGATGTAATGCAAGAATTTGAAAGAACCAAAGGTTAATCTATAGATCATATAAAATGAAAGTACTCGCTAACGATGGTATTTCACCATCCGGAAAAGTAAAACTCGAAGAAGCTGGATTTGAAGTAGAAACTACGAAAGTAGCTCAAGACCAAATCGCTGCTTATATGCTAGAAAATAAAATCAGTGCCATATTGGTTCGAAGCGCAACCAAGGTGCGCAAAGAGCTTATTGACGAATTAGGAGATCAACTAAAGCTTATAGGCCGTGGTGGTGTTGGTATGGATAATATTGATGTGGAATATGCCCGGGAAGAAGGAATCCATGTGATTAATACACCTGCAGCAAGTTCTCGTTCTGTAGCTGAATTGGTTTTCGCCCACCTTTCTGGAATGGTGCGCTTTTTACACGATAGCAACCAAAGAATGCCGCTAGAAGGTGAAACTCAATTTAAAGTTTTAAAGAAAAACTATGCAGGCGGAATTGAGTTGAAAGGCAAAACCATGGGTATTATTGGATTTGGCCGTATTGGTAGAGAAGTAGCTCGCATTGCTTATGGAATGGGAATGCACATCATTGCTGCAGATCAATTTCATGAAGAAGCGGAATTAAGCATCCCTTTTGCCGATGGACAAAGTATTACCACTAAAGTTACGGTAACTACCATTCCAGAGGTTTTAAAGCAATCAGACTTTGTTTCAGTTCATATCTCAGGTGCTGGAAAAGCTTTAATTGGAGCTGCAGAAATAGAAACGATGAAGGACAATGCTGGAATCATAAACACCTCTAGAGGCGGTGTTGTAAATGAAGAAGCACTGCTTGATGCTTTAGAAAATGGTAAACTACGTTATGCTGCATTAGACGTTTTTGAAAACGAGCCTACTCCAAAAATGAGCGTTTTAATGAGTCCTTACACAAGTTTAACGCCTCATATTGGTGCTGCTACTTTAGAAGCTCAAGATAGAATTGGTGAGGAACTTGCTGAGCAAATCATGACTCTTTTAAAGGAAGAAGAAGTAAGCTAAACACTTCTTTGAAATACTTAGAAATAAAAAAATCTCGCCAAAAGCGAGATTTTTTTTTATTCGACCCAACTTTTAGGTATTAACTGCCGTTAAGGTCTATAAGTTGGCATCACTTCTCATAGTGAAAGCTAGTGTTAATTAATTTTGATTTGAAAATCGACAAATCAGTTTGGGAAAACTAAAACGTTATAATATCAGATGAGGAATTTTAATTCCTTGTCTGATTTTGTACAGCATTTAGTGTAAATATCGTCATTTTTTTTCAAAGAACCTTAACACTTAGCTAACAAAAGGCACCGTTTTTCGAAAGCTTTTCGAATCCTTATCTATCCATTCCATCCTATTTTCCTGAAATTCAATAGAATATTGGCATTATTAATATCAATAATAAATTAGAGTATACAAATCTGCGACCTACTTCTGATTGGATTCATGTTATTTATCTTCTTTTCTAAAATTTAATAAATTCATTCTGAATCCTTTAGAAAAAAAAGAAGGTTTTTTCTACTTCTAACCCAACCCCAAACCTATTCTTGGCGTCTCTTTATATAGCAGATCATTTCTCATGTGATTGGCTAATAATTAATTATTCTCGCTCTTATTGTAGGGGTACGGTAAGAGCAAAAAGGAAAGCTAAAATGTTGTAATACCAGGTATAAGGTAAGCGTATCTTCTTACCTGGTGTTATGACGCTTAACCAACATTTTTTTGAAAAAGAAAACAAGGTTAACTTGGATTTGGTGAAACAGCCTGAAGATATTTCTTCAGGCTGTTTTGTTTTATAAAACTTTCTACCCCTACTTTTCTAACAATTCATTCGTCATAACCTTATAGTCTCTCCTTAGCTGAAGGCTCACCTCCTTTGTAACTTTGGTTTTACGGAAGAGACACCTTATTTCTATGAAAAAAATATTACTTGTTTTGAGTTTAGCTATTGCGCTTGGCTCTTGCTCCACTACTTCTAAAAGCTTTGTAAACGCCAGCTGCATATATAGTTTTAAAGATGTGCACCATGAAGAAGACCAAGTTAAATTGGAGAATGCCATTTCTTCTGTTATTGGTTCTGACTATAAAAAAACAGGAAGTGATGAAAACCCTACTTATACTTTCATTGCTAAGAATGCGCAACAAATAGATGCTATCCACGAAAACATCACAAACATTAAAAGTGGCGATGAAGCCAAAAAACTAAGCAGTGAGTTTTTTAAAAGTAACGCCAATCAAAACTCTGCCTTTTACATCGAAAAACCAGAGTACCGAGTAAACTATGGTTCCATTGGTTTAGAAGCCAAAGTAGAGGTAATTGTGAAATTTAAGATTACCCCAGGAAGCAAACTTTGGTACAAACCCGAAGGGCAATTGGAAGTTGACATTACGGACAAAGTGGATAGTAAAGGTGCTGTACGCTTTGAAACTCAAATATTTAAAAATCAAGAATTTATACTAGGCCGAACCTCTTATAAAAATGCGGAACGCTTCATTAAAGTAAACATCTTTACCGGAGAGGTAACTGAGATTAAAAAGAGTGGTTATCAATAGGCAAATCATTCACCTACCTGAATCTACCATTTACCGACTTTAGTTTATTCGTTTACCTATTTTCTGTTTTTAAGACTGTTTGATGCTTCTACATTTGAACCATCAAACAAACCAATACTGTTAAAAAATGGAAGTAGAAGAAAAAAACAAACGCAGCCGCAAAGGAATATTTACTGGATTAGTAATTGTAGCCATTGGTGTAATCTGGTTACTCCGCGAAATGAATCTCCACATTCCTTATTGGATATTTGATTGGTACAGCTGGGTAATTTTAGCTGGGGTCTCCATAGGTTTTGGCAGTGGCTTTAGAAAACCTGCCTCTTGGATTCTCATATTAGTTGGTGTTGTCTTTTTAATTGATGATGTATTCTTCATCCCCATCCACATAAGAGACTACTTCTGGCCAGTGATGGTTATTGTAATCGGGCTCCTTGTTCTTATACGACCCAAAAAAGAACCTATCCTTAACCATGAAAATTGGGATGGTTTTAGCGAATCAGGTGATAAAACATCAGATCTTAGAAACAGATTGGATTTAGTGTCTATTTTTAACGGCATAAAAAAGTCTGTAATCTCCAAGAATTTTGGAGGAGGAGAAACAGTAACCATTTTCGGGGGGACTGAAATTAACTTAACTCAAGCCGATTTTAGCAAGCCTGTGGTTATTGAAGCCGTAGTTGTATTTGGAGGTTTAAAACTAATTGTTCCACCAACTTGGGAGGTGCAAACCGATGTTACCAGCATATTAGCCAGCGTAGATGACAAAAGAGTTTCAGCCGTTCAAGTGATTCAAGAAGATAAAATACTCATCCTACACGGAACGGTAGTATTTGGTGGTATTGATATTATAAACTACTAAGTATCTCAGGAGCAATACAGGCCCAGAGTGGACCGAGTTGTAGGTTTACTCTGGGTTTTCCTTGTTCTCAGCAAAATGAAGGATAATGTTAACTTAGCTATAAATGCGCTACCAACGGTGACCAATCCTTTAACCTACAAGAGCAACTTTCAATACCTCATTTTAACTTTGCTGGCACTCATCGGCCTGCAAACCTGGGGACTGAATCGCTTTTTGGGTTTACAGTTCACTCAAACTTCTATTGATGCTACTGTAAGTTGGTTTTTGCTGGGTATCATGGTTTATTTTGCCACAAACACACTATCTTTTTACTATCCAAAGAGAGGAAAAGTTTGGCTCACTTTAATTTCAGCTGGCCTTATTGCGTTTGTTTGGTTAAAACTATCCACGCTGATCTCTTCCTATTTTATACAAGAAGAAGCCTATACCTTGTTTTTAGACCATTCTCAGTTTTTTCGTTTTACGGTTTCCTTTCTTATTGTTGGCTTTACCATTTCCATCTATCTCATATGGAATCAACTCATGGAAAAGGAAGATTTACAAAGACGGAAAGAGGAAATGGAAACCATGGCTAAAGAAGCTGAACTTTTTAAACTCAGACATCAGTTACAGCCGCACTTTTTATTCAATAGCTTAAACTCCATAAACTCCTTAATTGGTAGCCAAACCGAAACAGCCAGAAAAATGGTTCAACAGCTATCTGATTTTTTAAGAGGAACCGTTAAGAGAGAAGATCAAAAACTGGTTTCGTTAAAGGAAGAGCTTGACTACTTGAAGCTTTACTTAGATATTGAACAAGTGCGCTTTGGGCATCGATTAGAGGTACAAATTGATTGTAAAGAAGAAAGCCTCGATCATAAACTGCCTACTCTTATTCTTCAACCCTTACTTGAAAATGCTGTAAAGTTTGGCTTGTACGGAACCGTAGGAGAAGTAGTTATTTCCGTGAGTAGTCAACTTATTAATAACCGTTTACACATCCATATTAAAAACCCGTTTGATGAAGATATGCAAGCCCCTCCAGGGACGGGATTCGGCTTGTCATCAGTACAAAGAAGATTGTATTTATTGTATGGAAGAAAAGATCTCATCCAAACCTCCGTAGAATCATCTCATTTTAATGTTTATCTAAAATTCCCTACTTCACTATGATTAAAGTTCTTTTGATAGACGATGAGCCTTTAGCTTCTTCTTTGATTGTAGAATATCTTGCCAGTCATTCGGATAAATTTGAAGTTGTAGGTATCTGTACAGATGGCTTTAAGGGCGTAAAAGCCATTGGTGAATTACAGCCCGACCTCCTTTTTTTAGATGTGCAAATGCCCAAGATAAATGGCTTTGAAATGTTGGAGTTGGTGGAAAGTCCACCACCGGTAATTTTCACTACTGCCTTTGATCAATTTGCCATCCAAGCCTTTGAAGCAAGCGCTATAGATTACTTATTAAAGCCTTTTTCCAAAGAGCGATTTGATAAAGCTATTCTTAAGTTTTTACATAGTTCACCCGACAGAAAAGAGTCCACAAATTTTGATGCTTCTGTCTTTCAAGAAAAAGAACAAAACCGAATTGTACTCAAAGAGGGCGGGAAAATTATGATCATTCCCATTCAAGACATTTTTCATTTAGAAGCGGATGACGACTATGTGCAAATACACACCCGTGAAGGCAAATTCATAAAGAAGAAAACGCTTCAGTACTATGAGGACTCTCTTTCCTCCAGTTTTTTTGTGCGCGTACATCGCTCACATCTGATCAATATTTCACACTTAAATCGTATTGACCCTTACGAGAAAAACAGTCATATAGCCATATTGACAAACAATAGCCGAGTTCCAATTAGCCGCAGTGGTTATCAAAACTTAAAACAAGCATTAAAGCTGTAGATTAGATAGAATCTCCCTCTAACCATCTTTTAAACCTAGACGCTTTTTCTGTACTTACAATAGTTTCTGTAGGGGTTTTGGGATCAATATGAAGTTTCAATCTCCCTTTGGAGTAAGTAATCATTTCTTGAATAGCGCTGATTCGAATGATATATTGACGGTTGATTTGAAAAAAGAGTCGAGGGTCAACCACCTCATTTAAAGAACTTAAAGTTTTGTCAATAAGGTATTCTTTCCCTTGTTTATCGGTAATAAAGGTATGCTTGCCTTGAGCAAAAAAGAAAGCTATATCTGTTGCTTCCAAGCTCTTTATTCGCTTACCTGTAGTAACCATGAACCGATCCTTATAGCTTGGTTTCAAGTCCAAAATGAGCTTCCTCCAATCCACCTCTTCGCTTTTACCCGGTAATCTTTGCTCTAGTTTAACCAGGGCTTTCTTTAAGTCTAAATCAGTAACAGGTTTTAAAAGGTAGTCGATGCTATTTAACTCGAAAGCCTTCAAAGCGTAAGCATCAAAAGCGGTCGTAAAAATAACTGGAACGTTTAGTTTAAGCTGATCAAATATTTGAAAGGAGTTACCATCGCTTAGGTGTACATCCAAAAAAAGAAGGTCAGGCTTAAGAAGAGGCAATTCAGATAAAGCCATTTTTACAGAAGGAATAATCTTTAACAATTCCCACCCTCCTTCCAAATTAGAAATGGAGCGGTGAAGTTTTTCTGCCGCTAAAGGCTCATCTTCTATAATAACGTAACGCATTACTCCTCTTTTAGTAAAGGTATTTTAGCCATAAAGGTATGGTTCATCACTTTAAATTCTGGTAAACGGTCGCTGATTAACTGGTATCGTTTTTCAAGATTCTCCAATCCTAAACCTGTGCTACTCACTTCTTCTTGACGCAACTGTAGATTATTCTTTACTACTAAAAAGCCATCCTCCACCTCCACTTTTACCAACAATGGTTTTTCCTCATCCACAGTATTGTGCTTAATAGCGTTGCTTACCAACTCCTGCAAACTTAAAGGCGGAACATAGGCATGTAAACTATCCGATGGTAAATCTATTTGAACGTGTAAACCATCACCAAAACGGATTTTTTGAAGGTTAACAAAAGCCTCTAAAAAATCAATCTCAGAGCGAAGCTTTACTACCATTTCATTTTTAACCTCCAAAACATAGCGATATACTTTGGCAAAATCATCAACAAACAACTCTGCTTTTGCAGCGTCTTTTCTTATGAGCGAGGAAAGTACGTTTAAGCTATTGAATAAAAAGTGTGGATCTAATTGCGATTTTAATGAGTTGTATTGACTCTTTAAACTTTCACCCTTGAGCTTTTCGGCAACCACCAAACTCTCCTTCCATTGATTAAAGAAATATTTTCCTTCTATTATGGTAATCACAATAAGGGTTATCGTATTCCCGAAAACTATATTTTCAAATAAAAAGGAGGCGGTTATCTCTATGCTTCTAAAGCATGGAGCATATGAGAAAGCATAAATAACTAAGACTTGTATTAACGAAGCATAACCAAAAATCAAGAGGCTGCCTAAACTCAACCGTTTAACCACATTGTTTTTCCAAGGTATACGCTGATTGAGCCAATGTATAATAACAGTACAGCCTGTATAGATGCTTACTGTAACGGAAATGGAATAAAGCGCCCCAAAAATGAAGTCATCTGGACCTGGCTCCATATTACCTCTCCATATACCAAAAACATAGTACTTCACACTTTCCAGCACCGTGGGAATCGTAGAAACAACAGCTACAATAACAATCCCTTTAATTACACTACTCTTATTGATTCCCATGATATACTTTAGGCTATAAGCCAGTCTTGTTTTCCAATAACGTTCATCCGAATCTTTAACCTAAACTCGGCCAATTCTTTATCTGGGATTACATCGCATTCCCACCCAGTAGTATATCCTTCTCCCATTTTTGACGACAGTTGCATAGCTACGGCATGTGCTCCAGTATCTCTAAATTTAAGCATCTGTTCTTTGCTCTCCCATACCGTAAGGGTACAAAAATCTGTCCCTCCCGCATATATGGTATCCATTTTCAATAATCCGATAGAAGCTTTTGCTTGCTTAGCGGAACGCATAGCATGTACTTGAAAAAAAGGTACCGCCCACCATTTTTTCACTCGAAACCGGGTATAACTCGCGTACATGATCTTAAAATGTTATTCGGTAAAGAGCCATTGGGAAAAGCCCTAGTTGGTTGGTGGTTTCCACCTCTTGTGTTCCGGCATTATAACTTTGTCCAAAAGGATTATCCTGATTGGTTACATTTTGAATATCAATCGCCCACTCTTGGGTTACTTTGCTACCGGATTGTTTAAATCCAATACGGATATCTGCTCTAAAGTAAGGATCATATTGCGCTCCAAAAGCATTGTCCTCTTGGTACACTTCATCACCTTCTATAATAGACTGAGGCAAATCAATAGGCGTGTACCGTTGGCCGCCTGCATAGGTTACCTTAGCATCTAGGGTAAGTGTATTTCTTTTGCCCTTTTTATTTTCATTGAGCACAAACTCTTTCCCGCCCAAGGCATTCAACACATAGTTTCCGTTAAAAGCGGTATTCCTCCACACTTTATCGCTTCCCTGATATTTAGATTCAAAAAGAGATACTGTACTTAAAAAGTAAAATCCTCTATCCATAAACTTCTCCAAGGTTAGGTCTAAACCATAGTTATAACCTGCTCCTCCGTTGGTAACTGAATCCGGTGTGCCAAAACTAAAAGAACCATAATTTAGGCTAGAAAAGGCACTTGGCGATCGCTCCACAATAGCGTTGCTAACATCCTGATAGTAGGTTTCTGCTTTAAAATGAATTCGGTTGCGAAACATACGATCGTAACCTAAAACAAAGTGATGACTCCGAGCAAAATCTAAATTCTCATTCAGCTTAATATAGCTTCCATTAGGCAAGCGAGCTTGATCGTAAAGTGTAGCTACTGCTGGTGTTTGACTGTGCAACCCATATCCCACATTTAAGCTCTGACGATCATCTAAACGGTAAGTCATTCCCCAGCGAGGTTCAACCGATGAATTCCCATTGTTCTGCAAGAATAAAGTGTGTAAACCTGTATTCATTTCCCATCTATCAGAAATGCGGTATTGCCAATTTATGTAGGGTTGATATCGCATATCGTTACCATCAAAATCGCGATATACTTCATAAATATCATTGTCGCGAGAATATCCGCTATCCAAAAGATTAAAGTTTTGAAGCGTTACAAAAGTCCCAACACGTAAAGAGTGGTGCACATTAAACTTTTTATTTACAAAAGCACTTAACTGACTAGTGGTAATGGAAAAATCCTGACGATAGGTAGGGAAAGCATCCGTTCTGGTATTGTTCAATGTATCTACCGTAGTTAAGTTTTGTGTTCCTGTGTAAGCTAAAGTTACCTTTGAGTAAAGGTCTTCTGAAAAGATGTATTGATGCGAAACCCCGATAACTCCAGTGTTTACCTTATTGGTTAAATCTTCGCCATTGGAATAAAAGTTTTGATCTTCTTCACTTTCACTATCCAGAAACTCTATTGCACTAATACCGCCCATGGCAAAAACATCTATCGTTCCCATTTTTCGGCTAGGGAAATGAAGTTTCATGTTTAAATCTTGATACTTTGGTATAGCGGTTCCTGTACCAAAATCTACCCCTACAGCAGCTAATAACTCCAAAGTAGAATAGCGGTAATTAATTAAGTAAGATGATTTTTTTTCCTTATTGATGGGCCCTTCTGCACCGAGCTCCAATCCATTAAAACCAATCTGGCCTAAAAATTCATGGTTTTCATAGTTTCCGTTTCGCATTCTAAGGTCAAATACACCGGAAACGCCATTTCCGTATTCAGATGGAAAAGCGCTTGTAAAGAAATCAGAATTGGAAAGCACATTGTTGTTTAGCATACTTACAGGACCACCTGTAGCACCAATACCCCCAAAGTGATTGGGGTTTGGAATATCTATTCCTTCCAATCTCCAGATTAAACCATTGGGTGAATTCCCTCGGATAACAATATCGTTGGTGGCATCGTTAGAACGTTGTACGCCTGCAAAGTTGGAGGCCATACGAGATACATCCTGATTGGCTCCAGCAAAGCGCATCGTTTCTTCAATGGAGAAGGTTCGTGCGGAAACATTGGCTCTTTCGTTTAAGGCGCGTTCTTTGTTCTGCTCGGCACTTACTACCACTTCTTCCAGTTGTTCTGTGCTTTCACGCATAGACACGTTAAGCACTAACTCTTTAGAACCGGTTAATTCAATATTCTGAAAAGCTACCGGCTCATAGCCAATAAAACTGTAACCGATATTAATACGACCTACTTTCACATCTTCCAACAGGTAGTACCCATCAAAATCGGTAGTTGCTCCTTTTGTAGAACCTTCTTCAATGATAAACACATTAACCCCAGGTAAGGGGATTTGGCTTTGTTGGTCTATAATCTGACCTCTAATATTTTGAGTAATATCTTGTGCTTGCCCATATAGGCTGACAAGAAAAAAACTTAAAACGGCAATAGTTTGGGATCTCATAATTGAGTTTAGTTTGGGAATTGCGTTGTTACTTACTTCTTGAATTCGCAGACAAAACAAAGAACAGCATACATTTTGGAAAAATAAAAAGGAATGAATAGGGATTATTTTGGAGTGAACTGGAATAATCCTTTCCCGGAAATTCTGACCTTTTAGCATGATGTGCTTCATTTACTGCTTCCAACCTAAGACAAGTAAAACGGATTTGTCCCCTACCCTTCATTTTCAAAAAAAGCGAAAAAATACCTTGCAAAGGTTTGTGATTCTTTTGTGATACTCTCTTTATAATTTTGAAACATCCTAAATCACAAGCTTTTAAACAGTGACTTAGTCTCAAGGAATATGTATAAAGTACTCGTAATAGAAGATGATCCGGATATCCTAGAATTGTTGAATATCCATTTAAGCGACCTTGATTGTGAGGTGAGCAAAAGCTCCAACGGTCGAATTGGTTATGAAATGGCTCAATCGCAGCAATATGATCTAATTGTGTTGGATTTGATGCTGCCTGAAATGGATGGGATTAGCATTTGTCAGAAGTTGAGAGCACTAGACAACTTTACACCCATCCTCATGCTCACCGCCAAATCAGAGGAGTTTGATAAAGTTATGGGACTGGAATCTGGAGCAGACGATTACCTCACTAAACCTTTTGGTATTAGAGAGTTTATCGCTCGTGTAAAAGCTATTCTTAGAAGACAACAGCGAAGTGCTTCATCAGATCAAGGCAAAACCATTATTGAAAAAGGAGATATGGAGATAGATATCGATATGCGAAAGGTTGCTATTGATGGAACCCGTATTGACCTTACCCCAAAAGAGTTCGAACTCTTGGTTTTAATGGCTGAAAATCCAGGTAAAAGCTACAATCGAGAACAACTCCTATCCACCATTTGGGGCTATGAGTTTAGTGGATATGAGCATACGGTAAACTCTCACATCAATCGTTTAAGAACGAAAATAGAGAAGGATGTAGCTACTCCAAAATACATATTAACAAGCTGGGGCGTAGGATACCGCTTTAACGATGAATTATAGGGAATTATGAAAGTTAAAACTTACCGCGACAGTCTCTTTTGGAAAATATCGGCCTCCTTCCTTATCATTTTGATTCTTTTAGGACTCTCTTACGTTTCCATTACGGCCTATTCTACGAGAAAGTATTATCAAGAAACTACGCAAAGGGTAAATGCCAATGTTGCGGAGCACATGCTAAAAGAGGTAAACCCCTTTGTTGACCGACAAGTAAATAAAGAGGCACTTGGTAAAATTATGCACTCTATGATGGCGGTAAATCCTTATTTAGAGGTTTACCTGCTAGATGAAAAGGGGGAGATTCTGTCTTACGTTGTATTGGATAAAAAAGTACGTTTAAACAATGTAAACATCAGTCCTATCAAGCAATTTATTGCTTCTGCTGGAGATACCTATGTGTTAGGAGATGACCCAAGAAATCCGGGACATAAAACCATCTTTTCTGCTACAGAGGTGTTGGAAGATGGTGAATTTATGGGCTATGTATACATGGTGCTTGCTAGTGAAAAGTTTGAAGATATTGCCGGTTCTTTATCTACCGCATACCTCACTCGGATTGGAACACAATCTTTTGTTTTAACCTTAGTGGCAGCTTTCTCCATCGGGTTAATTCTTATCGCTTTATTGACTCGAAACCTCCGGAAAATTATACAAACGGTAAACCGATTTGAAGACGGGGACTATCATGCACGTATTCCGGTACAAGGAAAAGGAGAATTAGCCAACCTCTCCAACACCTTTAACCAGATGGCCGATACTATTTTGAAAAATATTGATGAGCTGAAAAAAGTAGATAAGCTGCGAAGGGATTTAATTGCTAATGTTTCTCATGATTTACGAAGCCCCATGGCTGTAATTCATGGTTACATAGAAACATTGATGTTGAAGGAAGAAAGCTTAAGCCCGGAACAGCGAAAAAAGTATTTACAAATTGTGCTGGACAGTAGTGATAAGCTAAAAACCTTAGTGGCAGATCTTTTTGAACTTTCAAAGCTAGAAGCGGAACAGGTAAAAGTAAATCGTGAAACTTTTAGTTTGAGCCAAATGATGCTAGATGCACGTCAGCATTATCAGATTTTAGCAGATCAGAAAAACATTTCCATCAAAACAGAAATGGAAGAAGGAGATACTGTGGTTTATGCAGATAATAACCTCATCCAAAGGGTGATGCAAAATCTATTGGACAATGCAATAAAATACACTCCCGAAAACGGTGAGGTAGAGCTTAGAGCGCAAACAAAAAATCAACAAGTAGAGATTGTCATCCGAAATACGGGTAAAGGCATTCCAGAAAAAGACTTGCCCAATATTTTTAATCGCTACTACATGGTAGATAAAGATAAAAGCGGCATTACAGGAACGGGCTTAGGATTAGCGATTGTAAAAAAGATTATGGATATCCATCAAAGCATCATCAAGGTTTCGAGTAAAACAGATGAGTGGACTACTTTTAGTTTCACACTACCCTTAAACCGTATCTAATTCCCTGCTACTTATTTGAAATGTATGGCCAACTTAGAATCTAAGCTGGCCATTTTCTTTTGCAAACGCTTAGAAAACAAACAATTAACCACCGAGACAAACTCTTTAAACTTCTGTGATATTTCCGTGACCTTTCAATAGGACTTTTGGAGTGTTGAATAAATAAACACGAAAATATATTATGAAAAAATCAGCTTTACTTTTATTATCACTTTCTCTTTTTGCTGCTTCTTGTAGTGAAGACGATGATAAAAGCGACAACAACGGCAACAACTCCACTACCGGAGAATTAAAATTAGATATAAGCTACCTTACCCCTGAAGAAGCCGATGAGCGTTACGAAGGATGGGTAATGGTAAATGGATCTCCTGTTTCTACAGGATTATTCAGTGTAAGTGCTCAAGGCGATCTTTCTGAAACTACTTTTGAGGTTCCTACAGCAACCTTAGAGGCAGCTACCGCATTTGTGCTTACACTTGAGCCTTATCCAGATAATGATCCAGCCCCAAGTGATATTAAAGTTTTAGGAGGAGCTTTCTCAGGAAACTCTGCCATGGTAGATCCAAGTCACCCTGCAGCTTTAGGCACTGATTTTTCTACAGCTTCCGGAACATACATTTTAGCTACTCCAACTACTACCGATATGACGGATGAGTTTAGTGGCGTATGGTTTTTAGATAACTCTAGCGGTATGCCAGCGCAAGGATTAAATCTTCCTGCACTTCCCGCTACTTGGGTTTACGAAGGATGGGCTGTTATTGATGGAACACCTGTTTCTACCGGTCGTTTTACAGCTTTAGACATGCAGGATGATAACGCTATGTTTAGCGGAATGGACGCTACAGGACCTCCATTTCCAGGTGAAGATTTCATCAACAATGCGCCAGCAGGATTAACATTCCCAACAGATTTAACCTCAGCTGCCATTGTAATTACCATTGAGCCAGAACCAGACAATAGTCCAAAACCTTTTACATATAAGCCGTTAATCAGTATGCCTTCAGGAGCAGCGTCTCACACAGCCATACAGATGAACAACCAGGTGGAAAGCAACTTCCCAGCTGGAACGGTTACAAGATAGTTTAGTTGATTTGGTTTAGTAGGTTTACGTTAAAGACCCTCTTTGGAGGGTCTTTTTTCGTTTTACTTTATAAGCTATATCATTTTCCATTTTATAGATATTCAAATTCAGCACTTCCGGTGCTGGTATGTTAGCCAAATCTTAACCGCAAATTAAGTTCTTTAAGGTGCTGTGAACTAAAATTTACCATTACAACAAATTGGTTCTGCACCTATTAAAGGTATAATTTAAGACACCATTTTTACATCATAATAATAAAATACAACTTTTAAATTATGATTTCAAATTACAATCAAAATCGAAGTAATACTAAACTTCGATATCCAAAAAAATGGTTTGGCATTGCCTTTATTGCTGCTGCTCTCTTAATATCGAGTAGTTGCAATGATGAAACCCTACAAAACAAGCCTATCGAACCAAGCATTCCATTCATCTCCATCTCTGGAGAAGGTGATATAATGGATCTGGATTCAACAAGAACCGGAGAGTGGTGGAACTATGCTCTGAGCCAAACTTATCACGTATTTGATGGTGACACCAGCACCTTTACGGTAATGATAGATTATCAAGATGGAAAAGGCTGGATAGAGGGAACTTCCTATCCTTTCCAGGAGTTGTTTGTTCATAATCTTACCGGTGCTTCTTATGCAAAGCTGGTTTTACTTGAACATTACATTCAACAGGAAAAAGCATCCTTATTTGAGGTAAACGAGAAGGGAGAGGAAACCCCTTTTTTGACCGCGGACGTAAAGTTGAAAAATTGCGGCCTTACTGCTGTAAATTGCTGGTTAAATAAGTTTAAGAGCTCAGCTATTGCCATTGGTAACGGGTTTAAAGGGGCAGGCAGATATGCCGAAAATGCTGCCAATTTTATTGCGAATGGTCTTACAGAAACTTTTAGCACAAGCAATATGAATCAAATAGTAAATACTTTTCGAGCTATGGGAAAAGTAGTTACAACGGCAGAGATAAACTCCCCTTACGCTCCAACTGTTTCTGGATCATGGTCATTCCAATTACCCCTTGCCAAAAGTGGAATGTTGGAATCCAAAATGAAATTTACCATTACAGCGGGAGAATACGGCAATACCGGTAAAAATGCTTTTATTGTAATTGCTCCTGATGGCACCGTTACTATACCTGAAATAACCATAAAGGTAGAAAACAAAGCCATGGTTCTTCCGCCATTTGGCGCAAAATCTGGTCCGGAAGTAACCATAAAAAACATGCGCTTTAAACCTTCAACCCTTCCTAATTCTCTTAATGTAGGTTCCTTAGGCTTAACTGTTTTTGCAGAGTACTTTATGGAACATAAAACCACGCTTAGGGTAAAAGTTGGACCGATTAATGAAACCATTGGAACAGCCAAAATGTCTATTGTTCCCTTTGCTGTGGAACTAGGCACAAGCATAAACAACTGGAATAATGCCTTGCAAATTGTTAAAAACGCTACGATAGAAGCGGGAGGCTATACCAAAGTAGAACTTCAATTTTCCAAATTTGCCAGTATGAGCGCCAAAGCTGAGTGGACTTATGGTAAAGCCAGATTCTCTACCTTCTTTTAAGCATCTAAATATTCATTACACCCATGTCACCAAACATAAATCACGAAATTTAGACCGTCAACTTGTTGGCGGTCTTTTTTCATTTTATCTAGCTATCCTTTTGGCTCTGATTATCCGTTATTATCGGTTTCAGCAGCTCTATTGCCTCATCCACCGTTTTTACTCCTGCAAAAGTCAAATACAGTTTATTATTCCTCTCCTTCATTTGTGCTTTGGGTTGGTCTTTAAGAAAATGCAACACCTTTTGGAATTGAGGGCTCTGATAATAAGGCGAATCTTGGTTTGATACAAAATAAGAAATGAAACGCTCTTGCTTCAATACCATTTTCTCGAATCCTATCTCCTTACCCATCCAACGCAAACGAATAGAGTTTAACAGCGCATATACCTCATCTGGAGCCGGACCAAAACGATCAATCATTTCCTGTTCAAAAGCATACAATTCTTCTGAATTTTTCAAACTATCTAAAGTTTGATACAACCTTAAACGTTCCTCAATCTTATTCACATAATTATCTGGTATTAAGATTTCTAAATCCGTATCCAGCAATGTTTCATCTACGTAATTCTTATCTTTTTGATCCTCATCATACAGATCCTTGAATTCTCCTGCTTTTAGCTCTTCAATAGCTTCTGCCAATATTTTTTGATAGGCCTCAAAACCTATATCTGCCATAAAGCCGCTTTGATCTCCCCCTAGTAAATCGCCTGCTCCACGAATCTCTAAATCGCGCATGGCAATGTGAAAACCACTTCCTAAATCACTAAACTGCTCTATCGCTGAAAGCCTTTTGCGTGCTTCTTCCGTTAAAGAACTCATAGGCGGAGCAATAAGCTTACAGAAAGCCTTTTTGTTGGATCGACCTACTCTACCCCGCATTTGGTGCAAGTCGCTTAAACCAATGTGATGTGAATTGTTGATGATAATCGTATTGGCATTGGGCACATCCAGTCCATTCTCAATGATGGAAGTAGCCACTAATACATCAAACTCTCCATTGATGAAGTTGAGCATGAGTTCTTCCAACTTTTTACCTTCCATTTGGCCATGGCCAATACCTACCTTAGCATCTGGCACCATACGGTTAATCATACCCGCTACTTCTTTGATGTTTTCTACCCGATTATGGATAAAAAACACCTGTCCTCCTCTACTCATTTCGTACATCACAGAATCCCTAATCATCTCTTCGCTAAAAGGAACTACTTGTGTTTCTATGGGATGACGATTGGGTGGAGGTGTGGTCATCACACTCAAATCACGCGCTTGCATCAAGCTAAATTGTAAAGTACGAGGTATAGGTGTAGCCGTTAGGGTTAAAGTATCAACATTTACTTTCAGGTTTTTGAGTTTATCTTTTACCCCTACTCCAAACTTCTGTTCTTCGTCAACAATTAAAAGGCCTAAATCTTTAAACTCCACATCTTTTCCTACAATACGATGCGTACCAATAAGAATATCTACTTGCCCCTCTTTTAGCTTTTTTAAAGTTTCCGTTTGCTGCTTGCGCGTTTTAAAACGATTGATGTAATCAATGTTACAAGGCAAGCCCTTCATCCTTTTGGTAAAGGTTTTATAATGTTGAAAAGCCAAAATAGTTGTAGGCACTAAAATCGCAACCTGTTTGCTATCCGCCACAGCTTTAAATGCCGCACGAATGGCAATTTCCGTTTTTCCAAAACCCACATCTCCACATATCAATCGATCCATCGGTACAGGAGATTCCATATCTGTTTTCACATCGGCTGTAGCCGTGATTTGATCGGGAGTATCTTCATAAATAAAAGAAGCCTCCAGTTCATGCTGCAAATAAGTATCGGGAGAGTATTGAAACCCATTGCTGGACTTACGCTGTGCGTATAGCTTTATAAGATCGTAAGCAATCTCTTTAACTCGTTTTTTGGCTTTGGCTTTTGTTTTTTGCCAAGCTCCAGATCCTAATTTATTAGTCGTAGGAACTGTGCCTTCCTTCCCATTGTATCGGGTAATTTTATGCAGGGAATGAATGCTGATGTAGAGTACATCTCCCCCATGGTAGGTGAGCTTTATGGCTTCTTGCTTTTTACCATTTACATCTATTTTTTGAAGGCCGCCAAATTCTCCAATACCATGATCAATGTGGGTTACATAATCTCCTACTTGTAAACTCGTAAGTTCTTTAAGGGTAATGGCCTGTTTCTTTTCATAGCCACTTTTTATTTTAAAGCGCTGGTAGCGTTCAAAAATTTGATGATCTGTATATACCGCTTTACTACCGCCTTCATCAATAAAACCCTCATGCAGAGTAGATACTATAGGTTGAAATTTAACCTCAGCGCCTATATCATCAAAAATGGAGTAGAAACGCTCCGATTGTTGAGCAGTAGTGCAAAAAATATAATTACTCCACTCCTTATTGGTATTCTCCTTTAAGTGATTCACCAACAAATCGAACTGCTTATTGAAAGATGGCTGAGGCTTTACCGAAAAAGTAAAGGTCTTCTGAGGTTCAAAAACAGGATCACCACCCCACTCTAAACCCGCAAAATTTTGAAGCTTGTCTTTAAAATAGGCACCATCAATAAACAGCTCTTCTGGTTCGCTTCGTTTTAAACTTCCTTCCAATTGAGCAAAAGACTCTTTTGCTTTTTCAAATAGCTCACCTAATTTTTTTCCACTCAAGGGAATACTCTTTACCCAAATCACCGTATCGTCAGATATGTAGTCGAAGAAACTCTCCCGGCTCTCCAACATCATCTTATCCTCCACATTGGGCATCAAACTCAACCGCTTTACTTTATCTACCGAAAGCTGGCTTTCAATATCAAAAGTTCGTATGCTCTCTACCTCGTCTCCAAAAAACTCAATCCGGTAGGGTTGATCGTGTGCAAAAGAAAACACATCCACAATACCTCCTCGTACCGAAAATTGCCCTGGTTCCACTACAAAATCCACACGTTCAAATTGATACTCAAAAAGCGTTTCATTTAAAAAATCAATACTTAAATGATCGCCATCTTTAATGGAAAATGTATTGGAATTAAGTTGTTTCCGTGTAACCACCTTTTCAAACAAAGCATCTGGATAGCTCACCAGCATAGCCGGTTTTTTACGGCTATTGATGCGATTTAACACTTCTGCTCTTAGCAACACATTAGCATTGTCGGTTTCCTCTACTTGATATGGTCTGCGGTATGATCCTGGATAGAATAAAACGTCTTTTTCGTTGGTTACCCGTTCCAGATCATTTAAAAAATAAGCCGCTTCTTCTTTATCATTTAAAATGAATAAATGTGTTCTTTCTGAATGCAGATAAGAAGCAGCACCCAAAAGAGTCGTAAAAGATCCCGAAGAACCTTTGATTTGGGCTTTTCCAAATTTATTTTCCTTAAAAAAACCACCCACTTCTTTAAAACGGGCGTCTACGAGATATTCACTTATAAAATCCGTAAGGGTTGCGGCCATAGGTACAAAATGCTAAACCACCCAACTCAAAATGAGCGGGTGGTAAATGGAACACGAAGATATTCCATTTTGTTCTTTGTACCCAATGGAATAATCTCTTTCACAGATGGCCAAAAGGAAACTAATCTCTTACTTTTTATAGCTTATATACAATAGATAATAATGCTGAACTGTTGGATAGTCTATAATCTAGATTAGAAGTAGTAGTATCAAAAGTAATCTCTTGATCACGCTTTCCTGAATAATTACGAACCTCATAACCAACATTTGGTAACACCTCAACTCCCACCGCAATTTTACTAGAAAGGGAATAGTTAAACCCTACCACGAGGGACAAGTGCGGATAATATTCATGAAAATTAGTAGAATACTCTTCGTTATCCTCAAGAAATTCGATTCTAAAGATTCTATGATAATAGCTGAATGATAAATCTGCGCCATAGCGAAGGGTTAACTTTTTTCCCAACTCTCTTCTATACTCTCTACCTACTCCAATATTAAATTGCAGCTCGCCTCGGTAGTCTTCTAATCTATCCTCATTAAAATAGAAATCTTCCCCTTCAAAATTGAAAATATTAAATCGCCAAAGGGCTTTTTCTGTACCCCTTCTATAAGTAACACCAATGTTGTTGAAATCGGAAAGGCTCAATCCAACTTCATGCAGCACAGGGGGTTCTTGCGCGGTAACACTTGGCAATGTACACAGGTACATAAGCACTAAAGTGATACCTTTTATTTTTAAAACTCTCCACATAATAGTGTCTCCTTAAAACCTATATAAAACAGATAAACTAACCGTTTGGTTAGAAACACTATACGTCCATACTGAAATGCTTTCATCTCGGGGTTCACTAAAGTTAGTTCCATCTACGGTTCTATCTGTAATTTGGTAAGAAACAAAGGGCAACAGTTCTGCACCAAATACCCATTTTTCTGAAACCACATAATTTACTCCAACGATAAATCTCAAGCTAGGTGAATAACGAAAGTTACGTATCTCCGTTTTTTGCCCAACATTGTTCAGGTCCTCTTCTTCCTCGTTCTCAACCTGAAATCCAAAACCAAGGCCCATTCCATACCTGAACTCGAAGTTATTTTCTAGTGCCTTCCTGTACTCTCTTCCCACAATAACACTTAGTCCATGGTTTGTAGAGCTTCTATCGGTATCGGCTACATCGCTTCTAGAAATTCTTCCAGACAAAGTAGTTGCACGAAATCGCCAAAGTGATTTTTCGGTTCCTACTCGGTAGGTAACACCAAAATTGTCAAGGTTTCTAAAAACCAGACCCAGTTCTTGTACTTTCGGTGAATCTTGAGCGACTGAAGTAAACGATGTAAAAAGGCAGAATATGCCTAAAATGATTTTTTTCATTTCTAAAATTTTAATGTGTTGTTTGTTAGTAAAAGCATTTATTTCTTAATGCTCGTTCAAAATTATCAATTCCTGTACCAAAAAGAATTTTAACAATTTTTTAGGAGAGAATGCAGGAATCAATATCGTCTATTGGTTGAACTTTAAAAAAAGCACCATGAAAAAAATGATTTGTTTAGTTGCCGTAGTTCTTTTGAGCACGAGCGCCATTTTTGCTCAAAATCAAAGACCAGCTAGAGGAGAAAAACCAGACCCAACTGAGATGACAAGTAAGATGTTGGAAAAAATGAAGGAAGACTTAGCTTTATCCGAAGATCAAAGTGCGCAGATGAAAACCATTTTGAACGACTTCCACAAGGAAATGCCAGAAGCTCATCAAAACGGGAGGGAGGCGATGGAGACTTTGGCCAATAGTAGAGACGCAAAAGTAGAAAAGATATTGACCAAAGACCAATATGCAAAGTATACCTCCATACTAGAGGAGATGAAAAAAGAAAGAGAGTCTCGAAGAGGAAACAGACAAAGACCTCCACGCTAAAGAAGATGAGATTAGATTGAGTTTTGAACTCCTGAAATAGATCGTATTCCAGGAGTTTTTCTTTTTATACCTCCTTACAAGCGTTATTTTTTCTTAACAATGGATTGATAAAAGCTCGGTTTATTTAACTTGTGTCGCTTTTGAATACCACACCAACCTATTTTTAGCTTGTTGAGGTTAATCTTTAAGCAGATTATTAATTTAATTCGGAAGCTTCTTCCGTACCCCAATTTACTATGAATATCTGTTTTATCATGTACCCTTGGGAAGACGTAAAACCGTCTAGCGACACCACGCTTACCCTTATTCATGAAGCGTTTGTAAGAGGTCATCATGTGTGCACTATGGTGCCTAGCAACTTAACCATCAGAGGAAACGAAGTGTTTGGTTTTGTACGAATAATGGAAGAACTGGAAAAGGTGCCTTCTGATCCGGCTAAGCTTTATTCAAAAGCTAAATTTAAAGATGAGCTTTTACCACTTTCTGGTTTTGATGCCATATTCCTAAGAGCAAACCCTCCTGTGGATAACACCATGCTCAACTTTTTAGATTCTGTAAAAGGGGATGTAATGATCATCAACGATATTGATGGAATACGTAAAGCCAACAACAAGCTTTATACGGCCGCAATGTTTGATGGGGGTTCTAGAATTATTCCAGAAACTCATGTTTCTAAAAACAAGGAGTATTTACTCCGTGTAATTAAAGAATCTGATGCAGATAAAGTAATCCTTAAACCTTTAGATGGTTTTGGCGGAAGTGGAGTTATTCTCCTGGAAACCAAAGCTTCTCAAAGTATAAACTCTCTTTTAGATTTTTACATCAGTGGTCAAAATGAGCATAAGTATGTAATTCTACAGGAATATATTGAAGGAGCAGATGAAGGCGATATTCGAATTTTAATGCTCAATGGAAAGCCTATTGGAGCCATGAAACGCGTTCCGGCAGAAAACGAAGCACGTGCCAATGTTAGCGCTGGAGGTAAGGTGCAAAAACACGCATTGAGTAAAATTGAACAAAAAATTTGCGATCTGGTAGGGCCTAAACTTGTAGCGGATGGGCTTTACTTTGTGGGATTAGATATTATTAACGGAAAGTTGATAGAAGTAAATGTTTTAAGCCCAGGCGGAATCACCTACATCAATAAACTTAATCGCACCAAACTCCAACAAAGGGTTATCGACTTTGTAGAAGAAGTAGTTCTAGCAAAAGAAGCTGCTTTAAACAGAAAGTTAGCCCACCGATTAACGGTTCAGAATGCAAAATCTAAAGCTTAGTGAAATCATTGCCAATATTGAGCAAGGCGTTTGTTTTGAAGCCACTCACGAGCATGACTTTTACATCAAAATTCAAGAGTACGTTCCATATGTATGCGCTGCCATCCACGATGGGCATCGTTTAAGAAAAGAACTAGAAGACAACTGTCTTTTAAGTGAAGAGGAACGCCTTTTTGAAGAGGATCCTTTTACGGGAGAATTTATCCAATCCTTACCTATTACCCTAATTGGGGGAGACTCTCGCTACGAGTATGATCTAAACCGCGATGAGGACAATTGCCTTTATGATATAGCTTGGGGCAAAAAGGTTTGGAAAAACGATTTAACCGAAGAAGAAAAGGAGAAATCACTTCAAAAACATCGCAACTTTTATGCGGTAGCACGAGCACTCATAAAAAAGCTGGAAAGTGATTTTAAAGCGGTTATCGTTTACGACATCCACAGCTACAATTATAAACGCCACACTACAAGTTACCTATTCAACATTGGTGTTGAGAACATTGATGTAAAACGGTACAATAGCCAGATTAGTTACTGGAAAAAGAAACTTCTAGAAATTCAAGGGCCTAAGTTTACTTCTGAAGTATCCGTAAATCATATTTTTTATGGACGAGGGCAGCTGCTCAAGTTGGTTAAAAATGAATTTAGCCATACTCTGGTTTTAGCCACGGAAGTAAAAAAGGTGTTTATGAACGAAGATACTGGAGAAAGGTATCCCTTAGTAGTTCAAAGCATTGCGAAAGGACTAAAAAGAGCTATTCTTAGTAATTCCAAGCATTACATTAACTCCTTCTCTAACATCAACATCAAAAAGAAAAGCAGTCTATTGTACGGTGGCCTTCACCCAGAATTGTTGGATTTTGATAAAAAACTATTCTCCCAACTCAGAAATTTTGAATTACTCAGCTTAGTAAATCCGATTAATGTAGAACGGGAGCGCTCTAAATTTTTTAAAGGTGGTTTTCGTAAAAACCCGTCTTTTAAATACCGACCGTTAACCATGGATCCCCACCTATTCAAGTCCAAAATGTACAGGTTGGATGTAGACAGTTTGGAGGATGTTCATATTAGACAGATGTATATTGATATTATTCGTGCTTATGCGGATAAAGTGGATATGATTAACTCTATTGGTTCCGAAGCTTTCTTGTACAATTCACTCCGCTACTTTGGCGAACCTTCTGCTGTAGATATTTCCAATGCTAAATTTCTTCTATACACTCAGGAATTACCGCAATTCTTAAATGAAGAGCCATTGCCTATGTCGGATGTAGTGCATGCCTTTAAAGCGGAAGGAGAGCGATATGGTTTTGACTTTAAAGTAGAAGTACTCGACAATATTCCTTCTAAAGCATTGGTAATTAACTCCAAAAAAACAGCCTACTTAAAAAAGGGGGCTGAGTTTACCGCTACCGAATTAAAATCGTTAATACATCATGAAGTAGGTGTACATATGGTAACTACCATGAATGCCATGGAACAGCCTCTTAAATTTTTGAGTTTGGGTTTACCAAGAAACACCCATACGCAAGAGGGTTTAGCCATTTTAGCAGAGATGCTGTGTGGAGCACTAACCATTAAACGATTGAGAGAATTGGGCCTGCGGGTTTTAGCCGTTCAATCCTTAAGTTCTGGCAACGATTTCAAGCACACCTTCCAAATGCTGCTGGAAGAATACAAGGTAGATCCTACCATGCTCTTTTACCTAGTTACCCGAGTTTATAGGGGTGGTGGTTTTACAAAAGACTATTTGTATTTAAGCGGTTTTTCACAGATTTTAAAAATGTATAAAAACGGAGTAAAGCTGGATAATCTGTTTCTAGGAAAAACGACTCATTCCTATCTTACCATCTTAAACGAATTTGTAGACCGTGGAATTTTAAACCCACCTGCGTTTAAATCTCATCCTTTTGAACAACCTGAAAAAGAAGATCCTATATTGGATTATTTAACCACCACCTTGCAATAGTAAGCTGAGTTAAACATTTCCTAAAACTGTTAAAAAGAAAAATATTTAACGTGGTGACGGGTTAATGAATCTACATTCATAACAACCGATTTAACATGACTACTATTTTTCAAAAGCTGAAGGAGCAAAATCGTTTATACTTAAGCAAGATGCTCTTCATGATGAGTATTTTCTCTGCAACACTCTCCTTTATTCGGATTTATTTTACCGGAAGTCCTTTGTTTCTATTTCTGAATTGGAATCTTTTTTTAGCCTTTATTCCTTGGGCGCTTACCACTTACATACAACTCAAACCTCATATTCTAAAAAACAAGTTTGCTTTAACATCTATTGTAGCTACTTGGCTACTTTTCTTCCCTAACGCCCCTTATATTGTTACAGACCTTTTTCATTTGCGCCTAAGCACCGCTGCCCCTTTGTGGTTTGATACTGTTTTGATTATGTCTTTTAGTTGGGCTGGTCTGGTTTTTGGTTTTGTAAGCTTGATGGATATCGAAAGCCTTATTTCAAACCGTCTTTCACCTCTAGTTAAGCAACTTACTATTTCTTCTTTGCTGTTTTTAAGTGCATTTGGTATTTATTTAGGAAGATTTTTGCGCTGGAACAGTTGGGATATTCTGCGCGATCCTATGCACCTATTTTCCGATATAGGAAATCGCATTCTCAACCCTGTAGACCACCCTACAACTTGGGGTGTAACTCTATTAATGGGCTTGCTATTGAATATGATGTATTGGACGATTCGGAGTTTATCCGTCTCCAAAAACCCTTAAAAAATAAACCCTTCCTCTTTTGCTGAAAAGGAAGGGCTCACTCTTTTCAAGAAGAAGTGAATTAATCTCCTTGCATGGCTTCGTTAAACTGTTTTACATGATCGGTTGTGTCGTCATCAAAAGCGATTTTCTGAACATTGATATTTCGAGTTTTTGCATTATCTTCAAAATCATGCACAATTTCTTTTACATCCGGATGAATACTTTTGGCTGCGGTCGCATCAATAATAACATCCGTTCCATCCGGAATCTGATTTAATGTTTTAAGAATGCTGGCTTTGTTTAAAAAAGTAACATGCTCGGATAACTGAATTACCACCGGTTTTCCTTTTTTATAATCCTTAGGATCAAAATAAAAAGGAACTTTATAGTTTTTGTAAAGAATGTGGAATATTGCCACTACCAAACCTAGGCCTATACCAATAAGTAAATCTCCAAAATAGATTCCTAAAATGGTTACGATAAATGGAATAAACTGAGAAACACCCAGCCTATACATTTCTTTAAAAAGAGAAGGTTTGGCCAACTTAAAACCAACTACCAAAAGAATAGCTGCTAAACTTGAGTAGGGAATAAGGTTTAAAGCCGTTGGGATGGTTATGGCACTTACCAAAAGCAGAATTCCATGAAAGAAAGCTGCTGCCTTTGTTTTCCCACCAGACTGTATGTTCGCGGAGCTTCTTACAATTACCTGCGTAATAGGAAGGCCACCTATTAAGCCAGAAACCATATTACCTGCACCCTGAGCCACCAACTCTCTATTTGTTGGCGTAATATTTTTCTCAGGATCTAATTTGTCTGTAGCCTCTACGCAAAGTAGGGTTTCTAAACTGGCTACAACCGCTATTTTAGCTGCAATAAACCATACAGCACCTTCAAAAATCTTTGAAAAATCGGGTAGGGTAAATTGATCAACAAACTGACCTAAATCCTTAGCTACCGGAATGTTTACCGTTTGTTCAGGTGTTAATCTTAAAAAAGAAATATCTGCAAATACAAGATTAAGACCTATACCTAAAAGAACCACCACCAAAGCGCCTTGTAAGATTCCGAACAGGGCAATTTTTTTCATAAATGGTCTTTCCCAAAGGATTAAAATGCCTAATGAGATAAGTGCAATAATAATTGCTCCCGGATTGATATAATCTACCATATTGAACAATTCCGAAATCGTATTCTCTCCATCAACTTGAGAAAAGGCAAGATCTCCCTCAGGGTCTTTCTGATAACCAACCGCATGAGGAATCTGCTTAAAGAATATACTTATACCAATACCTGCGAGCATCCCTTTGATAACTGCAACCGGAAAATAATATCCTATTATTCCCGCTTTTATAACGCCTAAAATTATCTGAAATGCTCCTGCTATTACTACGGCTAATAAGAATACTTCAAAAGTACCCAAATCGGTTATTGCTTCAGAAACAATAATTACTAAACCCGCAGCTGGACCACTAACGCCTAATGAAGATTTACTGATGAGAGCTACAACTGTACCTCCAACAATACCAGCAATAATCCCAGAAAACAAGGGAGCGTCTGAAGCTAGTGCTATTCCCAGACAAAGGGGTAAGGCGACCAAGAATACAACTATACTAGCAGGAAAATCACTTTTCAGATTTGAAAAGAGTCCTTTTTTATTTGATGTCATAATTAAAAATTAAAAGGAGAGCACGCAGATTCAAACATGGAAATCCATTTTCGATGTATCCTTCTAATGCTCTCAGCTAAAAAATGTATATGTGAAAATCAGGTTTACTTGAACTCAGTATTAAACCTGTTCTGGTGGCGGTGTAATAACCTCTAGATTCATTCTTGATGAATAAATTCGTTTTGATTTGGAAAAATCTAAAGTGCCCAGCAAAAAAACAGAAGACTTACCACTCAAATGCATGAAGTCATCCAGCTCCAATTCTTTGGTGTCATCCGTATCTTCTTTTTCTTGTTTTTCTCCTCCTTCATTTAGCTCTAAACTGGTCTTGTTATCTACAAAATAGTTTACTACCAGATTATCACAAAAAATTACAGGAACAAGAATCAAGGTCAAAAACCTTAGATACTTTTTAAAGTCATATCCAATCTTATCTATCAATATATGTATCCGCGTTATTAAAGCGCTCTAGGCCTAAAAAGGGCGTGAGCTTCACAAAAATAACGGAATCCGAGCTACAATCGGGCTTTATACTGAATATTTATAAATTTTAGATATAAATATCATTAGTCATTCTTATAAACAAGCGTGGAAGCGGCCTGTGCGCTGGGTAAGATCAATGTATCTGCAATATTTACATGAGCTGGGCGAGTTACAATAAATGAAATCAAATCTGCAATATCTTCCGCCTGAAGGGCATCGTAACCGGTATAAACTTGCTTCGACCTTTCTGCATCACCTTTAAAACGCACTATGGAAAATTCTGTTTCCACAAGCCCAGGAGCTACCTGCGAAACCTTAATGTTCTCTTTTAAAAGATCGATACGCATGGAGGCATTTATAGCATCCACCGCATGTTTAGAGGCGCAATAAACATTGCCATTGGCATAAACTTCTTTGCCCGCAATAGATCCAATATTTACGATGTGTCCTTTTTGTTTTTCAATCATTTTAGGAATAATCGCTTTTGAAACATAAAGCAATCCTTTTACATTGATGTCTAACATAGCCTCCCAATCTTCTAAAGAGCCTTCTTGTATTGGCGAAAGGCCATGTGCATTCCCTGCATTGTTTACTAGAACATCTATGTTATCCCATTCTTTAGGAAGCGTATTTACGGAATTGAAAACCGCTTCTTTATCCGTTACATCAAATAACAGAGGCAAAACCGTAGTTATTCCATGCAATTCTTCCGCCAGTTGTTTTAACCGCTCTTCTCTTCTTCCGGTTGCTATTATTCTATATCCTTGTTTAGCTAATGTTACGGCTGTAGCATAACCTATTCCTGAGGTTGCTCCAGTTATAAATGCAGTTTTTGTCATTCCTACTCTTGTATTTTAGAGCGAAGTTAAAACTTAATCCAATCCCTATATTTAAACTATTGGTTCAATCCTTAGTCACAAGAAGATATAACTATGAATGCAAAAGAAATGATGAAACTAAAATCTTTAGCCGGTCTATTCATGCTGGTCATTTTGTACTTTCCTTCAGGAGAGGTTTATGCACAAAGACCAAACAAACTCAAAAAAACAAAAAAAGTAGTAGTTGTTAGGAAAACTCGCCCTTATGCTGGAGCACCGATTAGAGGTAGAAGAGTGACTAGCATTCCTACTGGAGCGGTAAATCTAAGATGGAATTCGCAAGCCTATTATTATAGAAATGGTGCTTTTTACCGAGCTATGGGTAAAGGATATGTGGTAGTTTCTGCTCCTATAGGAATTCGAGTAAGAACGTTACCCATTGGTTTTTCAAAAATGCGAATACGAAATAGAAATGTCTTCTATTACAATGGAACCTATTACTCTAAAACGGAAAGCAATGAATACGAAATAATAAACCCTCCAGTGGGAGCTAAAGTTGGCGACTTACCGGAAGGCACAGAACAAGTTTCCATAGACGAGCGAACCTATTACCGAATGGATGATGTGTATTATAAAGCAATTGTTAGTGAAAGCGGAGAGGTACAATATCAAGTAGTTGAAATGGACATCTAATCACCTACCTAAGAGCAAAAGCTGCTAAAACAATCATCGTTAAACCTGAGTACATTAAATATTGATTGATATGATTTTCATCGTAATACTTAGGCTCAAGAAAAGCTTGTGCTTTATGCGTTGAAAAACGGCTAAACTCTTCGTCTAGCTTCATGTTTTTGGTGTATGAGCTATTGGAGTTTACTACAAAACTTTCTACCCTCTTAATGCGATATCCTCTTACCCAAAACTCAATTTGATATTCACCAGCAGGAATGGAATCGAGTTGGTATTCACCGAAGTTAAAATCTGTTTTTGCAGAAACAACTTCTAAGCCATCTGCACCTTTTAAACTCACCTTTACAAACGGCAACGCGGCATCTGTAATTTTATCCTTAACTACACCTCTTAAGCTGGCTGTTTGGGCGCTTACAGATCCAAAGGAAAATAAAGCTATACTCAATATGAGAAGTTTATGTAGTAATTTCATCATACTCCATACGTTTTAAGATTTAAAAAAACGGTTCTATATAATTAATAGAGAGTCGTTTTAACAAAGGGTTGTATCCTAAAACAAAAGACTTGCCCCTGAATGCATTTTACTTTCTACGAAAGCGACATAAATTCCTACATTCAATGGGGCAAGCCCACCTCCCGGTGCTACTTGGTATGTTATTCGGTATTTTAAAACAAAGCCACCATCCCTACTAGCAATAATGCTGCCGCAGGCACCATGCTTAAAACATCCTTCCACTTTTTACGAGGCGGCTCCTTATTTTTATCTCTCATTTCCAGATCTTTGATTTTAGAATCACCTGAAACAAAATGGATAGGCTTCCAAACTTTGATTGAATAGTAACCATAGCTTTGGCACTCCAAATAGTATTTACCAGGTTTAAGGTTATCAATTAAGTAGTATCCTTTAAAATCGGTACTGGTTTTTGCAACTAGCTGACCGTTAGATTTTTTTAAATAAATATCTACGTTAGGAATGGTATAGCTGCTATCCAAATCATCTCTAACTATCCCGCTTAAACTTGCTGTTGTTGCTATATCTTGAGCAGATAGGATGTCCCCAAATAGGCATATGCTTATCAGGCTCAAAAAAATTGTGCTTTTATTCATCCATTTAAATTTTTTGTTCAGTAATTATCTCTTATAAAAGAGAGTCGATTAAAGTTGTATTTAGAGTGCAGTTACGCCCAATACAAAAAGACTTAATAGAGGTATGAGAATTAGAAAATCTCGTATACTTTCTCTTTTAGGTTTTGCCATATGTAATCCGGCAAAGAGCTTATCTTCTTTCATTTTAATATCCAGCTGCAGATGTTTATTTGCTTCAAAGGGAACCTCTCGCATAACCACACCGTAATAGGTATACAGCTTATACTCTAGCCTGTAGCTTCCTTTTTTTATTGAGGATATCAGATATTTACCCTCACTATTTGTTTCGGTAAAGCCGAGTGTATCTCTTCCATGCCGGATTAGTATACTTACACCTTCTAATTTTTCTCCTGTTGCTGTATCTACTATCACTCCACTAAGAGTAGCCGTTGAATCTTGTGCATTTGCTGTTGTGAAAAACAGGCATAGCAAAGCCAGGCTACCAAACCATACGTTCAGCATCTTCATACTTCTTTCTATCTTAAAAATTGGACTTACAAAATGGCAACACTCACTTTAAGAATGGGGCTATAACTAAGGTTAGTGTCTTTTATTATAGAGTTTGAGCTCTCAAACTATTTTCAAATTGCGATTGTTATCGGCAAAACACTCCCCCTGTAAGAGGGGAACATTTCACCTACCGATTCATATCGGCTAACTCGGAATCCAGTTCTGCAGCCATTTCCATCATCCGGATGAATTCGGCCCTATACCCTTTTTCATCCTCACCCTTCCCTGCACTGGCCATTGCGACAGCCTGCACAATAGAACTGTTTCCTTTAAACTCAGAATCTCTTAATAATAAACCAAACTCAATAACTGAACTAACAAATTTGAAATCTTCAGACACTACACCTAATTCGTTTTTAACCACATGGGTTTCTAGAGTGCTTTTTTTCTCTCCTGCTTTTTTGTGGCGGATTTTTACCGTTGCTACTTCCCCCGAATTCTCATCCCTAGAAATAGGATCCAATCTCTGATATTTTAGAGGGTCAATATTTTTTGATTTAAGTTCATCTTCATCCATTTTCACCCCCTTAGGAACAATTTCATAAACCGCAGTTACACTATGCCCCGCTCCAACATCGCCAGCGTCTTTGGTATCGTCATTAAAATCTTCATCATTCAACAAGCGGTTTTCATACCCAACCAGCCTATACGCCTGAACTCTTTGGGGATTAAATTCCACTTGAAACTTAGTGTCTTTTGCTACAGTTTGAAGAGTAGACCCCATCTCTGTAACTAGAATTTTTTTTGCTTCAAATAGATTATCGATATAGGCGTAATTCCCATTTCCGTTGTCTGCCAACTTCTCCATTTTAGAGTCTTTGTAGTTACCCATCCCAAAGCCTAAAACACTCAATGAAACACCTTCTTCTCTCTTTGTTTCAATAAGTTTAGTCAATTGTTCATCACCAGAAATGCCTACATTAAAATCACCGTCTGTAGCTAGAATCACTCTGTTAATTCCTTTTTTTATGAAACTCTCTTTAGCTGTTTTGTAGGCCAACTCAATTCCCTCTGCTCCCGCTGTAGAACCACCAGAGTTTAAAGCTTCAATGGCATTCAAAATCACTTCCTTTTTCTTTCCTGATGTAGCGGGCAACACCAAACCACTGGCTCCTGCATATACTACTATAGACACTCTATCCTTAGCGCGTAGATTATTAACAAGTAGGCGCAAAGCCTTTTTCAGTAGAGGAAGCTTGTTCTCAGAATGCATACTTCCAGAAACATCCAGTAGAAACACCAAATTGGAAGGTGGCATATCCTTTAAATCAATTTTTTGGGTTTGAATTCCTATTCTCAATAACTGGTGCTGTTCTATCCAAGGGCATGCTCTCATTTCTGTGGTAACTGAAAAAGTTTTCCCTTTTTTTGGATTAGGATAATCATAATCGAAGTAGTTAATCATTTCTTCAATCCGTACCGCATCTTTTGGTGGAAGTTGACCATTGGAAATAAACCGTCTTACATTGGCATACGAAGCAGCATCCACATCCGAAGAGAAGGTGGATAAGGGAACCGTTTGAGCTTCAAAAAATCTATTCTCAGATATTTCATCGTATTGCTCCGTATTAAGCTCACCATCTCTCACCTTAATCCCATTCAAGAAATAAGCGACACCCTCACTTCGGCTGCCTCTTATCTTAACATCTCTTGTGGTAAGAGCATTTATCTCAACCCTACTTATTTTAGCGGATGTTTTCGTTTTATCTATTAACGGTGCACGCGACTGGATTACTACCTCTTGCAGCATTTCGGACGAAGCCTTTAAAGCAAAATCTCTTCGCACCGATTGCCCAGCCTTTATTTCTAAATCCTTCAAAAGAACCTTGGAATAACCGTGAAATGTAACTTCTAGCTGATATATCCCGGGCAATATCTTGTTGATGATATATTTCCCATCCATATCCGCTACAGTACCATCTATAACTGTATCATTTACCTTTAAAACGACTTGACCAAAATGCACTGATTCGCCTGTTTCACGGTCCGTTACAGTTCCCTTTAAACTTCCTGTTTGCTTTTGAGCAAAGGCCAAATTTGCGCATAGTAATGCCAGGCTAAGTGCTATTAACTTTAGCTTCCTTTTCATATTCCTAAAATTTGATTAAACCTTTATTGGGAGGAAAAAGCAGGTGTTACTTGGTTAGCAATTTTCTTTTTATTTCCTCTTTTAGAATTAGAGAGGCTTTTTTTAAAAGGGTTGCTTCACTTCCTTAAGTTTAAAGAAAAATACCGTTTTATTCTTTTAAAAACCTATGCCTCGTTTTTTATGGATAACTCCTATTTTAGTCATGACTATGTTTATCTGGCTCGTCTATAAAAGAAGAAGCGGATACGGGCAAAAGGTGAAGTTGATTGAGTTCCAATATTAGTTGATTTATGCTCTCTTTAATACATAATCCGATTTGCTCTGAGGTAAAAGTGGTTATATCATAATAGAATACAAAATCGTGAATTTTGAGATTTATCATCTCTCGCGAAACGGCTATCTTATTTTTAATAATCAACTTATTTTCTTTATCAAATAAAGCATAGGTTACTCGAGTTCGTAAGATTCTGGGTTCTACTAAAGTCGTCCAATAATTTGTAGCGAAAAAAGGATTCGCAACTACTCCTTCAACGGACTTAAGATAATGTTGAATCTCAATTGTATCAATAGTCAGATCTAGCTTATAATCAAATGATTTAAGATTATTTGTTAATCTATATTTACAATCCGTTTCTCCCTGTTCCAAGAGTTTATTGAGAAAAAAAATATTTGGATCTTCTTGCAAACAATCAAGGCCCGGGTTTACATCATACTTCCCGACCGCCTCGTAATAGACAAGAAGCGGTAAAATATAGAAACTGGTTTTATTTACCTTTGTGATATCTCTCAATCCATTTTCTTTACCCATACTTACAAACAGACTTATGTCTTGCTTTTCAACTGGCTTTTTATCCATCAAATACTCCATAGAGTTTGGATGAGCAGAAATTCCTTTCTGAAAAGAAGAAGATGTTCTACAGGATGAAAAAAGAAATAAACTAATAACCAGGCCTAGGTAACAATAGTAATTCTTGGCTCTCATATTTATAGAAAGTATAATGGATTTGGATAAGTTCTTTTATAATTGGCCTGGAAGCTTTGTCATACAACTCTTGATACTTAGATTGATAATCCTGTTCAATTCCTAGTCTCAACTCGCAATCCAGCCTCAATAATCCAACTTGTCCATCAAAGGCATCTGACGGTAATTGTTTTAAGTAAGTTAAGGCGGTTTCTCTCTTTGCCCAGTCTAATGCATGGATAGCAAGAAGAAACAGGCGATCTTTTTTACTTGAACAATTTTCAATCTTTCGTTTAATGCCAATCCGTTCATCTATTATCTCATCAGCAACCCTTTTTATATCTTTTGAATAAGTGTTAAAAATGATGATAAATCGGCCATCTGTATGCCACTCTTTCAGAGAGGCAAAGTCTGAGCTCCTCACTACATAATGATACATTGGTCTTTTACGAATTCCGCAAGACGTAAACTGCAAAAGCAATAAACCCAAAAGGCAAGCAACAGTAATTTTCTTAATCAAGGTATTATTCGGTGTGGTTATAATCCTTGTCAAGGTATTAATTGATTTTGAGAAATAAAAACTGGCCTCCCTTAATCCTCCTTATACTCCGCCATAAATTTTTCAGCTTCTTCTACCATCTTTTTGCTTCCGCAGAAAAAAGGAACACGTTGATGAAGTTCGGTAGGGTCTAGGTCCATAATTCGGGTATATCCATCGGTTGCTTTACCTCCAGCCTGTTCAATTAAAAAAGCCATAGGATTGCATTCGTACAACAACCTCAGCTTACCGCTTGGAGCTTTTGTTCCTCTTGGATAAATATAAATTCCTCCTTTTAGTAAGTTTCTGTGAAAATCGGCCACCAAAGAGCCGATATATCGAGAAGTAAACGGACGATTTGTTTCAGGATCTAACTCTTGTGTCCATTTGATGTATTTCTTAACCCCTTCAGGAAAGTGAATGTAGTTTCCTTCGTTGATGGAGTATATTTTTCCATCTTGAGGCGCTTGCATATTGTGATGCGATAAAAAGAAGGAACCAATACCTGGGTCGTATGTAAAACCATGAACCCCATTCCCTGTAGTAAATACCAAAATGGTAGACGTTCCATAAATTAAATATCCAGCAGCCACCTGTTTGTTTCCGGGTTGTAAAAAATCTTCCTTAGTAACTGGAGTACCAGGTTCTGAAACTCTTCTGTAGATACTAAAAATGGTACCTACCGATACATTTACGTCAATGTTTGAAGAACCATCCAATGGATCAATTAAAACCACATATTTGGCCTCATTGTGTATCTCATCATTAAAGGCCACATAGTCTTCCATTTCTTCAGAAGCCAATCCACAAATCTCCCCTCTGTTCTTTAAGGTACTGATAAAAAGCTCGTTGGCTAAAAGGTCCAGTTTCATTTGATCTTCACCCTGAACGTTCTCGCTTCCAACTTCTCCTAAAATCTCAGCGAGTCCCGCTTTATTGATTTCCTGATTTACCATTTTTCCGGCTAAGCGAATAGAACTCAAAAGAGCACTCAGTTCTCCCTTGGCGTAGGGAAAATCTTTTTGGTTTTCGATGATAAACTCACCGAGGGTGATATGTCTTTGCATGTTTAAGTAAGAGGTTTGAAAGACAAAAGTATAAGTTGCTGGAAGATGAGCAAATTAAAACGCAAGGCATTAGCCTTATCGTCATCATTTTTAGACGAAATAATGAATTTTATAAAATTTCAGAAAGTTTATCGATTGCCAGGTGGAGGTCCTACTGGCTTATCCGGTGGACGAATTTCTACATTTTGACCACTATTAAATTTAGGACCTACTTTTAAATGCCACCAACCATCATCCCACTCTAAAGAATCGTAACTCATATCAGGACCATAGGTTCGATAAACTCCTTTTAGTTTAGCGTCTGGTGGACTCAAATGATCCATCACAATGATTTCTTCCTCTTCATTCCATTTTACAGAAGCTGAATAATCAGATGAATATGCCAAAATGAGTCGCATAGGAGGTTTTCTGAACTTTTTATCTTGAAAATCTTCGATGTAAAAAATTTTGCCACCAAACTTCGGCCTGCCTCTCCTATCTACCGTAATTACATCGATAATTTTACGCTGAATCGGCTCATCTGGTGCATAACCCAGAAGGGTATAAATTGTTTTTCTCTTCTTTTTTACTGGAATCATTTTATAGTAAACGGCTCCCATCCATTTGTTAGGTTTCAGAATTTTAAACTCGGGCTGAGACATCGCTTTGCCTTTATCCTCCAAACGTGTTACCACAATGCGTTTTCTCGTTTTAGCCGCTACCAACCCAAAACTTTTATAGCGATAAAGAGAATCACGCATTAGCCAAGTACACAGCTTAAATTTATTCTTGTTGGCTGTTAGAACAGATATATTTTTTATCGCATTTAGCGGCAATTCGTAGTTTTCCTCATTTTCCAAAAAAGCTTGCAAGCCACTTAAGAAATCATCATTGGCTTGCTTGCGAATTTGATATTCAGGATGCTCTCGAATCGTTTTACCGAGCTCAACCAAAAGCGTAAGATCTTTGCTCAAGCTTTCCGCTTGATTTTGTGCTTTTAATTGACCTAAAAAGAAAAGTAGTATAAAAAAGAAACTCTTTCTCATACTACCTTTAACGTTTTTGTGTGTGAACAAAGTGCGCTACGTTTTAAACGTGAAGAAATTCTTTTTTCTCCAACAGTTCTGTTTCGCTTTCAACATTATCCTCATCCGGCACACAACAGTCTACCGGGCAAACCTCTGCACATTGCGGTTCTTCATGAAAGCCAATACACTCGGTACATTTATCGGTAACGATGTAATACACATCAAAGTCTACAGGTTCTTGAGCTTCATCTGCTTCAAAGCTCCCACTTTTAGTCACCACTTTACCATTTAAAGACGTTCCTTCAGAGAAACGCCACTCTTGAGCACCTTCGTAAATTGCATTGTTTGGACACTCTGGCTCACAAGCGCCACAATTAATACATTCGTCTGTTATCTTAATAGCCATATTGATTCTTACTTTTGCGCAAATTTAATAAAGAAAAAGCCTATGTTGGATTTAGCCAAAAGGATTTCAGCCTTTGAAATACTCGGCAGGTTTATCGGACAACACTCTGAAGAGAGTAAAGATGAAGATTTAAAAAAACTAAATCAATACTTCCTTGATGAATATCGCCAGACCATACAACAAGCTGGAGTATTCAATAACTGGTTCACACCGCAGAATGTTCAACATGCGCTGCAACAATGGAGTGACGCTTTAAAGAAGGACAATTTGGAAGCTTGGGTAAATCATTACTCAAAAGATCACTTTGAAACAGATTCTGGAAAAAATGTAGCTATTATTATGGCTGGAAACCTACCCTTGGTTGGTTTTCACGATTTTTTATCTGTATTACTATCTGGTCATCAAGTTTTGATTAAACCAAGTTCTGATGATAATAGATTGTTACCCTTTCTCTCTCAAATTTTAGTAGCCATAAATAAAGGCTTTGCTTACTGCATAAAATTTGCAGATGGCAAACTTGAAAATTTTGATGCTGTAATTGCTACAGGCAGCGATAATTCCGCTCGCTATTTCGATCATTATTTTTCCAAGTATCCGCACATCATCCGAAAAAACAGAACCTCCATTGCCGTTATAAATGGTGGGGAAAGTAAAGATGAACTGGAAAATTTAGGGGAGGATATCTTCCGGTATTTTGGGTTGGGCTGTAGAAATGTATCCAAAATCTATTTACCTAAAGATTACAAACTGGACTCTCTGTTTGAGGCCTTTTTTAAATACAAGGAGGTAATTGATAATAAAAAGTACGGCAATAACTACGATTACAACCGAGCTATCTTTTTAATGGAAAAGCAAGACTTTTTTGACAATGGCTTTGTAATTATGAAGGAGAGTGATCGCCTTCATGCTCCTGGAGCTGTTGTGTTTTACGAGTTCTATGAAAATGAGGAAACGGTATTGAAGCAGATAACAAACATGAAGCAAGAGCTTCAGTGTGTAGTTGGAAAGCTCAATGGATATGAGGAAACGCTAGCGTTTGGAGACACTCAAAAACCTGCTCTTTGGGATTATGCGGATCATGTAGATGTGATCAAATTCTTGCGTAGTATTTAAGTCCTCATCTATATTTCCCAGTATTCAAATGAACACGCTATTTTTGCGGCAATGAAATTGATTCGTTTTTTAAAGAGTAAAACTTTTTTTGCCAATTTATTGGTGGCACTCACCATACTCGCCTTATTGTTTTGGGGGTTCAATTCTTGGCTTACATCCTATACCCGATTTGATGAAAACATTAGCGTTCCAGATATCAATCGTTTATCTATTGTAGAAGCTCAAGAAGCACTGGAAACGGCCGAATTGATTCTCTCTGTGATGGATTCTGCTGAGTACAACCCGGATTACCCGAGAGGAACGGTTTTAGAACAATACCCTCAAGCCGGTTCTCAAGTTAAAAAAGGACGAGTTGTTCAGCTTACTATAAACCCTATTCAGCCTAAAAAAATTGAACTACCTAACCTCATTGAAAAAACAAAGAGAAGAGCGATTTACGATTTGCAATCCAAAGGTTTTAAAGTAGGAGAACTAGAATACATTCCATACATCGGTAAAGATGTAGTAGTAGAAGTAAAGGTAAATGATGAAAAAGTAAAACCTAAGAGTAAGCACGACAAAGGCACTGTAGTGAACTTGGTTTTAGGACAGGGCTTAGGTAAGGCTTTAGTTCGTGTACCTTATCTGAAAGGGATGAGTTTGGAAGAAGCCGAAGCCAGACTATTAAAGTCATCCTTAAACATAGGCTCTATCATTTATGATGAAGAACTGAAAGACAGTTCTTTAGCTGTTGTTTTTGATCAATTTCCAAACCCAACTTTTGATCCATCCATTAACATTGGGCAGCAGGTAGACATTCGCCTCAGCGATGATTATACCAAACTACCTACCGATACGTTAGAGTACCTTCAATTTGAATCCCATGACACCCTATTTCAGTCTCAACCGGATAGCATTCCGGAATTATAATCTATGTATTGCTCTACTGCTGGGTATTGGGCTACACGCACAAAACCCAAAGGATGGACTTATTGGGTTTAGCGCAAGACCTGCTCAAAATCTCAGCCCGGAAAGCAAGGCAAAAACGGCTACTACACTTACGCTTCCCATTGAGGATGACTTTAGTTATTCGCAATCTATTCCAGATACAAGTATTTGGATGGACAATTTTGTCTTCATCAACAATCATTTAGCCTTTAACCAAATAAGTAAAGGCGTTGCCACTTTTGACGGTTTAAATCAACATGGAAGAGCATACGATATTAACAAGATAAATACAGACACAGCTGATGTCTTAACCACTCATCCTATTGATTTAACCGGGGTGACCGATACAGTTATTCTATCCTTTTATTATCAAGCAGGTGGCTTATGTGAGGTGCCCTCATCAAATGATTCCCTTACTGTAAGATTCTTTAATCCAACTACCCTACAATGGAATTCTGTTTGGAGAGCAGTGGGTATTGGAGATACAACGCGTTTTAGACTTGCTCAAATCCCGGTTACAAATCCTGACTATTTAAAAAATGGATTTCAAATACAGTTTATGTCTTACGGCAGCACAGCTGGAGGGTATGATGTATGGCATATTGACTATTTAAGAATGCGAGACAACGTAGGCTTGGGAGATAGCACGTTTACGGATCCGTCCCTCATTTCCAGCGCACCGTCCGCTCTCAATAATTATGAAGCCCTTCCTTGGTTTCATTACGTAAATGCACCGGATCCTTCCGTATTCCATAAGCGAGACTTTAACCTACGGTATAGAAAAAATTTAGTACAAGGTGGTTCTACAGCACTTACTTTAGGTGCTTCGGAAATCAATTACAATGGATCTGCTGTTATCCCTTCTATAACGGGAAACCCTACCTTGGATGATCCTCACACTGTTGCTAATAGAGTTTATTCTTATGTACACACATTGCCTCAATATAACATTACACCTCCCCCTATCGGAGAGTTTGAATATGAGATAGTTTATACTTTTTCAGGTGCAAGCTTAGGTTCATTTCCATCTAATGACACCCTTAGGAAAAGGCAAATTTTCAGAAACTATTATGCATTCGATGATGGCACTGCAGAACGTGCTTATGAGGTAACCGATAATGCCGGAGGTTTTATTTTGAATTTATGTCAATTGCAAGCCGTAAATCGAGATAGTTTAAAAGGGGTATACATATACTTTGCCCAAGCAAATCAAGATTTGAGTCAAAATGATTTCACCATTTTAGTTTATGAAAATGACAATGGCCTCCCAGGAGATTTAATCTACGAATCCGATTCTGTTTATGATCCAGTAGTAAGTGATCGTGATTTTTATTTGCCATACGTGCTGGATCAAGCAGTAGAAATTAATGGAAGTGCATTCATCGGTATTCGTCAACGTACCATTACTCCATTAACCATTGGTTTTGATTTAAATACACCCAATAGATCACCTATCTTTTATGGTACTAAAGCCAACCTCTCCCAATCCTTCATTGATGGAAACATCATGATGCGCCCTTACTTTAGGTATATTCCTACGGATATCAGTATTTCTGAATCGCATTTACAAGATTTATCATTTAACATTTTTCCCAACCCTAGTCAGGGAGATTTTCACATAGACATCTCTAACTCTTATGACAATGAAACTTTCAGCTACCAAGTGTTATCCCTTTCCGGGCAACTCTTACAAACAGGTTCTGTAGTAGAAAAAAGCATAAATGTTGAGAATTTAAAAGCAGGTATTTATCTGTTACAAATAAATTCATCCAACCCCAATGTAAAACCCGGGGTAAAGAAAATCATAATTCAAAACTGATGCAGGAAGAAGAGCTGGAGAGTCAAGAAGAACAAGAGAATGATGAGCTCTACGAACACCACAGACTGGAAGCCGACAGTGGACAAAAACCACTACGGGTAGATAAGTTTTTAGGGAATTTGCTCCCAAATACTTCGAGAAATAAAATTCAACAAGCCGCTGTTGCAGGAAATATTCTGGTTAATAAATCCACGGTAAAAAGCAACTACAAGGTAAAAGCCGGGGATGTAGTTCAGGTGGTATTTTCTTATCCTCCAAGAGAAATTGAGCTTATCCCAGAAGATATTCCACTTCATATTCATTATGAAGATGATGATGTGATTGTATTAAATAAACAGCCCGGTATTGTGGTTCACCCCGGGTATGGAAATTACAGAGGAACTTTGGTAAATGGGCTTATGTTTCACTTTCAGGATCTTCCAGGAAAAGACCAAACTCGTCCGGGGCTGGTTCATCGTTTAGACAAAGATACCAGTGGAATAATGGTTGTTGCAGGAAACGAATTGGCTATGGCCCATTTATCCCGTCAATTTTTTGAGAGAACTACTAAAAGAACCTATCAGGCTCTGGTTTGGGGAAATGTGGTGGAAGACGAAGGAACCATTACAGGACATATAGGTAGAAGCAAAAAGAATAGAAAAGTATTTACCGTGTACCCGGAGGGTGACGAAGGCAAACATGCGGTAACACATTATAAAGTTTTAGAACGTTTTGGTTATACCACTTTGGTAGAATGCCGATTGGAAACCGGAAGAACCCACCAAATCCGTGTTCACATGAAGTACCTTGGGCACACCTTGTTCAACGATAAAGAATATGGAGGTGATTCAATTTTAAAAGGAACCACTTTTACAAAGTACAAACAATTCGTATCCAACTGTTTCACTGTTTGTCCGAGGCAAGCTTTGCATGCTAAAACACTGGGATTTGAACATCCAAAAACAAAAGAGAATATGTCCTTCAACTCTGATTTACCTGTGGACATGCAGGCGCTTGTAGAAAAATGGAGAACCTATGCTCAACATGCAAAAAGCTAACTTATTACTCAATTAAGCATCATTCTAAAGGTAAAATACAGCGCATTACCAAACTTCTTTGACTAATTTGGCGTTTATTAAAATGCGGATTTGATTAATTTTGTACGAAAGATGAAAAACCTTAAAGTAACTACCCTCCTTCTCATATTCGGACTTGTGTTCCTTTTAAGTCAATGTAAAAAGGATTCTGCAATTTTTCAATCTTCATCATCTCTACCCATTGGAACGCCTTACGATTTGGTGATTCCTGATGGCTTTCCAAATCCATTTATACCGAACGACAATCCACTTACTCATGAAGGCATTGAGTTGGGGCGCCATATATTTTACGATAAAAGGCTCTCTGCAGACAATACTATGTCCTGCTCGAGTTGCCACTTGCAAATCGCAGCTTTTACGGATGGTTTACCCAAATCTGTTGGTATAAGAGGTTTAGAAACAAAAAGACATGCTATGGCTATTTTCAACTTGGCTTGGCAAGAAAACTTCTTTTGGGATGGACGCTCTTTGTCCTTGGAAGATCAAGCACTACTTCCTATATCAGACCCTCTGGAACTGGATAATGATGTAGATACTGTAATTGCGAGATTTGAAAGAGATACGATGTACACGCGTCTTTTTACAGCCGCTTTTGGCGATCCTAGTATTACGCCTGACCGTATTGCTAAAGCTATCTCTCAATTTGAACGAATTATCGTTTCCGCAAACAGTGAATTTGACTCCGTTATACGAATGGGATTAAAACCTGAATTTAGCGATACCCGTGCAAGACGAGGTTTTGATATGTTTAAGAGTGAAAATGGAGATTGTTTCCATTGCCATGGTCATTTAGAAACTGCATTTCAGTTTGGAGCTTTTGGTAGGGATCTTCAATTTATTAATAACGGTCTTAAACCTTTGGACCAACAAGCCAATGATGTAGGAAGAGAAAATGTAACTTTTGATGTTAATGATCGTTCTAAATTCAAAGTACCATCTGTTAGAAATGCAGCCTTCTCCGCTCCTTTTATGCACGATGGAAGCATTCAGGACCTTGACAGCTTGATTGAATTTTACGCTACGGGAGTGCATATAACGCCAACTACAGACCCTAACATGAATAAGCCAAATGGCTTAGGTAATAAAACATGGTCTCAATCTGAAAAAGACGACCTCAAAGCCTTTATGCAGTCTCTTACTGATTTTGAATATTTGCAAAATCCAGATTATTCAGACCCTTTTAAATAAGTTTACCTGTAAACCCAAATCTTTGAAATGATGGGGTCTTTTATTGGTGATGTGAAGCTTTATGAAGAATCAAAGAAAAATCACCCTTTTATGGATTCTACTATTTGTTTTTGTTCTTAGCAAGTGCAAAAAAGATCAAGCGCAAATTCAACAGCCAACGGCAATTGGCACACCCTTTACATTACAAATACCAGAAGGTTTCCCAGATCCTTTTATCCCTGAAACCAATCCGTTTACCTACGAAACCATAGAACTTGGTAGATATATTTTTTATGACAAAAGGCTTTCTCGAGATAAAACTATGTCTTGTGCAAGTTGTCACTTTCAGTTTGCAGCTTTTACTGATGGCTTACCTAGATCTGTAGGGATAAGAGGATTAGAAACAAAAAGGGGCGCTATGCCCATCTTTAACCTCGCCTGGCAAGAGCATTTTTTCTGGGATGGGAGAGCCAATTCTCTTGAAGAGCAAGCTCTTTTACCTATTGAAGACCCACTTGAACTTGATAATAGTCTAGATACCGTAATTGCACGATTTGAAAAAGACACCATGTATTCCCGTCTATTTGATGCCGCTTTTGGCGATCCCAGCATTACTCCAGAACGAATTGCAAACGCCATTTCTCAGTTTGAAAGAACGATTGTTTCAGCCAACAGTGAATTTGATTCTGTAGTTAGACTTCAAGCTAAAGCTAGCTTTGGAAATCCGCTAGCAGAAAAAGGATATGAAATGTTTGAAAATGAAAATGGCGATTGCGGGCATTGTCATGGATCACAAGAAACAGCCTTTTTATTTGGAGCTTTCGGCAGAGATCTTCAATTCGTAAACAATGGGCTTAAATCAGAGGAAGATCAATTAAAAGATCCTGGCCGTGAGCTTGTTAGTTTTGATCCAGATGATAGAGGAAAGTTTAAAGTACCATCGGTTAGAAATGCAGCTTTGACCTCACCTTTTATGCACGATGGAAGCATTGCCGATCTAGATAGCTTGCTAGCGTTTTACGAAAAACACATCATTCTATCCTCCACTTCAGATAATGTGCTTAGTAAACTAGGTGGATTGGGCCAAAAGAATTGGAGTGACATCGAAAAGAAGGAACTCAAAGCATTTATTGAATCGCTCACTGATTACCACTATCTACAAAATCCAGAATACGCTGACCCTTTTTAGCCAGATAGTTTCAATGCTCAAAATCAAAAATATCAGCCAGGGTAGTCTCAAGGCCTTTTGCAATTCTTAGAAGTGTTGCTGCGGTAACATTCGTTCCCTTAGTTGTTAGTCGAACAATGTTCGGCTTTTCAATATCGCATCGATTGGCCAATTCTTGAAAAGAAAGACCTTTCTCTTTTCTAATACGATTCACATTCTTACCTAAAGCTTTCAGAAAAAGCTCTTTATCAGAGGTGCTTTTATCGTCCTCTATTTTCAATTGATTCTTTGTAGCTAACATGTCCCAATCCGTTTTAATCGCTCAAATTAATGAAACAAAGGTAGCCAATAATAAATTCTTGTGGTTATAGTCCTACAAATGCAAAACTTTCTTGGTCTCGAAAAAGTCCTCTTCAAAGAAACTACTCAACTCAAAAATCTTAAACTGTTTGATCCCTTTTAACTCTTCAGCAAGGTCTCCTCCCTTTAAATATAGAATTCCGTTTTTGAGTTTCTTCGGGTCCTTTTTCGCTCCCTTAATTTTACCTTTTGTCCAAGGCAAAAACTTAGGAAGCTGAGTTACAGCTCTAGATATGATAAAATCAAACTGACCGCTTATCTCTTCAGCTCGGGCATGCTCCGCTTCAACATTTTTAAGAGCTAAAGCCCTTGCGACCTCTTTTACCACTTTAATTTTTTTTCCAATGGAGTCTACCAATAAAAAATCAGTTTCAGGAAACAGTATAGCTAAGGGTATTCCTGGAAAGCCACCACCAGTTCCAATGTCTAAAATCCTCTGACCCGGAACGAAGGAATAAACTTTGGCAATTCCCAAAGAATGCAAAACATGCCTCTCATAAAAGGAATCCATATCCTTTCTACTAATCACATTAATCTTGCTGTTCCACTCTACATATAAATCCTTGAGTAGACCGATCTTACTTTTTTGATCCATCGTTAAATCTGGAAAGTATTTGAGTATAAGTTCCATTAAGTCCAAGCTTTAGGTTTACCAAAAAATTTATTTTGAAGCAGCACAATGGTAATCAAAATAGTAACCCAAGCTTCCCATATGGGGTGCAACCAAACAATATCGAAGCTTTTAAATCTTTTAGAAATAGGTATTAGAACAACCAGATGAATCAGAAACCTTAAGATTAAACCGAACCAAAGTATAGAGCTTTGAGGAAACATAATCAACACTAAGGGTAATAGTAAGTAAAACCCAAGTTGTGCCGTACCATAGTTGGTAAGAAACGTTTTAGGCCAAAAACGATAATACGAAGAAGTAGACATATGTCTTCTTTTTTGTCTCCACCAGGTTTTTAAATTTTTTGGACCATCGGAATAGGTAAAGGCTTGGTCATCCCAATTAAAACTCACATTGTTGTATTCCCCATTTTCAGAGATGAATAAATCATCATCTCCTGAGGGAAGGCCGATATGAGACTCAAATCCTCCCGAACTATCAAATAAATCTTTTCTGTAAGCTAAATTACGCCCTACCCCCATATAAGGCATGCCTGCTTGAGCAAAAGAGAAGTATTGCATGGCGGCTTGCAGAGTTTCCCACCTCACCAGTTTGGAGGTGAACCCTTGAGTCTTAACGTATCCACCAAAACCTAAAACAATATCTCTATGTATAAAACCACCACTCATACTTTTCACCCAGTTAGAGCTAGCTATTTGGCAATCCGCATCTGTTAGGAGTAAATAGTCATGTTTAGCGTTTTTTATACCTAATGTTAGTGCTTTCTTTTTGCCTACATATGTATTATCCTCCCTTACAGTCAGCACCTTAAGATGTGAGAATTGTTCTTGTAGCTTAATTAAAACTTGCTCCGTATTGTCTTTACTTCTATCATTCACTACCAACACTTCATAGTCACTATAATCTTGCCGGAGCACAATGGGAAGATTTTTAGCTAAATTTTCAGCTTCATCTCGTGCACATATTACTACAGATACAGCATGATTAAAATCGTTTGGTTTAGTAGAAGCTTTATGAAACAACAATCTCAAATGAAAAAAGAGGTGATGACCAATCAGATAGGCTGCTGTTAATAACCAGATGTATAGAACTATCTCCATGAGCGACCAAAGTTAATCAAGCCGTTTAAGGCGCATCCTATTTCTATCAATTATTATTCCTGGTTGCCCCTTTCATTTATATACAGATGTGCTACGCAAAGCTTACTTTTGCGCGGATGAATTTTACCCTGCATACAACAGATAGTAAAAGTAAAGCCCGTGCTGGTTCAATTGAGACAGATCATGGAAAAATAGAAACGCCTATTTTCATGCCTGTTGGCACGGTAGCTTCAGTAAAAACAGTACACCAGCGCGAGTTAAAAGAGGATGTAAAAGCTCAAATTATTTTAGGGAACACCTATCACCTTTATCTAAGACCTGGCACCTCTATACTTGAAGGAGCAGGCGGCCTTCATAAATTCATGGGTTGGGATAGGCCTATACTAACAGATAGTGGAGGTTATCAGGTTTACAGCCTTTCTGGAACCAATAAAATTACAGAAGAAGGTGTTGCTTTTAAATCTCATATTGATGGATCAAAGCATTTCTTTAGTCCTGAAAAATCTATGGAAATCCAACGTTCTATAGGAGCAGATATCATCATGGCGTTTGATGAATGTCCGCCTTACCCCAGCACCTATGAGTATGCTCGCAACTCGATGGATATGACGCATAGATGGTTGCAAAGATGTGTTGACTGGTTGGATCAAAACCCTCCTTTATATGGTCATCAGCAAAGTTTGTTTCCCATTGTTCAAGGTTCCACGTTTAAAGATTTAAGAGCAAAATCCGCTGAAACTATTGCTTCTTTTACAGCGGACGGCTATGCCATTGGTGGACTTTCTGTAGGAGAACCCCATGAAGACATGTATGCGATGAGCGAATTGGTTTGTGATATTTTACCCACTGAAAAACCACGATATTTAATGGGCGTGGGCACTCCGGCAAACCTGTTGGAAAATATTGCCTTAGGTGTAGATATGTTCGATTGTGTGATGCCTACTCGAAATGGAAGGAACGGAATGCTCTTTACAAGTGAAGGGATTATAAACATAAAAAACAAAAAGTGGGAGGATGATTTTTCTCCCGTAGACCCAAATGGCACGTCCTTTGTAGATAGCGATTACTCCAAAGCTTATTTGAGACATCTTTTTGCTGCAAATGAATATCTGGGAAGACAAATTGCTTCGCTCCACAACCTCTCTTTTTACCTTTGGTTGATGGGAGAAGCCAGAAAACATATCTTAGAAAGAGATTTTACAGCATGGAAAAATGTAATGGTGAAAAAACTACAAACCCGATTATAGATTGCTAGGCATAGTTGACAGATATATCATCCGAAAGTTTCTTGGAACTTTTTTCCTAACCATAAGCCTAATTCTGGCTATTGCAGTAGTTTTTGATATCTCTGAAAAAATTGAAGACTTTTTAACGGAAGGCGCTTCAGCTAAAGAAATCATCATTGATTATTACGTCAATTTTATAGTTTTTTACGGGAACCTCTTTAGCAGCATGATTGTTTTCATTGCTACGATTTTTTTCACCTCCAGAATGAGTGCTAATACAGAGATTGTAGCCATTTTAACGGGAGCAGTGAGCTTTAAACGGATGATGTGGCCTTATTTTATCGCCTCTACTATTATTGCTTGTATTAGTCTCGGATTAAGTCATTATGTTATCCCCAAAACCAATGTGAAAAGATTAAACTTTCAGCATACTTATATTGACCGTAAAGGGCCAGATCGCTTTAAAAACATTCATAGACAGGTACAACCGGGGCACATTATTTATTTTGAGAACTACAATATTTCTCGCCATACAGGCTATCATTTCACGTATGAAATTTTTGAAGAAAATCGATTGGTATCTAAATTGAAATCAGATTTTATCAGACTCGATTCTGCTAAAGGAGAATGGATATTAGACAATTACAGCATCCGATTGGTTGGAGAAGACGGAACGGAAAAATTACAATCTGGTAGGCGACTAGATACCGTTTTGGATTTTAATCATGAAGAGGTTGTACCCAAACTGCATACGGTAGAACTCATGCCTACCCCAGAGTTAAATCGGTTTATTGCCGATGAAATTCTTAGAGGATCGGAAAACGTGAACTATTATTTAATTGAGAAACACAAAAGAACCTCCTGGCCTTTTGCTACCTATATTTTGGTTCTCATTGGAGTAAGTATCTCTTCCAAAAAAACAAGGGGAGGTTTAGGCTTAAACATTGCTATTGGCTTAGGTATATGCGTTTCATACATTTTTTTCATGCAAATCTCCACCACCTTTGCAACCTTAGGTAACTTCCCTCCGCTTTTAGCGGTATGGCTACCTAATATTGTATTCACATTTATTGGAGCTTATCTCTACTACATTGCACCCAAATAACTCATCCGTTTATTTTAGGTTACACCTAATCATTTTCATTTTTGGTTTTACCGGAATACTAGGTGAATTGATATCTATAGACGCTATCCCATTAGTTTGGCACCGAATGTGGCTTGCTGCCTTTTTTGTGTTTATTTATCTTTTAGTTCGAAAAAAATTAGACTTCCACTTTGGAAAGCAATTTTGGGAAGTTATTCTTACAGGATTAGTAATTGCTGGCCATTGGGTCACCTTTTTCCATGCTATTAAAATCTCAACGGTTTCTGTAGCCTTGGTTTGTATTTCTACAGGTGCCCTATTTGGTTCTTTAATAGAACCTATTTTTTCAAAGAAGAAAATTGCTCCAGTAGAAATTATACTCGGGCTAATAGTAGCGCTAGGTATATATATCATTTTTCGGTTTGAGGGAGATTACACACTTGGCATTATTACGGCCCTTATTAGCGCATTTCTTAGTGCTTTACTTTCTGTTCTAAACGCTCGATTGGTTAAAACCTACCGGTCTAATCACCTTACCTTTTGGGAAATGCTCATCGGCTCAGCTGCTATATTTATTTACATGGGCTTTAACGGTCAGCTAAGCCTGGCTCTATTTTCTTTACCTGTAATGGATTGGGTATATCTTATCATTTTAGGAAGCGTATGTACGGCTTATGCTTTTATAGAGTCTGTTGCGCTGATGAAACATATTTCACCATTCACTTTTCTTTTAGCCATTAACTTAGAACCTATTTATGCCATTGTATTGGCTTTGCTCCTATTTAATGAAGCTGAAAAACTCAATTCATACTTTTTTGTTGGAGCGGGCATTATACTCTCCACCGTTTTTCTCGACTCTTACTTAAAGCGAAAAACACGCTTAAAAAATCAAAAATCCAGTGGTTCGCAATTCCGCTGATTGTTGTAAACACATTGATTTTGAGAGGTAAGACGTATTATTTACACTCCCTTAACCCTATCATAAAATTCGTAATTTGCATCCCCGTTTTTAAGAACTAGGATAGTATGGATTATTTAGATTTTGAGCAACCCGTTAAGGAGCTGGAGGATCAATTGCAAAAAACCAAGGACCTGGAATCAGAAACTAAGGTTGATATGGGCAAAACCCTTCGTGAGATTGAGAAAAAGCTTGTAAATACTAAAAAGGACATCTATAAAAACCTTTCGGCCTGGCAAAGGGTTCAACTTTCCAGACACCCCCAAAGACCTTATACACTAGCCTACATTGAGGCTATGACAGATGGTAACTTTATTGAGTTACACGGGGATAGAAATGTAAAGGACGATAAAGCCATGGTTGGTGGCTGGGGAATGGTTGGAAATCAATCTGTAATGTTTGTTGGCCAACAGAAGGGTGTAAACACTAAAATGCGTCAATACCGCAATTTTGGTATGCCAAATCCAGAAGGCTATCGAAAAGCTTTACGCCTAATGAAAATGGCCGAAAAGTTTAACAAACCTATTGTTACGCTTATTGACACTCCCGGAGCCTTTCCTGGTTTGGAAGCAGAAGAAAGAGGTCAAGGTGAAGCTATCGCTAAAAACCTTTACGAAATGTCGATGCTTAAAGTACCCGTAATTTGTATAATTATTGGTGAAGGAGCCTCCGGTGGCGCTTTGGGCATTGGTGTTGGTGATAAAGTTCTAATGCTCGAAAACTCTTGGTACTCTGTTATATCACCAGAAAACTGTTCCACCATATTGTGGAGAACATGGGACTATAAGCAACAAGCAGCTGAAGCTTTAAAGCTTACCTCATATGATATGCTTCAGAATAAGCTTATTGATGGAATTATTAAAGAACCACTTGGAGGAGCGCATAATAATCCTGAGGAAATGTTTGGTATCGTTAAAAACGAAATCATCAAACACGTTGACAAACTGAAAACCTTACACCCTGATAAACTGATAGAAAAGCGCGTTGCTAAATTCAGTAAAATGGGTTACTACAAGTAAAACCTTACTTTTTAATAATTTTTGAGGAAGCAAATCCGCCATCGTAGGTTTTAACCGCTACGATGTACATGCCTGATGGTAAAGCTGAAATATCCAGCTTATTGCGATTTGGCATTTGGTAATGTATTCCAGTTAGAGTGTAAATACTTACTTCTTCAATGAGACTACTTTTTAGCCCCAACTGTAATATACCCTCCACTGGGTTTGGATATACCTCTAAACTTATTTGCTTATCTCCTTCATCCAAACCTATTGTAGCCCCACTTCTAATAGGAACATTAATTGTGTTTAAACCTGTAATATCTGTATCAAAGCTGAGCTCAGCAGCATAATTTATTGCCGAATTATACGAAATGGAAAGGGTGTAAGACTCTCCTCCTTCTAAGCTTATCGAAGAGGGAAAACCAGACGGGAAATATAAACTCGTATCCGTCAAGTTGAAATTGTCCAAGTCCACATCCTCATTCCCTGAATTGTATAAAACAAAGTTGTAATCAAATCGTCCAGAAGTATTTCCTAGAACCTGAATGGTATCGTCTGAGTAATACAACTCACTAACCGATGGCGCTATGGAAGTAGCGACAAAACGAGAAATACGTTCTTCAAATTGTGGGTAGTCTATAAAAGGATTTCTATTACTTTGAACGGTTTCAATAGCTACATTTCTCGCTCTATCATCCATACTGGGAGGATACAGATTATGCCATTGTCTTAGTGTAGTTTCTTGCCCAGAAAAATGATTGGAATAATCTTGATAGCGTATCACAAAATACATCATAGCTCTAGCGCAAGTACCCTTATGAATATCTCTAGGCTCAAAAACACCACCGCCCTTTTTACTACCCCCATTTTGCCAAGAAGGCGAACCGCTTACTACACCAAAAGGATCGTTTCCCCTTTGACTATTAGAAGTAACATCCGTAGGATACAAGTGATGGATATCGCTCCGCATTGGTAAATTTTGATTAAAAAAGCCTTGAGGAAAAGTATGTTCGGTATTAAAGCTATTGGTATTAGCACCTGCTCTAGTATTAAAAGTAGCTGTTCGTCCCGTATACACACATTCAACATCTCCGTTTGTATTATCTATAGTAGCGTACATATTATCGCGAGCAACACTGTAACTTAATTGCGTATAGCCGGAAGCTAATTTATTCTTGAGTGCTGTCTTTAAAGCTTCTTCACTTAAATTCTCTGTGGTTAAGTAGTAGGAGTTTGAATACCTACCTTGACCAGTAAGTTGAATAAGCTCATGACCGAAGCCGGAATTGGTTTTAACCACTAAGGCAAGATTGTGATATATGTTGTGCTCAGGTTGAAACTCAAGAATAGTCGTAAATGTATCACCCGGGAATAAAATACCACTGGTATCTCCTACAATAAAAGGCTCATCTCCATACACTTTAAACAAGTCTATATCCACTATCTCAATCGAAAATTGCCCAGTATTTATCAACTCCAAACTTTGACTAGCTGGAGCATCATCTAAAACAACTCCAAAATCAATAGTATCTGCAACCATTAAAAACTGAGCTTTTAACAAACCACTAATCAGTAACAATGCAACAAGGGAAAATCTTTTCATGAAGAGAATATCTAAGATGACTTAAAGCCACAATTTGACTAGGCCAAAAATACTAAATACAGATCTCCAAACAGGAAGATCATCTGAATAAACAACAACTTAATCTGCTTGCGTCATTCTATTTATTATAAACCAAGGAAAAATCCTTGATCGTGCTTCCAGAAGAGGTGACAAATTGATTCTGAACGCTTCCTAAAGGCGTTTTCCAAATCGTAGTCCCATTTGTGAAGTACAACTCGTTATTGACTTCATCAAACTCCATTTTAGTAACGCTAAAATCAAATAACTGATTGGGTAACTGAAATCTTCCGGGTAAAAAGCTGAATAGGCTTTTATCTGTAGCAATAAAGCCATTGTTCCCATAAATAACCAAATCTGTCGCCTCCTGATTATCCAAGGTATAACGCTCAGAAATCAAACCGCTTATTCGATTAAACTCAGCCACAATCGTTTGATCATTTTTAACGTAGAGGAGAAAGTATATCTCATTTTCGAAATGCTCAATATCTACTATTTCCGCTGTTACAGCAACCTCCGCCTCTAAAAACGAGTTAGAGGTACGCAACAGAAACAACTTATTAACTCCAGTTCCCTGCTGCTGGGCGCCAACAGCTATTCTCGAACCATCAAAACCCGCTACTTTAGGTAAAAAGTTATCTGGTAAAACAAATCTTTGAAAGCTTCCTCCAGCTCTGGAATAACCCAACGTTCTGCCGTCTCTTAAAAAAGCAAAGTTATTTACTCCTTCTACCAGCAGGTTCTCATAAAAAACAGAGCTAATCGGAGATTGAAAAGTACTGTAGAGTTGAGTTAGTTTGTTAAAATCGTACCCTTCAACAGGACCAATAGTACTCGGGGCTAAAAGGATCTCACCGTTTCTGTTGTCAGATTCAATCTTATCAAAGGAATAGCCAGATAGTGGAATAGTAGTTCTAATGCCTACACTATCCAACTTATAAAGCAACGATCCATTATTATCTTCCGTAACGTAGCAAATCCCTCTTAAACGAGCTGGTAGCTCATTAATAAATACGGATTCAAAATCGCTTGCTCGATTTTCTCCATTAAAAGCGGTGATTCTTACATCATAGTTTTTACTGGGCAAATACCTATCATTTGCATAGATGAAGAAAATATGTCTATCTCCTACAACACTAAAGGTTTCAAACTTCAAACCCAATGGTTTACTTCCATCTAAAACGGTAGCCACTACCGCTCCACTTTTGTTCAGAATATCAGCTTCAACAATTAGTGTATCACCAAAATCAAACCGTCCGTTTTGATTAATTGAAACAATACTCACCCGGGCGAATTCGCCCTCATCATCGGAGCAACTCGTTGTGATACAAACAATTGAAAATATTACTAAAATTAGGTACTTATATTGCCACATACTGTACGCAAGTTAATAAATTTGAAAAGTGATGTTTTGACCTTAACTTAGGAGTTTAGATAAGATGGAAAACGGTAATAAACAGCTTGATACGTCAAGAAAACGAAAAAAGAAAAGCGTTATTGACCTGGAGCAAGGAAGAATTCCGCCTCAGGCAGTAGACTTTGAGGAAGCTGTTTTGGGCGCTGTATTAATCGACAATTCAGCTATCAATCAGGTTATTGATATTTTAAAACCTGAGAGTTTTTACAAAGAAGAAAATCAGATCATATTTGAGATTGTAAAAGATCTTTTTGGCGACAGCCAACCGGTTGATATCCTAACGGTTGCTAACGAGCTACGAACCAGAGGTAAGCTTACAGATGTTGGAGGGGAATTTTACCTCGTATCCTTAAGCCAGAAAGTATCATCTTCTGCACACTCTGAATTTCATGCACGAATAATTGTTCAAAAGCATATCCAGAGAGAAATGATCCGAGTGGCCAGTGGAATTATCGATAAAGCTTTCGATGAAACCACGGATGTATTTGAATTGTTAGATGATGCCGAGCAGGATCTGTTTGAAGTGGCTCACGGTAATATTGCTAAAAATTATGAAAGTGCGCAGGACTTAATCAAAGAAGCTATTCATAAAATTGAAGAGATCTCTAAGAAAGAAGGTCTTAGTGGTGTTCCATCTGGTTTTACGAAGGTGGATCGAGTTACAGCGGGCTGGCAACCTTCCGACCTCATAATTCTAGCGGCACGTCCTGGTATGGGTAAAACCGCATTCGTTTTATCCATGGCCCGTAACATGGCCATTGATCATAACAGACCTGTGGCCGTGTTTTCACTGGAGATGTCATCCGTTCAGCTCATTACCCGTTTGATTTCTGGTGAAACTGGCCTATCTTCCGAAAAACTGAGGAAAGGGACTTTAGATGATCATGAGTGGCAACAATTGCTTACCAAAGTAAAAGGCCTTGAAAAAGCACCCTTATTTATTGATGATACACCCGCCATCAGTGTATTTGACTTACGAGCAAAATGTAGAAGGCTTGCCGCCCAGCACAATGTACAAATGATTGTGATTGACTACCTTCAGCTTATGACAGCAGGAGGCAAAAGCAATGGCAACCGTGAACAGGAAATAAGTACGATATCTCGATCGTTAAAGAGTATTGCAAAGGAATTAAACGTTCCTGTAATTGCACTTTCACAGTTGAGCCGTGCCGTGGAAACCAGAGGAGGAAATAAACGTCCGCTTCTTTCTGACCTTAGGGAATCAGGTGCGATTGAACAAGATGCGGATATTGTATCTTTTATTTATCGTCCGGAATACTACGACATTACTGAATGGGAAGATGGCTCTCCTTGTGATGGACAAGCTGAGTTTATTATAGCCAAGCACAGGAATGGAGGATTGGAAAACATAAAACTTCGATTCCAAGGTTCTATGGCTAAGTTCTCAGATTTAGAAGAGAGTAATGACTTTGAACCAATAGTTTTAGAGTCGAAAATGAATACTGATAGCTTTTTAGATGAAGAAGATAATTTTGAAGACCGTCCGTTTTAAGATCATTCTGCTTTCCGCAGTTTTACTCTTATCCTTTTCTGGTAAAGCCTATCATCTTCTAATCCCTATGGATGAAGAGTCGCAAAACAACCACTTAAAAGCTTATGGGATCGCCTTTTTAGCCTTAGAGCAAGAACAGGAGGTTGAGTGGTTGTTAAACTATAGAGGTGGCAGTTTCCTTTTATCTTACAATGATTTTTTTAAAGCGGAATGTCAAATTCGGAATGTTAGCTTCGAACTTATTTCCGATGCTGCTGCAGCCCAAATCAGAGCTGAAATAAGTAGTCCTTCTGTAAACATGGAGGTGGTTAAATTGGAAAAAGCTCCAAAAATTGCGGTTTACTCCCCAAAGAGCAAACAACCTTGGGACGATGCTGTAACCTTGGTGCTCACTTATGCTGAAATACCGTATGATATGATCTATGATGAAGAGGTTTTAAGCGACCTTCTTCCCACCTACGATTGGTTGCACCTGCATCATGAGGACTTTACTGGGCAATACGGTAAGTTCTATGCAGCATTTAGAAATGCACCATGGTACATTCAGCAAAAGAAGGAAGCAGAAGAACAGGCCAAAGCAGCGGGTTTTAACAAAGTGAGTGAGCAAAAATTAGCTGTTGCCACTAAAATTAAAGAGTATACTGTTGGTGGAGGGTTTTTATTTGCCATGTGCTCAGCAACGGATAGCTACGATATTTCCTTAGCCGCAGCGGGAGTAGATATTTGTGAACCAATGTTTGATGGGGACCCTTCAGAACCGAACTACCAAAATAAACTTGACTATTCTAAAACTCTTGCTTTTAAAAACTTTCAGCTCGTTCAAAATCCAATGCAATATGAGTTTTCAAATATTGATGTGACTCAAACCCGAAAGATAAAAGCAGAAAATGACTTTTTTGTATTATTCGAATTCTCTGCAAAATGGGATGTAATTCCCACGATGCTTTGTCAAAATCATACTAGAGTAGTGAAAGGCTTTATGGGCCAAACCACAGCATTTAAAAAATCTTTAATTAAATCGGATGTATTGGTAATGGGTGAAGTAAAGAAAGCAAATGAAGCTCGCTACATCCACGGTGAACTTGGTAAAGGAACTTGGACGTTTTATGGAGGGCATGACCCTGAAGATTATCAGCACAGAGTTGGTGACCCAAAAACAGAACTTGACTTATACCCCAACTCTGCCGGATACAGACTTATCCTCAACAATATTCTTTTCCCAGCTGCTCGTAAAAAGAAACAAAAAACATAGAGAGGCTGCTTTCACAACCTCTCTAAAGCCAGAGTTCTTATAAGTTTAACTTTTGAACCTTGGCATCCGGTGTAACCAAAAAGATATCTTTTTGCACTTTGGTTTCCACTTTAATAATCTCTTTAGGCTCTTTCTTTATCTCCGGCTTAGGAGTCAGTTTCAACTTGAGTTGATATTCAATTTGAACAACAGGCTCTAGTATGACCGCATTTACTACAACATCATAATTTTTATTTTGCTTAGGCATATAAAAGCTAGAGTTAGTCTTATTTACCGTGTTTACATTAGCTCCTGGCTTAACATTAATTGAATTTGAACAGTAAGCTTGGTAACTATTATACTGCTCAACCGGGTAATGAATAAAAAAGGCATCATTTAAAAATCGTTGCTTGTCGGAAAAGTCTTCATCTAAAAGCAACTTGTAGCGATTCATTTTCGTTCCTAAAGCCAGTTTTACTTTGTTGATCAACTCATTCTTTTTTGTTTCCATATCCTCAACAAAATAATCTACACGCACCAAATCATATATTTCTTGCTCTGCACACATCTCCACTAGTAGGTTAACCACTTCTGGATCAGAAAACTTAAAGTGCAAGTTCTTTTTTAACTCAAATCCTTTAGGTATTTCGTTATACGTTTTTTTACTAAAAAGCTTTTTTTCCATCACATATTCGTAAACAGGCACAAAGGAGATCATATCCACAAAAAGGTCGACCTTCTTTTTTTCTTGAATCAACTTAAAGCGAATCGTATCAATTTTATTGGAGATAATACGATTCACCTCTTTTTGAGTTTTACCAACTTGAGTAATGCTGAAAATAGCCAAATACGAATCTGCCTTACAGTTATAAAGGCCATTCATCGTAAAAGTTAATTCTCCTTGAGGTTCAAAACTCAAGTTAGGATTAAAAACAGCTAATTGATTTGAGCCATAGTGGGATGGATTAGAATATTGATTATTTTGATAATTGGCATTACCACTAACTTGACCTTTGACATTAAAAAAGCTTATTATACTAAGCATTAGTATTCCTGCAACTTTGCTAAAATTCATAATTCTCTATTTTTTTGATTACGATGGCAAATCAAATCCATAGGGACTTGATTTGTTTGGTAAATTCTTGGTCTAATAATTGTAAATTGATTTACAACTGTTTTACAATTAGTTAAAAACCAACCTAATTACATTAGCCATAGATGAATTCCTCACCGGAAGATTTTAAACGATTAAAACAAAAGGTTAGAGAGAAAACCTCTCTAAATCTGATGATTAATAAAGAGCTTGAAGATTGGAGCATGAATGATATTCATGCTTTTCAAGATGATTTAGAGAAACAATGTAAAAGCAGCGTGAGCGAAAAATGGGTATATACACATTTCAAGAACGAACATCCAAAACTCCCACGTGTGGATGTACTTAATCTTCTATCTGAGTATTGCGGCTATAAAAGCTGGACACACTTTCTCAATGAAAATTTGGTAGAGCTAAAACAGCAGCAGCCTTTTAAAAAGGTTCTTCTACCTCTTTTACTTCTATTCATTCTATTTGCTCTAGTATTTCTAAATGGGTTTTGGAAAGCCGAACAAACCTTCCTCATTTTTAAGGATGCTTACACAAGAAAGAGCGTTCCCTTTGAGCAATTAAACATTATTGGCTTCAAACAAAACGAACCTGCCCACACCCTAAAAAGCCCCCTATTTAATGTGAGTCGTTATGACTCTATCTGTGTTAATGGAGCATATTATAAGAAAAAGTGTTTTCCTACGTCTATTCATTCTGATACAATGAGTGTCGTCCTATATCCAGATGATTATGTTTTAATGCTTAATTTCTTTTCAAGATCAGAAACCGATAATTGGCAAAAACGAAAAACACAATTGAGACAAGTTATTCATACGGATGCGGAAATTTTTCAGGTTCACCCAAAATATCAGGGATTAGAGATCCTCAATAAGCAGGAGTTTATCGATAGACTCACTTTACCCACACACTCTCTCAAAGACTTAGAGATTCTAGATATTCAATATCAAAATGATCAAATATTCAGATTAAGATTTGTACAAAAAGAATTAGCTCATGATTAGATTAACAACCCTTACTTTAACGCTAATGCTTATTCTCAGCATTTCCCTTCCTTTAGCTTCTCAAAGCTATAATAGCTACTCTGGACTAGAAGAACAACTAACCAAAAAGACTTTAACCTATTCAGATTCCATGGCCTTTCGTCTTCAAGCAGAGCAAAAAGTCAATAGCTTATTCGAATACGCTCGTCTCTACAATGATTCTAGTCTTTCGTTAGAGAGTCGTGAATATATTATCGACAATACCATAAAGCTTTTTCGTATTGGGGATACTTTATCAGTCGATAAAGTCGGAATCCAAAATATTCTAGGTACTCTTGACCATCGCTGCTATTTTAATAATAAAACTAGTATAGCATGGTTGAAACAAACAAACCTCTTCGGACTTATTTACATAAGCAGCTGTAACGTCACTATACCTTCGGTACTTCAACGGAGTACTAAGAACTTTGGTACTAAATCTAAAGATGTTTGGTTAATAAAGCTACATCCTCCCCTTTAATATCTCTAGCTTTTATTTTAAGGTTAAGCAATAGTTTATTGAAGCTTTTTTA
>CAZAJG010000002.1:137994-155827 GCA_964485405.1 uncultured Owenweeksia sp. | reverse complement strand
ATTATGGTGGTTTGTTGGATAACCGTTCTTTTGGTGGAGTATTAGTGTCTCGTACCTTCTATGCGAAAGGTCAAACCGGACAGCAGCTTCTTTTAGGAGCATATTCCGCTATGAATCGCCAAATTGGAAGAGGTAAGATTAAAATGTACAACCGTCATGAAATGATGGATGTAGTTAAAGTGGATGGAAAAGCAAGAGGGATTATTACCAGAAACCTAGTGGATGGTAAAATTGAACGTCACTCTGCACATGCTGTAGTTATTGCTTCTGGTGGATACGGAAATGTATTTTATTTGTCTACCAATGCAATGGGAAGTAATGTAACAGCAGCTTGGAAAGCACACAAGCGCGGTGCTTATTTTGCGAACCCATGCTATACTCAAATTCACCCAACATGTATTCCGGTTTCAGGAGACCATCAATCTAAGCTGACTTTAATGTCAGAATCTTTGAGAAATGATGGTAGGATTTGGGTGCCGAAGAATATAGAAGACGTTAAGGCGATCCGAGAAGGAAAGCTTAAACCAACTCAGATAGCCGAAGAAAACAGAGACTATTATTTAGAAAGAAGATATCCAGCTTTCGGGAACTTAGTTCCACGTGATGTAGCATCCCGCGCAGCAAAAGAACGTTGCGATGCCGGTTATGGGGTTAATAAGACTGGAGAAGCGGTTTATCTTGATTTTGCATCAGCAATAGAACGCTATGGTAAAGAAGAAGCACATGTTAAAGGCTTGAATGAGAATGATAAGGCCACAGTGATTAAACTGGGTAAAGAGGTGGTTAAGACCAAATATGGAAACCTTTTCCAGATGTATGAAAAGATTGTAGACGAAAATCCATACGAAACGCCAATGATGATTTACCCTGCGGTACACTATACTATGGGAGGAATCTGGGTGGATTATAACTTAATGACTACCGTACCTGGTTTATATGCCATTGGCGAAGCTAACTTCTCCGATCATGGCGCAAACCGTTTAGGAGCATCAGCATTGATGCAAGGTTTGGCAGATGGCTATTTTGTGCTTCCTTATACTATTGGTGATTATCTTTCACAGGATATCAGAACAGGCCCTATTTCTTCGGAAACGGCTGAGTTTGATGAAGCGGAAAAAGCGGTTAGAGAGCGTATTGAGTTCTTTGTAAACAACAAAGGATCCAAACCTGTTGACCACTTCCACAAACGCTTAGGAAAAGTAATGTGGGATAAAGTGGGTATGGCTAGAAATGCAGAAGGCTTAAATGAAGCGATAGCCGAAATTCGTCAGATTAGAGATGAATTTTGGAAGGATGTAAGAGTACCAGGCGATATGAATGAGTTTAACGAAGAATTGGCGAAGGCAGGTCGTGTAGCCGATTTTCTAGAGTTAGGCGAGTTATTCGCTAAAGATGCTTTACATAGAACAGAATCTTGTGGAGGTCATTTCCGTGAAGAGTCTCAGAGTGAAGAAGGAGAAGCTATGCGTGATGATGAAAACTTTACTTATGTGGCTGCGTGGGCACACAAAGGCGACCCGGGTGAGGCAGAGTTGCACAAGGAGGAGTTGACCTACGAGAATATTGAATTGAAAACAAGAAGTTATAAATAATAAGGAGCATGAATCTTACACTTAAAATTTGGCGACAAAAAAACGCTAACGACAAAGGTAAAATGGTCGATTATCCTATCTCTGGTATAGATGGCGATATGTCCTTTTTAGAAATGTTAGATGTTTTGAACAATGAGCTTATTGCTAAGGGTGAAGAGCCTGTGGCTTTTGATCATGATTGCAGAGAGGGTATATGTGGCTCTTGCTCCTTATATATTAATGGAGAAGCACATGGCCCAGATAGGCTAATTACAACCTGTCAGTTGCACATGCGTAAGTTTAAAGATGGAGATACTATATATATAGAGCCATTTAGAGCAAATGCATTTCCTGTAATTAAGGATTTAGTAGTAGATCGCTCTTCTTTTGATAGAATTCAGCACGCTGGAGGGTATATATCTGTAAATACATCTGGAAACACTCAAGATGCAAATTCGCTTCCTATAGAGAAGGCAAATGCGGATTCCGCTTTTGATGCGGCAACTTGTATTGGTTGTGGAGCTTGTGTAGCTTCTTGTAAAAACTCCTCAGCCATGTTGTTTGTGTCTGCTAAGGTTTCGCAGTTTGCTTTATTACCTCAAGGCCAGGTAGAGGCAAAAGATCGTGTATTAAATATGGTGGGTCAGATGGACGAGGAAGGATTTGGTAACTGTACCAATACCGGAGCTTGTGAAGTGGAGTGTCCTAAAGGAATTTCGTTAGAAAACATTGCGAGAATGAATAGGGAGTACTTAGGTGCATCCATCGCCAAAAAATAATTGGAATACGATAGGTATAAAAATCAAACGGACGCCATTGGCGTCCGTTTTTATTTCCTAACAAGGAACTTGGAATTTGTAGATTACTAACCCTATTTCCCTAAAAATGAAGAACCCTCGTTAAGAGGTTCTAAGATAGAAATTTTTTTCGAACACGCAACAATTATGCACGCATTCTAAATAAAAAAGGCCGTCTAAACAAGACGGCCCAACGAAAACTAAAACATAAAAATGAAAAAACTTCTACAAGCTCTTCAAGTCAAATATAACCTTTTTTACAATTCGTTTAACTTTTAGCTCAGGGTTAATTTGCTAAACAAACAGGTTTTAAGACGGTTAGCGGTTTAAGTTCGGATTTTTTCAGACGAACGGTACAAAAACGTTTGTCCAAATAATAAACTTGCCTTATATTTGTGGCTTAGGTATTAGCGACAATTTACCTAAAAACGACTCCGAAATTTCTATTAGGTGTTATTTGGTTAGTAATCTTGAAGGGGTTCTGCAGCGGCAGAACCCCTTCTTTCTTTTATATATTTGCCAAGTAGGATATGGAAAAATTTGCGGTAAGTCTCGTTCAAACTTCTTTGCATTGGGAAAATGCGGATGCTAATTATGAGCATTTGCAAAATGCTATTTACCCCATTAAAAATACCGATCTCATTGTTTTGCCTGAAATGTTCACTTCAGGCTTCTCTATGGATCCTGAAAATAATTTCGATGCTAATGGTAAAGCTTTAAAGTGGATGCAGCATTTGGCGAATACAAAGGATGCTGCCCTTTGTGGAAGCATTATTCATAAACAAGGGAGCATTTTTTATAATCGCTTGTATTTCGTTAAGCCAGATGGAAGTTTTTGGAGCTATGATAAGAAGCATCTCTTTACCTTGGCTGGTGAAGAGAAGGTTTACACAGCAGGTTCAGAAAGATTATTAGTTGAGTTTAGGGGTTGGAAAATCCTTCCTTATATATGTTACGATTTGCGTTTCCCCGTTTGGTGTAGGAATGTGGAAGAGGCAGAACTCATGCTATTTGTAGCCAACTGGCCAAATAGGAGAGCGGAAGCGTGGAAAACCCTTTTAAAGGCACGTGCCATCGAAAATATGTGCTACGTAGTAGGGGTAAATCGAGTGGGAGACGATGGGAATGGGGTTTACCATAGCGGTGATTCCTCCGTTTACGATGAGTTAGGTAAACGAATTTCTGAGATCAAACCAGGCGAGGAGGTCGTTGAAACTATATTTTTATCTAAAAGTCAGGTAAGTAAGTCGCGCGAGCGTTTCAGCTTCTTAGCAGATCGGGATGATTTTAAGATACTCTAATTCCTAAAAGAGGACTCCCAGCGCAATTGCAAATCCCAGTTGGCTCTTATCTCAACGGTTTCTTTAAATTGAATTCGCTCTTCAGCTTGTTTTTTTGTGAAATAGTTACCTGTTGACCATTTTCTGTTTTTATCCTCATCCTTGATCAGTATTGCTTTATATTCTCCTGGGATATATTCTCTGAGTTTTAAAGCAATGCTATCTGTGAAAACTCTTTGAATCACAAGTTCATCCTTGTCGTTATAAAGTTCAAACAAGCATTGTACTAGAGAATCTGCTACTATAGTGAAATCTAAATTACCCAGATCGGCCTTGCCAAGTCTGTTTAACGAAAGACTAACGGAATCGTTTTTAGTTTCTAGTATGCTGCTAACCGCCCCTTGTGGAATTTTTAGCTCGAGATTTTTTCCTTTTTTAGGAGGCAAAAGAGCAATCCTTTGGTTCGACTGTACGCGTGAAAATTCTGCTTGAACCGTATCCGTTCCGCTTATAAAAACAAACAATGAACTATCGATCTGCTTAATAGGCACGTTGCTGTTTAAAGAAATAGTATCCTTAGATCTAAATGCTTTTTGACGGGTTGAGAGTATAAATTTAGGAGAATCAAACTCTCTTAAGTAAAGTTTTGCCGTATCTAATGAGCCAAAACTGGAAACTATAAAACCCGCAGAATCTGCCTCATTCGGTTCAAACCAATGATATAGTGTATCCTTTGTGGCGTTAGGTGTGTAAGTTATGGAGTTTGTGTCGTTTAATGTGGTTATGGATACATTGGAAACGGGTTTGTTGAAATTGAATACGATCAAGCCCTTTTGTTTATGACGAGCACCATAGAATTTATAGGGAGGTTCAGGAATAAAACTTCTGAGCTTAAAAACTTGCTGATCCCCTTTTAAAGTATTCAGTGTGTCACCGAAAATGGCCATTTCTTCGATGCCTGTGTTCAGCAAAAAGTCACCTTGCGGATCATCAAACGCAATTAGTAAGAAACGACCAGACTTTAGGTACTCCATTTGGTAAAACCCATTCTCATCCGTATATGCGTAATAGGACGGTATCTTTAAGAAGGGTAAAGAATCCCCGTTTTGAGTGGTGTCATGCAGCTCGTAAAGAGAAACAAGCATTTCCTTTTTAGCTTCACCATTAAAGGAGCTATTAACATACCCCTTAATTTTTAAGCTATCAATAAAATCACCAGTACTAAAAATGTATTTAAAATCTTTATTAGCATTCCCTTCCGTAAAGTCGGTTATGGAAGAACCAAACGATATAGTGTATGTGGTGTTTGATAATAGGTTATCTGGCAGATTGATTAGAATTTCCCTTCCTTTTAAGTTGATGTCCAAGTCTTCCTCTACGGGAGGAGAAATGACAATCTGCTGATTTGGATTCTTTAAATTCAAATATTCGTTAAAAACCAACAAAATCGTTTTAGATTGAAAATTTACAGAGAGATTTGCTGGAAATGAGGTGTCTAATCGAGGGGAGATAGTATCTCGATCGCCTCCGCTAGGGCTTGATATTGAGGCGCATGAGTTCATGGAGAGCTCAAAAAAAAGGAGTATTGAAAAGCTGCTAATTAGGAGCAACGCCTTCGAAATTTTCTTCATTCTATTCGTTAATAGCTGTTTACAACGTGATTATCAGCAACAAATTGGCTTATCTAAGTTTGTGATTGCGAATTTAAAAGCTATTTTCGTAGTTGCAATTAAAGATTTAATAACCTTTATCTTTCCTTTTTATGAGAAAATTTTTATTCGTCAATCTGATGATGGCGGTATCTATTTTGTCGTGGGGTCAAGTATGTCCTCCCGCAAATATGCCGTTTACAGAAGACTTCGACAACTGGCCTTTACCGTGTACTACGGTTAATGATGGAACCGAAGATTGGGTTTCTTACCCGGGAGTAGGAACCGATTTGTATGCAGAAGCAAGTTTCTGGACGTACAACATACCTGACTCGATGGTAGCAACTAGCTCAGAGATTATCATTCCAACAGGAATGAAAGCCCAAATTGATTTCGATTGGTCGCATTTGAACAACGCAATTTATCCAGAGGATAAGCTTAAAGTTCAAATCAAGAAAAAATCGGCTACAACTTGGACAACTTTACTCAGTTTTAGAGCAGGTGATGGGAATTTTAACGACCCTACTGCAGGTAATACCGTTCCTGGGAACTTTATCTCGGAAATTATATTACTCGATTCTGCTACATATGCAGGAGATACGGTTCAAGTAAGGTTCAACGCAATTTCTGGATTTGGCCCAGATTTGTTCATTAATAACTTTCAATTAAGACAACAACCGGCATGTCCGGACCCTTCTGCTTTAACGGCAACTACACTTACCGATACGGAGGTAGGTTTAGTATGGTCTTCACCAGCAGGAAATTCTAATATTGAGTATGGAGTATCTGGTTTTACTCCAGGGTCAGGAACCACTATTTCTGGGGTAACCTCTCCCTATATAGTGGGTAGCTTAAGTGCAGGTACACAATATGACTTCTACATAGAAGACGACTGTGGTGGATCGGGTACAAGTGTTTCGATTTTAGCTAGTGCGACTACAAGAATGTCACCACTTACAGCACCTTACATAGAAACCTTTGATACGATTACCAACACACCATCACTTTCTGCGGATTGGCTTACCTTTTCTTCAAGCACGAAAGTTTGGCAAACAACAACTTCTGTTTTTAATGGACCTGCGGGTGACAACACCTCAGGATTTGGAAACTATGCTTACGTAGATGATAATACTTTTCCAGATCCAAATACTTCTGATGTTACGATGATGACCCGTTTAGTGGATGTTACATCTTTAACGGTTCCTGTTTTAGAGTTTTACTATTGGAGTAACCCTAGCAATGGCATTAACCGTTTTTATGTGGACATTTGGGATGGTGCCAATTGGAATAATGGAGTTTGGATTGATTCTGTAGGTACTGGTGCAAATTGGCAACAGATTATAATAGACCTTAGCAACTACACCATAACGGGTGCGGTAATGGCAAGATTTATTGTGGATGAAGACAACGGTTTTCCATTTCCAGTAAATCAAGTGTCTTTAGATGATATTGGTTTTGTAGAAATGCCAGCTTGTCCTAGCCCTGCTTCCTTAAGTATCTCTGGAATAACCTCCTCAGGTGCAATAGCAAACTGGGTAGGAACTACAAATGATCAGTTTGATGTAGAAGTTGGTGCTTCTGGCTTTACACCAGGAACAGGAACAATCTTTACATCTACTACAAACTCTGTAGCGCTTACGGCTTTAACTCCTGGTACTTTTTACGATGTTTACCTCTACAACAATTGTTCTGGTTCAAGTAACGGTTATTCTGATACAGTTGGATCCTTTTCTTTTGCTACATCTTGTACAGTAATAAATGCATTCCCTTACACGGAGAGTTTTGATGGAGCTGGATGGGTTTCTGGTACTGGTTTTGGAAATACGAATGATACGATTGATGTTTGCTGGGATAGAAATCCAGCTGTTAGTGGAACATACTTTTGGGGAACAAGAACAGGCTCTACAGGATCTGGAGGTACAGGTCCAACAGTAGATCAAAGTGGTTCTGGAAACTACGTGTTTACGGAAGGCTCAAATGGTGGTACAGGTGACTTAGCCTATATTACTCTTCCAGATATGGATTTAACATCTTTAACAACTCCTTGGTTCAGCTACTATTATCATATGGCTGGAAACAATATGGGAACGTTGAATCTTCAAGTTTCTACGGATACTGGAGCAACTTGGACTACAGTTTCTACTTGGGCAGGAACACAACAAAATGATATAGCAGATCCTTGGTTAGAAGATATCGTTGATATTACGGCTTACATAGCACCGCTTGTAAAGATTAGGTTTGAAGCAATAAAAGGTAATGGTTTTGCATCGGATATGGCGGTTGATGAAGTATTGATTCAAGAAGCTCCTCCATGTCCTAAGCCTTTGTCTGTTACATCTATCGGTTCTAGTGATACAACTATCACTTTGAGCTGGATAAGTGATGTAGATACATTTGATGTGGAGTGGGGACCTGTTGGTTTTGGACAAGGAACCGGAACAAACGGAACTTTTGGTGATGATACAGCAACAGTGCCTGGCTTAATGTCTAATACTTGCTACGACTTTTATGTAAGAAGTAACTGTACTTCTGTAGGGGATGGAACAAGTACATGGGTAGGTCCATTTACTTTCTGTACAGATTGTTTACCTGTAACTACATTGCCATGGACGGAAGACTTCGATGTGAATGGCTTGAATTGTTGGACGATCATCAACAACGATAATGACGCAGAAACATGGGAGCTAGATACTTTAGCGAATAATGCAAATTCTGGATCTAATAGTGCAGCGGTTAATTCACCTTTCTTCGGTACGTCTGATGACTGGTTGATTTCTCCTCAAATTACATTAACTGGTAACGAGAGATTGAAGTATTCAACTCGAGCTTTATTCGGCTTTGATAATATTGAGCTTACCGTATTGGTTTCTACAACGAATGATAATATTGCTGACTTTACAGATACTATTGTTGCTCAAACCACAATTACTGGAGCTTCATACGTTCAGTATCAGGCTAACTTGAGTGCCTATACAGGAGATGTTTATGTAGCCTTTGCTATTGGCCTTCCACAAGGTTTCAATTCTGGTAATTTAAGACTAGATGATATAATCATTGAACCGTTACCTCCTTGTTTAGAGCCAGACAGTTTAAGTTTAGTTATAGCCTCTAGTAACTATGTAGTTGTAGACTGGCTTCCTGGTGGTGGAACCACTTGGAATGTAGAATATGGCGTTCCTGGTTATACTCCTGGAACCGGAGTAAGCTTTAATACCAATGTTACTTCAGATACAGTAAATGGATTGTCTCCAAATACTAACTACGAGATCTACGTGCAGTCAGATTGTGGTACCAATGGAACCAGTGTTTGGATTGGACCTCTAGCCGTTCGTACAACTTGTATAACACAAACTCTACCCTTCTTTGAAGATTTCAACGTAGACTTAGGTTGTATGGTTGCGGTTGATGGTGGTGCTTCTCCCGATACTTGGATATGGTCAGCAGCTGGTGGTACTACTACTTTCGGTGATATTGATGGAACCGGGTATGCAATTGTGGATAGTGATGAATTTGGAAACGGTATTCATATGATTGAATCCTTAAATAGTCCTCCGATTGATGCAGGTTCATTACCTTCTACAAGTAGCTTAATTTTAGAGTGGGATCAATTCTACAACTGGATTGGTAGTGACTCGGCTATTGTTCAAGTTTATGACGGTGCGAATTGGGTTACTGTATTGAGTATGTTCCAAGACTTTGGAGCGTTTGGAGCGCCAGATCATAGATTGATTGATGTTACTGCTTATGCTAACGCTAATTTCCAAGTAAGATTCTGGTATGATGATGCCAACTCTTGGGCTTGGTGGTGGGCTGTTGACAACTTCAGCGTAACTGAGCAACTTTGTGGAATCGCTTCTAATCCAGATACGACTTTCGCTACGCCAAATTCAGCTGGATTAAGTTGGACATCTAATGGAAGCAATTGGAATATCGAGTGGGGTCCTACTGGTTTTATCCAAGGTACAGGTACAGGAGATACAATTCAGAATGTTACTTCAAACCCTTATGTGTTAACAGGACTGCAACCCTCTACGTGTTATGATTACTACGTTCAGGATACCTGTTTAGGAATAGGTAATGGACCATGGGCTGGACCATTTACATTCTGTACATCAGCATCTTGTCCTGCTCCAAGCAATCTATCAGCAACCAACATTACACTAAACTCGTTTGATGTGAATTGGACTGGTGGTGGTGTTGGAACAAATTATAACGTTGAGTACGGTTTGGCTGGATTTGCGCAAGGAGCCGGAACATTGGTAAGCACAACTGCTACCACTCTAAGTGTTTCTGCTGGTATAACACCTTCTACAACGTATGATATTTATGTACAAGATAGTTGTGGACTGGGAGATGTAAGTACATGGATTGGACCTTTAACGATCTCCACGCTTTGTGCTGCTTTAGTACCTCCTTATTTAGAAGATTTTGATGCCAATGGATTTATTTCTGGTACAGGTTTTAACAATGCAGGTGATGCTATTAACAGTTGCTGGTCTAGAACAGACAATTCTGGAGGAGGTAACTTCTTAGGAGCAAGATCCGGATCAACTGGTTCTGGTGGAACTGGCCCATCTTCGGGTAACAGTTTAGGCTATGTGTTCTATGAAGCGTCAGGTTCTGCAGTTGGTGATTCAGCTTGGTTGAACACTCCAGTATTTGACCTTTCAGGAACTACAAGTCCTTATTTTAAGTATCAGTACCACATGTTTGGAGATGATATGGGTGACTTAGTTACGGAAGTGAATACAGGAAGTGGATGGGTAAATCTAAATACCATCAGTGGTCAACAACAATTGGCTGATACTGACCCTTGGATTACAGATTCACTTGATGTAACTGCCTATATTGGTTCTGCCGTACAATTTAGATTTATCGCTACAAGTGGTGGTGGTTTCGAATCGGATATGGCTATTGAGAATGTTGAGATCGCTGATGCTGCAGGACCTAACTGTCCCGCTCCATTAGGTTTAGATACAGCAAACGTAAGTTGTATTGACGCAGACCTTATCTGGGTCAGTTCATCTAATACGGTTAGTTCGGCTGTTGAGTATGGTCCTACTGGATTTACTCCAGGATCAGGAACAATTGTACCGAATGCCTCTAGCCCATTGAGTGTTACTTCACTTACCCCTGGAACAGCTTATGAGTTCTATGTAGTTGATTTCTGTGCTACGGATACAAGTGCTGTGGTTGGCCCTTATAGCTTTACAACGGCTAGTGGACCTTTAAGCCCATCCTTTACTGCAAGTCAGATTGATACAACTTTCAACAATGCGAACGTAACTTTTGATGCTTCTGCTTCAACAGGAGCTACATCTTACGCTTGGAACTTTGGTGATGGAAATACTGGAACCGGTGTGAATCCAACGCATGGTTACAGCAACAACGGTACTTATACAGTTGTGTTAACCATTACTGGAGACTGCGGTGTTGATTCTATTTCTCAGCAAGTAGTAGTAGCTGGAGTTAGCTTAGCGGAAAATCGTTTAGGCCGTAGTTTACAAGTTTACCCTAACCCAACCAATGGTCAGGTTAACGTAAGCTTTGACACGGAAAGCTCGGATGATGCAACGATTAGTGTGCTTGACCTTAGTGGTAAAGTGATCATGAATCAAACCGCATCTGACCTTAACGGTAAGTACGATGGAACTATCGACATTAGTAACCTTGCAAGAGGTACATATCTAATGAAGATTGAGAGTGGTGATTTAACCACACAGAGAAGAATTATAAAGCAATAAATTGCTTATAATATAGATTTTGAAAGCCCCGCATATGCGGGGCTTTTTCATTTGTGCTTTAGGCGAAAGCAATCGTGAATAAAGATATTTTAAGGCCTTCTACTTCATGCAGTGTTGTAAGAGCAGCCTCCATAGTAGCCCCAGTTGTTATAACATCGTCTACAACTAGGACATGCTTTGAATGAAGAAGGTCAACTTCAGTAAGCTTAAAAATAGTGGCTGTATTTAACCAACGTTCAAACCTTGTTTTTTTGGTTTGCGTTTCATTATGGAGGTTACGTTTCAGGCAAGTTGTGTTTACTGGAATACCAGAACTTTTGGAAAGACCTAGAGCTATTTGCTCACTTTGATTGTAACCTCGTTTACTTTGTTTTTTAGGGTGTAGAGGAATAGGAATAATCAGATCTACGTCCGCTAAAAAAGTTCCTTTTAGATCTTCACCCGCTTTTTCTCCTAGCAAAACACCAATTTCTGGATGGTTACGATATTTAAGATGATGCAATAACGATTGAACGATTCCTCCTTTCACAAAATATAGATATGCGCTAGCTTTATATATTGGAAGTTTACCCAAAAAGGCGCGTTGAATCGGATTATCAGAGAGTGTGTGAAAATTGGTTTTTGGGAGATTTAAAGAACACTCTAAACAGAGAATTTTTTCGGTATTAACCAAAGGGGAAGAGCATCCACAACAAGTTTCTGGATAAAAAAGACTGATAAAATCATCCAATAGCTTGAATCGCATATATACGTTTTACCGTATTGGACGGTTTCTAAAAAAAAGCCTTGATTTGAACGCTACCCGTATTTACTGGAAAAGAATCTTCACTAATCCTTCCCGTATAATTTAAGCTGAGCTGAATATTTTTACGAATGGTTTTTTGAATGTTAAGTGACCATGTTCCATTTTCCCCAGGCCTCAGGCCCTCTAACATTTCAAAGGCAGCAGGAGTATTTACATTCCCTTCAAAAGTATTGACGATATAGTTTAGTTCCCCTGTAGCCGATACGCTTTCTGCGAGGTTATAATTAAGATTTAAACCATAGTTCAGGTTACTTAGCTGATTGTTTTCATCTGCCACAGCGGACTGATCCGACCAGCTAAAACTTGCCATAGTGGTAAATCTAGAGTGTGGCTGGTAGGTAATAGAATACGTATTACTAACCTCGTCAATATTAAAGTTTCTGGTCGTGAAGTTTTGTGAAGAATTAGAAGTGCCACCAACCGTAAAGTTTGTATTAAACAGCAAAGGTTTCAAAAAACGATAACGCAATCCAAAGCTATTTTCAGCTTTTGAGCGTCTTTCAACACCAAAAGAAAGGAGGTTTCTGTTATCAGTGCGTAAGTAAGTGTATTCCAATCCAAAGATGGAAGAAGATCGATTGAAGAATACCGTATTTCTAAAGGAGTTATTTAATGTTACAATTAGCGTGTCATCCTCTACGGCTGCAAAAGGATTAAGGCTATTGCTGCTCCCACTTAATAGTGTTTTTCGATCCAATTGATAATTTATCAATAGAGAAAAGTAAGAGACCCCTTTTCTAAAGTCTTCCTTATTTTTCCATGAGTTTGGTGCATTAATATTGAGGTTTTGCCCAAATTTATTCAAGTTTGTGCGTACAAATTCATTGCTTGGCGTAAATACACGTACAAAAGTGGCTTGATCAGGGGTTGGAGCTATTTCAAATTCATCCAATTCCTGAATGCCGTTGTTGTTATAATCAGTGTGTGTGTAAACACCTGTACCGGAAGGAACCTCTACATAACTAAATGACCTTCTCGCTTCTGATCCAGCCCCAGTTTCATAAAAAGTAGTGCTGATGATAGCACTGCCAAAGAATTTTTGTAAATAATTGATTCTGCTCGTTATGGTGCGCTCTATAGGGAGTTCTTCAGGAAGCCTGATTTTCAACTCCCTTAAATTTGCGAATACTTGAATTCTACTGTTAAAATTAGTTTTTATAGAACTTCTTAGTCCGAGTGTGTTGGCACGAGAAAAATTCCTGAAAATGCCTTGAGAAGCTGTGTCGTCCAGCCTTTGAAGGTAGCTCAGCTCCGCAAAATTATTCGCAGTATCTCCAACCCCTATAAAAAATTCGTTTTGGAGAAAGCGATAGCTGGAAGGTATGAGTGTATCTGTAGAATTATTCTTTTGATCATTTAATTCACCAATAGATCGAATACCTACCCAAACATTCTTCCATATTAAGTAACGATATTCAAACTGCTCTCTCAAAAAATTAGAGTTCCTTAAAGTGTCTGTGGTGAATAGCCACGATAGATTACTTTTTAATGAACTTTTTTCGGCACTCCAAGAAGTACTAAATTGGTTTTTGAATCCTTGGTACCCTTCAATGTTTAAAGCATTAAAGTCATATCGTAATAAATAGGAACTATCGCTCATGCCTAGAGCTAAACCACTAATCTGCGTTTCTCCATTATAATTGAGAGGAAGGTTCCAGTCTCTGGCAAATTCAATTCTGCGGATTCTTTCTATGGTTCTAAAATTATTTTGATTGAACTCATACCCAAGATTTGTAAACCATTGTTGTTCCCCCCACTTGCCTTTAATTTCATAATCAAACTTACCCGCAAGACCAATGTCATTTTGCTTGCCTGCATCGGAAAAGAGATTTATATCATTATTACTAGCGGCAACATCAACTCTAAGATTTTGATTTTTAGAGATTCGTACTTCAGTTTCAGCTGTAAGAATCTGTATTTGATTGGGAGCGATCAACTGCTTTACTGGGGCATAGCTACCTTGAGGAAGTCCATTAATAGGAGCTACCCATTCAAATACTCGTCCATTCGCATTGTTTTGAGAAAGATTATAATCACCTCTATTTTCTCCAAGAAAGGTAAAGGATGCAAAAAAGAGCGTAGCGTTGCTGTCCGTGGAAAAAACTAAAACAGAATCAATACCTAATGAGTCCATGAGCTCATATTGTACCAGATTAGCTTGGTAATTAGAAGGGGCTATAGTGCTAATAAATGCGTTATCAATAGCGTCACCTACTTGTTCAAGTATTGCCTTTTCTTCATCGCTTAAATCCTGCACTAAAGATTGGTTTTTACTGTCTTGTTCGGAATAAAACTGAATGTTCGTTTTTACCGTAGAGTTTTGAAATCCGGTATTGGCAAATGCTACAGAGCGTAGGTAATTCTGCTCGGTATATTGAAATTCAACAGCAATTCTCTTTTCTTTTGTGATGGGTTGCAGGCTGGTGAATATGATTTCACCTGCATTGTAATCCATAATGTAGTCATACTGTTGGCCTCGTTTCATAAGTATTCCATCAATATATACCTTTTCCGAACCAGATATAATGATAATAAATTGCTCGCCATTTGCACCAGTAAGTTTATAAGGGCCTTGATTTCCCTCTTGGCCGGGAAATCGATTTCGAGCAAAACGGCCCCTCGCAATCCCAGCTTCAAGGCTCAGGGGAATGGCGCCTTCGTTTTGAAGTGGAATTTTTGTAAAAAGGCCAGCCCCGCTTATTCTTTTATCAAATTGTAAAAAGCGGTTACTTCTTGAGGTCATATTGTAATCTCCAGCTCGTAATAATCCAAAGTCCTTGTTTTCAAGCTCAATATAAACTCGATCAAATTCTCGCAGTTGCTGCGTAAACCCATCAGATTGAACTGGAATGTTGTTGTCGGTAATACTGGCTCGTATCTCCGTATCTCTACCTAGTTTACCAGCCAGTTGTAGGTTTAATGAACTGTTTAAAACAGCATCTTGATTACTCCCGATGGTAATCCCACGGCTAATACTACCTTTAGAATTGAGCCCTTCAAAAGGTTTAAATGTGGAATTGGAATTTACCTGATATAAATCCCTGTTGATTTGAGTTATTTCAGGTAAGATTAGAGCGGTATCTTTATTCTTAAAGGTTTTATTGAGATTGATCGGAATGGCAGAGTACACCAAGTTTACTGTATCGGTAAGAGGGGGGTGAAATACTAGTGTTGATAGCTTATCTCCAACAAACTCAAAGTTTAACTTTAATTCGTTTTGATCTTTGTCCTTAAATTTTAAGCTAGAAGGTATGATTACTAGGCTATCAACTTGCAAAGTATCAGTGCCAGGAAGTAGTGTTTTTTGATAAACAGAATTCCAAGCACCATCCTGTGCTAGGAGAATATTACCCCCTAAAACAAGAAAAAAGAAAATTTTAAGTAAATGTGAACCCAATTTTATTTCAAAAACTTTCAATATTAGGTACTTATTTCCACATTTGTAAGAACGAATTACGACAAACAATCATATTAATCAGGATTTATTTATCCTGCTTTACTTCAATATTTAATAGATGAGGATTATTTCATACAACGTTAATGGCATAAGAGCGGCCATGAATAAGGGTTTTATAGACTGGTTAAAACAAGCGGATCCAGATGTGGTTTGTATTCAGGAAACAAAAGCTCAACCGGAACAGGTTGATGTAAAATCTCTAGAAGAAGCAGGTTACAAAAGTTACCTGCATAGTGCTGTGAAAAAAGGATATAGCGGAGTAGCTATTTTTAGTAAACTAAAACCAGACCATATAGAAGTTGGTTGTGGTATTGATTATATAGACTTTGAAGGGCGTGTTATTCGAGCGGATTATGGCGATGTATCTGTAATGAGTACGTATTTTCCATCTGGAAGTAGTGGTGATGCTCGTCAAGAGGTTAAGATCCGCTTTCTCAATGATTTTCAAGCTTATATAAATGAGCTAAAAAAGGAGAGACCGAAGCTCATCATTGCAGGCGACTACAATATCTGCCATCAAGCGATTGATATCCACGATCCGGTAAGAAACAAAAACACCTCAGGCTTTTTGCCTGAGGAGCGAGAGTGGGTAACCCAGTTTTTAGATAGCGGATTCGTAGATAGCTTTAGAGTGTTTAATCAAGAGCCTCACAACTATTCTTGGTGGAGCTATAGGGCAAATGCCCGAGCAAATAACAAGGGTTGGCGAATTGATTACCAAATGGCTACAGAGAACTTAAAAGATAGCTTAATAAGAGCCACTATTTTGCCGGAAGCGAAGCACTCGGATCACTGTCCGATTTTATTAGAGTTAGAGAATTAGTATAGCTCAAATTCCTACTGCTTATCAACATCTCAATCTTCTTAACTTCTTGAGTTGTATGAGTTCCTGTGTTTCGGGTAAGATTCACAAAGAGCTCCAAGCTAAATATCAATCTATTGAGGAGGAAAATACAAATCTCAAAAAAGACAATGAAGAGTTAAGATCTAAACTGAGCTTGGCAGAGCAACAGGTAGCTGATCTTCAGGATAGACTATCTCAATTGGAGCAGGATACTGTAGCGTTAACCGGAAAGTATAGCCAGCTCAAAAAAGAGTTTGATGAACTTAATAAAGGCTATGAATTCTTATTGGAAAATAATAATAGCCTTTTAGCGAGTAACCAAAAAGAAAATGAAAAGCTTACACGTAGGCTAAACGATTTGCAGAAAAACCTTCAAATGAAGGAGGATTCTCTAAACATTGAGAAAGAGGAGCTTCATAAACTAAGAACAGAACTGACTAAAAAGTTGGAATCTTTAGGCTCTGAGCTTCAAAGTAGAGAAGCAAGAGTAAATGAGCTCGAATCTTTAGTAAGACGCAAAGATTCTATTGTAAACAGCGTTAGGGAAAGAATAGCGAATGCTCTTTTAAATTTTGATGGTAAAGGTTTAACTGTTCAACAGCGGGATGGTAAGGTTTATGTTTCTCTTGAAAACAGTCTACTATTTTCTAGTGCCAGTTGGACAGTAGACAGCAAAGGAAAAGAGGCCCTGGTTGAATTAGCCAAGGTTTTAGCGGAAAATCCAGATTTAAATGTGCAGGTAGAGGGTCATACCGATAATGATGAGTTTAGAGGAAGAACAGCGGTAAAAGATAACTGGGACTTATCCGTGATGCGTGCTACATCTATTGTTAAGATACTAACCAACAATAAAGGTGTTAATCCGAAAATGATTACTGCAGCAGGAAGAAGCGAGTATATTCCTTTAGTCGCAAACGATTCACCCGAGGGGAAAGCTACAAACCGTAGAACTGAAATTATTATTACTCCAGACTTAACGGAGATTCTTGAGCTTTTAGAAGAAAATAAATAAGAGAAAGTGGTTTAGCCAAAAAGACGGTTAAACACTTCTTCTATTTTTCCACAAGCAACTACTTCGATGGCGTATTTACCCGTGTCGATTTTGTTGTGAGAACTCACGAAAATTTGATCCAAGCCCATCTTTTGTGCTTCTAAAATGCGCTGTTCTACTCTAGCAACGGGTCTAATCTCCCCAGAAAGTCCAATTTCGGCTGAGAAACACACTTTGGCAGGTACGGGTATATCTTCACTCGAAGATAGGATAGCTGCCATAACAGCTAGGTCTATAGCGGGATCATCTACTCGGATGCCACCCGTAACATTTAGGAAAACATCCTTGCTCCCTAAGCGAAACCCACATCGTTTCTCCAAAACCGCCAAAAGCATGTTCAGCCTTCTCGTATCAAAACCTGTTGTACTTCGTTGAGGCGTGCCATAAACGGCCGTGCTCGCCAAAGCTTGGATTTCAATCAGCATAGGTCGTATGCCTTCTAAAGTAGAGGCAATGGCATTTCCACTTAGGTCATTATCCCGTTTGGAGATCAATACCTCTGATGGGTTTGCTACCTCTCTTAAGCCCATACCTTGCATCTCGTAAATTCCTATTTCTGCGGTAGAGCCAAAACGGTTTTTAAGAGCGCGTAATATCCGGTATACATGATTTCGATCTCCTTCAAACTGTAAAAC
>CAZAJG010000002.1:74644-137984 GCA_964485405.1 uncultured Owenweeksia sp. | reverse complement strand
ACCGTATCTACCATGTGCTCCAATATTTTAGGGCCAGCTAGGTTTCCGTCTTTAGTAATATGCCCAATTAATACCAAGGGAATTCCCGATTCTTTGGCATATTGAATAAATTCTGAAGCGCACTGGCGGATTTGAGAAACGGAACCCGGAGCACTATCCAGTATATCAGAATGAAGGGTTTGAATAGAGTCTATCACAATTAGATCCGGCTCCGTTAATACAATTTGTTGGAAAATCTCTTGCGTTTGTGTAGCCGTAAAGAGGTAACAGCTTGTGTTCTCAATGCCAATTCTTTCTGCTCTTAACTTTACTTGTTGTTCACTTTCTTCCCCAGAAATATAAAGGCATTTTGTCTTTAATTTCAATGCCACCTGAAGCATAAGAGTAGATTTTCCAATACCTGGTTCTCCCCCCATCAAGGTTACGGATCCAGGAACCAATCCTCCGCCTAATACTCGATCCAGTTCATGGTCTGAGGAAGAAAAGCGTATGGTTTCATCCGCTCTAAGGGTGTGTATTAAATGTGCTTTAGACGTTTTTGGCTTTCCTTCTGTTGGCGCGTTTTTCCAAGGAGATTGCTTCGAGGTGGTAGAGATGAGTTCTTCAACAATAGTGTTCCACTCATTACACCTACTGCATTGCCCCATCCATTGGTTGTGCTGAGCACCGCAGTTTTGGCAAAAAAAGCCAGTTTTTGCTTTTTTAGCCATACGTTAATCGTTGTTTAGAGTGGCTTTCTTATTCTTTCTACGAAACTTATAGAGTGCAATTAACGCAGATAAGCCAGCCATAAAGGTCATCAATGTTTGTCCTCCATGTACCAAAAGTGCATATCCTTGACTGCCTTCTGTGCTTACCCCTAAGGTGAGCATCCCGGCTATGGCAAAATAATGGTAAGACCCAACTCCACCTGGAGCGGGGATAATCATACCCAATGCACCTGCTGCCATCACCAATAAACCGCCAGATATAGAAACATTTTGTGTGTCTTCTAAAGCATAAACAACCACATACGCCATCCAGAAATACATGGACCAAATAAATAAAGTGTGGGCAACAAAGAGCCACTTGTTCTTCAGTTTCGAAATGGATTTAAAGCCTTCTTTAATACCGGTCCAAAAGTTTTTCGCTTTTTGATAAATAGGGTGATGCTTCAGTTTTCTTTTGAATATGAAAAAGAGAACAACCAGTATTGCGAAAACAATTAAGAGAATAAGCTTTAGACTAACACCGCCTTCTTCGTGTGTGTTTTCGCCATTTGTTCGGTCTATCAACTTTAGCAAGTTATCATATTCCAAAGCGAAAGTGGTTAAAACCAAGGAAGCAAAAAGAACAAAATCAATTACACGTTCAATAATTACAGTGCCAAAGAGTTTATCCACTGGGACTTTATCTGTTTTGTTTAAAGTAGTGCAGCGCGCCAGTTCACCAGCTCTAGGAATAAGTGCGTTGGTGAAATACAACATAGAGATAGAATGGATGGAATTCCAAGTATTTACTTTATAACCTAGTGGCTCTAAAAGATATTTCCACCGGATACCTCTACTAATAAAAGCCGCGTAGCCCATTGCCATACTCAGTACAATGTACTCGTATTTAGCCTTCTTCAGTAAATTAATGAGCGTTTCATACTCCATGTCCTTGTACGCATAGTACATCAAAATCCCTCCAATAGATAGAAAGATAGAGTATTTAAGTGCGCTTTTAAGTTTTGGATTCAAAGCTGTATTAATTTAAGGCGTTTGTGGATTCGTTTGGGAAAATGATAGTTGGTTTAAAGGTTTTGGCTTCTTCAAAATCCAGCTGGGCATATGAAATGATAATGATGATATCCCCGGTTTGTACCTTTCTCGCAGCTGGTCCATTCATGGTAATCTCACCATTTCCTTTTTCACCTTTTATAGCATAAGTATCTAGCCGTTCTCCGTTGTTTACATTCACAATAGAAACTTTTTCACCCTCTATCATATTTGCAGCATCCAATAAATCTTCATCTATTGTAATACTACCGATGTAGTTCAGATCAGCACCGGTTATCTTAACCCTATGAATCTTTGATTTGAGTACCTCAATTTGCATCCGGCAAAATTAATTCAAAATAACGATTCGTTATCAATAAGTCTCACCTTTCCTGAATAGGCGGAAATAAAGATTCTTGCTTCCTGAACGGCTGCCCAACTTTCAATAGCTTGAAGGTTTTCGGCATTACAGATTTCTACATATTCTAAATCAAGCGTACTTGAATCGAACTGTTCGGTGATGCTCGTTTTAATCTGAAGAGGGGTTAGATGGTGATGATTTTGTTGCGCCCATTTGAGAGCGGAAATGATGATGAGGGCATCCGTTTTTTGGCTTTCATCTAGCCTTTCATTTCTGCTACTCAAAGCCAAGCCTTTTTCACTTCTTTCAATCGGATGTCCTACAATCTCCACGCCCAGTTTAAGCAGTATAGTCATCCGTTTGATGATTAAGTATTGCTGAAAATCTTTTTCGCCAAAATAAGCTTTGGTCGGAATTAGAATATCGAAAAATCGTTTGATGACCGTAACCACACCTTTAAAGTGCCCTGGTCTAAACTCACCTTCCATTAGAACATCTAAGCCTTCTAAATCCAAATCATCACTTTCAACTTTATCTGGGTAAATTTCATCAACAGATGGTAGGAAGGTAATGTCACAACCATATTCTTCCAGCCCGTTCAAATCTCGGTCTGTATCGCGAGGGTATTTCTTTAAATCTTCGGGATTATTAAACTGTGTAGGATTTACAAAAATGCTGGTAATGGTAATGTCATTTTCTTGCTTAGATCTTTTTACCATTCTTAAGTGACCAGAGTGTAGCGCACCCATAGTAGCCACAAAGCCAACTGATTTACCCCCTTCTTTAAGTTTTAAGATATGCTTATGCAGCAAATCAGCCTTTTCAAATACCAGCATTATTCGCCAATTTAACCAGTCAAAGCTATGATTATATGTTGAGACTTTGCCAAAAAAAGAGTATTTTTGCATTTCTTTTGTCGAAAGTTAAAATGATCTGATGGATACTAAAAGGATACTCTATGTGAGTCAGGAGATTCACCCGTACCTGCCCGAGAATGAAATTTCAAAAGCCTCTCTAGATTTACCCAAAAAAATGAATGACTTAGGTCATCAAGTGAGAGTGTTTATGCCCCGATATGGATTGATTAATGAAAGAAGGCATCAATTGCATGAGGTAATTCGTTTGAGTGGGATTAATATTATTGTTAATGATATGGATCAACCTTTAATAATTAAGGTTGCATCTGTTCCTTCTGCAAGAATGCAGGTATACTTTATAGATAATGAAGAGTACTTTAAGAGAAAAGCTACTTTTTATGATGAAGATGGAAACTTCTTCAATGACAATGACCAACGCGCTATTTTCTTTTGCCGTGGTGTAATTGAAACCGTAACAAAATTAGGTTGGGCTCCAGATATTATCCATTGCCATGGTTGGTTAGCTAGCTTTATGCCAATGTATCTGAAAAGATTCCATTTTGATGACCCGTTATTTGCGGATAGTAAAATAGTTTTTTCCGCTTACGGTTCTAAAAATGAAAAAATGCCCGAATCTCTTATTGATAACCTAAAGTTTGACGGTTTTGAAGAAGACGATATCAATAAGTTTAGCAACGCTACGATTGAAACCGTACACCGTGCGGCTATGACCTATGCAAACGGTAGTATAATTGCAAGTGAAAAAACGGATGCCGAAACAAAAGAATTTGCAGAAGCTAACGTTGATAACTATCTGGATTTAACAATTGCTGAAGATCCGGTAAAAGAGATTTACAATCTCTATGAAAAAGTATCGATGCAAGAATCTATAGCTTAAGCTATTCGTTTCAATATGAAAAAACTGTTCGGAATGGAATTTATAAAGAGAGCTGTTATGTTAGTAATGGCTCCTTTTGTTTTTATAGCGTGTGAAACCGATAATGGAGAAATAGGACGCAACACCATCATTGGCCTCCCTCCGGGCTTAGATAGTGTGCATCTAAATATAATATCCTTTACCCAACAAGTGGATTCTGTTTTAGTGGCTTTACCCTATTCTACTCAGCTCTCGTTAGGAGGATATACGGGATCTAGATTAGCAGGAAATTTGATGGATCAGTACCTAGGTCAAGCAAATGCAGGTTTTGTTTCTCAAATGATTCCAAATCAATTAAACACAGACTTTGGGACGAATCCCGTTATAGATTCAGTTAAGCTCTATCTGCGTTACAATGGTTCTTATGGAGATACCTCTAAGTCTATGGATTTGGAAGTGTACGAATTGGATCAGAGCCTGAATAGAGATACAAATTTTTATTCTAGTTTTTCGCCAACTTTAGGAGTTAAACTTGGTGAAAAGCTGGGTTTTACTCCTAGGCCAAAATCCAATATTAATGTAGATGGAACGCTTATTTCTCCTACGTTAGTAGTGGACCTTGAGACCAGTTATTTTACAGATAATTTCGCAAATGTAGCGGATGGATCAAATGAGAATTTTGCTGATTTCGAGAGCTTTATCGAGTATTTTAAAGGTATCCATGTAAAAGGAGCTGGCTCTGATGGGGCTATTCTATACTTTAACTTGAATAACTCAAACTCTCGGATAGTAGTTAGTTATCACAACGACTCGGATACTTCAGAGGTTATATTAAACTTTGCTCAAGATAAAAGCACGGTGCCAATAGGGTTTAGTGTATTCTCGCAAGACTACACCAATGCTGTTTCTGAGGTGAATAACCCAGATAGTTTATCACCAGGAGAGTTTACAACCTACACTCAATCTATGGGAGGGGTAGCAACTGTATTGAAACTTCCAGAATTGCAGCAACTAATCGATCAACAAGGGATAGTAATTAATAGAGCGTTTATTGAAGTGCCTGTACAAAGAGGTTTAGGCTCAAGTTTATCGCCAAATTCTTCTCTGGAAATAAGAAAGATGAGTTCTGATGGACCATCTAGAACCATTAGAGATTTTAACTTTGATGGGAGCCAAACCGGAGGAGGTATTTTAAGATTAGGATCTCTACGAGATAACAAATATTTGTTTGAAGTAACGGAACATGTTTTTGAAGTTGTAAACGGGGATGCAAATTCAAATTTAGCCATTGTTCCAGTAAATAAGGCGACCACAGCAAATAGAACCATCCTTAAAGGAGGTGCCGATGCTGTTGAGCCTATTACTCTAATAGTTTATTACACCAAACCATAATTTAGTTGAAATATGTGTGGAATTGTTGGATATCTTGGTAAGCGTGACGCTGTACCTGTTATTATTAACGGTTTAAGAAGACTAGAATACCGAGGGTATGATAGCGCTGGAATTTCAGTAATTGATGAAACAGGGCTAAAACTTGTAAAGTGTAAAGGTAAAGTTCAAGACTTGGAGGCCAAGATGAATGGTAGTCTGGGAAAAGCCGGTATTGGTATTGGGCATACTCGATGGGCAACCCATGGTGAGCCAAATGATGTAAACGCACATCCACATGCTTCTCAATCAGGAAATTTAGTATTGATTCACAACGGAATTATTGAGAACTATGCTTCTATAAAAGAAGCGCTCATTTCTAGGGGTTTTACTTTTTACACAGATACGGATACAGAAGTATTGACCAACTTGATCGAAGATATAAAGTTGGCAGAAAATATTAGTCTTGAAAAGGCGGTGAGAATAGCATTAAACCAAGTAGTTGGAGCATATGCGATTGCCGTATTTGATAAAGACAATGCGGAAGAAATCATTGTAGCCAAAAAAGGGAGTCCATTAGTAGTGGGTATTGGTGATGGAGAGTTTTTTATAGCCAGTGATGCAACCCCATTTTTAGAGTACACCAAAAAAGCAGTGTATTTAGAGGATGATGAAATGGCTACCATCAACCTGAATAAAGAGCTTAAAGTAAAATCGATAAAGAGCAATAAAGCAGTTGACACGTATGTGCAACAACTTAAAATGGATCTAGAATCCATTGAAAAGGGCGGGTATGATCATTTTATGCTCAAGGAGATTTACGAACAATCCCGATCTATTCAGGATACACTTAGAGGAAGACTCTTAGCTGATAAGGGTATGATTAAGATGAGCGGTGTATTTGAGTATGAAGAAAAATTTCTCAATGCTGATCGAATCATTATTATCGGTTGTGGTACATCTTGGCATGCCGGTTTGGTAGCAGAATATGTATTTGAAGATTTGGCTAGAGTACCGGTTGAAGTTGAATACGCATCAGAGTTTCGATACAGAAATCCGGTGATTACTGAAAAGGATGTTGTTATCGCCATTAGTCAATCAGGAGAAACTGCGGATACCTTGGCAGCTATTAAACTTGCGAAGGATAGAGGGGCAACAATCTTTGGAGTTTGTAATGTAGTGGGCTCCTCTATTGCTAGAGAGACACATGCAGGAGCTTATACACATGCTGGCCCAGAAATTGGAGTGGCTTCAACAAAGGCGTTCACGGCTCAGGTTACTTTACTTACTCTGATTGCTATTCATTTAGCAAATAAAAAAGGTTTATTGGGTCGCTCGCAATACAGACAATTGTTAAGTGAACTTGAAGCTATACCGGTTAAGATCGAGAAAATGCTTGAGAGCGACTCTCAAACCCGCTATATTTCAGGCCTATTTAAGGATGCGCATAACTTTTTATATCTGGGCAGAGGATATAACTTCCCGGTAGCTTTAGAAGGCGCATTGAAGTTAAAAGAAATCAGCTACATCCATGCGGAAGGTTATCCTGCTGCAGAGATGAAGCACGGCCCAATCGCTTTAATAGATGAGAATATGCCGGTTGTGGTTATTGCGCCTAAAAAGAGTGCTCAATACGAGAAAATTGTGAGCAACATTCAAGAAGTTAAAGCAAGACAGGGTAAGGTAATTGCTATTGTAAACAATGGAGATTCCGAGATAGCCCAAATGGCAGATCATGTTATAGAAGTAGAAGATACGATTGAAGTACTTTCTCCATTAATAACTACTATTCCATTGCAGTTATTATCCTATCATATTGCTGTAATGAGAGGTTGCAACGTGGATCAACCCAGAAACTTAGCAAAGTCTGTAACCGTGGAATAACAGGCGTATTAACGAAATGTTTAATGGAAAACCCTTTCTGAGAAGAAGGGGTTTTTTATTTCCCATTGAATTGGGTCATAGTTAACTGAGGGCCAGCTAAGGCGAAGCTTTCAATAGCTTTTACGGATAGTTCAAGCCGTTTAGGTAGACTCTCCAGTTCTTCCAGTGTCCAATTCCCAAGAACATAGTTTACTTGCCCTCCTTTTGGGTAATCATTTCCAATTCCAAACCTGAGCCTAGAATAACTCGCTGAGCCAAGAACTTGATTGATGCTTTTAAGTCCATTATGACCGCCATCGCTGCCTTTTGTTTTGATGCGAAGTGCACCAAAGGGTAAGGCGATTTCGTCTACAAGAACCAGTAAATTAGATAAGGGGATTTTTTCTTGTTGAAGCCAGTAGTTTACTGCCTTCCCACTCAGATTCATATAAGTGTTCGGCTTTATCAAGATGAGCTTTCTGCCTTTAATGGAATATTCAGCTACATCTGCATAACGCTTAGGTTCAAAACGAATATTGGACGCCTTAGCAAAGACGTCCAATATTTTGAATCCTATATTATGTCTGGTTTCAGCATACTCATCCCCAATATTGCCTAAACCAACGATCAGGAATTTTTTCAAAACCAGTAATACTTAAATTTCAAGACTAAGCTTCAGCAGCAGCACCTTCTTCAGTTGGTGCTTCTTCACCTTCTTCTTCCTCGTCAGCAACAGCATTACGAGTAGTTTTAATATTCAATACAGCTAAGAAATCTTCGTTTAAGATTTCATAACCTTCAGGAGTAATTTCTCCTACACGAATAGTTTGACCTATACGAAGATTCTCAATATTGATATCAATTGTTCCTGGAAGGTTTTCTTCAGTACCTTTAACCTTAAGCTTTCTGAAATTAACCTTAAGCTTACCACCGTTTCTAACACCAATTGCATTCCCAATTAGTTTTACAGGAACATCTAGTGTCACCGCTTTTCCTGGAACCAGTTGAAGAAGATCAACGTGCTCAACAGCATCAGTTAAGGGATGATATTGAACATCTCTTAAAACACTTTTAACAGACTCATCTCCCAATTTAATCTCAAGAATATGTGCTTCTGTTGAGTAAAGCACTTCTTTAAAGCTTGCTTCTGGAGTAGAGAAGTGAATGTTCTCTTCTCCGCCATATATTACACAAGGTACGTTTCCTTCTCTGCGCAATAATTTGGCAGACTTCGATCCTAATTCATCACGTTTTGTACCCTCAATGCTAATAACTTTCATTGTACTATTCGGAATTTAATTACTCTAAAAAATAAGAGCTGATAGACTCATGTTGATGAACTTTCTTCATTACACTAGCAAACAGCTCGGCTATTGATATTACCTTTATTTTATCTATCAAGTTGTCTTTCGGGATAGTATCCGTAATAATCAACTCACTTAATTTTGAATTTTCGATACGTTCCATGGCATTTCCTGAAAGCACGCCATGTGTGCAATAAGCACGGACACTCAATGCACCTTTATCCATAAGCATATCCGCTGCTTTTGTTAAAGTGCCTGCTGTATCAATCATATCATCGATTAATACCACATTGCGGTTTTCTACATTACCAATAACGGTCATCTTATCGATTACATTCGCCTTTTTACGTTGTTTGTAACAAATAACAACCTCACTTTCTAGCCATTTGGCGTAATTGTTCGCTCGTTTGGACCCTCCCATATCAGGAGAGGCAATCGTTAAGTCAGAAATATTCTGAGCTCTTAAATGAGGAACAAAAAGACCTGAGGCAAAAACATGGTCTACAGGAACTTCAAAGAAACCTTGAATTTGATCCGCATGAAGGTCCATGGTCATTATTCGAGTAGCACCTGCAGCAGTTAAAAGATTAGCCACCATTTTGGCGCCTATTGGCACTCTTGGTTTGTCCTTTCTGTCTTGACGGGCCCAACCAAAATAAGGGATAACTGCGGTAATGTGTTTGGCGGAGGCTCTTTTAGCCGCGTCAATCATCATTAGCATTTCCATCAAATTTTCGGTGGGGGGCATTGTAGATCCAATAAGGAAAACGCGTCCGCCTCTTACCGTCTCTTCAAAAGAAGGTAAAAATTCACCATCACTAAACTCTATAATTTCTACATTACCTAGTGGAAGACCATAGGATGTCGCGATTTTTTGCGCCAAACCTTTTGACGTTCTACAGCTGAATATTTTTGCAATTGGAGCCAATACCTTAAACCTTTGGAATTGATTGTTTTAAATGCCCTTAAAAAAGGGCTGCAAATGTAGTTAATTATTCTAAAAACTATAAGGAAAATTAAAATTATCCGATAAATAAGCCGGTTAATTTTGGAAAAGTTAGGAAACATTAGCTAGTTTTGCACACCGATTTAAAAATCGGTACAAAAGCCCAGGTGGCGGAATTGGTAGACGCGCTGGTCTCAAACACCAGTGGGGCAACCCATACCGGTTCGATCCCGGTCCTGGGTACTTTGCAAAAGCAATCTAAGTCAATTAGGTTGCTTTTCTTTTTTCTATACCTTTTAACTTTGCGAGTTCATGAAAAAACAAGAAAAGTACGATCGAGCCTATTTGAGAATGGCAAAAGAATGGGCAAAGCTATCACATTGCAATCGTAGGCAGGTAGGTGCTATAATTGTTAAAGACCGAATGATTATTTCGGATGGATACAATGGAACACCTAGTGGTTTTGATAATATTTGTGAGGATGATGAGGGGTATACAAAGTGGTATGTGCTGCATGCTGAGGCAAATGCGATTTTAAAAGTGGCGGGAAGTACACATAGTTGCTCTGGAGGAACACTCTATTTAACCATGTCGCCATGCAAAGATTGCAGCAAGCTTATACATCAGGCAGGAATTAAGCGTTTAGTATATATCGAACAATATAAAGACAATAGTGGTTTGAAGTTTTTAGAAAGAGCTGGTGTAGATATTGTACAAATTGAAAAGCTAAATGACGAATAACAAGATTTTGATTCCCATGTTTTTTGCCTTGGCCATTGTGTTTGGGTTATTGATTGGGATGTTCTTAGATTTTCCTGCGAAGCGTTTGGTTTTAAGTGAGAACGAAGCCAGAGAGGAAAAAATCAAACAGATTATAGATTATGTAGACTTTGAGTATGTAGATCAGGTAAACACAGATAGTTTACTTGATATTACAATCACGGATCTGCTAAGAAAGTTAGATCCACATTCTACCTATATACCTCTTGAAGAAGTTGCGGCAAATGAAGAGAGTATCAAAGGTAGTTTTGAAGGAATTGGGATTGAGTTTAAGATTTTTCGTGATACGCTAGCTATTGTAAATGTACTAGAAGGTGGACCGTCTAGTGAGGCAGGGTTAAAAGCGGGTAGTAGAATATTATTTGCAGATAATCAACGACTTTTTGGAGAAGACATAAGTAATAATAAGATAATTGGCACCCTCAAAGGAAAGTCTGGTACAAAGGTGAAGCTAGATATCTACAACCCAATGGATAAAAAGCGATACGAAAAAACAATAAAGAGAGGTAAGGTTCCTATAAAGAGCGTTATTACTCGGTTCATGCTTAACGATAGTGTAGGTTATTTAAAGTTAGTACGCTTTGCAGAAACAAGTGCAAGTGAAGTGGAGGGGGCTTTAAAATACTTAAATGCTCAAGGAGCGGAGCGGTTAATCTTTGATTTACGTGATAATCCAGGAGGTCTGCTGTCTGCGGCTCGAGATATTTCCGATGAGTTTTTAGGGAAGGGTGAATTGATTGTGTTTACAAAGGATAGAAAAGACGCAAGGAATGAAATTTATGCGAAATCAAAGGGGCTTTTCGAAGAGGGTGATGTTGTAATTCTATTGAATGAAGGCTCGGCATCTGCCAGTGAGATTGTAGCAGGAGCTTTACAGGATAACGACAGAGCCTTTGTTATTGGTAGAAGATCCTTTGGAAAAGGTTTGGTACAGGAAGAAATGACTTTGAAAGATGGAAGTAAAATTCGATTAACCACACAGCGTTACTACACACCAACCGGAAGAAGTATTCAAAAACCATATGAAGATTATAATCAGTCGAATCGATATGATTCTTATCGTAAAACTACTGTAGATAGTTCTAGAGCTTTTGTCACTCCAAAAGGGAAAAAGGTTTATGGAGGTGGAGGCATTGCACCGGATTTTGAAGTTCCTTTTGATACTAGTAAAACGGCCTCGATCTTATATCATTTTTCAATGCGTGTGAATTTTGATGATAAGTCATTTAGCTATGTTGATATAAATAGGTCTGCGTTAGCGAAGTATTCAAAAAAGTCGTTTATAGAGAGCTTTGAAGTGTCCGAAGATATTTTACAATTCTACTTTGAGAAAAATGTTGAAAAAGTAAAGAAGCTGGATGCTGAAATTTTAAAGATACTGAAGCTACGCATCAAATCTTTTATTGCTTACAATTTGTTTGATAATGGAGTTTATCTGGAGTCATACTCTGGTCAAGATCCTTTTGTAAAAAAGGCGTTGGAAATCTTGACTAAGCGCTAGCTATTGCATCACGAGTACGGTATATAAGGAACAAAAAAACCTGCCAAAAGCAGGTTTTTTTGTTTGAAGATATTCTCGTTTTAGTGAGCGTGCTCTTCTCCTTCTGCATGATCATGGCCATGATCCTCACCTTCATGAGCGTGAGTGTCAGCAGCTGTGCTGTCAGACATAGTTGTGTCAGCAACTTCTTCTGTACTCATTTCGTCTTCAGTAGTTTCGGTTGGCGCTGTTTCAGTTTCAGTTCCTTCAACTACTGTTTCCGTGTTGGTGTCATCTCCTGCTGCTTCCTCACTTGAAGTTTCAGCATTGTTACATGCCATCGCTCCTACAAATAGTAGAGCCATAGCAAAAAAGTTTAGTTTCTTCATCCAGTTAAAAATTTGGCTGTTAATAATTTGGCAAAGGTAATGTTTTTAGTATATCAATAGATAATATTGATATTAGCTTGACGCATTTTCATTAAAGCTCAATAATGATACGGCTTTGCCTCTTAATTCGCTCTTGTGAACCCTTTGTTGTTTCATGCTATCACGATCCCTTAGAGTAACTGTTTCGTCTTCAAGTGTTTGATGATCGATGGTTATGCAGATAGGTGTTCCAATGGCATCATGACGTCTATAGCGTTTTCCGATGGCGTCTTTTTCATCATACTGACAATTGAAATCCCATTGCAATTCTTGTAAAATTTTTCTTGCAGTTTCGGGCAGTCCGTCTTTTTTAAGAAGTGGTAATACGGCAATTTTGATAGGAGCCAAAGGAGCTGGGATTTTAAGTACGGTTCGTTCGGAACCGTCTTCTAACTTCTCTTCCTTGTAGGCTGCGGAAAGGATCGCTAAAAACATTCTATCCAATCCGATAGATGTTTCCACTACATAGGGTACATAGTTTTCATTAATCTCAGGATCAAAATATTGCAACTTTTTACCGGAATGCTCCTGATGACTCTTTAAATCAAAGTCCGTTCGGCTATGTATTCCTTCTAGCTCTTTAAATCCAAAGGGGAATTTAAATTCAATGTCTGCAGCAGCATTTGCATAGTGAGCCAATTTATCGTGATCGTGAAAGCGGTAATATTCGTCTCCCAATCCAAGCGTTTTATGCCAGTTTAGGCGCTCTCGTTTCCAATATTCATAATATTTTTGATCTTCTCCAGGTCGAACGAAGAATTGCATCTCCATCTGCTCAAATTCACGCATTCTAAAAATAAATTGTCGTGCAACAATCTCATTTCTGAAAGCTTTTCCAGTTTGAGCAATTCCAAATGGAATCTTCATTCTTCCAGTTTTTTGAACATTTAAGAAGTTTACAAAAATACCCTGAGCTGTTTCTGGACGTAAGAATACTTCACTGGCTCCATCTGCAACAGAGCCTATCTGAGTGCCAAACATTAAGTTGAATTGACGTACATCCGTCCAGTTTTTGGAACCGCTCACCGGATCATTAATGCCTTTTTCTTCAATAAGAGCTTTAACATCTTCCAAATCTCCGGCATCTAAGCTTTTTGCCATGCGTTGCATGGTAGAATCGGCCTCCTCTAAATAACCTTTTACGCGAGGGTTGGTTTCGCGGTACATTTGTGGATCAAAGCTGTCTCCGAACCGTTTGGCGGCCTTTTTTATTTCTTTTTCTGCCTTTTGCCTTTGCTTTTCTGCGTAGTCTTCTAAAAGAACATCTGCACGATATCTTTTCTTTGAATCTTTGTTGTCGATCATAGGATCGTTAAAGGCATCTACGTGTCCTGAAGCTTTCCATACCGTAGGATGCATAAAAATTGCGGTATCAATACCCACAATATTTTCATGCATTTGCACCATAGACTTCCACCAGTAGTCACGGATGTTTTTTTTCAACTCTACTCCATTTTGACCATAATCATATACTGCTGAAAGGCCATCGTAAATTTCGCTCGACTGAAAGATGAACCCATATTCTTTGGCATGGGAAATCACTTTCTTAAAAAGATCTTCTTGATTCATGTGGCAAAAGTAAAATGTATGAATGGTACAACAATTCTTTTAGGAGAAAAATAGGGCAGTACATGGTGAAGGTATTGGGTCTTGAGCATTAATAGGTGTTAGTGAGTTGCTTTTTTACAAGCGCTTTGGTGCTTATTTAATGTCAATATGAATACTGATTTTCTTGTGGGTAGCTATTCTGAAAATGTATTTTTGTGCTCTATGATTGCCATTAAAGATACTTTGATTTCCGAAGACGTGTTGGATCAGGCGTTTGTGTGCGACTTGAGTAAATGTAAAGGTGCGTGTTGCGTAGAGGGTGACTCTGGTGCGCCATTAGAAGATAGTGAATTGTCTGTTTTAGAAGAGGTGTATCCCTTTGTAAAGCCTTACCTAAGAAAAGAGGGTGTAGAAGCTATTGAAGAGCAAGGAACTTCTGTTCAAGACCCTTTAGATGATGAATGGGTAACCCCTTTGGTTAATGGAGCAGAGTGTGCTTATGTTATTTTCGAGAATGGAGTAACTAAATGTGGCATAGAGAAGGCTTGGGAGCACGGAAAAATTGACTTTAGAAAACCGATAAGCTGTCATTTATATCCTATTCGAATTACGAAGTATGCTTCTTACGAAGCGGTTAACTATCATAAATGGCAAATTTGCTCGCCTGCTTGCGATTTAGGTAAAGAGTTGCAAGTTCCTGTCTATAAGTTTACTAAAGATTCTTTAGTTCGAAAATACGGAGAAGAATGGTACACGGAATTGGAAGAAGTAGCACAACAATGGAGCAACAGAAATTAGACCTGAGGTTTTTAACAATAGGTGTGAATTAAAAATTAGAAATCTTCGTCAAATTAATTTGGAATTTTTCTATCTCAGGCTCTCACTGGCTTTTTGTGCTTAACATCCTTAACATTGTGTTAATAAAACGCATCGAATGTTAAAAACTAGCGGTTGACTTCCCATCATTTTATCGCAAAATTTGTAAAGCAAGTTTGATCTATTGATCATTATACCCAACATTAAGTAATCTTTTAAATTTCTGTATTTCAGGAGGTTAAGTTATTTGACCAGGGAAAATTGGCCTTAAAATCAAGCAGATAGGCGCGAACCACAAAAGAAAAGAATTATGAGTAGTCAAGAGCCCATTTTAACCGAAAACAAAAACCGTTTTGTTCTTTTTCCTATTGAGCATCACGACATTTGGAAATGGTATAAAAAGTCGGAAGCAAGCTTTTGGACTGCCGAAGAAATCGATTTACATCAAGACTTAACAGATTGGGAAACTAAACTGAATGACGATGAACGTTATTTTATTAAGCACGTTCTAGCATTTTTTGCAGCAAGCGATGGTATCGTGAATGAAAATCTAGCGGAAAATTTTGTGAATGAGGTTCAATACACAGAAGCGAAATTTTTCTATGGTTTCCAAATCATGATGGAAAACATCCATAGTGAAACCTATTCCTTATTAATAGATACTTATATTAAGGATAAGGAGGATAGAAATCACTTGTTTAACGCTATTGATACTTTTGAAGCGATAAAGAAAAAAGCAGATTGGGCTTTAAAATGGATTGAATCTGAATCATTTGCGGAAAGATTAATTGCTTTCGCAGCAGTAGAAGGTATTTTCTTTAGTGGGTCTTTTTGCTCTATTTTCTGGTTAAAGAAAAGAGGGCTTATGCCAGGGCTTACATTTTCAAATGAATTAATATCTAGAGATGAAGGCTTGCATTGCGACTTTGCTTGCCACCTTCACAATAACCATTTAATAAATAAAGTTCCTCAAGAACGTATACGTCAGATTATTGTGGAAGCGTTAGATATCGAAAGAGAATTTATTACGGAGTCTTTACCGGTTAAATTAATTGGTATGAACTCAGATTTAATGACTCAATACTTAGAATTTGTAACGGACCGTTTATTGGTTGAGTTAAACTGTTCTAAGGAGTTTAATGTGGAAAATCCATTTGATTTTATGGATATGATCAGCCTACAAGGCAAGACCAATTTCTTTGAAAAAAGAGTGGGAGAGTATCAAAAAAGCGGTGTTGTACAGGGACAGGAATCGAACCAGATTTCTTTTGATGCCGACTTTTAATTGAACCTGAATTTTTACATCATAACATTTACCGAACAATTTAAAGAACTTCATTTATGTACGTACTAAAAAGGGACGGAAGGAAAGAGACTGTTAAGTTTGATAAAATCACAGCGCGTATTCAAAAGCTATGCTACGGATTGAGCGATTTGGTTAGTCCTACCACAGTAGCGATGAAAGTAATAGAAGGCATTTACGAAGGAGTAACCACCTCCGAGTTAGATAGCTTAGCCGCAGAAGTAGCTGCTTCTATGACGACCAAACACCCAGATTATGCGCAGCTGGCTGCACGTATTGCGGTGTCAAATCTTCATAAAAATACAACTAAGTCTTTCTCAGATACGATGAAAGATTTGCAGGAATATGTTAACCCTAAAACGGGTTTGCACTCTCCATTAATTTCGGATGATGTAGCTGAGATTATTGATAAAAATAAAGAGTTGCTGGATTCAACTCTAATTTACGACAGAGATTTTGGCTACGATTATTTTGGATTCAAAACCTTAGAACGTTCATATTTACTGCGTGTTAACGGTAAAATAGCAGAAAGGCCACAACATATGTTGATGCGTGTTTCTATTGGTATTCATAAGGAGGATATTGAAAGTGCAGTAGAGACCTACAACTTAATGTCTAAGAAGTATTTTACACACGCTACGCCTACACTTTTCAATGCAGGAACTCCAAAGCCTCAGATGTCTTCTTGCTTTCTGTTAACTATGAAGGATGATAGCATTGATGGTATATACGATACATTAAAGCAATGCTCTAAAATATCACAATCAGCTGGAGGTATAGGTTTGTCTATTCATAATGTAAGAGCTACAGGTTCATACATTCGTGGAACAAACGGAACGTCAAACGGAATTGTACCCATGTTGAGGGTATTCAACGATACAGCTCGTTATGTAGATCAAGGTGGTGGTAAAAGAAAAGGATCTTTTGCCATTTATCTAGAGCCATGGCATGCTGACGTGTTTGATTTCCTAGACTTGAAAAAGAATCACGGAAAAGAAGAGATGAGAGCGCGCGATCTATTTTATGCGCTTTGGGTTCCGGATTTATTCATGAAGAGAGTAAAAGAAGATATAGATTGGACCCTAATGGATCCGAATGAGTGCCCGGGTCTTGCGGATGTTTATGGTGAAGAGTTTGAAGCTTTATATGAGAAATATGAAGCAGAAGGGAAAGGTCGTAAAACTATCAAAGCCAGAGATCTTTGGCAAAAAATAACAGAATCTCAAATTGAGACAGGAACACCTTATATGCTGTATAAGGATGCAGCAAACAGTAAGAGTAACCAAAAAAATCTTGGAACAATTCGCTCTTCCAATCTATGTACGGAAATTATTGAGTACACCGCTCCAGATGAGGTAGCTGTATGTAACCTTGCTTCTTTAGCATTACCTATGTATGTGGAAGATGGTAAATTCAATCATCAACGATTGTTCGATGTAACATATAAAGTTACGAAGAACCTGAACCGTATCATTGATAGAAATTATTACCCTGTAGCTGAAGCTAGAAATAGCAATATGCGTCACCGTCCGGTTGGTTTAGGTGTTCAAGGATTAGCCGATACCTTTATTAGGTTGAGATTGCCTTTTACCAGCGAATCAGCAAAACAACTGAATAAGGATATTTTTGAAACCATATACTACGCGTCCTTGTGCGCTTCAAAAGACGAAGCGATGGTAGATGGAGCATATGAAACGTACGAAGGTTCTCCAATTAGTAAAGGTGAGTTCCAGTTCAATATGTGGGGTATTAAAGAAGATAGCCTAAGTGGAAATTGGGATTGGAATACATTGCGAGGAGAGATAAAAGAACATGGAGTGAGAAACTCTTTACTCTTAGCTCCAATGCCAACAGCTTCTACGTCACAAATACTAGGTAACAACGAGTGTTTTGAGCCGTATACATCTAACATTTATACGAGAAGGGTACTTTCGGGTGAGTTTATTGTGGTAAACAAGCACCTTTTAGTTGATCTTGTAGATTTAGGTCTTTGGAATGAAGATCTTAAAAATGAGATCATCAGAGCAAACGGTTCTATTCAGCATATTGAATCTATACCAAACAATATAAAGGATCTTTATAAAACGGTTTGGGAGATGAGTATGAAGGATATCATTGATATGAGTGCAGATAGAGGCGCGTTTATTGATCAATCTCAGTCGTTAAATCTATTTGTAGAGAACGCCAATATTGGTAAGCTAACTTCAATGCATTTTTATGCTTGGGAAAAAGGCTTGAAAACAGGCATGTATTACCTGAGAACTAAGGCAGCAACGGATGCTATTAAGTTTACCGTACAAAAGCAATCAAAGGCACAAGTAGAACCTGTTACAGATGCGAAACAAACGGAAAAAATACAGGAAAAAGAAGGTGAGAATCTTCAAAAAGCAGCAGATGTAGGAGAAGATAGAGTAGCACAAATGGCTAAATCTGTTCAAACCTATTCAGCTGAAGAAGCGTTGGCTTGTTCTATTGATAATCCAGATGATTGTGAAGCCTGCGGGTCTTAAGTAAAGCAGAATAAATAGAAAGAACAATCTAAAGAGCCATTCCAACTGGAATGGCTCTTTTTTTGTACGTTAGAAGGTATGAACGTCTTTAAAATCATCTTAATTAGTCTATTTAGCTGTGGAGTATTAAAAGCCCAAACAGACGAAGGAGAAAAAGCTTTAAATCAAGTTCTAGAGATTTTAACATCAAAAGCGGATCAAAACCATTTGGTGGATGAGAAAGATCTAGAAAAGGGTGCATGGGAAGCTTTGTCGTATCTAAATGAAAAGAGTGGCGAGTATAGCACAGAAGATCTACTAGAAGCTGTTCCTGACTATTACAGCTACAAAAATGGGCAATTGATTTTAAAGCTTATAAATCCACAGAATTATAATGAATATGGCTTAGAGCTTACTGTAAAATATCAACTTAGTGGAGATACAGTTCAGCTTTTTGGAGAGAATGGAGAGTTGAAGGACAGTTGGTTGGTGTTATATCTAGACGAGAATTATTTGGCTTTAGATATGGGTGATTTACACGTTTTTTTCACGCATAGCCCGATTCAGGAATGATTATGAAAAACTACATTTGCTATTCAGTAAGGAGCAAATGAGTGCGGATAGACAAAATTTAGAAATAGCAAAAATTCAAAGGGAGATTGAAAATTACCTAAGCCTAGGTAGTACACAAATGATCTTTGATTACTCAGAAAGTGGAGGACAAACTAGGCTGGACGTGATTACGGTAAACCCTAGACACAACCAATCTTTTCTCTTCCATACCGTTGAAGGATATGATAAAATTGATGTTTTAAAGCAAATACGAGATTATGTAAAGAGCTTTAAGGAAAAGAAAAATTCATACACTATACAATGGTCGGTAAAGGGTGAGGATGAGCTTCATACCTCTTACTTTAGGGCTAAAGATATACCAGAAGCTATTGATAAGCTACATTATGGAAGAGATCCAAATGGCTTAACTATTTTTAGTGTTGTACTAAATCCAATAGCATAAAAGCAAAAAAAGTAGTAACTTAATCACGGAATAAGAGATTACTAACCCGGAATTAACTACTATACTAGATTATGCCAGACGACAGTAAAAAACGGCAAGTTCGGCAAAGAGCAAAGAGAATTCGAAAAATCGCTGTAAAAAAAGAGAATGATACGGCTAAGGACTATTTACAATATACCTTAGTGGTATTGGTTATCCTCATTATTCTAGCCGGAGCCATATACATTACTCAATCATAAGGTACTCCTAACATACAGTTCATCATCTATTTTAACCAATAATCTAATTTTATACTGTTATAAAATTAAGATTTCCAGATGGTTGGAAAAAATTTGTATATTAGAATCAGAAATCGAACTGTTATGCAAAAAGTTACAAGTAACAAAGGCGAAGCTACCATTCAGATTGTGGGAGTTGTAGCCATCATTACTTTAATAGTTGGCTTTGCCTTATTTATGGCGCAATAACACAATATTAAAGTAAACAGGGTTAAACCGCACTGATCCATTATAAAAATGGATCAGTGCTTATTATCTTCTCTCTAAGCTGATCAATTTTTGTTTTAATTCGAATAAAGAATCGATTCCTTTCCTTTTCCGATATATTATCTACCGAAGCAGCTTTCTTTAATTGACTACTCATGAATTCTTTTAAATCCGAGGTGAGGTCTGGATCTGCTGTAGATAAGTAGTTTATTCCAGCATAGGGTATAAAATATAAGATGTTATGCTCCCCAAATTCTGTAAGTATGTGGTTATCCATCAGCAGAATTTCATGAAAGTACATAGAGTACGAGGCGGATGAGAATACATCTGAGTTGTGCGCATGTACCTTTCTGCCATTTAGAGCTTGTTTGTAGATGATCTTCATCATCTCCTTAAATTCATCACAAATGCCAAGAGCTTCTTCCTTACTGCTAAAAAAGCCCGCTTCGTAATAGTATTCTATTTGATTGATAATACTCCTTATGGTAGTCTCACTCCATATCTCGGTAGAATTGATTCTGCTAAAAACTTCCCATTGCTTACCAACTATTTCGATCAAATCTTCAGGTATCATTGATAGATTATAGTTTTCACCGTCAATCTTATCAATTCCGTAAACAGATTTTAACCAAACATAAATTTTAAAAGCAGCCAATTTTGGCAGAGCATAATGATAAAAAGCAGGAATATCTTTTGCCTGGTAATACATCATATGATTCTTTTGATTGGCGATGTACTCCAGCTGGGTCAAGCTATTTTGTAGATACTCTCTGTAATTATCAATGGTTTTGATAAAGGACTGTCGTTGAAAAACGGCACTATTTTCAGAATGCCCGGCAACTTCGCTCAGAGAAACTCTAAAGTGATTTGCTAGCCGTACAGTTTCATCAAAACTCAATTCGGTTTCACCACGCATCCTTCTATATGCAGCATCTTTGCTAATCTGTAAAACATCAGTTATTACATCCACAAGCGAGTGGTTCTCGTTTGTTTTTTGTTTGACCTTCTCCAGAAAGATCAATTGAAAGTGAGTTTTAGGCATGGTTATTTAGTTTTTAGTAGAAATAAAAGTATTAAAAAACGCAATACAAGACCGTGTTAATTGATTTAATGGTGATAATTAGTTTTGGGAAGGCTCTAGAATCTTGTATTCTCCTTCCTCTAGCGTGCTTTACAAACGCCTAATTTATCTGACACATTTTACCGTTTTATTTAGGAGCTAAATATTCTGTGCTTTGTTCCAGAACAATAAAACCTAACAAAATGAAAACCATTAAAATTGTTGTCGCTCTGTTTTTTATTGGAATGTCATTGAATATCAAAGCGCAAGAACAAAACATCCCGGTAATTAGAGATGTAGATACCCCAATTTTAGAACCTCTTAGATTAAGTGGGCCAAGAGTTGGACTCACCTTAGCACCAAACATAGGGAACACAAATTTCAGCTCAGTTTATTCAGATTCGAGTTTTAGTATAGATCCTTTCATTACCCAATTTGGCTGGCAATTTGAGTGGAAGTATTTTGAGACTGTTGGAGGTAGTGCAGGTTTGTTTGAGGTTATTCCTATGATTGGCGGACTAGACCAAGGACTCTTTTTGCCCAGTTTAAACCTAATTACAGGATTTCGTTCTTCAGAAGGATTTGAAGTGGGAGCAGGACCCAACTTAAGCATATTAAACTCTGGGTTTACTGCAGCGATTGGCTATGTAATAAAGTCAAAACATATGAATTTCCCTATCAATTTTGCAGTAACAAAAAGTAAGGATCAATTGCGCTGGACAATATTATTTGGATTTACCAAGAGAAGACGTTAACCTAGGATTGAAGAGGAATGTCGCTAAGTGTCTGAGCCATTTTGTTCCTAATAAGGGCAAAGTGGCTCAGTTTATTTGCAATGCTTAATTTTATGGAAAACCATTTTAACGAATGAAATTAATTCTCAGGCTTACTGTAGCAGCGTTGTTCGTATTAATAGGCATCATTCTTTTTAATACGTTCACATTTAAAGCCAAGAGCTACTATTCAACTGCTCCAACATCTACCATTAGTGTTGATCCGGCCGTTTTAGGAGAAGCTTTGCGTTTTAAAACTATTTCGCACAAAGCAGAGATGATTGATGATTCTGTGTTTATAGGCTTTCATCAATTCTTAGACTCTGTTTTTCCTTTATGTCATCAACTATTAAAGAAAGAAGTATTTAATCAATATGCCTTGATGTATACTTTAAAAGGCAGCGAGACCGAGTTGGATCCGGTTGTTATAATGGCACATCAGGATGTGGTTCCTGCAGAATATTCTACGTTAAATGAATGGCACTATCCTCCTTTTTCTGGAACGATAACAGATAAATATATTTATGGAAGAGGAGCTTTGGATGACAAAGGAAGCATGATTGCAATATTGAGTGCTTTGGAAGCTCTTTTAGAAAAGGGGTATACACCACAGCGTACTTTGCTTTTTTGTTTTGGTCATGACGAGGAAATTGGAGGGGAAGATGGAGGAAAAACCATAGCTCAAGTTTTAAAGGATAGAGGAACAAGAGCGTATGCTGTGATTGATGAAGGTGGAAATATGGTTTCAGGCATTGTTCCGGGTATAGAAAAACCAGTTGCGCTAATAGGAACAGCAGAAAAAGGCTACATGAGTATTGAAATATCGGCAAACGTTTCTGGTGGACACTCATCAATGCCAGAAAAGACTACAGCTGTTGTAGCTCTTAATAAAGCCCTATATAAATTGAACGAAAATCCATTTCCGAATATGATTTCCCCTCCATTGGAAGGGTTTATAGATCATGTAGGCCCAAATCTGCCTTTTATTCAAAAAATGGCTTTTGCAAATACATGGCTTTTTAAGCCTTTGATTTTTAGTGTTTATGAAAAGTCTGCATCTGGCTCTGCATTAATTCATACCACTCAAGCTATAACTATTTTTCAAGCTGGGATAAAGGATAATGTTATCCCTAAAAGAGCAAAGGCCACCATTAACTTTAGATTATTGCCAGGAGATGAACCGGATGAGGTTTTGAGAAGAACAAGAGAGTTGATCAATGATACGTTGGTTAAGGTAGCCATATTCGAAAGCTTTGCGGCTCCTGCTTCTCCAGTAAGTGATTATAAAAGCAAGCAATTTGAAAGATTAGCGGGGTCTATTTCTTCCTGTTTTCCTGACGCAATAGTGAGTCCGTATTTGGTTATTGCAGCTACAGATGCTAGGTATTTTTACAATATTAGTAATCATGTTTTTCGTTTTGCACCAATCACTTTGACAAAGGATGACTTGCCTCGCTTGCATGGAGTTAATGAAAGAATTTCGATTGAGGATTTTAAGAAAAGTGTGAACTTTTACGCTGCACTGATCAAGGAATTTTCAAAATAGCAAGTAAAAAGCAAAAGAATGGAAGAGAAAAAGTATGAGAGTTTAAGGGAGTTTTACCCATTTTATTTGTCGCAACATAGAGATTTTACTTGTAGAGTGCTCCATTTCGTTGGTACTGCGTTTGTGTTACTTTCATTTATCATTTTCTGTATGAGCTTAAATTGGATTTTTTTAATCCTTATCCCGATTTTAGGATATGGCTTTGCTTGGGTAGGTCATTTCTTCTTTGAGCAAAACAAACCAGCTACTTTTAAATATCCTGGCTATAGCTTAGCTTCAGATTTTATTCTTTTTTGGGAGCTGCTCACCGGAAAGCAAAGGTTTAAAATTTAAACGAAGTGTTTTCTCAATTTGGGAATAGTCTTCTGGCTTTGAGAATAGGTGAAAATATTATTGCGTTTATTGTCAGTTAGTTAGGTGTGGTATATGTTTTGTGTTTAAATTTGTAATACTATTATTACATCAATATCATGAAGCGATCACTTTTTATCACAACAATATTAGCGACTATGTTGTGGTCTTGTTCCAAAGACGGGGCCAAGACTAACCCTATTGACAATTCCGTAGATGAGTTCTCCGAATTGGTAGTTCCATCTAATTTCAATTTTGAAACATTCAAGAATTTAAACCTTAATGTAAACATATCCAACCAAGGTTTTACAAATGATTATAAGGTAAAAGTCTATGATTTCTTTCCATCCGCTGGAGGAGGCCTTATTTATTCTGGCTTAACAGATGGTTCTTTAAATACAACTATTCGAGTTCCATCTTATACTTCCAAGTTATACTTGGTTAAAGAGGATCCAAATGGTTCAAGCTCCTTACAGGTAATAGATGTTGTAGGGAATAGTGTTGGGCATACATTTGGTAAAAGAAAGCTCAAAGGAAAAACAAGCACTGCGGTAGTAAGCCCGGACTGTAACACTGGGTGCGACATTACATATAACAACCATAGTGGGAATATAAATGTAAACTCTAACGATCCAGAAAATACAGTTTGTCTCACAGGCTCATTCAACGGTCAGTTGAATATTAATAAAGGAGGGGTTATTGTGCGTATTTGCGGAAATGCTACGGTAAGCAATCTTAGCCTTAATAATGGTTCTAGTCTGGTTCTTACGGATGGCGCATCCCTTGATGTGAATAATCTAAATTTGAACAGTAGCAGTGGAGAAATAACAGTGTACAATGCTACGCTTACAGTGAACAATAATTTTTCTCCAAATGGAAAACTTACGAATTATGGTACTATCAATGCCACTAGAACCTTTAACATCAATGGAAATGGAGAGTTGATTAACAACGGCTTTATTGATGTTACAGACAATCTTAATAATAATGGGGATCTAACAAACAACAATTCTATTGTTACCGGAGGAAACTTTGCCTTAAATGGAGGGGCTTCAACGATTAATAACTGTTCTATTATTGTGGGAGAGAATATTTCGGTTAATAATGATTTGGATAACTATGGCCTTATTTCCGTAAATGATGATATGAGGTTTAATGGCGGAGCCATCACTACCTTATACGATGGTGCGATGATGGAGGGAGCAAGTGCTACTTTAAATTCTTCTATTGTTGGAAGCGGAACAACTTCCTTGATAAAAGTTAGTGGAAATACGAGTATTAATGGTAGTGGCTCGTTAAACGGGAATCTTGAATATTGTGACGCCAATGGCGTAGAAACAAACAATGGAAATATTAACGCTCCTGCTGCTTTAGCTTGCAATGTTTATATCCCTACTTCTTCATGTAATACATCCGGTAATGGCACACCATCTGTGTCGGATGCGGATAACGATGGAGTAGCTGATGGAAATGATTTATTTCCTAACGATCCGGCACGAGCTGGGGAGTCTTACTATCCGGGAGCAAATCAATACGGAACCTTGGCGTTTGAGGATTTATGGCCAGGAAAAGGAGATTATGACTTTAATGATATCGTTCTTGATTTCCGTTATAGATTGATTACAGATGCAAATAATGAGGTTAAAGACATTGAAATTGACTATGCGCTACGTGCTATTGGAGGTTCGTTAACTAACGGGTTTGGAATGGAGTTTAGCGTGCCGTCTTCATCGGTAAGTAACGTAACAGGAACGCAATATTTTGAAAACAACATCGCCCTAAATGGAAACGGAACGGAAGCCGCTCAAAGCAATGCCGTGGTTATTTTGTTCGATAATGCTTTTGGTGTTTTACCAAATAGCGGAACGCAAACGGTAAATACAAACCCAAGCGACCCTGCTTCTATTGTAGATTCGAATAAAGTTACGATCACTTTTGCTTCTGCAATGAGTCAATCTCAAGTGGCATTTAACACTTTTAATCCATTCATTTATATCGGCCAAGATAGAGGTAAAGAGTTGCATCTAATGGACAGAGAACCTACAGATCTTGCTAACTTAAATTATTTGGGAACAGGAGATGATAATTCAAATCCATCTTCAGGAAAATACTATGTAACAGAAAACAATCTTCCATGGGCGCTAGAAATGGCTGCTAGTTTTGATTATCCGGTGGAAAAAGAAGATATAGTTCAGACTTACAGTCTGTTTGCAACATGGGCTCAGTCCAGTGGTGCTAGTTCTTCAGATTGGTATTTAGACCTACCTGGATACAGAGATAATGCCAAGGTGTATTAGAAGATAATCACATATTTAAATAAAAAAAGGGGCCTGTAAGAGCCCCTTTTTTGCTTTTAGATGTTGCACATTTTATTATTTACCCTAAACTTCGGTTCTAAATTACATCAAGCGTGAAATTTGCTTTTGTCCTATTCTTGGAAAAAAGATTCATTTAAGGAAGCTTGAAGGGTTTTAGTTGTTTGATTTTCAATTATTTATAATCGGTATGTTATTTGATACCTTTAAAGTTGAAATAAATCAACCAAAACATGAAAAAGACATTTATAGCATGTATGCTTACCTCTGCGATTATATGGTCTTGCAACAAAACTGAAAACTATGATCCTTCTACAGAAAAGGGTGTGGACAGTTTCTCTGAGCTAACAGTACCTACTCATTTTAAATTTGAAACTTTTAAAACAGTGAAATTGGATGTATCCATCCAAAACCAAGGTTTTCAAAATGACTTTAAGGTAAAAGTATATGATTTTCTCCCTTCCGCTGGGGGTAATCTCATTTACTCGGGCTTTACGGGTAGTAATCTGAGTACTGATATTGATGTACCTTCTTATCTTACCAAATTATATCTGATTAAAGAAGATCCAAACGGATCAAGCTCTATTTCAATTGTAGATGTAACCGGAAATAATGCATCTCATACATTTGGCAAGAAAAAAAGAAGTAAGGCGAAAACCACAATCGCCATAAGCCCAAATTGTATCACGGGATGCGATGCAACGTATAACAATCATAGTGGTAATATAAGTATTAATAACAATAGCGCTGTAAATACAGTTTGTGTAACAGGCACGTATTCGGGTCAAATTTCTATTAACAAATCCGATGTTTTATTGAAAGTTTGTGGAGATGCTACAGTAAGTACATTATCCTTAAACAATGGTTCTAGCTTGGTCTTAACTGATGGAGCATCTTTAAATGTGAATACGCTCCGGCTAAATTCATCTGGAGGAGAAATAACAGTTTATGATGCAACTTTAACGGTCAATAACACTTTTGCTATTTCCGGAGATGTAACCAATTATGGAATTATTAATGTAAGTCAATCCAATAAGTTTAATATAACCTCTAGCAGTTCTGAATTTATCAATAGTGGGACATTAAATGTTTTTGGTGATGCTCAAGTAAGTAATGATTTCACAAATAATGGTTCAATGAACGTAACTGGAAATCTGCAGTTCAATAGCAATTCAACAGGCGTAAATAATTGCTACCAAAATATTAGCGGTTCATTTATGGTAAATGGAACATTTGATAACTATAGTTTAATAGAAGTGACTGGCGATTTAGAAGTTAGTTCCGTATCGAATGTTAGCCTATATGATGGGGCAATGATAATAAGTGATAATGCTACTTTGAATGGAGGTATTACCGGGTCTGGAACAACATCACTTGTAAAGGTGGAAAATACAACGGTTATCAATGCTACAGGATTCTTAAGTGGAAACCTTGAATATTGTGATACGGATGGAATAGAAACCCTTTGGGGTAATGTAAATGCACCTGCTAGCTTAGCTTGTAATATCTATATACCAACCTCAGCATGTAATACAATTGGAAATGGAACAACAACAGTATCGGACTCTGATAATGACGGTATTGCGGATGGGAATGACCTCTTTCCAAATGATCCTGATCGAGCTGGAGAGTCTTATTATCCAGGCTCAAGCCAGTATGGAACTATTGCTTTTGAAGATTTGTGGCCCGGTAAAGGCGATTACGACTTCAATGATCTAGTGGTAAACTACCGATTCAGAATGATTACAGATGCCAATAACGATATTAAGGATATTGAGATCAATTATGCGGTAATGGCGATTGGTGGCTCCCTGTCAAATGGCTTTGGAATTCAGTTTGACGTAGCCCCCTCCGCCATTGAAAGCGTTGTAGGAACACAATATTTTGAGAATAATATCACGCTTAACGCAAATGGAACAGAGGCGAATCAAAGTAAAGCAGTGGTTGTGCTTTTCGACAATGCTTTTGGAATATTGACAAACTTGGGTACGCAAACAGTAAATACCGACCCTACAAATACGTTTGTGCCTGTTGATACTAACAGGGTTCGCATGACGCTTACTAGTCCTGTTGCTGAAGCTCAGTTGCCATTTAACTCTTTTAATCCATTTATCTTCATCGGTCAAAATAGGGGTAAAGAACTGCACCTTTCAGGAAAGGAAGCTACTGACTTGATGGACATTAACTTTTTTGGAACGGCAGATGACGATTCTGATCCGTCTTCAGGAAGGTTTTTTGTGACAGAAAATGATTTACCGTGGGCCATTCAAACGGCACAGATTTTTGATTATCCTGTGGAGCAGGAAGACATTGTTAAGGCCTACTCTTTGTTTAGCACATGGGCGCAATCGGGTGGAAATAGCTCGTTAGATTGGTATTTGAATTTACCTGGTTACAGGGATAACACAAAAGTGTATTAGATAAATCATCTAATACTACTAACAAAAAAGACTCCTTAATAGGGGTCTTTTTTGTTAGTAGTGAAGTAGGCTTGAGCACTTACCCAGGTGAGAGAGCTTTTGCCTAGCCTCTAGGAAATCTAATTCAACTATAAATGAGAAGCCTGCAACATGAGCTTTGCTCTTACTAATAAGTTCTGTTGCCGCTAGAGTAGTTCCTCCTGTAGCCAAAAGATCATCATGAATCAGAAGATGGGAGCCTTCTTTAATATCTTCCGCATGAACCTCAATAGTCGCTTCTCCATATTCTAGCGCGTAAGAAGCACTTAAGGTAGTTCGAGGAAGTTTGCCTGCTTTTCGAATTGGAATAAACGGAACATTAAGCTGATTAGCCATGGCAGGGCCAAATAGGAATCCACGAGACTCAATGGCAGTTACCGCATCTATTTTTAGATCCCTGAAAGGAGATAATAGACCTTCAACAATTTCAAGATAAAGTTCAGAATGGAGAAGAAGTGGCGTAATATCTTTAAAAGAGATTCCTGGTTTTGGAAAATCAGGAACCTCTCTTATGATGGATTTCAATTTTTCAGAAAGCATTATTTAAATGCATTTTCGCCTGTAATATCCAAACCAGTAATGAGGAGGTGAATATCATGGGTTCCTTCGTAGGTAACAACCGATTCTAAGTTCATCATATGTCTCATAATTGGATACTCTCCAGTAATGCCCATTCCACCTAACATTTGACGGGCATCTCTCGCAATTTTTAAAGCAATATCTACATTGTTTCTTTTAGCCATAGAAATTTGAGCGGAAGTAGCTTGTCCTTTATTCTTTAATTGACCCAGTCTTAGCACCAAAAGCTGTGCTTTCGTGATTTCGGTGATCATTTCAGCTAACTTCTTTTGCTGTAACTGGAAAGCAGCGATAGGCTTTCCAAACTGAATACGCTCCTTAGAGTAACGTAAAGCAGTATCGTAGCAATCCATGGCTGCACCCAAGGCGCCCCATGCAATTCCATAACGTGCGCTATCCAAACAACCTAAAGGAGCTCCTAATCCGGATTTATTGGGAAGAAGATTTTCTTTTGGCACTTTTACATTATCAAAAACCAATTCTCCAGTAGCACTTGCTCTCAGGCTCCATTTGTTATGGGTTTCAGGAGTAGAAAAACCTTCCATTCCTCTTTCAACGATAAGACCATGAATTCGGCCTTCCTCATTTTTAGCCCAAACAACGGCTACATGACAAAATGGAGAGTTAGAAATCCAAAGCTTTGCTCCATTTAAAAGGTAATGATCGCCCATATCCTTAAAGTTGGTTTCCATTCCGCTAGGATTGCTTCCGTGGTTTGGTTCTGTTAAACCAAAACTTCCCAAATATTCGCCACTTGCTAATTTTGGAAGGTATTTTTTTCGCTGCTCTTCGTTTCCATAGGCATAAATAGGATACATTACCAATGAAGATTGAACGCTGCAGGTAGATCTTACTCCAGAGTCTCCTCTTTCAATTTCCTGCATCATTAAACCATAACTGATCTGATCCAAACCAGCACCGCCATATTCCTGTGGTATATACGGTCCAAATGCTCCAATTTCTGCTAAGCCACCAACTAATTGTTGTGGGAACTCTGCTTTTTGGGCATAGTCTTCAATTATGGGACTTACATCCTTTTTAACCCAGTCGCGGGTTGCATTTCTTACTAGAATGTGCTCTTCGCTTAAAAGCTCATCTATATTATAGTAGTCAGGTGATTGAAATAGGTCACTAGCCATATGTGTGTATATTTTTTGACAAATGTAATGTAGATTAAAAGTTTAAATTTGATGAAATTGAAAAATTCATAAAAAATGAGAAAAAAGACTATTCTTGCTTTTTCAGCCCTTGTAGGCTGTTTACTAATTTCCCATAATGCACTTACCTTCACAAGTGGAGCTCCAAGTGGTAGAAGCGGTTCTCCTGTTGCCTCTAACGGTAGTTCATGTGCTTCTTCAAGTTGTCATAATGGCCCTGCTGTAAGTACGCAAACCATATCCATTACAACAGATATTCCAGCAAATGGTTTTGCTGAGAATACAGATTATACCATTACCGTAGCTTTAGATGATGGAGGAACGTCAACTACTAAAGCTGGTTTTATGGCTAGTATAGAAGATGCATCTGGTCATACAGGTCTTATTACACCTACTTCAACAGACACAAAATCAACAGGAGCATTTATTACACATACTAGTTCTGGAACAGCTGTTAGTGGAGGTGCAAAGAGTTTTGATTTTACTTGGAACAGTGGAACAGCACCTGATGGCACAACTATTTATGTGGCTGCTAATTTTAGCAACAATGGCGGTACTGCACAAGGTGACGTTATTGCTTTAGAGAACTTGAGTTTAAGCAAAGCGAGCGGTGTTTCATTAAAAGAAAATGCGATTTTAGATTTTGATATTGCTCCAAACCCTGCAGTAGACATGGTTCGTTTATCTAATTTGGATGCACAAGTAAATCAGATTAATGTGTATGCATTAAATGGTGAACTTTTAAAAACCCTAGGTAACGATTCTAAGGTTACGGCAACAGATTGGGAGCTAAGTGTAAACGAACTTTCGAATGGTACGTATTTAGTTGTGCCTTCTAACGCATCTATGAAAAATGCACAGAAGCTTGTTATTGCAAAATAAGAAGTAGCATATATATTTTTATAAAGCCTCGAATACTTAATTTCGGGGCTTTATTATTTTATGATAGAAAAAGGTGTACATCATACAGATTGGTTGCTGGTATTATATCTGCTAAGCGGTTTGCTGTTGCTTATATCCAAGCTTTATCATTCCAAAAAATTTCATCTTTTCTTGTCACTTCCATTTAGCTCAGGGTTAAAAAACTTTGAGAAAGAGTTTAACCCTTATGGAGGAAAGGATATTTTTGATATGCTGATGGCTATCAATTCTTACCTAGTTTTTGGAGCAGGACTTTTTTTGGTGTTTAACTCTGGTTTGGGTGTTTGGAGCGATTTTTTCAGGTTATTATTGATTCTTACTTTCTTCTTTTTAATCAAAAACTTTTTTACGCTTTTTATAGGATGGCTTTTTGATGTAAATCATGAAATAGCCTATTCTCAAAATGCCAATTTAATTTATCGAAGTTGGTCCTCCATTTTCATTCTCCCCATCCTTCTTGTAGTCACATTTGTTCCTGATTTCTTTGTGTTTGGTCAAAAACTTTTGATCGTAATTCTTTCTGCCTCCTACGCTCTAGCCTTAGCGATAAGCATATTTCGCGTATGGGAAATGACTGTAAGTAAATACTATAAAATTTTTTACCTTTGCGCGCTGGAAATAACGCCTCTGTTCTTTTTGGTTTTTTGGTTTAAGGATCACTAAAAACGGAGATTTTAGAAGCAGCATTAACGCTTAAAGGCAAATAAATTGAAGAAAGTAAAAACTATTCTTGTATCTCAGCCTGAGCCTCAAGTCGAAAACTCCCCATATTTTGATCTGGCTCAAAAGCATAAGCTTAAAATAGATTTTAGGCCATTTATCCACGTTGCGGGTGTAGATGTTTCGGATGTTAGAAAACAAAAGGTAAATATTCCAGCCCATACAGCTGTAATTCTTACCAGCAGAAATGCGGTAGACCATTTCTTTAGGATATGTGAAGAGGTTAGGTTTTCGGTTCCAAACGAGATGAAATACTTTTGCACTTCCGAAGCTATTGCTTATTATTTGCAGAAGTATGTGGTGTATCGTAAACGAAAGATTTATTTTGGAAATGGACCCTTTTCTGATTTAATCCCTTTGATGAAAAAGCATAAAGATGAAAAGTTTTTGCTTCCATCGTCTGATGTATTAAAACCTGAAATACCCCGTATTTTAAAAGAGAATAAGATTGATTACAATCGAGCTATTCTTTACAATACGGTTTCCAGCGATCTTTCAGATTTAGCAGATGTGTACTACGATATTCTAGTATTCTTTAGCCCTTCAGGTATTAAGTCTCTTTTGGAGAATTTCCCAGATTTTGAGCAAAATGATACTCTTATTGCTGGTTTTGGCAGCAGTACTCATAAAGCTATAGCAGAAGCAGGTTTAAGGTTGGATATTAAAACGCCCACACCCAAACTTCCTTCAATGACTATGGCTATTGAAGATTATATAAAGAAAAGTTAGAGGACATTCAACATATAATATTTTAGAAGGTCGCCTTGTATCCAATAGAAACAAGGCGACCTTTTTTGTTCTTTTGTAGGGAGATGAGTAATACATTTGGAAAAGAAGAAAAGCTAAAAAGCCGAAAAACGATTGAAAAACTCTTTAATGGAGGAAATAGTGTGAAAGCATTTCCACTCATCGCGGTTTTTTCTGATTTGGAGGATAACGAATCTCACCATAAAGTTGGTTTCTCTGTTTCCAAAAGAAAATTCAAAAAAGCGGTGGATAGAAACCGAATCAAGAGAAAACTAAGAGAGGTGTATCGTTTAAATAAACAAGTTCTGTTGGATTGGGAAGGGAATAAACAGGCCATTATGATTATTTATGTTTCTTCTGAAGATCTTGATACCAATACCTTAGAGGGTAAGATGATAAAATTGTTAGAACGGTTAAAATCTAAAAATTCTGAACAATCTTAATCCGATTTCCCCGTTTTTAGTTAACTTCGAGTTATCCCTTCCTGCTATTATAGTTTCAACTCTATAGATATAATTACAATGAAGAAGTTCACCAAGTTTGGCCTAGTTCCAGGTCTTTTGTTAATGTTAGTGGTTTCGGTGGCTTATACACCTGATTATTTTGAGATCAGCAAGCAGCTAGATATTTTTACTAATGTATTTAAAGAAGTTAATCTCTATTATGTAGATGATACAGAGCCAGGAGAATTAATGGATGAAGCTATTGTTTCAATGCTTTCTTCTTTGGATCCTTATACCAACTATATTCCTGAGGAGATGGTGGAAGATTATAAAATTCAAACTACAGGTAATTACGGAGGTATCGGAGCAGGCATACGAAAGAGTAAGGGTAAAATCATAATAACCAATCCATATGAAAACTTTGCAGCAGATAAAGCAGGTTTAATGGCAGGTGACGTTATTCTTGAAGTTGATGGAAAGTCCGTAGTTGGAAAATCTACGGAAGATGTAAGTAAAATTCTAAAAGGAGCACCAGGAACTAAGTTTGAGTTGTTGATTGAACGAAATGGTGAAAAAATTAAGAAGAAGATGGAAAGGGAAGAGGTTCACGTGAATAGTGTGCCTTATTCAGGAATGATAAAGGATGGAATCGGATATATTTCTCTTTCCAGTTTCACAGATAAGGCTACGAAGGAGGTAAAGGGTGCATTTGAAACACTTCGCAAAGAGAATGAGTTGAAAGGTTTAGTTCTAGACCTAAGAGGAAATCCTGGTGGTCTGTTGAACGAAGCTGTAAACATTACCAATATATTCATTGACAAAGGTGAGGAAGTAGTTAAAACAAAAGGAAAGCTAGAGGAGTGGGAAAAAACCTATAGAACTTTAAACAAACCTGTTGATACTGATATTCCGATGACGGTATTAATTGACAGAGGGAGTGCCTCTGCTTCTGAAATTGTGAGTGGAACTTTACAAGATTACGATAGAGCAGTAGTTATAGGAAAACGTTCGTTTGGTAAAGGACTCGTACAGCAAACACGAAAACTATCATATGGCTCTCAATTGAAAGTGACTATTGCTAAGTACTATACGCCAAGTGGTAGATGCATCCAAGCTATCAACTATGCGAAAAGAGCAGAGGATGGAAGCGTTGAAAAAATTCCAGATTCTCTTCGTACTCGTTTTGAAACAAAGAATGGAAGATCTGTTTATGATGGTGGTGGGGTAGACCCGGATATTGAGGTGGATCGTCCGGAAGTGAGTGAAGTAGTATTTGCTCTATTTCGTAAGATGTTCATCTTTGACTATGCCACTGAGTATAGAAGAACCCACGAAAGTATTGCTACTGCTGGAGAGTTTGAACTCAAGGAAGAAGAGTATCAAACATTCTTGAACTGGTTGGACAGTAAGGATTTTTCATATCAAACTAAAACGGAAATGAAACTTGAAAAGCTGGTAGAGACTGCTGAAGGCGAGAGTTACCTAACAGAAATTCAGGCTGAAATTGACGCACTAAAAGCTAAATTTCAAGAGCAAAAGGGAAGCGACTTAATGAAGTACAAGAAGCAAATCAAAGAGCTGTTAGAAGAAGAAATTGTTTCGCGTTATTACTACGACAAAGGGCGGTTGGAAAATTCAATTCATCATGATTTAGATGTAGCAAAAGCAGTTTCAACACTCAACGATCAGCTTTCCTATTCTAAAATCTTAGAGGGAAGTAAAGAGAAATAACCCTTTATTATTCTACATAAAATAATGTTTAACCCTCCTTTTTTAGGAGGGTTTCTTTATATAGGATAGGCAGTAATACGGTAAAAGTGGTTACACCCCAATGACGTTCTAAAAGCGATTCCGTAAGCATACTTAGAAAAAAGTAAATCACTATCATGATGAGATATGGATTTTGCGCTTTCAATCCTTGAATGACATATAGGATCAGGATAAGTATTAAAATCAAAGAAGCAAAAATACCAGCAGCCAAAATAGATTCTAGGTACTGGTTGTGACAGTTATACCTTTGTGAAATTCCTTTCACAAAACCAGTTTTATGGTATTCCTCAAGCTGTTTTTTTGGAGTATCGCCTATACCGTATCCAAAAAAAGGTTGTTGTTTAATTAAGGGTATTGCATGTTGCCAAATAGCTAAGCGAATTGTAATGCCAGTAAAGTCTTCACTATCAGGTTTTGAGAGGTTGTACTCAAAAGTTAAAGGTTGATTGAATCGATTGTATTGTTTTGGAATGACTTGAAATAAAATGATTATAAAAAGAATAACACCTCCCAGGTAAGCAAAGATTTTACGGTTTCTATATTGAATAGCTTGAATCAAAAAATAACCTAAAACTACCAGTATTAAGGCGAGGATATTCATACGTCCTTGAAGTAGGATAAGGGTAAATGCTAAAAGGCTAATTGATGAAATTCTATATGTAGAATAAACGCTTTTATTTTCCCAAAGTAATATAATAGAAAAGCCTATAAAAATGGATAAATAGCCCCGGTGCATTAGAGGGTTGGAGAGCTTTGAGCTTTGTAATTCTAATAAATTCCCGGTTGCTCCGGCTTTGATGAGACTTTCAATGAAACAGAAAATTACAGCCGCTAGAACAGAAACAACAAAAGCCTTTTTTAAGAAATTTAGCTGTTCCTTTTTAAGTTTACCTAAGCCCAAATAATAGCTTAGCGGTAGTAATAAAAAGCTCAATTTAGTTTCCATTTTGGTAAGCCCTAAGCCCGTGTTTTCAGAATAAAAAACGCTAACAAGCAATAAGGAAAAGAAAAGAATATGAGCAGCATAGAGAAAAATGAGAGTGCGATTCTTTTCAAGGTCCGTTTTACGAACAGATAAAAATGTGTTTAACGAAAAGAGGCCAATGCAATATGCATTTACATGCATATTTAAAGGCAATGAAACAACTACTAGCGCAAGCAACGCAAAGAAGCGAAAATTGCTCTCCTGAAGTTTTTTAAGGAATAGAGTAATTGGACTCATTTAAAAGTGACCTTATACAATTCGTTTCAACTCTTTGTTGATTTTAACGCGTAGCGAATTTAGCTTATTCAAAACTTCAAGTTGAGAATTAACTTCGTTTGGCTCCGACTTCAACTGGTTTTGAATATCAAGAATTAATTGACTGGTTCTTCTCTCTTTAAACCTCAGTACAGCTTGAATGGTAAAATCTCTTATATAAGCATCTTTTTCAGGAAGCATGATTTTTCTACTTTTCCAATTGTGTAGTTCATACTTTTCAGAAATTAGATTCACCACACTTTGGACTAAAGAATGATCTTCAACCTTTAAGAGATCAGAGGATCCTAATATTTTTTCATCTTTATCGAGACTCGTAGAAAAACGATCTAGTATTTTTTGAAACTCCACATTCTCAAAGGAAAGGTCATCTGAAATGAGTTCAGAAACAATATATTCCGCTACCGTCTCTTCTGTTTGCTCCTCAGGATTTTCCGGATATGGAAACTCACAAAGCTTGGTTCCATAGTTTAATAGCAACCAACAAAGTGCTTCCTCTTGAATGTAAAAGTTGGATGAAGCTTTTAATGACTCTTCACCAACCAGCTCCATCGTGGGTTGGTTATCAGCCCTGTTATTGGATGTATTCCGTTTCTTCTCAGCGTCTTCACGTTTGTTCTGAATGATCTGAGCGAGTTCATTAAACAGAACCTTTTCGTCAATCCTTAAAACACGAGCACATTCCTTTATGTAAGCATTACGTTTTAAGGCATCAGGAATTAATGCTACGCTGAGTACAATTTCACGTGCTATTTTTGATTTCTCTAAGGGGTTGTCTCCCGCATCTTTAAGTAATAGAGAAGCCTTAAATAGAACAAAGTCTTGTTGTTCTTCCTTTAAATAGTCTTTTAACTCATTAGCAGAAACTCTTTTGGCAAAAGAGTCTGGATCTTCACCATCAGGAAACAAGAGGACTTGTACATTAAGTCCTTCTTCAAGTATCATATCAATACCTCGTAGAGATGCTCTAATTCCAGCGCTATCTCCATCATAAAGTATGGTAATATTGTTTGTGTACCGCTTTATTAGATTTATTTGATCTACGGTAAGAGATGTGCCGGAAGAGGCAACCACATTCTGAACACCCGATTGATGAAGGCTAATCACATCTGTATAGCCTTCTACCAAATAGCACAAATCTTGCTTTGAAAGATGTGCTTTGGCTTGAAAAAGTCCATAAAGCGTTTTACTCTTATGATAGATTTCGCTTTCTGGGCTATTCAGGTACTTAGCAATTTTAGCATCTTTCTTTAATACCCTTCCTCCAAAACCTAAAACACGCCCCGTATGACTTAGAATAGGAAACATAACACGGCCCCAAAAACGATCACGTTGTTGATTTCCATCAACTTTAGTGAGCCCTGTTTTCTCCAAAAATTCGATTTGATAACTCTCCTTCAAAGCGGTTTTGGTAAAGCCGTCTCTAGAGTTTAAACTGTAACCCAATTGAAACTCTTTGATGGTTTCATGAGTCATGCCCCTTTCTTCAAAATAAGAGAGTCCAATATTTTTTCCTTCCTCCGAGTTCCATAGAAGATCTTGAAAATACTTGTTTGCATACTCATTTACTAAAAACAGACTTTCCCGTTCTGAGCGAAGTTGAATTTGCTCATCGGTTTGACCTGTTTCTTCAATCTCAATGTTATACTTTTTGGCAAGGTAACGCAGTGCTTCCGGGTAAGTATACTGCTCATGATCCATTAAGAAGCTTATGGCACTGCCTCCTTTCCCGCTGCTGAAATCTTTAAAAATCTGTTTAGCAGGAGAAACATAAAATGAAGGGGTTTTCTCGTTAGAGAAAGGACTTAAGGCTTTAAAGTTGCCACCTGATTTTTTCAGTGTTACAAAATCGCCAATCACCTCCTCGATTCGAGTGGCATCAAAGATTTTATCTATGGTTTCCTGACTGATCATATAGATGGTAAAAAGGCAAGCCTACAAAACTAAGAATTATTCAACCGAACGAATAGAGCAAAAAAAACAACCACCAGAAAATTTCCAATGGTTGTTCAAATATTTTAATAGGCTTCAATTAACTATTGTGCACGTGTACATCCATTTGAGGGAATGGAATATTGATTTTAGCTGCATCAAATGCTTTCTTCACCTTTTCGTTAAGTCCGTTGTGGACGTCCCAAAAGTCTCCATTTGTTGTCCATCCTCTTACGTGAAAGTTTACTGAGCTATCCGCTAATGCTTCAATAAATATAGAGTGAGCAGGATCTTTTAATACGCGCTCATCTTTAGATATGATATCGTTTAAAATGTTTTTTGCCTGATCGATATCGTCACTATATCCAATACCAAAAGTCATGTCTAATCTTCTATTTTCATGAAAAGAATAGTTCTTTACAGCATTATTGGATAAAGAGGCATTTGGTACAACGATCTCTTGACCTTGACCGGTGGTTACGTACGTATAAAAAATTTGAATTTCCCTTACGGTACCGGCAAAGCCATTTGCCTCAATAAAGTCACCTACTTTGAATGGCTTGAGTATTAAAATGAGTACACCTCCCGCAAAGTTGGATAAGCTCCCTTGTAAGGCCAGGCCAACAGCTAAGCCCGCGGCTCCTAATACCGCAACAAAGGAGGTCATTTCAATACCAACCATGCCTGCAACGGAAATTACGAGCATAATTTTTAAAAGAGCTCCGGCAATAGAGCATAGAAACGGTTTTAGAGAGGAATCAACTCCTCTTTTATCTAATGTTTTACGAAACCCTTTAATAATGTACTTGATTACAGAAAGCCCTATAACAAGAACCAATAAGGCCAAGAGAAGGGTAATTCCATATTCAATAGCCAAATCATAAACCTTTTGTAGGTTTTCTTCCCAATTTTCCATACCTGTTTAATTTATGTTAAAAGAAAATTATTTAGATCGCGAAATAACATAATCTGCGAGCTCCATCAATGAAGTTTTAGCTTTTGAGTCAGGAAAATCCTGTAAAAGGTCTATCGCTTCTTTTTGATATGCCATCATACGCTTTTTTGCATATTCAATTCCGCCAAGATCTTTCACCATTACCATCACCTTCTCCACTTTTTTGCGGTTTTTGTTGTGACGCTTAACTACCGTCATCATAAACCGTTTATCTGAGCTAGAAGAATTGTTTAGCGCATAAATCAAAGGAAGTGTCATTTTCTGTTCCTTAATATCAATGCCGCTGGGTTTTCCGCTTCTATTGGATAGTTGATAATCAAACAAATCATCTTTAATTTGGAAAGCAATTCCTAGCAACTCTCCAAAAGTTCTCATCTTTTTTACGGTTTCATCATTTGCCCCTACGGAGGAGGCTCCAACACCGCAACAAGAAGATATAAGTGAGGCGGTTTTTTTGCGAATTATTTCAAAATAGATCGCTTCATCGATATCTAATTTGCGTGCTTTTTCGATTTGGAGAAGCTCTCCTTCGCTCATTTCGCGCACAGCTGTGCTTACGATTTTAAGAAGCTCAAATTCTTCATTTTCAACCGAAAGGAGCAATACTTTGGAAAGAAGATAGTCTCCAACCAAAACAGCAATTTTATTTTTCCAAAGGGCATTGATGCTGAAAAATCCCCGTCTTTTATCAGAATCATCCACCACATCATCGTGAACTAAAGTTGCAGTGTGCATCAACTCTACAAGGGCAGCGCCTCTATGTGTGCTTTCATTTATCTCACTGAGCATTTTAGCGGTAAGAAAAACAAGCATAGGCCGCAATTGCTTTCCTTTTCTTTTAATAATGTAGTAGGTGATACGGTCAAGTAAAGAGACCTTACTAGCCATAAACTGGCGAAACTTAGGCTCGAAAGCCGCCATTTCTTCTTTTACGGGAATTTTTATTTGGTCAATTTGACTCATAAGATGGGCCGTAAAGGTAACAACCAAAGTGGAATCTACTCTTTGGAGTGTGCCTTTTTTTCAGTTGCGGGTAGAAATCATTTAGGATGCAGCGATAACTTCGTTTTTATTAGCCAATTGGCCGCAGGCCGCATCAATATCCTTTCCTCGGCTATGCCTAACTTTAGCTACAATTCCGTGCGCATTTAAGGTAGTAATGTATTTATCCAGTGCTTCTGGGTCGGCTTGTTGAAAATCACCATCATCAATAGGATTGTATTCAATGAGATTTACTTTACAAGGTACTTTTTTACAGAACTTGACTAAGGCGTCAATATCTTGTTGCGTGTCATTTATACCTTTCCAAACTACATATTCATAAGTAACCCGACTTTTAGTCTTCTGATACCAATATTGAAGTGCTTCTGAGAGTTGATTTACTGGATTTTTAAGATTTATAGGCATGATTTTATCACGAACTTCATCTCTTGCAGAATGAAGAGAAACAGCAAGGTTAAATTTTACCTCATCGTCTGCAAGTTTCTTAATCATCTTGGCTAAGCCCACAGTGGATAATGTAATTCTTCTAGACGCCATCCCTAAGCCTTCGGTTGAAGTGATTTTATCTATGGCGTCAAGTACATTTTTATAATTCATTAAGGGTTCGCCCATGCCCATAAATACAATGTTTGTGAGTGGCCGCCCATAAAAATTTTCTGCTTCGTTTTTAATCGCTACAACTTGATCGTAGATTTCGTCTGCATTTAGATTTCGCATTCTTTTTAGACGGGCAGTAGCGCAAAAATTACAATCTAAGCTACAACCTACCTGTGAAGAAACACAGGCTGTAATTCGTGTATCAGTAGGGATTAATACGGATTCAACAATTTTTCCATCGTGTAAACGAACCGCATTCTTAATAGTGCCATCGCTACTACGTTGCATTTCGTCTACACGAATGTGATTGATCACAAAACTTGCATCTAGCTTTTCTCGTAAATCCAATGATATATTGGTCATCTCCTCAAAGCTTGTGGCTCCCTTTTTCCACAGCCATTCGTATATCTGCTGACCTCTAAAGGCTTTGTCACCGATGGAAACGAAGTATTCTTTTAGCTCCTCTTTGGTAAGCGATCGAACGTCTTTTTTATCAGGCATTTGGTAAATTTAAAGAAAGCAGAAAAATAATATTCATAAAAAAACCTGCCGAAGCAGGTTTTAAATATATAGGGTGTGTCTCTATAAAATCAACATGGCATCACCATAACTTAAGAAACGATATTCTTCTTTAATCGCTTCCTGGTACGCTTCCATCATTAAGTCATATCCAGTAAATGCTGAGGTCATCATCATTAGAGTAGATTGAGGTGGATGAAAGTTAGTGATCATACAGTTAGGAACCGTAAAGTCGTATGGAGGGAAAATGAACTTATTGGTCCAGCCTTCATATGTGTTTAGATGTCCGTTGGTAGAAACAGAACTTTCTAGAGCTCTTAATACAGTAGTTCCTACAGCACAAACTTTCTTCTTACTATCAATAGCACGGTTTACTACCTTACAAGTCTCATCATAAATCCAAAATTGCTCACTGTCCATTTTGTGTTTACTCAGGTCTTCTACCTCAACCGGTCTGAAGGTTCCTAAACCTACATGAAGCGTAAGTTCGGCAAAATCTACACCTTTAATTTCTAAACGTTTCATAAGCTGCTTACTGAAGTGTAAACTAGCCACTGGAGCCGCAACAGCACCTTCATGTTTAGCAAAAATAGATTGAAAGCGGTCCTCATCTTCTGTGTCTGGCTCGCGTTGAATGTATTTTGGAAGTGGTGTTTGTCCTAGTTCTTCCAGTTTTGCGCGAAACTCTTCATAAGAGCCATCGTATAAAAAACGAAGTGTACGTCCTCTAGAGGTGGTGTTGTCAATTACTTCAGCTACTAAACTGTCGTCTTCTCCAAAGTATAATTTATTACCGATTCGGATTTTTCTGGCTGGATCAACCAAAACATCCCAAAGTCTGCTTTCAGCATTTAATTCACGTAAAAGGAAAACCTCAATACGTGCTCCGGTTTTTTCTTTGTTCCCGTACATACGGGCAGGAAAAACTTTAGTGTTGTTAAGTACTAAGGCATCTCCTTCGTCAAAAATGTCCACCACATCTTTGAACATTTTGTGTTCAATAGTACCTTCTTTACGGTTTAAAACCATAAGGCGGCTTTCATCTCTGTGGGTTTTGGGTCTTTCAGCTATTAACTCTTTGTCAAGTTCATAGTTGAAATGGGAAAGTTTCATCTTCTTCATAGCTTACGGGCTTTGATTAAGTTTATAATAAATTCAAAAAAAAAGGACGGCAAAAGTACTGAAAAATAATGGATTGTGAATGGTGTTGTGATAGATTATTGCTCGATACCAAAACGTAGTTGTACAATCTTTATTAAACGGTCTACAAATTCTTCTTTTTCATCCCAACCATAATCTGGTCTTATCATTTGATTAAGAAAGGATTCAGCCTCTTCGTAGGTGCTAAAAGTGTTTAGTTGTGATAAAACTCGGTTGAAATCTTCCTGCTGCCCCATAAACAAGTGCTTCACAAAGGCAATGCGATCATTAAGACCTATTTTTAAGGTTTTGTCCGCTAAGCTGGCATTAATGGAAATGCCATGGGATTTATCCTCCTCTTGCTTTAATGGTAGAGTATCATTAGAAACGATCTCATCTACTTGGGCCTCTTCTTCTGCTACAACCTGAGGTTGGTTTATCGGAGCAGTAGATTTAGGAGCAACCGTATCTACCGGGATAGCTTGTGTGAGCGGCTTTGTCTCTTCAACTGCTGCTTTTGGAGTTGGATTTTGTTTTAGATAGTTTAAGATTAAAAGCTTCTCATATAAAATTTGAGATCGCGTAAGATTTTCGCTAAGTTTATTTTCATCAGCATCTGCCAATATAGACTGACACAATTCTGATAATTCTTTTCTAATTTGGTTCTCCATCAATTGGGATATCTTTTCTGTAGTTTTGTACGCTTAGGGCTGTTGTCAATGTTAGAATTATGTGGAACGGATAGGTCCGAAAAGACAGCCTAGAATACAATTATTAATCACGCTTGGAAAATACAAAATGTTTCTTGAAAACCCGGTAAATGGATCCAGCCCTTGTGGATGGATTGAAGTTATATGTGGATCTATGTTTAGCGGTAAAACGGAAGAGTTGATCCGTAGGATGAAAAGAGCTCAGTTTGCAACGCAATCGGTAGAGATTTTCAAGCCCAGTGTGGATACTAGATACGCAGAAGAGGACGTAGTGAGTCACGATAAAAATGCCATTCGATGTACCGCTGTAGAGAGTAGCTCTAATATTCTAATATTAGGAGACGGAGTAGACGTAGTAGGTATTGATGAAGCGCAGTTTTTTGATGACGGTATCGTTGAGGTATGTAACGAATTGGCAAACCGTGGTTCTCGAGTAATTGTAGCGGGTTTAGATATGGATTTTAAAGGCAAACCATTTGGTCCAATGCCGAATTTGATGGCGACCGCAGAATATGTTACTAAGGTTCATGCTATTTGTATGGAAACAGGAGGTTTAGCTCAATATTCTCATAGAAAAACGACCCACGATAAATTGGTCATGTTAGGAGAACAGGAGGAATATGAACCTTTGAGTAGAGGGGCCTTCAATAAACACATGCGCAAAAAATGAACACCTTTGGTGTGGAAGATATCGCCCAATGGATAAACTCAAAAGGAGAACTATCGAACCCCAAGAGTCCGATAGAGCATATCCTTTTAGACTCTAGAAAGTACTATTCAGGTTCTGGTTATCTCTTTTTTGCGTTGCGAGGTGAAAACCATAATGGGCATCAATACATTGAGGATTTATATAAAGAAGGAGTGCGGAATTTTGTCGTGGAAAGCTTGCCCGATAATATTCCTCAAGGCTGCAATTTTTTGGTTGTAGAGAACTCCTTAAAAGCATTGCAACAGGTAGCAAAAAAAATTAGAGAACTTTCTCAAGCTCAAATTGTCGGTATTACAGGTAGCAATGGAAAGACTATTGTAAAAGAATGGCTTGCTCAATTACTTCGTACTCAATTTAAGGTTCATAAAACACCAAAAAGTTACAATTCTCAAGTAGGCGTTCCCTTAGCAATTTGGGGATTAAGCCGTACAGATGAAGTGGGTGTTTTTGAGGCAGGCATCAGTAAGCCAAATGAAATGGCACATCTGCAAAATATTTTGCAGCCAGATATTGGAATTTTCACCAATATTGGATCAGCACACGAGGAGTTTTTTGAGAGTCGTGAGCAAAAGGTCAGAGAGAAGTTAAGGCTCTTCAAACACAGTAAAAAGTTGATTTATTGTTACGATCATAATGAGATAAGGTCTCTTATTGAAGAGGTGAAATGGACGGATAAAACGATTTGCTGGTCGAGAAAAAATAGGAAGACACACTTATACATTCAAAAGGTTGAAAAGAAGAGCGACACATCTATTATTGAAGGGGTGTATAATGGCGAACTTTTAAAAGTTAACATTCCATTTCTAGATGAAGCTTCTATTGAAAATGCAATTCATGTTTGGCTTTGCGGCTTAACGATGTCCATAGATCAGAAAAGTATTGAGCAAACTTTTTTGAAATTAGAACCCGTTGCTATGCGTTTGGAGATGAAATCTGGATTGCATGGAGCCATCTTAATTGATGATGTGTACAACTCGGATTTAGAGTCTTTGAAGATCGCTTTGGATTTTTTAAAGCAACAGGCTCAAAATAGGGAGCGTATTGTTGTTCTAAGTGATATTCTTCAATCGGGTTTGAGGAAAGAAAAATTGTATGCTAAAGTAGCTGCAATACTTCAGGACCAGGGTATTGACAAGTGTATTGCTGTTGGTTCTGACTTAAAGAGTTATAAAAACTTATTCAGCAGCTCTGCCGAATTTTACGATACTACAATAGACTTTTTAAAGGTTTTGGATCAATACAACTGGGAGAATAAGGCTGTTCTAATAAAAGGTGCCCGTAGTTTTAAGTTCGAACGAATAAGTAAAACACTAGAGTATAAATCACACGAAACGGTGCTGGAAATTCACCTGGACAGAATGGTTCATAACCTGAATCATTATCGGTCTCAACTCGCGGAAGATGTAAAAATAATGGCTATGGTTAAGGCTTTCTCTTATGGAAGTGGTAGCTATGAGGTAGCGAGTTTACTTGAATTTCATAAAGTAGATTATTTGGCGGTTGCCTATACCGATGAAGGCGTGGAGTTGAGGAAAGCCGGTATTAAACTTCCTATAATGGTTTTGAATACAGAGCCTGCCTCTTTTGATGATGCATTGCGATATGATTTAGAGCCGGAAATTTATAATTTTCGAATGCTGGAGTTGTTTTCTAAAGCTGTATTGAGGTCAACTCATACTTCTTTTCCTATCCATTTAAAACTGGATACAGGAATGCATCGACTCGGTTTTACTTCGGATCAAGTGGGTCAAGTTGCGAATGAAATGAAGAGGCATCCACATCTTCAATTGGTCTCAGTTTTCTCCCATCTTGCTGCGTCAGATGAAGCAGAGCATAGAGATTTTACGCAAAAGCAGATTGATCTGTTTGTTCAGATCTGCGATGAGTTAAAAACCTCCCTGGGGAATGATTTCATCCGTCATATTGTGAATACGGCCGGGATTTCAGGTTTTAAAAATGCCCACTTTGATATGGTTCGATTGGGTATTGGGCTTTACGGCATATCCTCATCCCTTGAAGAGCGAAATAAGCTTATGGGCGTTAGTGAGTTAAAAGCCAGTATTTCACAAATTAAGAACATTCATAAAGGCGAAACCGTTGGATATGGATTAAGCTTTATAGCGCCAAAAGATATGACCATCGCTGTAATTACTCTAGGGTATGCGGACGGGTTGAGAAGAAGTTTAAGTAATGGTGTAGGAAGAGTTTGGATCAAGGATCAATACTATCCTATTGTAGGTAAAGTTTGCATGGATATGACGATGATAGACATATCAAACGCCAACCTGAGTGAAGGAGATGAGGTAGAGATTATAGGAGAACATCTAAGCGTATATGACTTAGCAGAGCAAATGGAGACTATTCCATATGAAGTACTCACCGGAATTTCTTCCCGTGTAAAGCGAGTGTATTATTTGGAATAAATCATGACTGTTCCTCGGAAATCCACTCCTTATTAATGGTGGATTTATAGGATTTGATTCTCTCCATTAAGGATTCTAAATTAGAATCAATAAGCAGAAGATCTCGGTGATGCGGTTTGAGAAAACCGTCATCTACCATTTTGGAAATAAAGCTTTTTAAGGGCAGGAAGTAGTTGTTTACATTCCATATGGCAACTGCTTTTTTATGCATCCCTAACTGGCTCCAAGTAAGCATTTCAAACAACTCATCTAAAGTACCAAAACCTCCAGGAATAGCGATTGCGGCATCCGAAAGCTCGTGCATTTTCATTTTACGTTCATGCATGCTATCAACCATTATGAGTTCAGTTAAGCCGTTATGCACAATTTCCTTTTGAGCTAAAAAATGTGGAATCACGCCAATAACTTCTCCTTCATGTTCTAGTACTCCTCTAGCAAGAGAGCCCATAAGACCAATTTGAGCACCTCCATATACTAACCCTATATTGTTCTGTGCTAAATATTTACCAATGGAATAAGCCGCTCCAGAATACTGTGGGTTTACACCTAAGCTGGAACCACAGAATACGGCAATCTTATGTATCATGATCGTTGGGAGTGAGAGTTGTTAATAACGATCTCTAATATAGAAATTTCACACTTAAATCTGTCGAAAATGGAATAAACTTAAATGCTAATTATTAACGAGTAAGAAATTTCTCACAAGAATTTGGCGCATAAAAAAAGCGACCTGAAAGAGATCGCTTTTTAAAGATTATGTTTGATGCTTTAGGACTTCAAGAGTTCATCCATCGTATCTCTAGATACGGCATGGTAATTTGGTCTGGCTTTCGCATAAATTTCAACAGCCATATCTTTTTTACCGCTTTCTACCAGGGCTTTATAAGTAGGAGTTAAGAATTTTCGTCTTCCTACATTTACCAGAAAGCTCTCCACCTTTGGATAAACCACTTCATAATTGTTGCGGATGGTAGGCTGAAACCAAGCGGCAGAAATCTCACTATTGTTGCTTTGGGTAAAGCCATAAGTTTCATCCAATTTGGCTAAAGCGTTTGTGTTTATGTCCTTAGGCAGGTGGTTGATAAAGTGCAGCCACTCGTGGGTTGTCCAGTTATCGGTAACACTTTTAGCCGGTAGCGAACCTTTCTCATTGAAAATACTTAGGATGCTATCAACGATTACAAAGCGATTGGATTTAACCACAGGAATATTATCAGGGATCCCAACACCATAAACCCAGTCGTTAATTTTTAAGCTTTTGGCTTGTTCCTCGCTAATTAAATTGCTATTCAGGTACTCTAAAAACTTCTCGGTATCCATTACTTTAAACTGAAATGTATCAAAGTAAGTTTTTAGGAAAACGTCAAATTTTTCGCGCCCAACAGTTTCTTCAATATTTCTCAAAAAGAAGTACCCTTTATCATAGGGAATAGAAGTTAAGCCATCATCTGGGTTTCTTCCGGCCAAATCTAATTTCAGCTTGGTGTCATTTGGTACTTCTTTCTGCATTTCCGCTGCTTCAATTAGTAAGCCATCACGAGAAAGACTAGCCAGCATTTCAGAATACTCTCTGCCGTAAACTTCTTCCATAATTCTATGCTCAAAGTAAACGGTAAATCCTTCGTTAAGCCAAAAATCATCCCAAGTAGAGTTGGTAACCAAGTTCCCGCTCCAGCTATGCGCTAACTCATGCGCAACCAGACTTACTAAAGAACGGTCGCCAGCAAGGATGGTAGGCGTAGCGAAGGTAAGCCTTGGATTTTCCATACCACCAAAAGGGAAGGATGGAGGAAGAACGATTATATCGTATCTATCCCAAGCGTAGCTTCCGTAAAGACCTTCAGCAGCTTTCACCATATTCTCTAAATCATCAAACTCATAAACCGCACCATCTAAAATACTTGGCTCTGCATATACTCCAGTTCTACCACTCAAAGATTTAAACACAATGTCTCCTGCCGAAAGTGCCATCAGGTAAGAAGGAATGGGTTGTTCCATTTTAAAGCTATACTTACCAGATTCGTTTTTTTCTTGAGGGTTATCAGCGCTCATAAGAGCTAGCATGCCTTGAGGAACTTTCACATTGGCATTATACGTATATCTAACCCCAGGTCCATCTTGACAAGGTATCCAAGTACGAGCAAGTATGGCTTGCGATTGGGTAAATAAAAACGGCATCTCTTTTCCTGCAGTTTGGCTAGGATCTAACCACTGTAAAGCCTTTGCTTTATCGCCCGTTTTGTAAATAATACTCACTTGTTTGGCTTCTGGAGTAATGGCAATACTTAAAGAAGAACCCAATTCTTCATCAAAACCATCTACAGAGAATTCGGTATCTACACCATCTACATTTACCTTTTTAACGTCTAGCCCATATACGTCAAAAACAATCTTATCTGCATCAGGTGAAGTTTGGATATCCCAATTGGCGGTTCCTTCAATTACTTTGTTGTCAAAGTCAATAACAGCATCCCAGTTTAAGTGGGTAACACGAGCTTTATTTGGCTCGGAGTAGCTATGTGGGTCTTCGGCTATAGGTGTGAGTGTGTTTTCTTCCTTCACGGTTTCGGTTGTAGTTTGAGAATTGTTACATGAAAATAACAGCAACGAAGCTGAAATTGCCGGAAACAGTATAGATTTGAATTTCATTATACTTGTACTTTTAAGTGTGCAATATTGTAAATATTAAGGCATGAACCTACTGGTAAAACTAATAATTAATGCGCTAGCTGTGTTTTTCACTGCGTGGCTATTGCCCGGAGTAGAGCTAGAAAGTTTTACAACAGCTTTATGGGTTTCGATTCTATTATCCGTTCTTAACGTTACGCTCAAACCCTTACTGGTTCTATTTACTTTACCCGCTACCATATTCACTTTAGGCTTATTTCTTCTGGTAATTAATGCCGTAGTTATTTTACTAGCAGATAATATGGCTAGTGGATTTGAGGTAAGGAATTTTTGGTGGGCTCTCTTATTTAGCCTAGTACTTTCTGGAGTAAGTTCATTTTTAACTCGCTTGGGCGAGGATGAAAAAAGAAGAAGCTAGAGCCCTAACTTTTCACGTTCCTTTTTTGGCAATTTAGAAGCTACCAAGTGGTAAGAGAGATCAATCCACTCTTTGATGGTGTCATCGTCTACAGAGCCGTCTATTACCACTGTATTCCAATGTGTTTTACTCATATGGTAACCGGGTAGCACGGAGTGATGCTCTTCCCGAAGCTTTATAGCTAGATCTGGGTCGCATTTTAAATTTACCCTTAACTCGGAGTTTTCTAAGGGCACAAGGGCAAACATTTTTCCAGATACCTTAAATACTAAGGTCTTTTCATCAAATGGAAAACCTTCAGAGGTAGCCGGCTTTTTTAAACAATAAGTTCTTAACTCCTCAACATTCATTTCTATATTTTGTTATAATGAAGTAGAGGATAAAGATAATTGCCTTGTGTAACTTATCTTTATAAAGCTTAAAAATAAATGCAAAAGTTTATGTTGAAGAACGGTGTTAATCTTGAAGATGCTCTTGTAAAAAGAAGGAAGAAATCGCAAAAGGCGGAACCTGATGAGGTATTAAACGCTTTTAAGCGCTTGTTAAAGGATCAGGATAAACTGGATGAAGAAATTGTAAAGAACATCTTTCAATCCAAGGAAGAAGCGAACAGTTTGGATTACTCGCGTTTAAATCCAGATATGATTTTCACGGAAAACGATATTAAAAAACTTTGTGAGGATTATCGCTTACGTTTCCTTTCTGCCAAATATTTTAAAGGAGAAATCCCTTATGAAGGTATTGCTAAGGTGAGAAGGTTGCAAAAAGATACCGAATCTGAGATCATCAATTTCAAGATTATGGCACCAGCAGTTATGTTTAACTTGGTTGAAAAGGACAAAGATCCCTTGTTGTTTGTACCCTTAGGAAATGAGCGATATTATTTAGTACATAAATGGGGGCGTGATTTACATCCCTTAAGAAGGTTACTTGTTTTTCCGTTTCGCAGTTTTCAAACTTTATTGGGCACTGTAGCAGGTTTGGCGCTTTTAATTGCTATTATGCTTCCAAACTCAATTGTTATGGGACCTTATGATTCTACTTCTTTGAATATTAGGGTTATCTTTTTCTTTTATCTGTTTTTAGCATTTTCTGGACTCACAGCATTATATGGCTTTAGTCGATTGAAAAATTTTAACAGCACTTTGTGGAATAGCAGGTATTTAGACTGATACAATTTTAGTCCTCCAATTGGGTAACAAACTCTTGTGGAGAAATAGCCTCTGTAACCGAGTATTCGCCAATAGCAGAACGCCTGAGACTGCTTAAGTGAGCTCCGGAGTTCAGCGCTTTGCCAAAATCATGAGCTAAGCTGCGGATATAGGTTCCTTTGCTGCATACTACCTTAAATTGGATAGTATCGGAATTGATTCGTTCAATTTCGAATGTGTCGATATGAACCGTGCGTGCGTTGAGTTTAATCTCCTCACCATTTCTAGCTGCTTCATATGCCTTTTTGCCATCTTTTTTAATAGCGGAAAAAATGGGAGGTACTTGTTCTATATCTCCTAAAAAAGACAGTCTTACCTTTTCCAAAAGCTCATCCGTAATATGGTCGGTTTGAAAAATTTGGTTAACCTCTGTTTCAAGATCATAGCTAGGTGTGGTTGCACCTAAGGTTATGGTGCCAAGGTATTCTTTCGGTAGCCCCATATAATTGTTTATCTGCTTAGTTGCCTTCCCAGCACAAACAATTAGAAGGCCCGTGGCTAATGGGTCTAAAGTACCTGCATGACCCACTTTAAACTTTTTGAAGTTGTAAGTTTTACGAATAGCGTACCTCATTTTATTTACTACATCAAAGGAGGTCCAATGAAGTGGTTTGTCAATAAGAAGCACGCGGCCTTCAGTAAAATCTGTAGCGGAAGGTTTACTCACTAGCAAGAAAAACGGAAAATATAGCAATGGAACCCATAACGAAGCAATACAAAGCAAAGAAGTTTAGGTTAAAACGCTTTACGATATCAATCATCCAATTGCAGGCCCAAAGACCGGTAATAAAAGCAGCAACAAATGCAAGGGCTAGATTAACAGGTTCAATACTTTGAACTTGTAAAGCGCCTCCCATTATATCCTTGGCAATTTTTCCGAAAATTAGAGGTACCACCATTAGGAATGAAAAACGGGCTGCGTGTTCTCTATCCACTTTTAATAGTACGGATGTAGAAATGGTAGCACCACTTCTACTAATACCGGGCATAATAGCTATGGCTTGAGCGATGCCAATGATGATGGCATCTTTTCGAGTAACCTCCTTCTTTCCAGGCTGCGCATTATTTGCAAAAAACAAAAGAAACCCTGTAACGATAAGCATAAAGCCTACCAACAATACATTTCCGTTAAAGAGAGATTCGATCTGATCTTCAAAAAGAAGCCCTATAACTGCAGCAGGAATCATAGAGATTACAATTTTAAGGCTGTATTTGAACTCTTCATTATCCTTAAAGCGAAAAAGCCCTTTAGTTAAATGAATTACCTCATGCCTGTAGATTACCACAGTAGCCAGTGCGGTAGCAAAGTGTACGACTACGGTAAATAATAAACTCTCTTCAGGAACACTTTGATCTCCCAATAAACTTTTGGCAAGCTCTAAGTGTCCACTACTACTTACGGGTAAAAACTCGGTTAATCCCTGTATTATTCCGAGTATTACAGCTTCTATTTTATTCATTTGATGGCTTTGACATTATAGCGAAAACTTCCACTAAAAGGCCGGCTAAGATAAAAATCGGAGCCCAAGTTAATCTTCTTGCCGAAAAAATTTCTGGATTAAATACTTCAGGATCTTCACTTCCTCCTCCCATCATTAATAAATAGCCAATCACCATAAGAATCAATCCGGCTATCATCATGATGTAATTCTTCTTTCCAAAAATATAGGTTTGCTTTTCCATAATCGTCTTAAAAATATAACTGATCTGTCTTCAGTTTGAGATATTTTTTCAATGCAAAGAAAGTGCATGTCATTGAAATAAAAATCCCGGTTATAATTATACCCGTAAACAAGGCAATGGTAAGTTGTATATTCTGCAATTCTTTAAGATCAGGAATCTTTTCTCCTGCATAGTAAACCAACAAGAAAATCAACCCACAAGAGATAATGCCCCCAATAAGCCCATGTCTTAAGCTTCTCCATATGAATGGGCCTTGAATAAAGGTTTTATTGGCACCTACCAACTGCATCGTCTTAATCAGAAAGCGTTTAGAGTAAATAGATAATCGAATAGAACTATTTATGAGCCCAATAGCAATAAGTGCGAGTAAAATACAACCGCCTAATAGGATAATTCCAATTCGCTCGATATTCTCATTCATCAATTGAATAAGTGGTTTGTCATAAACCACTTCACTAACGATACTATTTTTAGAGTACTGTTCCTCCAGCTTGGTTAATTGCTCTTCGTTAACGAACTCTGCTTGCAGTCGGATGTCGATAGAATTCAAAAGAGGATTATACCCTAAAAAATCAACAAACTCTTCATCTAAGTCTTGTTCTAATTGAGTAGCCGCCTCTTCTTTTGAAACGTACTCTGTAGTTTTAACATATTCCGTCAATTCTAAACTCTTCTGAAACTGTTTTACCGCAATTTCTTGCGCATCATTCTTCAACAAAACGGTAATGGCAAAATTCTCTCGAACATGGTTGGAGACTGTTTTCGCGTTGATTAATAAGAGTCCAAATACACCTAACACGAACAAAACCAGCGAAATACTGATCACTACAGAAGCGTATGAGGAACGCAGCCTACGTTTAGTATACTTTTCGGAATTGTGAGACATATTTTTAAATTGCGGGCTAAATTAATAAAAATTAACCCCTTACCTAGTTAATGCTTCGTTAATGGACTCCAAAACAAATCTCAATTTAAATAGATGGTTTATTACCGGCCTAGTGATGATTATGGCCTCGATACATTTCTCGGTAAATGCAAATGTGCAGCCCAAAGTGGAATCTGGTAAAAAGCTTTACGGTAAATATTGCAAAAAATGCCATGGGCGAAAAGGGAAAGGTGTATTTGGAATACCACCCTTAACGGACCCAAAATGGGTGAATACGGATGAAACTATTGTTACAGTTATAAGCAATGGTTTAAAAGGTGAGATTGAAGTAAATGGTAAAACCTACTTTAAGGAAATGGAGGCCATAAGAGGGTTGTCGGAAATGGAAATAGCTAAGATTATAAACCATATCCGAGGAAATTTTATCGGCTCAAACGATACAATATTGCCGGAGAGGGTGAGCCAGATAAGAGGAAACTTGGAAGAATAAAGATTTTAACATTTCACTTTTTATAATAAAGTTATTCTTCTTGGGTTAAAGCCTAGAGTATCCTTAATTTGGCTACTGAGTTGGTCAATAACCAAATACACTACCGTTTGAAAAAGCTGGTCTTCAGAATTCTCTTTTTTTTAGTGCTATTAATTCCTTTATGGAGCTTTTTGTTTTGGTATTTCTGGCCAACTAATTCCTTAAATATATTGATAATGGATAAAACTGTCCCTACTCAGGACAGACAAAACCATCGTTCCTTGTCATGGATTCTCACACATGAGAAAAACTGCAAAGCGAATGGAGAAACCTATCAGTACGATAAAGATTATATGGGCTTTTTTCCAGAAAGCCGACCAGAACTTGATCTCCGAGACTTAAGACTTTATAAAGAGAGTGGTTTAGATAGCTTATCCAACTTTTTGGATATGGCTTACTACGTAGATGCAAAAGGAGTGAATAGTGCAGATTGGCCAGAATTAATGGATAGCAGTTCACGTTCAGCTTTAATTTACGGAGGTTTACATACAAATGACTATCAACTTTTGGAGAAAATGAATCGCCAAAAGAAACTCATTATAGCTGAATATAATACCATCGCTCTTCCCACTTCAGCGGAAGTACGCATGAAGATGGAGAATCTTTTTGAGTTGAAATTTAGTGGTTGGATTGGTAAGTCTTTTAAGTCATTAAATCATATAGTTAACCCAGAAATACCGAGTTGGATAGTAACTAAATACGCTGAGTTCACGGGAGAGGAATATGAGTTTCCGGATGTTGCCGGAATTATTTTGATTCATGAATCAGGCGAAATGTTAATATTACAAGATGGTGTACACTTGGATTTAAAAGTACCTTCAATAAATACACAAATAAGCCATCGCAACAGTTTAGATTTACCGGACTTTATGAATTATCCTTTTTGGTTCGATATTATCCATTCTACTGAAGAGGAGAACATTGTAGCTACCTATAAAATTCATACCAACACTTTAGGCGATTCCATATTGGCTAGTTTTGATTTGAGCAATAAGTTTCCGGCCATAGTGGGTAACGGAGAGGACGGAACTCGTTATTATTTTTGCGGAGATTTTGCGAATAATCCAGTTCAAGACGCTTTAGCTTATTTCAAAGGGATATCTATGGTATCTAGTTTATTCTACAATAATCTGGATGTATCCGATCGAAAACGATTTTTCTGGACTTATTATCATCCTCTAATGACGAATATTATCTCAAACTATACGGATAATAGAGCGGTTCTAGCTGAGAATCTAAACGATACAAATGCACTCAATCTTGAAGTTTCAGATATGGATGCTATGAATGACTCTACTTTAAGTGATTCATTGGATTCGATTGATTTTGCGAATAATTCTGATACCCATTCGGATAGTGAGGAAGGGTCAGAGGCTCAATTATCTGAAACAGATGAATCACTTAATGAAGGGTTTGAATTAAGCTATCCAGATGAGACGAATAAACAATGGCGTATTGTAATAGCTAGCCTTAAATCTAGAACGGGAACAAAAAGATATCTGGATCAGCTCAACAATCCAGAGATAAATGCCGTATACATCGATTATTTGGAAACGCATCGAATCACTTTTGGCCCTTTTTCTAATCTAGGAGAAGGACAACAAAAATTTCAAGAAGTGCTAAGGCAATACCCTGAAGCGTGGATGATTAAATTCTAATCTCTTTTAGCCAACAACAATTTTAATCGTTTCATCAAGTCTTTAGGATTAAAAGGCTTGGTCATAAAGTCATCCGCTCCTAACTCATAGGCTTTGCTTTCAGCATTTTCAGAGTCTAAAGAGGTAAGCATTAAAATAGGTGATTTTGTTTTTCGCTCTTTTAAAACCTTTAGCAGCTCATAGCCACTAACAAAAGGCATCATAATATCGGAGATGATGATGTCAAACTCCTCATTATCCAAGATTTCAATAGCTTTTTCACCATCTTCTACTACTTCCGTTTTAAACCCTTCCTTGCGAAGTTTAAAAGCAAGAGCATCACGAATGATAGGTTCATCATCTACAATTAAGATCTTTTCAGAGTAAGCCATGATATTGATTTTCGCCTTGTTTGTGTAAAGAAAAGACAAGAGAATAAAGGTAAGCAAATCAAGAAACTCTTTAATCTCCAAAGAGATTTACCTGTAATTCCGCGTCAGAGGGCGTAGATAAATGGTAGACATGCAGAAACTAGGCCTAGTAATCACCGTATTTTGTAAAATTAGACCAAATCCATTATTCATGACCAAGCGTTACTGTGTGGCATTATTACTGTGTATCATAGCATGCAGTATGGTGCAAGCACAATCTTCAACTCATACTCTTGCTGGCTTTACTGTTACTTATGATTTCCCTGCAAATGCTACCTTAAATCTTCCAGATGCTCAACCTCCGCAGATTATGGCAACCCTACGTTTAGATGCTGAGGATAAAATTAGTGGGGCAAACCTACAGATAGCAGATTCTTCTGTTGTAGAGTATAGTTATGGGGATTTTACCTTATTTATTCGAAATGCAGCTTATAACGCAGATGAAGATGTGCTTCTGTGCTCCGGGTTTTTTGAGCTGCCAGAATCTTTTATGGAGGATTCCGTCAATGTACGGCTAAACTTCAACAACTTAAAATTGAACGCAACTAAGGTGCTTGATCTTGGAGAGGTTCATACCAATATCCCTATCAGCTATCATGGTTACTACTATGGTATTGGTAAAAATAGTAGGTTTTACAAAGACTCTTTGGTGCTTGAAGGTTACTCTTTATTACCACATAACATTGCTCAAATTCATAGTCGATTAACCATACAAGCAAACGATTTGGTTCAGCTTAAAATGGATAGCATTACAGACGAGTATTTGCATGCTTTTGGTTATGATTTTGAGGTGGTTGATGGAAATTACCAGAACGGGATATGGACTATTGAGAGTGATTTAATACTTCCAAACGAGATGGGAAGGGTTCGGGCAAACTCTTTGAAGATAGATACATCTGGAGTTCTCCAAGAGCCTACATTTAGTGTGGATACTTCTACCGTAAATATGGGGATCTATAAAGCTGTTTTATCTAAAGCCTGGCTAAAAGATAATGCACTGTATGTAAATGCCGACCTAGACATATTAGGTGAAAACGTCCATTTTGATTCTCTTATCATTTCCAATAGTGGAAATTTAGTGGGTAACAATACTGGAGTAGAATCCAGTTTTATGTTAAGCGGTTTTCAGCTGGATAGTGCCTCCTTAGTTTTTGGTAAATATTTGATTGATTCTCTGGCAAATCAGAAATACGGTTTTAAGCTGGATGGCAAGGTTAAATTGCCAAACAATTGGGGCTATGTAAGCATTACAGATGCCAGAATTTATTTAGACGGAACCTTTTATGGGGGAAGATTGAACGGCATACATAGTACATCTCTTAACGGTTTAAACTTTATGCCCGATGAGGGTAAATTTTATCCCAAGCTAGAGTGTTATCAATTAACAGGTAGTATAGAGAGTCATGCGGATACTTCCGTTGTGCAAATTTTTATTGATGATGATCTAGAAGGATATGCCCCGATGTTTAAAGGAAAATGGAGTTATACTGGTGTACGGTTTCCAGATCTTCTTACTTCAGATGTTAAGGTGATTAATATTATTGATACGGACGGGGATGGAGAATATAACCCTCTAAAAGATGCCATTTTTGATATTAGTGATAGTTTAAAAATCGTGAGCAAAAGCGGATCATTAGGACACTTTAAAGGCTCATCCAATTTGCCAAACGGAAGCTTAATCGATATAGAGTTTAACGATAACTCTTTAGGAATGGCTGTGGTTTGGGATCACCATTGGGAGCTATTTGATTTTGACTTGCCAAATCCCGGTAGTGGTAAATTAAAAGTAGTGGGATCAAAAAAATCTGAAGGCTACTCTTTTAAGGGAAACTCTTTAGCGGGTCAAAAATTAGTGAACATAGAATATAGAGGGAAGAGTTTAGCTAAGGTGCCCGTGAAAGAAGATAATACTTTTGAGAGCCCCGTTTTTGAGTTGATCAATTACGATCCTACTGAGCTTAGAGCGATTGCCTTTTCAGACAGCGACCAAGATGGTGTTATTAATTTAAACAATGATCAATCCAACGATATTACAGCTAACACCATCACTCTAAATGAGGAAGGAACCATATATCAGGTTTTCGGAAAATCTAGCCAAAACAACGGTAGTATAGTATATGTGTCCCTTAATGGATCAACTATTGGTATGGCCATGGTTTGGGATGGAAAGTGGAAAGCCACTTACAAGCAAAATTTAAGTAGTAGCCCAAATTTTACAGCTGAGGTATACCCTACCATAAAAAAGGACTCCTTGCTGGAAGATGTATCTGCTCATCTCAAATACCAAACGTTAGTTTTAGATGAAGTCGACTTTACAGAGTGGACAGAATACCACAGTTTTAACGTTGATGCCGATCCTCAAAAAAATGCGTCTGTTTTAATGGAAGGAGAGCTAAGCTTTCCAGGTATAGGAGATATTCCCATAGATGATCTGGATATTAGCTCTACCGGAATTCGATCTCCTGGTAAAAAAGACAGTCATGGTAGTCGTAATTTTAAGTTTGATGGTTACAGCTTTACGCTCAATAGCTATGACCTAGATTTTAGTATACCACAGATTGAGTTGGATGGTGAAATCCGTTTGCCAGATAATGCTGGAAATATGTGGGCGAAATTAGAAGGAGATTTAAATGGCATTCAATTAAAATCTTTAGAAGCGGAGCAGAAGGAAATCAATATTGGGTTATTCGACTTCCATATCGATAGCTTATATCTCAATACCAATGCGGAAATTGTTTTAGAAGGAGAATTAGATGTTCCGAACCTAGATAAATACTTAGTTCTGGATCAACTTGTAGTGAGTGCAGGAGGTGATAGGAAAGTGGCCAATATTGAAGCGGAAAATCTAGAACTAAAACTGAATAACTACGATTTTCAAGTATCTGATGCGGTGTTCATTTCAGACACGTTAGCGAGTGGAGCCTTTACAGATACCTTGAGATTAAATGGAACTATAGATCTGGAAGAGTTAGGAAACATCAATGCTCAGAATGTATATCTAAACTATAAAGGAGAAATAATTTCTGGTGATTTTTCCGTAGGATCAAAGGGTTTAAAAGTTGGTGGTTTTGATCTTTCTTCTAACGTGGATTCAATAGGATTTCTAAACAATGAATTGCATATTTTAAGCATTCAGCATAGTGTTTCTGGCCAAGCTAACGAGATAACCTTTAAGCATATAAAAATTGATAATCAACTCAACTTTTTGGTTGATGAGGTACTATTGAATCAAGTAGACTTAAACTATCGAGGCCATTCTTTCATTGCCGATCAAATCAAGTGGGAAAATGACACCATTCGTCTTAATGGTTTGCTAAATCTAGGGAATGATCTGGGTAATGTAGAGTTGGATGAGGTGAGCTTGCTGCCGGATGGAACACTTGCTGGAGGGATTTTTAAGCCTAGAGTAACCGAGCTTTCCTATCATGGTTTTGTATTGGAGGTGGATTCTATCCTTTGGGATGAGCAACAACAATTGGTTACCATGAACGGGAAAATTGATCTTCCAGATAGTTTGGGCAGGATAAACCTCACCGGTCTTAAAGTCAGTCCTCAAAAAGTAGAGGATTATGGAGACATCTCTTTTGGGAGTCAAACTATAGAGTGGAAAAATTTTAATTTATTAGTAGATACAGTGGTTTTTCAAGAACCCTATTTTTTACTAGAAGGATCGTTTGATGTAAATGGCTTGGGAACTTTAAAGCTGAATAACCTCAAGTTAGATGCAGGGGGAGTATTTAGTGGAGGGGACCTACTTGTCCCAAACACGTTACAACCTACTTACAATGGATTTCCGCTTCAAATAGATTCGCTTTTTATAGAAGAAGATGCCATTGAATTAGACGGTCTTATTAGTTTAGGAGATAGCCTGGGCAAGATCATGGTTACCAGCATGGAATTAAACCCTGATGGTAGTTTTGAAGGGGGACACTTTTTACATGAAGGAGAGGCCTTAGAGTTTCAAAATTTATTACTGGATGTAAATAGTGTAGATTTTGAAGGGAGCGATCTGAAAATTCATGGAGCATTAGAGTTGCCAAATACGGTGGGACGGATAGGTGTGAAAATGAGTTTAAGCTATGGTCAGTCCATAACACTTGACTCTATTTTTGTTAGAAATACAAGTATTAACTACTCAGACTTTATCATAAGTCTGAGCGACTGCCAGTTCAATAATGGAAATTTCATTTTTGATGGAGCCATCCAAATTGACGGAGTAGGCTCATTTGATGTAAGCCAACTGAGTTTATCTACTGAAGGAGTTTTTCAAGGGGGCAATGTTTCTTATCCAAACTCATCTTGGCAATGGGGGGTGCTTACTGCGCAAATTAACTCTGTCTCTATTCAGAATCATAATATCTTAATGGATGCGCAAGTGAGCTTGCCTCAAAACATGGGGACTTTAGCCATTACCAATATGGCAATGGATTCCAAAGGAGATATTATCTCTGCAGATTTGAATATAGGCTCATTCAATTATTCAGCTTATACCTTGAATGTTGATTCTGCAAAGTTGGTGGGAGGTAATCAAATTAAGCTCAATGGAAGTTTTATGCTTCCAAATAATTATGGTGAAATAGACTTCACGGATTTTACAATTGGCACAGATGGAAGCATACTTGGAGGAGTTTCTGTCTACAAGGGAGATGGATTAAGCATTGGGCAGTTTTCAGCATCAGTGGATCAAATTCTACTTCATAACGATTCCATTCATATCAATGGAAACCTTCAGTTTCCACCTTCCATTGGAGGTAAGGTAGATTTTAATGGTTTAAGCTTTGATTCATCCGGAGATATAGGGATTGAGAGTATCGTTTCGAATGATATTTCTATTCAGGTTCAGGGATTTAGCTGCAACCTAAACCAACTAGACTGGAATAGCGCTACTCAACGAATTTCTATTGATGGAGATATTCAGCTGCCACAAAATTTGGGCGGGGTGAGTGTTGCTCAACTTGAAATAGGTACAGATGGAAAATTTTACGGTGGAAATTTCGACCTGAGTGGTTTAAATCTAGAGATGAACGGTTTGAGTTTTTCTCCTTCGGCTTTAAGCCTTAATGGTACATCCTTAAATTTTGATGGGACTCTAAACCTTCCTGGTGGCGCTTCCGTAAGTGTTACAGGAATGCAGATTTCAGAATCAGGTATTGATAATTTTGGACAAATAAATGCTCAAGGCGTTCAATTTAATTGGAGAGATTATACGCTTGAACTTTCAAATGTTGATTACCAGAGTGGTGCTTTCAGTTTTTCCGGTAATGTAGACCTAGGTAAATATGGAAGTATTGGAGTAGAGAATCTACAAATTAGTGACCACGGAGAGTTTTATGGTGGAGACTTTAATACGGCAAATGCTCGGTTAAAATTTGCGTCTATGGCCTTAGCTATAGATAGCCTTACCGTACAAAGTCAAGAATTTGAATTTAGCGGGAGCTTGCAGCTACCGAACAACAACGGAACGGTACGCTTCCATGATGTAGATATTGTAGCAGCAGGAGGTTTAACCGGAGGTAAGGTTACTTACGAGGGAAATGGATTTAGCTTTAAAAACGGAGAGTATGCGGTAATCCCTTCAGATATAGTTTTGGGCGACAATAGCTTCACCATTGATGCACGAGTAGTGGAAACTGCTACCGATAGTGTAAAAGCTATTATGACCGGAACCACAATTACCGGAGATCCTTTCGATATACAGTTCGGTACGGAAACACTATTGGATACAGACATTTATTACAAGGGGTTTGATATTAAGGTAGACACTTTTACAGTAAGTGGAAATGATCTAATCTATACGGGAAGCATAACGGTACCGAGCTTGGGTAAACTTGATGTTGATCATCTGGTTTTAGATGCTTCAAGTGGTGAGATTTCGGATCACGGTAACATAACCTACACCGGGCAAACTTGGCAATTAGGACAAACGAGCTTTACCATAGATTCGGTTAAACTGGAAGAAGATTATATTGAACTAAAGGCTAAAATGCAGTTGCCAAACAATGCTGGTGAAGTGGATGTAAACTCCATGCTATTTAGTACACAAGGAACGTTATTGTCTGCCGATGTGGATGTACAGAACATCAACATGACTTATGGAAACTATTCCATAGCTCTAACGCATGCGGCTATTGAAGGGAGCGAGCTCGAATTGGATGGAACCATTGTTCTAAACGAATTCGGTACTTTTTATGTAAATGACTTGGAGTTTGATATGCCAACAGCAACTTTTAAAACGGCAACCATCACCTCTGATAATGCCAACTTTGCCATAGGAAGTTTTACGGCAGTTCCTCAAATCCTTACCCTACAGAATACCACCTTAAACGCCAGTGGGTATTTAGAGTTACCCTCAGTTTTTGGAGACAGTGCTCAAGTGGCATTTAATGGATTCAAAATTTCTGGGGATGGTAGCTTTGGAATTGATAGTATCAAAGCCTCCAATGTAGATGTGCGCTACAAGAGTATGGACTTGGCGTTTACCGATCTTTCCTGGGATGATGGTCTCATTATTTCTGCAGATTTAACCTTGCCAGGCAACAGCTCACCCGTTCAGCTTCAAAACCTTAAGGTGGATAAAAATGGAACGGTCTCAGGTGGATTCATTTCAGCGAATGATGTTTCTATGGACTATCATGGATATACCCTAACCCTAGCCAATGCAGAATTTGAACCCGGAGACGGAGTGAAGTTAAGTGGTAACTTGAGCCTACCAGATGGAACAGCGAGCTTATCGGTAAGTGATATGATCATTAACGAAACCGGGATAAGTGATTATGGAACTATTGCATTAAGCTCAAATACCCCGATCAAATGGCACAACTTTGAGATACAGGTAAGTAATGTAAGCATACAGGATGCTACCGTAATGGTAGACGGGAGCATAGCTTTAAGTGATGTAGCAACTTTGAGTGTTTCTCAAATGGGCGTAAGTTCATCCGGATCATTTATTCCAGGAAGTATTCAACTTCAAAACTCACAAAGTTTTAAACTGGGCCAGAGCTCGGTTACCCTAAGTGAAATAGATTTTTCAGGTAGCGATATCGCATTTAGTGGAGTGGTAGACTTTGGAAGCAATAGAAAAATTTCTGTAAGCGAAATGACGGTCGACTTTCAGGGTGGTTTTGACGGAGGAACGGTAGAATATAGCGGAGATCCAATCAGCTTTAATGGAGCTACACTTTCGCCTTATAACATGGGATACGAGAATGGTGTTTTCAGCGCTTCAGCTTCCATGACTCTGCCGGATGATCTGGCAACTGTTACTGTAAAAGATGTAAGTATAGATCACGACTTTAACGTGAATGTTGGTGAGGTAGAAGTGTCTGGCGTAAGCATTCATTATAAAGGAATGATTGTGAACCTGGATAGTGCTATTTACCAGAACCAAAATCTGGAATTATGGGGAAGTTTAGAGAATGATAAACTAGGAACTCTGCAAATAACCGACTTGAGCATGAATACTCAAGGGCAAATTACTGGAGGTAGTGTAGACTATTCTGGCTCTCAAAAGTTTGGTCAACTAACTGTTACCATAACAGATTTGGGATTTGACTGGGGGCAAGGCGATATCACAATAACAGGAAGTCTAGACCTACCCAACAATATGGGTAGCCTAAGTGTGGATACGCTTACGGTTGATCCGCATACCGGTAGCATTAAATCAGGAACACTAAGCTCTACTACTCCGATTGGGTACGGAGGTGTAGGAATTGATCAAATAAATGCAACCATAAACGATAATATCATTGAGCTAAGTGGAACAGCACAGCTACCAAGTCAAATGGGCTTGGTGAGTGTAGAAGGTCTAGATATTAGCCTTAATGATGCTTCAATTTCTGGAGGAACATTCGCCTATCAGGAGCAGCAACCAATAACTTTTGGAGGGGCAGCAATTTCAATAACCTCCTTGAGTTTCGATTTGGATTTTATAGCACTTTCGGCTCAGATTACTTTGCCTTCTAGTCTTGGTAAAGCAAGTGTGAGCAATGCACGATTCCAAGATGGTAACTTCTCCTTAGATAGTGTGAACTTCAGTGGTCAAACCATTTCTGTGAAAGATGTGAGTTGTACAATAACCAGAGGAGTAATCACGGAGTCTGATGTGCTGGTTAGTGTGGATGTTTCTTTGAGTGATGCTGCCAAATTTGGAATTAATGATTTCAAATACGATTA
>CAZAJG010000002.1:62130-74634 GCA_964485405.1 uncultured Owenweeksia sp. | reverse complement strand
TTGGAAGAGGCGGTATTCAAGTATAAAGATTTCGAATTAGAGCTTTTAAGCAGTGATGATCTTGGCGGTAAAGCCAGCTTTACAGCTCAGTTTGCTATTCCTGGATCATCAGGATATGCCAAAATAGAAGATATATACATCAGCTTAGAGGATGGTTTAGACTTTTCTTCCATGACTATGGATTATGGTTCTCTTCCAGATCTTTTACCTACGGGTTTCAGCTTAACCGTAACGGAACATGAAGCTTTAAATAATGGAATCTTGCTAAGTGGGCACATGGATCTTTTAGGGTCTAGTGTAGATGTGGAAGGCCTTAAAATTACCACAGCCGGGATAGATATTGATGCGGTAGAGATAAAGACACCATCATTTAAGTTGGGCGATTTTAACATGCCAAATCTAGACCTTGCCTTTAGCAAAGATGGAAATGATTGGGAGATCGACATTAGTGGAAAAGCAGACATTCCAGAAGTAGGAGGATTGGAATTTTCCGGTTACATAAAAAGCGATGGTGATTTTGGCGGCCAGATGGTTTTAACCGGTGCTTTTATTGAGCTAGGCGAAAGTGGCTTTGCTCTATACAACCCAGGAGGAGGAATTAAAGATTCAAGTGGTGTATTTACAGTGGAGTTGTTTGGAGATGTAGCACCGATTGAAATGCAGTATGTATACGTAATGCATGGAACGATATCCGTAAGCACCAGTGGGCAAATTAGTGGAGCTTTAGTAGGTAAGCTTTTTAATATGGTAGAACTGCAAAAGTCTTACATAGCCCTAGATGTTGTTAAAGGAACTTTGGACTGTGGTACAGAGTTCGATTTTGGGATTAAAACACCTCCAAAAACAGGCGTTATTAAAAAAGTAGATGCCGTAACTCAACAAATACCAACAATTGATTTCTTTAGTTATGGAGGTCAATTTCACATAAGCACATTTACAGGGTTTGAAATTTCAGGTACCGGTGATGCCGTTCTCGTAAATGCCGAAATAGGAGAAATTGACTTAAATGTGGATGATAAACATTTTCAGTTTAATGCTGAGTTTGATATACCAAATCCTGCGGGCAATACCGATTTGGTAAGCGTTGTTGGAGATGTTTCTATTGATTTCGATGCAGGAAGCGGTGAGCTATATGGGGCGGCAGCAGTACTGGGGCATCAATTGGCCAATATGGATTTTAAATTTGGACCGGATACTATTGCGGCTACAGCTGATATTGACATGGGTGTCGGTCAATTTGATATCGCATTTCAAACCAGTAAACACAGCGATGGAAAACACCATTTGGATTTCTTTCATGGCGATGCCTACATAGGTTTTGAAGGGATGACTTTTGCTGAAATGGAGGTAGATGTTACAGAAACAGCCTGGAGTGGAAGCGCTCATGCCTGGGTGCCTGGTTTTGGTTCAGAAATAGATATTGAGATTAATGGAACCCCAAAAGAAATAACCTATTTCCAAGGGTATGAAGCCTTTCGTGTGTTTAACATTCAGTTGGAAGAAGCAGAGTTTACCTATGCGAAAGAAAACAGTAAAAAGTATATATCCTTTAGTTCTCATGGCTCTTTGCCGCATTTTGGAAGATCTAGTTTTGATGTAAAGCTGGAGCAAAGCGGATCACATTGGGAGCTTACCCATTTAGATGGAGAAGTAGATGCCTTTGTTGATATTAACCTTCCAATATTTGGACACTGGCACAAAGAGCTAGGAGAAGCTACAATCGACTACGATAAAAATTCTGGGAAACTGGATGTGAATCTTCACACCTCTTTACTGAATGTGGGCGTTGTAAAAGTTACAGACCTGTACGCACATGTATACTTTCACGAACCTTCTGCTACGGTAGGTGTACGCGGACATTACGGTTTAGGAAAACACACCTATCATTTAAAAAAATTGCATTGTAGTTATCACTGGTGCTGCCATACCCATTGTCATTGGGAAAACTGCTGTTATTGGACCGTAAACCTTGGAGATAAGGACTTTGATGTATCCGTGAAAGTAAAAGGCCCAAGCCTTCCTTCTCCACGGAAAGAAAAGCCAATACCTCCTGCTCCTGCTCTAGTGGTTGTAGATTGTAGCGTAGAGCATATACAAGCCGCTAGCGTATGCAACAATACAGATTACAACTACAAAACCTTTTCGGATAAATTCTTAATAGCCACAGAGTTCCATAACGGAAAAATGCACCACAGTAAAATGGATGGGAGTGATCTCACCAAATCCATATTTGATGCAGTGGATATGTACCAGATGACCTTTTTAGATACTAAACTGAAATCCGCAACACTTGAGAATATTACCCAAGCCAATTACGTGTATTTTAAGGGCAGTACAAACCTGGATCAAGCTGTTTTCAAAAGTTCTACATTTAATCACCTTACCCTTCAAGACATAACCACTGTAGACTGGAGTGTTAACAATGTTACTCTAAATCAGAGCACGCTTAAAAACCTATCGTTAAAAAGCCTAAACTGGAATCAGCTTAATTTTTCCTCTTCCAGCTTAAGTCACTTAATGATTATGTCTCCAACCATAGCCACAGTTGATTTCGGTGGAGCCGAGTTTAATCAGGTAACTATAAAAGATGGGGGAACCATCACTGGGGCTGATTTTGAAAACGTAGAATTCACAGGTTGTCATTTGGACTCCATCAGCATTAATACCGCTACCAAATTCAACAATGCATCTTTAAGCGAAACGGTTTGGGAAAAGTTGGATTTTACAGGCAATACAGAGTTGAAAAGTATGACTGTACATAACAATTCGTCTTTTATTCGCGTAAATCTGGAGAATGCAGATATAAGCGGAGGGAATTGGCTCGATATGGATTTGGGTAAATTGAACATGAAGGGTGTTACCGCCACCGGAATGGCCTTTACGAATATGACACTTGTAGGGGCGGAATTGACCGGTGCGGATTTTTCCGCTTCCAACTTCACCAATGTGGATATTCATAAATCTGATTTATCAGGAATTGATTTTAATTCTGTACTGTTTACCAATTCTGATTTAAGCTATTCTACACTTAATAATAGCAGTAATTTTGATGGAGCTACATTCTCAAACACGAATTTAAAAGGCTTAGATTTTACGAATAATCCAAACCTTAAGAACATAGTTGTATACGGGAGTTCCGATTTACATGCCGTAGATTTTGAAGGTAGTGACCTCACTGGAGCAAAATTCTATAATGTAGTATTTCATAAAACCAATTTCAGAGATGCTGTTTTAAGAGAGGTGGAATTCCATAACTGTACTTTCGATACAGTTGACTTCCAATCCGCTGTTCTTGCTCAATCCAAATTTGTAAATCCAAATTTTATCGGTTTTACCGATTTCCACGGGTCTGCTATGGATTCAATAAACCTGGCGGATATGAATGCAAGTTTTACCAATACCAATTTATCCGGTGTTGATTTTAGCTATGCGAATTTGAACGGGATAGATTTTGCCGGCTCTACCCTTGATTTTGCCAATTTTGAACAAGCAAATCTTACAAATGCCAATCTTAAAGGATCACTAGGTCGTCCTTTAACTATGTTGGAGTTTGATGGACAGGATGACTATTTGGAGGTGCCGATTCAATCAACTATCTTAAATTATCAAGCTCCCAAAACCAATCACTCGGCCAACTTTGACGGAAGTCGAAGAATAGAGGTGATGCTGGATGGCCCAGAAACTGAAATTACCCATGAGATGTGGTTTAAAACAAGCCATGGAGATGGAGGCTTGTTTAGTGCCGTGCTTTATGATAAAGGAGTTTTAAAGCAATACGACAGGCATATATATCTCAAAAATGGAGATATGTACGCTAGAGTTTGGAATAATGAAATTATCCATTCTTCTGGAAAGAACTATGCCGATGGGAAATGGCACCATGTCGCTCATGCTATGGGTTCATCTATTAACGGTCAGAAACTATATGTAGATGGAGTATTGGTTGCCAGTGGTAGTAAAACCCAATCAGATCAATCCCAAGATCGCATTCTAATTGGATATTCCCATGATGCATCCTCCAAGTATTTTAAAGGTCAAATTGATGAAGTTCGTTTGTGGAGAAAAGCCCTGTCGGCAACAACCATAAAAGAATGGAGCACAAAACCAGTAACTTTTAACCATCCAGATTTTGTTGAACTTATCGCTTATTATCCTTTTGATAATGGCAGTGGCGACTGGGTTTACAATCAAGCTTTTCAAGGTATGCTTTCCAACTGGCAATCTAACTCTTCCCATAACTCTGAAACAGGTTTTGTCCCAACCCAGTTTAACTACGGACCAAATCTTAAGTTTGAGAAGGAAATAACTCTTGAAACTTGGGCGAAAGGACATTCTTCAATCTGGAATGATGATGCAGTTCTGATCAACAAGAGGGAAGGTTTCTTCCTACATCCTAAGAAAGGAACAAATCAGATAACATTCTATCACCGTCAGGCGAATAACAATAATCATAATCTGGATTGGAAAACTGGCGGGGATGTAAATACATGGAGACATTATGCAGCCGTGTTGGGCAACAATAAAGCTAAGTTGTTCATTAATGGAACGTTGGTGTCCAGTAGTTCTACCGGTCCGATTACTTTGATAGATGATAAGGTACCTATTCACATTGGAAAAGATGATTATGGCTCCAGACAAGCTTTAGACGGAAACATGAGTAGAGTAAATGTTTGGGCCAAGGCACTTACAGATGCTGAGATCAAAGAAAGAGCGGGCTTAACGGCTCATGCAAGTTTGGTAACACCTTTACATCCGCATTATGAATATCTACGATTGAGTTTAAAGAATGTAGCCTGGGATAAAGGGAATTATAGTTTTAATGGACGTTTTTCAAATGAAATGGATAAAGCCTCTGGAAAATGGTCCGCGAGCCAAGCGCCTTTAACCATATCTTCTGGGGCTTCCACTGGAGCTCACTTGAAAACCACCCTTGAAATGAATGTGATGGCCGGGGAAAATAATGGTGAGGTTCAAGTATTAGTACAACGGGCTAAAACGTATACTGCTGGAAGCGAGATTAAGGCGGGCGTAGGCTTTGACATCCGTAGGGAAGCGGATCGAACGATATCTTTCCATTTGTTTAGGAAAGTGTTTGAAAAAACTACCATAAACGAGAAGTACATTGTGCCATTCATCAATATTTCGGAGAAGCTCAATTGGGATTATGAATTGGATAACAACATCGAGCAAAATGTAGCTTTCCATTTGGCGCACAACAGTCAACACCAAACTCTAACCGTAGAATTATTTATTGACGGAGCGAGCAAGGGTAGTAAACAAATTAGTTTTCACGATACCAAGTTCTTTGATAACTCTTTCACCCGTTTCTTTGACCCCGAAGACGGAAGTAATCAAACCTACCTTGTAGGAGCTGGTTACAATTTGAATGTGAACAATTACAACAGCGATGCTGAGTTTGATGACCTGTTGACCCGTAAGTACTTCTTTAAAGGTTACCTTTTTGATTTTAGAGTTTGGAAAGGTCATGTTAAACCAGCCCATATAGATGAATGGCGCTTAAAGGATATAGATCCAAGTCACCCAAACTATTCCTCGATTATTGCAAATTACACCATGAATGATGGAGCTTCTGATGTGCAGAATCATGGAGCTTCACCTAGCGAACAGGTTCTTTATGGAAGTTGGATTCGATTGAGGCATAGAGATACCAAATTTGAGTTGGCTTCGGTTTCCAAACCTTATACCTATCCAAACCACGGTGGAGGCAATATGATTATGGCTACACCAAGCACGGCATTTGAAAATTGGTGGCAAATATTACCAAAATCAGGAACTCCGCTAAGTTCGGTTCAAGGAACAGTGGTTAAGGCTGTGGACCAATTTGTATTGAAGAATGCCAAAACGGGAGAGTACTTGGGTGTTCACGAGGCTCATAATGCTTATGGCTCTATAAAAGTAGCGAAGAGAATCAGAGTTTCTTCTCCACAAAAACATACTGCTAGAAAGAGAAAGAGCCCATTTAGAGCTTATTTCTCGGGTTATACTCCTCCTGTTTTTAAGACTATTTATGTGCAAACACCCTATAAAGAGCTGGGAAGTGTTAAAAAGAAGAACTTAAATGCTTCAGAATACTGGACCGCTGATTCAGTTACCATTTTTACGAATGATCAAGTTGTGCCTTTAACAGAACTGAAGTTGGGAGCAAGGGTGTTCTTAAAACATGGGAATAGTCATGAATATCTTTATTCGGATAAAATTAGAGGCACATCGAAAAAGCAAAAAGATCTATTTGGAAATCAAAGAGCTGCTGCGAGTAAAGTTAAAGGAGACGGTAATGTTTGGATAATTGATGAAGTTCAAACAAACCTTAACTATAAAACTCAATTTGGAAAAACGGATCAGATGCCTGCCTATATCACATTACCAAATTTTGACGCTGCAACACTGAGCAACACAACCATGCCAGATGGATCGGTTAAATAAATACCTCTTATGAAAAAACGATATTACCCCAAGATGATCCAAAATCGGTTCCACGTTTTAGGAAATGGAATCCGAAAAAAGAACTATTTAAGTATAGTTTTTCTCTTCGCCTTAACCGTGCAAATGAAGGCACAGGTGAAGGACTCCTTGGTTACCAACAGAGTAGATTCTATTGCTGCGGTCCCAGAAAAAGAGAAAGAATCCTTTACCATTTTTGGTCATAACTTTGAATTACCAGGCGTATTTCATCACCACCCAGATTCGGTAAAGCATTCAGAGTATGATCAATATCGCGATTCAGTGGTGTATCATAAGCTTCACTTTAAACATTTAAAGAAATATCATAGCGGCCTTTATCATGCTCACATGAAAAATAAGGATCTGAGAGAGCTCTTTGATGATATTCAAAAAGAAGCAGGAGTATCTTTTACTTATGTTGGAGGCGTAGATGTTTACGCAAATCTGGATATTGAAACTTTTTCGTTGAATCATGTAGTCGATGAAGCTACCTATCGGTCGGGTATGCTTGCGGTGAAAGAGCAAAACAGATATATAGTGTATGGAAAGGGAGCAGAGGATATTGTGGGGGACAAAAAGGTTCTATACACTTACCATCCGCAACATCTTGACCATACAGAAATACAAACTCAAGCGACAAAGCTTGGCGTAACCGCAAAAATGTACCCGGTTGAATCCTTGAATGCCATTATGCTAGAAGGTACTTTATCGGATATAAAAGAAACGGTGAGTAAATTTCGAATTGTAGACTTTAAACCAATTCGAGTAAGTATAGAGCTGCTCATTGTTGAATACAGTCATGGAGATCAATTCAGCTGGGGAATAGATGTAACTTCCGGACAAACGGGTAGACTTTCGGATATAAATTACAACCCTGGAGCAGGTATTGATTTTAGCTACTCTTTTTTAGGACAGCTTAATCCGAACTTTAAGGCAAATTTAAGAGCCTTAGTAGAAAAGGAATATGCCAACATACTTACCAATCCCCATGTAGTTACGACCAATAACGAAAAAGCAACAATCGAGATTAAAGAGAAAAGATACGTTCAGTTGCAAACGGCTAGTATCAATGGCCTAACCACAAACCTTCAAAGCATTGACGCTGGGATATCTCTTGATGTTACGCCTGTAGTGATGAGCAATGATGATATTCAGATGACGGTAAAAGGAAACAGCTCAGATTTTTTGATTTCCGAAGCCGAAGGAGAAATCAATACGCTCACGAATGCCATAAATACCAAAGTGATGGTGAAGAATGGGGAGACATTAATTATAGGTGGGCTAATTGAAGCAGAAGAAGCAGATGGCGTTTCTGGTGTACCTATTCTTAGATACATTCCGGTTTTAAATCTCCTTTTTAGAAATAAAACAAAAGTTAAAAACTACTTAGAAACAGTAATTTACATTACACCGTATATAAGCCCGTTGAAAAATGAGACGTTGCATCAATCTTCAAAGGAGTATAAAAAGGCAAGTAAAAGAATGAAATCAGAGGATAAGAAATTGAGCCGTAAAGGCATAAGAAAATTATTTTAGTCATGAGAAGATACTTTAAAATAGGAATAGGTTTTCTGGTAATCGTACCATTCATAATATCTTGTGAGAAAAATATTTTCGGCCCAAACGAAGGAAGTTTGAGTGGCACAATTACGGATAATAATGGAGAGGTAATTGAGGGGGCAAAAATTACAGCCGCTTATACCGATGGAGACGAAACAGGTTCGGCCACAACATCATCCGATGACGATGGTTTTTACGAACTGAATAAAGTGCGCTTGTCTGAGAATATTATAACGGTAGAGGCCACGGGCTTTGAAACAGATGAAAGAGTTGTTTTTCTAGACCAACAAAGCGATGAGCAAAGCTTAAGCTTTGACTTAAATGGAGCTCCATATTTATCAAGCTTTAATCTATCTTCTAGTATTATAGATACCACTAGTGGCTCAACAGATAGTAGTGCCACTCTAACGGTAAATGTTCGAGATGATTACAATGCGTCAAGTCTTACAACTTACACGGTGAGTGCCATTCTCTACAATCAATCCGATAATTCTATTGCTCATATTATTTTGCTAGATGCAAGTGGAAATACAAGTACGCTTTTTGTGCTGGAAGCTACTTTCAATTCTGAAAACGTGCAGTTAGGGAGTTACAGCTTAACTTTAGAGATAGAAGACCCAGACGGAAATTCTACTACTGTAAAAGATATTGCTACTTTGGACGTGATTTAAACAAACAAAAGCGTTTTGTAGTGAAAAACATTGCAGTGTTTAGTGGTGCAGGGATGAGTGCCGAAAGTGGAATCTCTACTTTTAGAGATAGCGATGGTCTTTGGGAAAAACACAACATATACGAGGTAGCAACCCCTGAGGCATGGAAAGCCAATCAACAATTGGTTTTAGAGTTCTACAATCAACGAAGGAAGCAATTGTTGGAAGTAAGCCCTAACGAAGCTCATAAAACCTTAGTGGAATTAGAAGCGAATTTCAACGTTGAAGTGATCACCCAAAATATAGACGATTTACATGAGAGAGCTGGTTCCTCGCAAGTTCTTCATTTACATGGAGAGTTGAGAAAATCACGAAGCTCGGTAAACCCAAATCTTATTTACAAGATTGAAGGTTGGGAGTTGAAAGAAGGAGATATGTGTGAGGAAAATTCACAGCTTCGACCACACGTAGTTTGGTTTGGAGAAGAAGTACCCATGATGCTAGAAGCAGAAAAAGTGGTGGAAGCTTGTGACCTTTTACTAGTTATCGGAACTTCTCTGAATGTTTATCCAGCAGCAAATCTTTTGTATCACGTTCAAAAAAACACACCTATATGGGTGATTGATCCCAACACAATGGATCTCAAAAGTTTCCCAAATTCACGACACATTCAAAAAAAGGCAGAGGAAGGAATGCAAGAAGTTCTGGCCAAATTAATGCAGTCTTAGAACTTTCATTTATAATAATATATTGTTATATATTTGCACTCGCAAAGAGGGGACGGTTGTCCCCTCTTTTATTAACCGTATATGATCGATTCGCAAAAGGTTAAGGAACTGGTAACACAAGCAATAACCAAAGAAGAAGCTTTTTTGGTTGATTTGAACATTAGTTCAGATGATAGAATAAAGGTGCTTGTAGATCATTTAGACGGGATTTCTATAGATCAGCTTATACGCATTAGTAGATTTGTTGAAAGAAGTCTGGATGAAGACGGAGATGAATTTCAAATAGAAGTATCGTCTCCGGGAGTAGGTTCTCCTTTTACTGTAAAAGAGCAATACATCAAAAGCGTAGGGAGACCTGTTAAAGTGATTTTGAACAACGGTTTGGAATTAAACGGTGATTTCACAAAATTTGAGAATGATACGGTAACCGTGAGCTGGAGCGAAAAGCAACCCAAACCAGTTGGTAAGGGTAAAATAAAGGTTCAAAAAGAAGAAAATGTTTCCCTTGAGGAAATAAAGGAAATAAGTTTAGAATTAAGATTTTAAATATTTAAAGGATAAGATGGAAAATCAGGCTATCATAGAAAGTTTTTCCGAGTTTAAAGACGAAAAAAACATTGACAGAGTAACACTAATGGCTATCATAGAAGAAGCTTTTAGAAGTCAATTGTTGAAGAGGTTTGGAACGGATGAAAATTTTGACATTATTGTAAACCCTGATAAAGGAGACCTTGAAATCTGGAGAAACAGAGTAATTGTTGCGGATGGAGAGGTTGATGATGAAAACCTTGAGGTTGAGCTTACTGAAGCATTGGCGATTGAGCCTGATTTTGAAGTGGGTGAAGAAGTGTCAGAAGAAGTTAAGCTGATTGATTTAGGAAGAAGGTTTGTTTTGGCTTTTCGCCAGAATTTGGTTCAGAAGATTCAAGAGCATGATAATGGAATCATCTACAAGAAATATAAGGATCTGGAAGGAGAAATTCTTACGGGTGAAATTCACCATGTAAGACCAAGAGCCGTAATCATTTATGATGACGACCAAAATGAATTGGTTCTCCCAAAAGATCAACAAATTCAAGGTGATTTTTACCGTAAAGGAGATACCGTTCGTGCGGTAGTTAAAACGGTAGATTTGAAAGGAAATAAACCAGTGGTTATTCTTTCCAGAACCAACCCTAAATTTTTGGAGAAACTTTTTGAACAGGAAATTCCAGAGGTTTTTGATGGTTTAATTGTAGTGAAAAAAGTGGTTCGCGAGCCAGGTGAAAAAGCAAAAGTTGCAGTAGAATCTTACGATGATAGAATTGACCCGGTAGGAGCCTGTGTAGGGATGAAAGGGAGTCGTATTCACAGTATTGTAAGAGAGCTAGGAAACGAAAATATTGATGTAATCAACTATACCAACAATGCTCAACTTTTTGTACAAAGAGCATTGAGCCCAGCAAAAGTTACCTCCATTGTTTTAGACGAATCAGAAATGAAAGCTGAGGTGTTTTTAAAACCGGACCAGGTTTCTTTGGCTATTGGTAAACGAGGAATGAATATTAAATTAGCCGGACAGTTAACAGGCTATGAAATCGATGTTTACAGAGATGTAGACGAAGATGAAGATATCGAATTAACCGAGTTTTCAGATGAAATTGAAAGCTGGATAATCGAAGAATTAAAAGCTAAGGGTTGTGATACCGCTAGAAGCGTTTTAGATTTAAGTGTTGAAGAACTTGTGTCTAGAACAGACCTCGAAGAAGAAACTGTTGAAGAGGTAAGAAGCATATTGCGATCCGAATTTGAAGAATAAAGGAAACCAAATTTTATGGCAGAAAAGTCTTTAAGACTTAGTCAATTGGCGAAAGAGTGCAATACCGGTGTTAGTACCGTTATGGACTTTTTAGAAGATCAGGGGATCTCTGAAAAAATGAGACCTACCACAAAAATTAGCGAGGAGTATATACAACTGGCCCTGGAGAAGTTTGCTCCAGACAAAGCAAGAAAAGAAGCCTCGGAAAAAGTTAGTCTTCAGAAAAAAGAGGAGAAGGAAGCGCTGCGCGCTGAAAAAGAAGAAGTGGTAGATGAAGCTCCTGAAGTTTCTCCCGAATCAAGTGTGATTAAGGGAAAAGCAACACTTTCTGGACCAAAAACTGTAGGTAAAATTGATTTGGATAAAAAGGCACCTGAGCCTGAGCCCGAAGAAGTTGTTGCTGAAGAAAAGAAAGAAGAGCCAATACCCACACCTCCAAAAGAGGAAGAGGTTATTGTTGAGCCTGTTGCTTCAGTGGAAGAAACTGTTCCTGAACCAGAGGTGAAGGTAGAGGAAGAGACACCAAAGCCTGTTGAGGCGGAGGTCAAGGAGGTTAAAGAAGAGAAAAAAGAAGAAAAAGCTCCTGAGGTGAAGCCTGAGGCTGAAGAGGTAAAAGCAGCTCCTCAAAAAGAGGAAGAGGTTGTTGCCGTAGATGAGCCAAAAGAAGAGCCTATTGTTGAGGTTAAGGAAGAAAAGAAAGCAGAGGAAAAAACTCCGGAAGTAAAAGTCGAAGCGGCAGCCCCTGTTGAAGAAAAGCCGGAGCAAGAGAATGAAGGAAACAAGGAATCAGAAGATCAAGAAGGAAAAATTGAAACCAAATTTCAAAAGCTTTCTGGTCCTAAGTTCACTGGCGAGAAGGTTGACCTAAGTAAATTTGAAAGACCGAAAAAGAAAAAGGTAGCCAGTAGCGCAGATAATAAAGGCACTCCCGGAAAGAAAAGACAACGTAAACGAATTGTTAAACCAGGCGATTCAACTACTAATACAGGTGGAGCAGGCAATAGGCCCAATAACCAAAATCGCGGTGGTGGAAATCAACGTGGAGGTGGAAAAGGTCGTGGCCGTAAGGTAGAGCCTAAAAGAGAGCTTACACCAGAAGAAATCCAGAAGCAGATTAAAGAAACGCTTGAGAAGCTTACTGGAGGCGGTAAAAAGTCTAAAGGATCTAAGCTTAGAAGAGAAAAGAGGCAAGAGAGAAAAGAGCAAGTTGCTCTTGATGAACTGCGTCAAGAAGAGGAGACCAAAACCATCAAGGTTACAGAATTTGTAACGGTTAGCGAATTGGCTAACATGATGTGTGTTACAG
>CAZAJG010000002.1:58098-62120 GCA_964485405.1 uncultured Owenweeksia sp. | reverse complement strand
TAGCAGATATTATTTCTGCCTGTATGTCTTTAGGTATGATGGTAACCATGAACCAAAGACTAGATGGAGAAACACTCAATATTGTAGCGGAAGAATTCGGTTTCTCCGTTGAGTTTGTGAGTGCCGATGTAACAGATGCTATGGAGGTTATCGAAGATTCTGAAGAGGATCTAGAAGATAGAGCTCCTATTGTTACAGTTATGGGGCACGTTGACCACGGTAAAACATCCTTACTGGATTACGTAAGAAAAGCAAATGTAATTGCCGGTGAGTCTGGTGGTATTACACAACATATTGGAGCCTACTCTGTAGAGCTTGAAACAGGTCAACACATGACCTTCCTAGATACACCAGGTCACGAAGCGTTTACCGCGATGCGTGCTAGAGGTGCTAAGGTTACGGATATTGCGATTATTGTTATCGCAGCAGATGATGACGTAATGCCTCAAACGAAAGAAGCGATTAGTCATGCTCAAGCAGCACAAGTACCAATTGTGTTTGCCATCAATAAGGTAGACCGAGAAGCAGCTAATCCAGATAAAATTAAAGAGTCTCTGGCTCAGATGAACCTTTTAGTAGAAGATTGGGGTGGTAAAATTCAATCTCATGATATCTCTGCTAAAACAGGAATGGGTGTGAATGAGCTTTTAGAGAAAGTATTGTTAGAAGCAGAACTGCTCGAATTAAAAGCGAATCCAAATCGTAACTCAAACGGTACAATAGTTGAAGCCTCCTTAGATAAAGGTCGTGGATATGTAACTACTATTTTGATCCAAAACGGAACCCTTAAAATTGGGGATTATGTACTAGCCGGTCAATACAGTGGTAAAGTAAGAGCCATGATGGATGAGCGAGGACAAAGAGTTCAAGAAGCTGGACCGGCTCAACCTGTAAGTATATTGGGTTTAGATGGAGCACCGCAAGCTGGAGATACCTTTGTGGTAATGGACGATGAAAAAGATGCAAAATCCATTGCTTCCAAGCGTACACAACTTCAGCGCGAACAGAGTGCACGTAGCCAGAAGAACCTTACTCTGGAAGAAATTGGAAGACGTTTGGCAATTGGAGATTTCCAAGAGTTGAACATTATTGTAAAAGGGGATGTGGACGGTTCTATTGAAGCGTTGTCTGACTCTCTACAAAAGCTTTCTACTGAGGAGATTCAAGTTAATATCATTCACAAGGCTGTAGGTCAGATTAGTGAATCAGATATTCTCTTAGCAGCAGCTTCAGATGCCATTATTGTTGGTTTCCAAGTGCGTCCATCTGGAAATGCACGCAAAATTGCTGAAAAAGAAAATGTAGATATTCGTCTATACTCTATCATCTATGATGCTATTAATGAAATCAAAGATGCAATGGAAGGCATGCTTTCTCCGGATGTAAAAGAGGAGATTGTTTGTAACATTGAAATTAGAGAGACATTCAAGATTTCTAAAGTTGGAACCATAGCAGGTTGTTATGTGCTGGATGGAACAGTGAAAAGAAATACCAAAATACGTATCATACGTGATGGTGTGGTTGTGTACACGGGTGAACTTGGATCTCTGAAACGTTTCAAAGACGATGTGAAAGAAGTAAACAAAGGCTACGAATGTGGTTTGAACATCAAGAATTTCAACGATATCAAAGTAGGTGACATCGTTGAAGGATTTGAAGAGGTAGAAGTGAAGAAGACTTTGAAATAACTTCTAGAAGAAGAATATATAAAACAAAAAAGCCGACTCATTGAGTCGGCTTTTTTGTTTTGTGAGTTTAAGAATAAATGAACGAATGGTTTATTCTTGTGGCTGCTCTTTAAGCTGGTGCAAACGAGGAAGTTTGATAATGGTTTTTACCACAAAGCTTCCGCTGAATTCTTCAAGAATTTCGTTGAGGTATTTCTCGGCTTCCAGTTGAGTTCTGAAATTGCCCACTTGAACTCTGTATTCAGGTGCTTCATACAAGATCTCTACACTCTCGTCAGGGTGGTTTTTTATAAACTGCATCCGCTTTTGCATACAAGGATCTTTTCTGCCATTAAACACTTGTACTCGGTAACCTTCAATTCCTCCACGAACTTCATTTTCCTCTTGATAAAGGGATAAAAGGTCTTGGATACCTTCCTGTTCAACTAGGATAAGACGGTTTGATGATGCACTATCTGCTTCTTGAGCAATCGAGGAGATCGAAAAAACAGAAAAAAGCAGGATAAAAAAAAAATATTTTGGGTTTTTCATTTTAAGTTTAATTTCTAAACAAAGGTAAGTCAACCATATAAACCTGAATATAGGTTCTAAAATTATTTAGAATGTTTTTAAATTGTTGCGGATTCCAGCACAGCCTTCGTTAAAAAGCTTTAAGTCTTAAATTTGCGGCTCGAAGAACGACCGGCTATATTTATATGGTATACACAATGAAAAACCGTTTAACCGAACGAATTCCGCAGTTTTTATTTGCTATCTTATTAGCAATGAGCCCTTTGTTGACGTCTGCGCAAGACGAATATACAGGTGATGCGGTCAACGGAAAGACCCTTTTTAACGCAAATTGCGCCTCTTGTCATAAACTGGACAAACGACTAATTGGTCCTGCTTTAGGCGATGTTACCGAAAGGAGAACGCGTGAATGGCTCCAAAAGTGGATCCGAAACAATCAAGAACTAAGAGAAAGTGGAGACAAAGACGCTATTGCAGTCTTTGAAGAATACAACGGTTCTATCATGACCGCTTTCCCAGCTCTATCCGATCAGGATATTGACGATATCTTGGTTTATACGATTGAAGGAGGAAAACCTGTACCTAAAGACGAAACCGGTGGAGGTGATGTTTCGGTAGTGTCAGAAGAAGGTGACAATACAACTACACTTTTGATATTAGGAACCATTCTTTTGGTTCTAGTCTTCTTACTCGTTCGTGTTAAGAATACTTTAAAGCAGGTTAAGGGGGATCCAACTTCTTCTATTGTTGAAGATGCTAACGTAATCACTCGTGCAGCACTTAAAAATCCTAAAATCACAACTCTTTTAACGATACTCATTGCAGTTGTATTCTTACAACAAGTTTACTTACTCCTAATGAGTGTGAATGTGTCACAAGAGTACCAACCTGAGCAGCCGATCAAATTTTCGCACAAGCTTCACGCGGGTGAGAATCAGATTGATTGCAACTATTGCCACTACGGAGCTCGTAAAGGGAAGCACTCTAATATTCCATCTGCATCGGTTTGTTTGAACTGCCATATGAATATTGCAGAAGGACCAAACTACGGTGAAGAGGAGATTGCTAAGATTTATGCAGCAGTAGGTTGGGATAACGAAAAGAAACAGTACATAGAAGGATACGAAGAGAAGCCTATCAAATGGGTGCGTATCCATAACTTACCAGATTTGGCATATTTTAATCACTCTCAGCACGTAACGGCTGGAGAGATTGAGTGTCAAACTTGTCACGGACCGATCGAAGAAATGGAAGAAGTATATCAGTACTCTCCATTAACAATGGGTTGGTGTATCAACTGTCACAGAGAAACTGAGGTGAAAGTTGAATCAAATGCCTACTACACAGAGATGCACGAAAAACTTAAAGAGAAGTATGGTGCAGATGCAGAGATCACGGTTGAGATGATCGGTGGATTGGAATGTGGTAAGTGTCACTATTAATATTTTTTTGAATAATCTTTCCTTACAATAATGGCAGAAACTAAAAAATACTGGAAAGGAATCGCAGAGCTAGCGAATACTGAAGAGGTTCAAAACCTCAAAGAAAATGAGTTTGCTTCTGATGTTTCCAATCAAGAGTTTCTAGGGGATGAAAAACTAGAGAGTTCTAATACAAGCAGAAGAGACTTCTTAAAGTATATGGGATTCTCCACTGCTGCAGCTACACTTGCTGCATGTGAAGCTCCTGTAGTAGAATCGATTCCTTATGTAGTAGCTCCAGAAGAGTTGATCCCTGGGATTGCAAATTATTACGCATCTACATATTTTGATGGTAGTGATTATGCTTCTATTTTGGTAAAGACTAGAGAAGGTCGTCCTATCA
>CAZAJG010000002.1:53498-58088 GCA_964485405.1 uncultured Owenweeksia sp. | reverse complement strand
ATCTTGATAATGTAAGACCACCTCAAGGAGGAGAAACTCCACAAGAAAAATTACTTAGAGAAGGTCGTAAGAATTCAGCAATGGGAGTCATTAAAAAGGAAATAAAATCTTCATTGACTGCTGTTAATAATAATATGGCAGCTTACAACGCTGGTGCAAATGCAAGAATTCATGCATCGGTATTAAACTTATACGATGCTACTCGCTTGCAAAAGCCTATGATCAATGGTGAGGTATCCGATTGGACTTCTGTTGATTCAGGAGTGTCTAAAGATTTGGCAAAAGCAGTTGCTAGTGGAAAGGAAATTGTACTTCTTACCTCTTCTGTTTTAAGCCCCACCATGAAAAAGTTGGTAGGAGAGTGGAGCGCTAAGTATGAAACATTCAAGCACTATAGCTTTGATATGTTCTCTTACTCTGGCAAGCTAGACGCTGTTGCTGCTGCAACTGGGAAAAGAGCTTTGCCCATATATGACTTTAAAAAGGCAGATGTAATTGTAAGTTTTGATGCTGATTTCTTAGGAGATTGGATTGGTCAAAGTGTGAGTGGAGATTACGCTACCCGCAGAAAGCCAGGTAAGAATATGTCTAGACATATTCAGTTTGAAAGCAATATGAGCCTTACAGGTAGTAATGCAGACAAGCGCCACAGAATGAAGCCTTCAGAAATGGGTGGTGCGATCATCGCGTTGCACAATGAGATTGCTGCGGCTAAAGGTGGATCATCTTTACCTGGAGCTAAAGGAAATGCTCAAATTAAAGCAGCCGCTAAAGAATTACTGAAAGCCGGATCAAATGCTTTGATCGTTTCAGGTTCAAACAACGCAGATATTGAATCCATTGTAATTGCCATCAACAATATGTTAGGCAACAATGGTTCTACTATAGATTTTAGTAAGAGAGCTTATTTCCGTCAAGGAAATGATAAAGCAATGAACCAGCTTATTGCCGATATGAATGGCGGTAAAGTGGGTGCTTTGTTTATGGATAATATTAATCCTGTTTACCGCTTAGCCAATGATGGTAAGTTTGAAGCAGGAATGAAGAAAGTAGGCTTAACTGTTTCTTTTTCAGAAAAGAACGATGAAACTACAGCGGCCTCTAAGTATGCTTGCGCAAAGAGTAACTACTTGGAAAGCTGGGGTGATGCGATGCCAGTTGATGGGCATTACAGTCTTCAACAGCCCGTAATTAGCCCATTGTTCAGTACACGTCAAACCGAGGAGTGTTTGTTGAAGTGGATGGGAAGCAGTGCGTCCTACAAGTCTTACTTGATGAACAACTGGTCAGCTTCTATTTTAAATGGAGCAAGCTGGGATAAAACACTTCATGATGGAGTATTCCATACTGCAATGGAAGCGCTTGAAGTAGAAGAAATAAGTGTTGAGGAAGGAGAGGTAGAAGAAAATACTTCTTTGAATGATGCAGCAACCAGAATTTCTAAAATGAAGTCTGGTGGTATGGAAGTAATGTTTTACCAAAAAACAGCGGTAGGAACCGGTAGCTTAGCCAATAACCCTTGGCTTCAAGAATTACCAGATCCAATTACCCGTCTTTCTTGGGATAACTACATTACGGTTTCAGCGGTTGATGCTAAAAAATTAGAGCTAGAGAACAGAAATTTAGCCAATGGTGCCTTAAACGGTAGCATGGTGAATATAAAAGCAAATGGAAATTCTTTAACGAACGTACCTGTATTGATCCAGCCAGGTCAAACACCGGGAACCATCGGTTTAGCTGTAGGTTACGGTAGAAAAGGTTCGGGTAAGGTTTCTGACGATTTAGGAAAAAATGCATTCATGATCATGAATGGATCGCATTCAGCTTCTATTGATATTGAAAAGGCAGAAGGCGAGCATGAGTTTGCAAGCTTCCAGTTGGCTCACACCATGATGGGAAGAAAGATTGTAAATGAGATTTCTCTGGATACCTATTTGAATGAACCTGCGGTTGCTGAAAATGGAAAAGGTTGGAACCAACCTACCATGTTCGAAACGTTCAAAGGTCCATTGAGCACGGATGAAACCAATCTTTGGGATGATTTCGACCATGAGACTGGGCATATGTGGAATATGTCTATCGACTTAAACCTATGTAACGGATGCGGAGCTTGTGTGATTTCTTGTCACTCAGAGAATAACGTTCCTGTAGTAGGAAAAGAAGAGATCAGAAAGAACCGTAATATGCACTGGTTGCGTATTGATCGCTACTACAGTAGTGATATGACAGAAGAAATTGCTGAAGAGAAAGGTTACGAAGGGATAGGAATTATGCCTGGTTCTAAAGGTGTAACGGATATGTTCGCTGAAATGGAAGAAGCAGGAGAAAGCCCTGAAGTGGTTTTCCAACCTGTAATGTGTCAACACTGTAACCATGCACCTTGCGAAACGGTTTGTCCAGTAGCAGCTACTACACATAGTGCTGAAGGAATGAACCAAATGACGTATAACCGTTGTATCGGAACGCGTTATTGTGCAAACAACTGTCCTTATAAAGTAAGACGATTTAACTGGTTCTTGTATAACGATAATGAGAAGTTTGATATCAACTATTCCATGAATGATGATTTGGGTAGAATGGTGTTGAACCCAGATGTTACGGTACGTACAAGAGGGGTAATGGAAAAATGTTCCTTCTGTGTTCAACGTACACAGTTAGGGAAATTACAAGCGAAGAAAGAAGGTCGTATGTTGAAAGATGGTGAGATTAAAACAGCTTGCCAAAGTGCTTGTGATACAGGAGCCATTACTTTTGGTGATGTAAACGATAAAAAGAGCGAAGTATTTAAACTGAAAGAAGATGATAGAATGTATCATTTGCTAGAGGAAGTAGGTACCCAGCCATCGGTATTTTATCAAACTAAGGTTAGAAACAACGCGTAATAAAATTATAAAGATCACAACGTATGCATTACGAAGCTCCGATAAGGACTCCATTAATTACAGGTGATAAGAGTTATCACGACATAACGGTAGACGTTGCCAGACCTGTAGAAACAAAAGCACCAAGATCATGGTGGATTGTTTTTTCGCTTTCACTTGCTGCCTTCCTTTGGGGAATAGGATGTATTCTATATACCATTGGTGTAGGTATTGGTGTTTGGGGATTGAATAACACAGTAGATTGGGCTTGGGATATTACCAACTTCGTTTGGTGGGTAGGTATTGGTCATGCCGGAACGTTGATTTCCGCAGTACTTTTGCTTTTCCGTCAAAAATGGAGAATGTCTATCAACCGTTCGGCTGAGGCCATGACTATTTTTTCGGTAATTCAAGCGGCACTTTTCCCAGGTATTCACATGGGACGTATTTGGCAAGCGTATTACGTTTTTCCAATTCCAAATCAGTTTGGTTCTCTTTGGGTAAACTTTAACTCGCCCCTTTTATGGGATGTATTTGCGATTTCAACATATTTCTCTGTATCGGTAGTATTCTGGTATGTAGGTCTTATTCCTGATTTCGCCATGATCCGCGATAGAGCCGTTCGCCCGGTAACAAAGCACATCTATAAAATTTTAAGTTTTGGATGGGGTGGAAAAGCAAAACACTGGCAGAGATTTGAGGAGGTATCCTTAGTATTAGCTGGTTTAGCAACACCTCTTGTACTTTCTGTACATACTATTGTATCTATGGACTTTGCCACCTCAGTTATTCCGGGATGGCACACCACCATCTTCCCACCATACTTTGTGGCTGGAGCGATTTTCTCTGGATTTGCGATGGTACAAACCTTATTGATCATTGTACGCAAGATGTTTAAGATGGAAGACTACATCACCATCGAGCATATTGAAATGATGAATATTGTGATTATGCTTACCGGATCTATTGTAGGTGTAGCGTATATAACTGAGTTGTTTATTGCTTGGTATAGTGGTGTAGAATATGAACAGTATGCCTTCTTAAATAGAGCAACTGGTCCTTACGCATGGGCGTATTGGAGTATGATGACTTGTAATGTGTTTAGTCCTCAGTTTATGTGGTTTAAAAAGCTAAGAACAAGTATCATGTTTACCTTCTTCATCTCTATTGTAGTGAATATAGGGATGTGGTTTGAGCGTTTTGTAATCATTGTTACTTCTCTACATAGAGATTACTTACCATCTTCATGGAGTATGTTCTCACCAACTTTTGTAGACATCGGCATTTTTATAGGTACTATTGGTTTCTTCTTTGTTTTATTCTTGCTTTATGCACGTACCTTCCCGGTAATTGCTCAAGCGGAATTGAAAACCATTTTGAAATCATCAGGAGAGAATTATAAAAAATTACACGAGAAAGAAGATGGCCACTAACAACGAAATAATCAGCGCCCTTTACGATGACGATGACATCTTGTTGAAAGGGGTTAAAGATCTTAGAGAAAAGGGGTATAGCATTCAAGAAGTGTATTCTCCTTTCCCGGTGCACGGTTTAGACCATGCTATGGGGCTTAAAACAACCCGTATTGCAATTGCAGCTTTTATGTACGGTTGTTTGGGTTTAATCACAGCAATATCGCTCACTTATGGGATGATGATTGTAGACTGGCCAATGAATATTGGTGGTAAGCCTAGTTTTGACTGGGGTGAAAACATGCCTGCTTTTGTAC
>CAZAJG010000002.1:0-53488 GCA_964485405.1 uncultured Owenweeksia sp. | reverse complement strand
CTATTATGTTTGAGTTAACCGTGTTTTTTGCTGCACACTTAATGGTATGGACATTCTTTATTAGAAATGATATATACCCAGGTAGAAAGGCGCAAAATCCAGATCCTAGAACTACAGATGATAAGTTCTTAATGGAGGTGGAGCTGAAAGGTGATAAAGATGAATTGGTTTCTCTTCTTCGTGAATCAGGAGCCATTGAGATAAGTGAAAACAACAATTAAGGTATCGATGCTTAGAAAAAACATTTTTGCCGCAATAACTTTAATTACCGGTGGAGTTCTATTGATGACTTCTTGTGGTAATGATAAAACTTCTACAGGGTGGGAGTACATGCCAGACATGTACAGAGGTCCGGCAGTAGAAGCTTATCAGGCGCACAATTTTTTTAGTGACAGTTTAGGATCTAGAAAACCGGTTGAAGGAACGATTGCAAGAGGCTTCATGAGTTATGAAAAGTATCCGAATACCAACGAAGGATACGAATTGGCTAAGGCCAATATGAAAGTTCCTGCATCTATACCTGCAGATTCTTTAAACCTTGCAGATGCGGCCAAACTTTATGGTATTTTCTGTACACACTGTCATGGTGAAAAAGGAGATGGAAACGGTATCTTAATGAAAAGAGAAAAGTTCCTTGGAATACCTTCTTATGCAGCTAGAGAGATAACAGAAGGAAGCGTTTTTCATGTAATCACTTATGGTAAAAACTTGATGGGGCCTCATGCCGCTCAGTTAACACCAGAAGAGAGATGGAAGGTTACACAGTATGTAATGAAGTTACGTGCGGACCTTATCGGTGGAGACGAAAAAGAAGAAGACACAACTGAAGAAGCTGAAGCTTCAACAGAGGGAGAAGATCAAGAAGTTAATAACACTCAATCCTAAGTTCAAGAGTTTATGTTTGAATTTACCGGAAAATTAAAGACTATAACCTTCGTACTAATGCTAATTGGTGCCATATCTATTGGTGCTAGCTTTATGGGAGGTGGAGACCATCATGATGCCGAACACACGGAACATCATGAAGGTGGAGCAGATCATGCGGAACATGCAGACGATCATCATGGAGGTGACGCACATCATAGTGCGGAACATCACGCTGAAGAGCATGGGGCTCATAAAATGATTCACAAGAAAAGTGGTAGAGTGGAGCCAGAGCATTATGAGGATGAGTTTCACAGAAGCAGCTCTTCAAGAGCTACGCGGGAAAACAATCATTTCTATGCTTCTCCAGAACATCACGATGCAGAGCATATTCATCATCAACAAGTAAATAGACCTTGGGCAAATTTGCTGACCAACAACTTCTTCTTCATGGCACTAGCCTTAGGAGCGTTGTTTTTCTTGGCGATCCAATATGCGGCTCAAGCGGGATGGTCAATCGTGGTAACAAGAGTAATGGAGGCTATGGCCCAGTACATTGCTATTCCTGTTATTATCATGATTGTTTTAATCATTTTTGGATTGAACCACACCCACCATTTATGGCACTGGATGGCAGAAGGAATTATGGACCCTGAAAGCGCTAATTATGATTCTATCATTGCTGGAAAAGAAGGATACTTGAATGGTTCATTCTTTACCATTAGAACAGTAATCTATCTAATCGGATGGGCAGGAGTAGCTTTCATTCTAAGAAAAATGTCTTTGAGTTTAGAAACAACACCAGATAGCTGGAAGAAGTGGAAAAAGATGCGTAACATCTCTGCTGGTTTCTTAGTATTCTTTGCAGTTACATCTTCTACCAGCGCATGGGACTGGATCATGAGTATTGATACGCACTGGTTTAGTACACTATTCGGATGGTACATCTTTGCTGGAATCTTTGTAAGTGCACTTACGGTGATGACACTTTTAGTGATTTTCTTAAAGAGTAAGGGCTTAATGCAAGAGGTTAACAATAGCCACCTTCAGGATTTGGCTAAGTTCATGTTTGCTTTCTCTATTTTCTGGACATACTTATGGTTCTCTCAGTTTATGCTGATTTGGTACTCTAACATTCCAGAAGAAGTAACGTATTATATGGCCCGTTGGGGAGAATACAAAGGACTCTTCTTTGCTATGTTGGCGATGAACTTTGTATTCCCAATTCTAATCTTAATGAGCCGTGATTCTAAGCGAAATATTGGTTTCGTAATCACAGCAGGTATCATTATGATTGTAGGTCACTGGTTAGATGTTTACATTCTTATTCACCCTGGAAGTGTTGGTGGTGAGTGGAGCATTGGATGGACACATATTGGAACCTTCCTTGGTTTTGCGGGTTTATTCTTATTCGTGGTGTTTAGTTCTTTAGCGAAGGCTAAACTAATGCCAGAAGGGCACCCAATGCTAACAGAAAGTAAGCATCATCATTATTAAATGGATAGTAACGTGGAAGTAATCCTTATCATAAGCATTTGCATGTTGGCTTGTATTGCCACTGCGCAGATCATTCGGGTTTTTGAATTGTCGAAAACCTTAAAAGAAGGCTTAAAGGAAGCCACTGTTCAAAGAGAAGATATTACCCATTACAAAAAGTAGATAGTAGATACGAATGGAAACATTATTGATCATATTAGTTGTAATACTTGGAGTATTAGTTGTAGCACAAGCTGCAAGAGTTCTGGAAGTATCAAGTAGTTTAAAAAAGGACGATACCTCGGATACAGATGTTACCGATAAGGATAACAGAACACAAGGTCTGTTGATGCTTATTTTCATGATTTTCATGTTTGGTAGCTTCATTTGGTTGATGTGGGAATACAAAGACGTCTTACTACCTGGACCAGCGTCTGAACATGGAGTAGACATTGATAACCTTTGGAACATATCCATGTGGTTAATCGTAATTGTGTTTTTTATTACGCAAACCTTATTATTTGTTTTCGCTTACCGTTTTCGCGGAAGCAAAAAGAAGAAGGCGGTTTACATGGAACATGATAACAGGTTAGAATTTATTTGGACGATTGTTCCGGCTGTAGTTCTAGCTGCGTTAATCATTTATGGTCTTACTACATGGACCAATATTATGAACCCTTCTGCAGATGATGAAGAGCCAATGATTATTGAATTGTATGCTAAACAATTTGGTTGGACTGCACGTTATGCAGGAAACGATAATACATTAGGATATGCTAATGTGGGCCTTATCGAAGGAGTAAATACTCTAGGTGTAGATGGTGATGATAAGTACGCTAAAGACGATATCATCACTACTGAATTGCACTTACCTGTTGGAAAACCGGTTCTTTTCAAATTTAGAAGTCAGGATGTAATACATTCGGCTTATTTACCTCACTTTAGAGTTCAAATGAATTGTGTTCCAGGTACGGCTACTCAGTTCGGTTTTACACCTTCCATTACTACAGCAGATATGAGGCTGAGAGAAGACGTGATAAAAAAAGTAGAAAGTGTAAATGCAGTAAGAGAAACAAAAGGAGAAGAGCCATGGGAATTTGACTACCTCATTCTCTGTAACAAGATTTGTGGATCTGCTCATTACAATATGCAAATGAAGATTGTTGTAGAAACGGAGGAAGAATACAACAACTGGATTAAAGAACAAAAAGCGTTCGCTGAACTATAAGTAAAAAGATTTTAAAGAGAATAGAGGATATGTCTGCACACGAAGAACACGATCATCACCACGAACAGTCTTTTATTGAGAAGTACGTCTTCAGTATGGATCATAAGATGATCGCCAAGCAGTTCCTGATTACAGGGATGATTATGGGGATTATCGGAGTTGGAATGTCTTTGCTGTTTAGATTGCAATTGGCTTGGCCTGAAAAGGAATGGCCTATTCTAGAAGCACTGCTTGGAAAATGGGGTACGGATGGCGTTATGGATCCAAATATCTATTTGGCTTTAGTTACCATTCACGGTACCATCATGGTATTCTTTGTATTAACCGCTGGTTTAAGTGGTACTTTCTCAAACCTATTAATTCCACTTCAAATTGGAGCACGTGATATGGCTTCTGGCTTTATCAATATGCTTTCTTACTGGTTCTTTTTTGCTTCCAGTGTGGTAATGGTGGTTTCCTTATTTGTAGAGAGCGGACCCGCAGCTGCAGGTTGGACTATTTATCCGCCATTAAGTGCGCTACCCCAAGCTATGCCTGGGTCAGGTATGGGTATGACGCTCTGGCTGGTGAGTATGTCTCTGTTTATTGTCTCCTCTCTATTAGGAGCTCTAAATTACATCGTAACCGTATTGAACCTCCGTACAAAAGGGATGTCTATGACTAGACTTCCACTTACCATTTGGGCGTTCTTTGTAACGGCTATTTTAGGGGTACTTTCATTTCCAGTTCTTTTCTCAGCGGCATTATTGTTGATTTTTGATAGAAGTTTAGGAACAAGTTTCTACCTATCGGATATAATGGTAGCAGGTGAGTTATTGAGTAATCAAGGAGGTAGTCCTGTTTTGTTCCAGCATTTATTCTGGTTCTTAGGTCACCCAGAGGTATATATCATCTTATTACCAGCACTAGGTATTACTTCTGAAGTAATTTCTACAAACGCACGTAAGCCAATCTTTGGTTATAGAGCGATGGTAGGATCTATTCTAGCAATCGCATTCTTGTCCTTTATCGTATGGGGTCACCATATGTTTGTCACAGGTATGAGTCCGTTTTTAGGATCGGTATTTACGTTTACAACACTGCTTATTGCCATTCCCTCGGCTGTAAAGGCATTTAACTATATCACTACGCTGTGGAAAGGTAATCTTAGGCTAACGCCAGCAATGTTATTCTCTATAGGTCTAGTATCTACCTTCATTACTGGAGGTCTTACAGGTCTTATCCTTGGAGATTCGGCATTAGATATTAATGTACACGATACCTACTTTGTAGTAGCGCACTTTCACATTGTAATGGGTCTTTCTGCAATCTTTGGAATGTTTGCAGGAGTATATCATTGGTTCCCTAAAATGTTTGGTAGACGAATGAGTAAATCCATGGGTTACATTCACTTTTGGATCACCTTTGTGTGTGCGTACGGTGTATTCTTCCCCATGCACTTCTTAGGTATGGCAGGTTTACCTAGAAGGTATTACACGAATACATCTTTCCCAATGTTTGATGACCTTGCGGACATCAATGTAATGGTGAGCATCTTCGCTATTGTAGGAGGTATTGCTCAAGTAGTATTCATATTCAACTTCTTTTATAGTGCCGTTCGTGGTAAAAAATCTACCCAAAATCCATGGAAGTCAAATACAATGGAATGGACAACACCTGTGGAACACATCCACGGAAACTGGCCAGGAGAAATTCCAGAAGTACATCGCTGGGCTTACGATTATAGCAAGCCTGGAATGGATGAAGACTTTGTTCCACAAACTACTCCTTTACAGGAAGGTGAGGAAGAAGGAAGTCATTAAGACAAAAAGTGTTTTAAAGAAAGCAACTCAATTGAGTTGCTTTTTTTTTGAACTTTTTTAAGGAAAGAATGATAAGCCTTTCTTACCTTACCTTTGTAAAAATGCACAATTGAATGGACCGATTGGTTGATGGTAGTTCAGATGGTTTTTCTTCGGAAGAAGTCGAAATAGAAAAGAAGTTGCGTCCTATAAGTTTTCAAGACTTTGCCGGACAGGATAAAGTACTTGAGAATCTACAGATTTTTGTAGAGGCGACCAATCAAAGAGGAGATGCGTTGGATCATGTATTGCTTCATGGCCCTCCGGGGTTGGGTAAAACCACTTTAGCTCATATTCTTGCCAACGAATTGGGGGTGGGCCTTAAGATTACCTCCGGACCTGTAATCGATAAACCGGGCGATTTAGCTGGCTTACTCACAAACTTAGAAGAAAGGGATGTTCTATTTATAGATGAAATACATCGTTTAAGCCCCATTGTAGAAGAGTACTTGTATTCCGCTATGGAAGACTATCGGATTGATATCATGATTGAAACGGGACCGAATGCCCGCAGTGTCCAAATCAATTTAAATCCATTTACATTAATTGGAGCTACTACCCGTTCTGGTCTGTTAACAGCTCCACTAAGAGCACGATTCGGAATTAACAGTCGGTTACAGTATTACTCTTCCGAGCTCCTGAGCACGATTATAACACGATCGGCTGGTATTTTAGAAGTGCCTATAGAAGAAAACGCAGCAATTGAAATTGCTAGAAGAAGCCGAGGTACGCCAAGGATTGCAAATGCTTTATTGAGAAGAATGCGAGACTTTGCCCAAATCAAAGGCAATGGAACGATAAACCTTGAAATTGCTCAGTTCGGCTTAGAGGCACTCAACGTAGATGATTATGGTTTGGATGAAATGGATAATAAAATCTTAACTACCATAATCGAGAAATTTAAAGGAGGCCCGGTTGGTGTAGGAACAATTGCCACAGCGGTAGGGGAACAATCTGGAACTTTAGAAGAGGTCTATGAACCCTATCTCATCCAAGAAGGCTTTTTAATGCGTACACAAAGAGGAAGAGTTGTTACAGATAAAGCTTACCATCATTTAAAGCTCAATAAGCCAAATACTCAAAGCGGTCTGTTTGAACTCTAATCAGGCTATATATGCTGATTTAATCAAGAATGAAGCCCTTAGATTGGGCTTTATGGCTTGCGGTATATCAAAGGCTGGATTTTTGGAAGAAGAAGCTCCAAAGCTAGAAGAGTGGCTTAAAAGGGGGTATCATGGCGAAATGAAATGGATGGAAAACCATTTTGATAAACGACTTGACCCTACTAAACTGGTGGATGGTGCCAAATCTGTGATTACCGTACTGCTAAACTATTACCCCTCTAAACAACAAAACGAAGGTGCTCCAAAAATTGCCAAATATGCCTACGGTGAGGATTATCATTTTGTCATCAAACGTAAACTGAAGGAACTGAACCACTTTATCAACCAAGAAATTGGGGAAGTAAATGGCAGAGCATTTGTAGACTCGGCTCCAGTTATGGATAGAGCTTGGGCGGAAAAGTCGGGTTTAGGGTGGATAGGAAAACATACATTGTTATTGAGCAAAGGAGCTGGTTCCTTTTACTTTATTGGGGAATTAATTCTAGACCTAGACTTAGAACCCGACCATCCTACTACAGATCATTGTGGCAGCTGTACCAAATGCATAGATGCTTGTCCAACGGATGCTATTCTTCAGCCCAATTTATTAGACGCTCAAAAATGTATTTCTTACCTCACTATTGAACTAAAGGATGAAATACCTAATTCCTTTAAGTCGAGTATGGAGAACTGGGCTTTTGGCTGTGACATTTGTCAAGATGTTTGTCCTTGGAATAGGTTTTCGAAGCCGCATACTACGGCAGAGTTTGAACCCCACCCAGATCTACCAAATATGGATACAAGAGAATGGGAAGAGATAACAGAAGAAGTTTTTAAACAGGTATTTAGGAAATCTGCGGTTAAGCGGACAAAATATTCAGGTTTAAAAAGAAATCTAGACTTTTTGAAACCTACTTAAGAATCTCTTATTTAAAGTGATACACTACCGCAAAGCTAAGAACAATGTTACGCTGCCCCAATCGACCGATCTGGATGGCATTTGGGCCAGTTCCAGGATTACTTTGCGCATCGCGAATAATGTCTAGAGAGTTGTTGCTTCGAAAGTTAACATGGATTTTTTCAGTAAAATGCCAGTTAAAACCTAAAATACCCGTTACATTAAAATCATGAAAAGGAGGATTGCTTTCAAACTTAAGACCGTTTGATTCCTCGGTTGAAGATAGAAGAAAATCAAAACCAGGACCTACCTCTATGGATAGTTTTTTCCATCGGAAAACATAAAGTAAAGGGATTTCAAAATAGTTGAGCCTAACTTTATAGAAGTTACTTGTATCACTTGGTAATTCTCTAGCACCTTTTTGAATAAAGGCTAACTCCATTTGAATAGACGAAGTCTCATTAATCTTATAATCCGTAAAGAAACCAATGTTTGCGCCTGGTAGATTAAATCCACCGAGATTATCTCCATTAATCTGACTTGTAGTCATTCCTGCATATACTCCTCCACCAAAACTTTGAGCACTTACCCAAGTAGAGACCAAACAGAGTAATATGATTCTAATTATTTTCAAGGTAAAACCTGAACACTTACCGTTTGAAACACCTCATAGGTATCTCTGTCATAGGCAATAACGATTATTTCTAGATTTTCGGGTACCCATTCATTTTCCACATTGATGGTTTTTGCACAACAACTAACATCTCCAGGCACACCGGTAAAATCTGGAATGGGTTGCCCCCACAGGCCATTAAAACTTCCTCTTAAAACATGATTATGAACATAGCTCGTATCTTTTGAGTTATCCGGCAGCTTTTGTGGAGCCTTAATTTTATTTTCCGCAATAAAAGCAGTCCAAAACACTCTTCTGTCCGAAAGTTCGTTGATCACTTTAAACTTGGGCTCAACGGTTAAAGATCCATTTGCAGCGTTAAACTGAATATCTTGAACGGAAACACCAATGTCTGCAGTTCCAGCGTCTAAAACATCTTCTACTACAGTATTCCAAAATAAATAGGGCTTTGCAAAGGTTTGAGTACCTTGATCCAAGCGGTCAACAAGTCCTGAAGGAACTCCAAATGGATTAACAAAGTTGAAGTAATCAGTACCTATTTCCGTTCTAAAGTCAGCAAAATAACCTTCTGCAGGATTTGGTATGGCAAAGTTACTGGCATGTACTCCTAACAAGATCACTCGCCCAGGATTTTCATCTGAAATCTTTTTTGCTTCTGCGTTCGCAGTTGGGCAGTTGTTGCAAGTATGTCCAGTGAACTCCTCAATAAAGGCATTTTTCTGTTCAACAAATATATCATCTCCAGAAACGGAACATTCTTCACACGAATTATCGATAATTCTTTCTCCTTCTTCTATTTCATCACAGCTTGCCAAGAAAACGGCAAGGGCAGGAATTAAAAATTTTATATATCGCACAATTTAAAAGTTTGAGGTTACACCAAAAGTGAATCCGTTAGATGCGGGTACAACTCTACAAATACCACCAACGCAGAAAACACCTTCTTGTTGTCTACCATAACCCAACTGGAACCTATTTGTTTCATGTGTATAACCCACATTAACGCTAATATAGTGAATACGTAGATCCTCTATATTGTTCCCAAAGTTATAAGCATCTTGTATAGCGAAAAACCACTCGGGAGCAATGGAGTATTCCATAAGGATCAATCCCCAATCTCCACCAAAGTTTCCGTCTTGCCCCTCCGTAAGTAAACCCTGGATTTCTGTTCTAAGAGAATGCCCCGGTTTAATTTTCCACAATAACTCTATAACTGCAGCATTCACATCAAAAGTTTGTGGATCTGTATCCGTTTTAATTAATTCAAAATCTAAAGCACCAGCAACACCCTTTCGGAGTGCATCGTTATTAAAGAAGAAATTATAATAGGTAGCGCTGAGCTTCCATTTTTTACTCAGTTTTTTCTGAATTTGAACATGGAAATCATGGAAATACTGAAAATCACCAATACCAAAATTAGTGGTATATCCATCTGTACCTCCTATTATTTGATCCACTACAGAGTCATTATCATCTGTAATATCTCTGGGCGTGTAATCTTTATCCAAACTGAAGCTTTGAGCAAAACTGGCCATTACTTTTGTTCCATATTTACCGCCAAGACCGGTACCTCTTTTAAAGTTATAAGATACTTCTCCTTGATAACCTTGCTCACCAGTCATTACTGTATTGTAAGCATAAAGCGCGGGTAAAGCATAGGTATGCAGCGTAGTAACAGAAGGCAAGTATCCTACTAGCAGTTGCTGAGGGTCGGTAGCGGGTTCAGATCGAAATGAAAAGTTGTCGTAGTGTTTAATACTCAAAGAAGCTCCAAGGTTATTACCCGTATACGAACCAGTAAGATATAGCGCTGTACCCGGTTTAAAGATTTCAGCATTGTCCAGACTTGGATCATTTGCTTTGTAAGCAAACTCGCCAAAAAAGTTCAGACGTTCAGTAATAAGATTAGCTCTAAAAGCACCAGCAGCAACATTATTTGGGTAAACATACTGAGCACTGTTAAACTGTTGAAACTTACTTACAATTCCGGCTCCTAATATTAGATTGGTATAACCCTCCCAGTTTAGAGTGTTCTTCAAACTCCATTCACCGTCAAACCCACGAACGATACTGTTGCTTTTTTCAAAATAATTCCTTTGTCTACCAATTAAACCTTTTAGGGTAATTCCTTCTACAGGTGTATAAACCATACGTAGCCCATCAAGGTTATTGTCTAAACCCAGTCCTCGTTCTTCATAAGCTCGCATAATTAAACCTGACCCGAATTGCTCGTAAAAGTTACCCGCAGTTACGTCAAAACTGTTTTTAATAAAGCGTGCATATCTGTAAGTGATGCCTTCTCCTTGATACCCAACAGGAAGCCCAACTCGGTTGTTTTGATAATTTTCATATCGTATTCCTGCCATAAAATTGTCTCTACGGTAGGTTAGGTTTAGAAAACCAGTTCCCAGCAATCGTTCATCAGGAAAAGCTTGCCCGGTTGGGTCAATCAAAGTGTCTTCAATATAATATTGGAAGTCAGATTGGAAGTTTCCAGTAATTTGTCCAAAGTTGGTTTGGCTTTGGGCAAAAGCAACAACAAATCCAAGAAGGAAAATAGGGGTAATTATTTTCTTCATTCTAAGTAATTAGGTGATGAATTGTGATTTACTTAATGTCTTGTCCTTTGGCTACTTTAGCTACCAACTCGTGAAGGTGATCTTCATCTCCAGGAAGGTATCCATTGTGTTGCCAAACAATTTCCCCTTTACCATTTAGTAAAAAAGTGTGAGGAATGTTGTTTACGTTTAAAGCTCGTCTCAACTCTGAGTTTTCGTCAAGATAAACTTCGTATTCCCATCCTTGGCTGGCTACAAAAGGACGAACTTTTGAAGACTGACGGGTATCGTCAATCGATATGGCCACAAGTTTTAAACCCGTTTCATCTACCCAGTCCACATATTCATCATTAATAGCATTCAATTCACGGATACAAGGTTTACACCAAGTTGCCCAAAAACTAATCACAACGGGTTTGCCATCATTGGATATTTTCGAAGCATCTACCAAACTACCTTTAAGATCTTTGATTTTTATAGCCGGAACTTTATCCTGTGCAAAGCTGTTTAAAGAGATTCCTACAATTAATAGAAGGATGAAGAGAACATTTTTCATAGTGAACTGTTTGTTTAATTAAGATTCAGTGCGCGTTTCTTGTTCCGAAACGAATAGTCCCAATTCAAATAAGGGGCCAAAATAGAATTTTTGATAAAAACAAAGAGGTTTTATTAAAGATATGTTACATCTATTGGTTAATAATCCCAACAAAACACTTAGGTATAAAAGGATCTCCAAAGGATTCTAGATAGAGTATGCCAAAAATAATAGTCATTATTTCCCAAATACATTTCGGGAAGTTTGGTTTGAATCGTTTTAGGGAAGGACTAAAATGTTAAAATTCATCGAATTGAGGTATTTTCTATGCGCGCCTAACAAATCAAAACTTCAATGCTGACCTTAGATTGAGCTAATTTTGTCTGCTGCATTACAAAACATCTAAATTATATAGGTTGTCTCTATGTTAATTTCTTTGTTCAAAATTTTGGATTCTGATTAATTTTTACATCTTTTGTAGAAACAAAAATCATATCTCATATGAAAAAACTTATATTCCTATCAAGTTTACTAGGATTTTCTACGGCTGCTTTGGCGCAATTGCCAGTAAGCACGTCTACTGAAAACAAAAATGCTGTACTCGAAGAGTTTACAGGCATCTATTGTACTTTCTGTCCTGATGGTCACCTTAGAGCACAGCAATTTGCTGATGCAAATCCTGGTGACGTTGTACTTATTAATATCCATGAAGGAAGCTTTGCTAGCCCAAATGGAAATGACCCGGATTTCCGCACTCAATGGGGTGCTGCGATTGCAGGCCAATCTGGTTTAACAGGTTACCCAGCGGGAACTATGAATAGAAGAGTATTCCCAGGAAACCAACAAGGTTCAGGAACGGCTCAAAGTAGAGGTTCATGGGCATCTACTGGTGCTACCGTGATTGGCGAAGGATCTAATGCAAATATTGCACTAGAAGCAACTATTGATTTCGCTACCAATACGCTTACTGTTGATGTTGAGACTTATTTCACCGGTACTTCTTCAGTAACAATGGCTAAATTAAACGTAGCTGTTCTTCAAAGTAACGTTGAAGGTCCTCAAACAGGAGCAGCTGCAAACCCTAATCAGGTTCTTCCTAACGGTAACTACAACCACAACCACATGTTACGTGAGTTGTTAACAGGACAGTGGGGAGCTGATATTCCTACTACTATGAATACTGTTGGTTCTTATCAGTATACTTGGACAATCCCAGCAGATATCAATAACATTCCAGTGAGCTTAGGTGATCTTGAAGTTGTTGCTTTCATCGCTGAAGGTCAACAAGAAATTACAACGGGAGCAAAAGGCCCTATTTCTTACAATCTTCCTGCTGGAATGTCTATAGCTGATGCTGGAGCTGTTGGAAGTATGAGTGTGCCTGCGGGCTACTGTAATTCATCAGTAGTTCCTGAATTTACTGTTGTAAACAATGAAGCATTTGCGCTAGATAGCGTAAAAGCCAGCTATTCTATTAGTGGTGGTGCTACTGTTGATCAGTGGGTTACTAACGTACCGGCAAATGGAAGTCAAGTAGTTACTTTTCCAAGTGCTACTTTGTCTCCTGGATCTAACGATTTCAACTTCTCTGTTTCCGTAGTTGGTGTAGCTAAGTATGTTGATGTGAACTCATCTAACAACTCTAACGGTGAAACAAGTATCATAACGATCAATCCAACCCCATTTGCAATTACTCACTACGAAGGTTTTGAGTCGAATGCAATTGGTCAAGCCGCACCAGCTAACTCTATTCAAATTAACCCAACAGGTTCAAGAGTTTATGCTGTTGATAATACGATCAACTCATCTGTATCTTGGGACATTGGTGGCCATGGTAATTCAGCTAAGTCTTATAGATTCGACTACTTCGCAATTGATGCTGGAGCGGTTATTGACTTAGTATTTGAAAAACTAGATCTTTCTACAACTACAGGAAATGCAATTCGTTTCGATTATGCGTATGCTCAGTATGCTAATGAAAACGATGCGCTTGAAATTTTAGTTTCTGACGATTGTGGAGCCACTTGGAACTCAGTTTGGAGCAAAGCAGGAGCTCAATTATCTACTGCAGCTGCTACTACGAACCGTTTTTATCCTCAAGCCACAGATTGGGATAAAGCAGATATTGATATCTCTTCTTACGATGGTTCTTCTGAATTGTTAGTTAAGTTTTCTGGAACAAGTGCTTTCGGTAATGATGTTTATATCGATGACATTTATTTTGTAAACAGTGCTAATATTTCTCTTGAAGAGCAAGAAATGTTATCTTCTGTGAATGTATATCCAAACCCAGCTGTTGGTTCTTCTAACGTTGAGTTTGAATTGGCTAATGATGCACAAGTTTCTGTTAAATTAACAGACCTTACAGGTAAGTTAATTGCTCAGCCTGTTAATGGTGAGATGACTGCTGGTAGCCACAAAACGGCTATCGATGTTTCTAATCTTCAGTCTGGAGTATACTTAGTAGAGATTGTTCTTGACGGAAACAAGAAAATTGAAAAATTGATCGTAGAGTAATCTACACATATCAATAAAGTATAAAATTCAAAAGGGGCTGCTATATGCGGCCCCTTTTTATAGTGAACTGCAACCTTACAAAAACTCCTTTTAATGAATTATTAAATTCATTATATTTGAATTATAAAATCCTATCGAATATGTATAGATATCTACTTGCAGTAATATTGATTTTACCCACTTTTTCCTGGGGCCAATCTCTTGAGATTGTTTGGGGAGATGCTAATGTTGTTGGAAATGTAAACAGTCCTGATATTGAGGGTCATGTTTATGTGAGAAATACAACCAAGAATGACTTGGATGTTAAGGTGAAGAGAATTGATGGTAACTACAATTTTGTAACTGACAACAACGCTATATGTTGGGGTGTTTGTTTTCAAGAAACGATTTCAGAATCTCCATTTCCTATTGAAATTGAAGGAGAAACGACCGATTCTACCAATTTTGTAGCTCATGTTTACCCAGACGGAGATAAAAGGTTGGGTTGTGGACCCATTACATATGTTTTCTTTGTTGATGGTAACCCTACCGATAGTGTAGCGTTTACGATGAATTTCTGTTTGTCAAATGCCATTAGTTTAGAAGAAAATAAACTTCCTGGAACTTTAACGGTTTTCCCAAATCCAGTATTAGGAAGAGCGAAGGTTTCATATAACCTTGATAATAGTGGAGATAATTACTTTGAACTTTACAATTTATTAGGAAGTAAAGTAAGACAAGAAACGTTAAGAGGCCTTGAAGGTGAGTTCGAATTTGATGCTTCAGAACTACCTAGTGGCGTATATTATTATGCTCTAAAAAGTGAAGGAAAAATCGTAGAAACGAAAAAAATGGTGATTAAATAATACCATTTACTCTTTGAAAGTACTCAGCCACGCAATTGCGTGGCTTTTTTTATGCCTTTACATATATGAAATTTCTATTTTTGGCGTTTTCTATGCCATCCGGTATTAAGTGCCGGTGAGCTTAGACAAAAAAATGGGGCTGAACCTATGATTTATTATTTAAAAGGAAAATTGGCGGAAGTTAATCCTGCCACCGCAATTATAGATTGTAGCGGTGTGGGTTATCACGTTAACATTACACTCAATACCTACACTCAAATTTCGGATAAGAGTGAGGTGAAGCTGTACGTTTTTCCTATATATAAGGAAGATTCACAAACTTTGTTCGGCTTTTATGATAAAATAGAAAAAGAAATTTTTAGTTTATTGATTTCTGTTTCTGGTGTAGGAGGAAATACAGGAAGGGTTATCCTAAGTAGTCTTTCGGCAGAAGAGGTTCAAGATTGTATAGCTTCTGGAAATGTAGCCGTTCTCAAATCCGTAAAAGGAATAGGTGCTAAAACAGCGCAACGTATTATAGTAGACCTTAAGGATAAAGTCTCATCAGTGGGTTCTTCTCCTAATCTTGAAGCAGGAACCTTTACAACGAATATTATACCTCAAGCATCTTCAGCTCTTGAAGTGCTTGGCTATCCAACCAAGCAAACCGATAAACTACTGTTCAATATCAAAAATGAAAATCCGAGTATAGGGTTGGAAGAGATGATTAAAACCGCTCTGAAGAGATTGTAATGAAGACGGTTGTATTTAGAACAGTAGCCTTTTTAGGTTTTGTGATCGCTATATATTCCTTATCAGGATTCTCTAACAATAGGGTTTTACATTTTCAGGATGCGGAAGATTTAATATTTCCAGCGGATACCAATGAACCAGATACAACACTACCCTATCCTTTTGAAGAAGAGGAAGGAGGGCTTTACTTGAATAACCCTTCTAATTACACGGAAGAAGTTGAATACGATCCTCAAACAGGACAGTATATTGTTACCCAGAAAGTTGGAAATATTGTTACCAAACCTCCTATGCTGATGACTCCAGAGGAGTATCAAGATTATATTGCAAATAAACAAGTAAGCGATTACTGGCAAGCAAAAACCCAGAGTGAGGAGGCCGCGAAAGCAGAAGGGAGAGATCCTTCTAGTTCGCTTATTCCTCAAATAAAGGTTAACAGTGAGGTTTTTGAACGGATATTCGGAACCAACGTTATAGATATCCGACCACAAGGATATGCCGAATTGAGTTTTGGAGGTCGTTTCCAAAAAATTGATAATCCTATTATACCTGAGAGAAATAGATCTACGTTCAACTTTGATTTCGATCAAAGAATTCAAATGAATGTTACCGGTAGTATTGGAGACAAAGTGAGTGTGGGTTTAAACTACGATACAGAGGCTACCTTCTCTTTTGAGAATCAAACAAAGCTGGAGTGGACTGGCGAGGAAGATGATATTGTTAAAAAGCTGGAGTTGGGGAATGTAAGCATGCCCTTAAATAGTACGCTCATTAGTGGTGCACAAAGCTTGTTTGGTGTAAAAGGCCAGTTCCAATTTGGTAAACTTACATTAACGGGTGTATTCTCAGAACAAAGAAGCCAATCTTCTTCAATAAACATACAAGGAGGAGCTACAACAACAGAATTCGAAATTTGGGGAGATCAATACGAAGCAAACCGTCACTTCTTCTTATCTCATTACTTTAGGAATAACTACGAAAGGTTTTTAGATAACGCCCCGTTAATTACTTCACCTGTACAAATAACAAAAGTGGAGGTTTGGGTTACAAATACGCGCCAAGAAACAGATAACACAAGAAATATTGTAGCTTTCATGGATTTGGGAGAAGCGAATAACGCTAGTACGTATAGAAATACGAGCGCAAATCTTCCGGGTCCGGTAATCTTTGGAAGATTTTTTCCAAATAGAGGTTTTCCTGATAATAGAAATAACGCCTTAAATCCGGAAGTTCTAGATCGTGAATTAGGTGGGGTAAGAGATATATCCACAGTAAATACTACATTGAATGGAGTTGGTTACGAGGAGGCAAACGAATACATTGAACTAGCCAATGCACGTAAACTTAGAAGCACGGAATTTACTTTTCACCCCCAATTGGGTTATATCTCTTTAAGCTCATCTCTCAATCAAGATGAGGTATTAGCCGTTTCATATCAATTTACTGCAGGAGGAAAAACATATCAAGTGGGTGAATTTTCCACAGATGGGGTAGCGCCACCAAAAACCTTGGTTACAAAAATGCTGAAAAGTACCATTCTGAATGTAAAAGCACCAGTATGGGATTTGATGATGAAGAATGTTTATTCTTTAAATGCATTTCAAGTAAACCAGGAAGACTTTAGACTAGAGATTTATTATCGTGATGATGAATCAGGCACACCAATTCCTTACCTGCCAGATGGAAATCTAAAAGATCAATTATTACTGAGAGTGATGGAGCTGGATAGGTTAAACGCAAACAACGATCCACAAGCGGATGGTTTTTTCGATTTTGTATTCGATCAAGCCACAAACTCTCCTATTACCATTAATCCACAGAATGGACGTATCATATTTCCGGTGCTAGAGCCTTTTGGGTCAAACCTTGAGCGTAAGTTGGATTCAGATGAGACAAGAGAAAAATATGTGTTCCAACAGCTTTATGACTCTACAAGGTTTGTGGCGCAAAATGAAACACAGTTAAATAAATTCCTCATTAAAGGTCAATATAAATCCTCTTCAGGTAGCGAAATCACTTTAGGCGCTTTTAACATTCCAAGAGGATCGGTTACCGTTTCTGCTGGAGGAGCGCCCTTAACAGAGAATGTGGATTACACTGTAGATTACAACTTGGGGAGAGTTAGAATAATCAATGAGGGTATCCTTAGTTCGGGCTTACCTATTAAAGTAGATTTTGAGAACAATTCCCTCTTCAATTTTCAAACTAAGACCTTTATGGGGCTCAATGCGGAGTACAAGGTGAATGAAAACTTGAATGTAGGGGGTACAATCTTGAATTTAACAGAGCGACCATTAACTCAAAAAGTAAATATTGGTAGTGAGCCAATATCCAATACTATTTTTGGTTTCAATGGAACTTTTACAAAGGAGGCACCCTATTTAACCAGAGCGGTGGATGCTATACCTTTTATAGAAACTAAAGCGCCATCTAACTTAACGGTGCAAGCAGAATATGCTCAACTTGTTCCAGGCTCTCCACGAGGGATAGAAATTAATGGGGAGGAAACTACCTATTTAGATGATTTTGAAAGCAGCCAGACCACTATCGATTTAAGAGGTAGATCTACCAGTTGGTCACTGGCAAGCACACCTAGTGGCCAGCCTGAATTATTTCCAGAAGCCTCAAGAGATGACTTGGCATATGGGTATAATAGAGCTCGATTGGCTTGGTATAGTATAGATCCACTATTTTATCGTAGTGAAGCACGCACACCAGATAATATCAAAGATAACCCTGAACTTCAATCGGAACCGGAAACAAGAGAGGTACTAGTAGCAGAAGTTTTTCCAAACCTACAATTGGATCAATCTCAGCCATTAAACTTAGGAATGTTTGATTTGGCCTATTACCCTGCGGAAAAAGGCCCTTATAATTATGATGTAACTGGAGAACCAGGCGTTTCTTCTGGTATAAACGCTTCTGGTGAGCTGCTCAATCCAAGCTCTAGATGGGCGGGAATTATGCGTGATTTAAGCACCACCAACTTTGAGGAACAAAATATTGAGTTCATTCAATTTTGGATGATGGATCCGTTTTATGAAAACGGAGGGGCGAATCCTGAAGGAGGAGACCTTTACTTTAACTTAGGAAGTGTAAGTGAAGATATTTTAAAGGATGGTAAGCAGGCTATTGAAAATGGTATACCGTCAAATGGAGATACCACTTTATTGGATCCCACAATTTGGGGATATACACCAAAAACCAGACCTCCAGTAATTGCTTTTGATAATGACGCAGCCACACAGAATTTGCAAGATGTAGGTTACGATCTATTGAACGATGAACAAGAGCGTAACTATAGGTTTGATGGCGGCCTATCGTATTTAGAGCAATTAGAAGCTGCATTTGGTCAAAATTCAGGGGCTTATAATAGCGCTGCTGCGGACCCCTCTAGTGACAACTTTACGTACTACCGAGGATCTGCACTCGATCAAGCATCAGCAGATATTCGTCAACGTTACAAAAACTTTAACAATACTCAAGGAAATAGTAATACAACTCAGGTAGATGGTGTTTCCGCTTTCGCCACAAATAATCCGGATATAGAGGACATTAACGGAGACCAGACTTTAAGTAAGACTGAAGGTTATTATCAGTACCGAATTAACATGAGACCTGGTCAATTGAATCAAGTGGGTGCAAACTATATTACGGATATTGTGGAAACAGAAAGCCATGAATTACCAAATGGTCAGAGATTACCCGTAAGATGGATTCAGTTTAAAATTCCAGTATTTGAACCTGAGACTAAAGTAGGACCAATAACCGATTTTAGATCGATTCGCTTTATCCGAATGTTTTTGAAGAGCTTTCCAGAAGAGGTAGTTCTTCGTTTTGCGCGGATGGAACTTGTAAGGGGAGAGTGGCGAAGATATGCCTTCAACTTAGATGAGTTTGGTGATGGTTTAGCTATTGATGAGGACGATGAAACCCTATTTGAGGTGAATGCAGTAAATATTGAGCAAAATGCCTCTCGTCAGCCCATCCCATACGTTCTTCCTCCAGGAATTGATCGTCAGATATTATTTGGAACAGCAAGTGCTCAGCAACAAAACGAACAATCTCTTTCCCTAAGGGTGTGTGATCTTAAAGATGGAAGCGCAAGAGCCGTTTTTAGAAATCTCAATTTCGATATGAGATTGTATAAAAGGCTAAAAATGTTTACCCATGCGGAACTTGCTGGCGTGAACGAGGGCTATACCTTAAATGATGGTGATCTTTCTGTTTTTATTAGAATGGGTGCAGATTATGCTCAAAACTATTATGAGTATGAATTGCCCTTAACCGTTACCGAGGATGATGCGACATTGCCTACAGATATTTGGCCGGAGGCAAACAATATTGATTTAGAACTAGATGTTTTAAAGCAAGCAAAACTGGAGAGAGATAGAGTGTATAGAGGGCAAGGTTTATCCAATACGGAGGTATTTACCGTTCAGAGAGGAGCCGCAAATGTTTCGGTTATTGGATCGCCAAACCTTGGAAATGTAAGAACGATACTAATCGGGGTTCGTAACCGTAGAAAAAGGCTGGCAACGGATGGGGATGACGGCATGAGTAAATGCGCGGAAGTATGGGTGAATGAACTGCGCCTCACAGAATTTGATCAGAGAGGTGGATGGGCAGCGAATGCAAGAGTTGCCGCTCAATTAGCAGATTTTGCAAACGTTCAAGTAAGCGGTAGAACAAGTAGCGTAGGTTTTGGGAGCATTGATCAAAGTGTTTCAGAAAGAAATCAGGAACAAACCTTTGCTTATGATGTGCAAGGAAGTTTTCAATTGGATAAGTTCTTTCCGAAAGATTACGGTTTGAGAATACCCATGTTTGTTGGTACAAGTAAGGAGTGGAGCAACCCGCAGTTTAGTCCATTAGATCCAGATATTGAATTTGAGGATGCCGTAAACAACTTAGAAACAGAAGCGGAAAAAGAGGAGTTAAGAAAAATTTCCCAAGACGTTATCGAAAGAAGGTCTTTAAACTTTACCAATGTTGGTAAGGATAGAACCGGGAAAAGCCAAAAAGCTCCAATGCCCTACAATATTGAAAACTTCAGTGTAAGTTATTCGTTCAATGAAATTGTAAGGCGAAACATCAATACAGAGTTTGATACATTACAAAACTATACGGGTTCGTTAAACTACTCTTGGGCGGCAAAACCGAAACCGGTTGAGCCATTTAAGAGATCAAAAATCTTTCGGTCTAAACACCTCTCTTTAATTCGAGATTTCAACTTTTACTATTATCCTAAGAATGTAACCATTATTGGTACACTGGATAGATCTTACCATACCTTAAAGCTTAGAAACATTGAAAGTATTGCTGAGCTTCCTGTAACCTACAATAAGAATTTCAACTTTGATAGGCAGTATAGCGTATTATTTGATTTAACAAAGTCACTTACCTTAGATTTCAATGCGCGAATGAATACACGTATTGATGAGTTGGTGGATAACGATAGCGTTACATTTACACAACAACAGGAGCGAAGCGAAATTCTGAAAAATCTTAGAGATTTTGGAAGGCCCACAAACTATCATCAAACGATCAATGTAAGGTGGCAAGTGCCCATTAATAAGCTGCCTTACATGAATTTTGCAACTCTATCTACAACTTATACAGGAGATTATGATTGGAGAGCAAACTCTCTAACAGCTACTGGAAATACAGTTCCAGATAGCCTGAATTTTGGAAATACAATTCAGAATAATTCTCAAATACAGGCGAACGGGCAGTTTAATATGATTGCCTTTTACAATCAAATACCCTATCTTAAAAAAATCAATCAAGGCTCCAGACCTTCACGAGGAAGGGATAGAAGAGGAAGGCTGGCTAATCCTCGTTCAGGGGAGGATTCGGCAGATGATAAAGACAAGGGTGAAGAAGAAGAGCCCTCATTGGCAACTAAGATTCTTAATGGTACTTTAAAGACTCTGATGATGGTGAAAAATGCCACCGCAAATATTTCTAAGTCAGAAGGTACTTTACTTCCAGGTTTCTTGCCAACCGCCACCCTCATGGGAATGGATAATGCACAGCAGAGTGCACCAGGCTTCTTGTTTACTCTTGGTGATCAAGCAGACATCCGTCAGATAGCGGTAGATAACAATTGGCTTACTTCTTCCACAGCACTAAATAATCAGTATACTAGAACCTACTCAGAAAACATGTCGTTTAGAGTAACTGCGGAGCCTATTAAAAGCTTCAGAATTGTACTATCAGCAACAAAGAATGTTTCTCGAAACTCTTCTGAGTTCTTCCGCTTCAATGACGATAATGAAGTGTTTGAAAGTCAGAATCGCTTTGTGACGGAAAACTACTCCATTAGCTATTTTACATTACGAACAGCATTTGAAAGTGAGAGTGCACCTGAGTACAATTCTGATGCTTACAGTCAGTTTTTGGATAATAGATTAACCGTTTCAAAACAATTGGCGGATGCCTATGCTGCAGATCCAATTTTTCCTGGTGAATATTCACCAGAGTTAATTGGTAACCCAGACTCTGCGGATTATGGATATCGCTTTTTTAGCCATACCTCACAAGAGGTGTTGATACCTGCTTTTTTAGCGGCATATTCCGGAAACGATATCAATAGCTTTGGAACGAATTATCGAAGAAACATCCCTCTACCCAATTGGCAGGTGAACTATGACGGTTTAAGTAAAATTCCTTTTGTAAAACGCTTCTTAACGAGTTTGGTTTTAACACACTCCTATAGCTCCACATATACGATCAATAATAGTACTACCAACTTGTTAAGAGATCAGCTGATAGACGAGTATGAAGATAGAGCTCCACTGGACAATAACGGAGATCTCTTAGCTGAACGTCAAATAGGTGCTGTAGTATTGGCTGAACAGTTTTCGCCATTCTTAGGCTTCAATATGAAGTTAAAGAATAGTATGAGTATTCGGTTGGATTATAAAAAGAGTAGAAACTTAACGCTTAGTCTCTCCAATGCCCAGGTAACGGAAACAAAAAGTACCGTATGGACAATTGGTACAGGTTATATCATTAAAGATTTAAGGCTGAAGTTCATCTCAATTGGTTCAAGAAAAACAAATCCTGTTTCTAATCTAGAGCTAAAACTTGATTTTTCGATCAGAGATAATGTAACTATTATCAGAAGAATTGTGGAACAGATTAATCAAGCCACAGCAGGCCAGCGGATTACATCTTTACAGTTTTCAGCAGATTATCAGTTAAGTAAACGGGTAAACTCTAAGCTGTTTTATGATATGAACCTCTCTCGCTTCAAAACGTCTAATGCCTTCCCTATAAGTACACATCAATTCGGCATAAGTTTTAGATTAAACCTAGGGCAATAAGGCATTCGTTTTTTTCACAAATAAGATTACATTTGTTTCAAATTTTTAAGCAATGAATTTTCCTGAAGACCTAAAATACACCAAAGACCACGAGTGGGTAAAAATTGATGGAGATACAGCCACAATAGGTATTACTGATTTTGCTCAAGGCGAATTGGGCGATATCGTTTTTGTAGAAATTGAAACTGAAGGTGAAGAGCTAGATATAGAAGAAGTATTTGGTTCAGTAGAAGCGGTGAAAACAGTTTCTGATTTATTCATGCCTCTTTCTGGAGAAGTGTTAGAAATGAATCCAAAAATTGAAGAAAGCCCAGAGTTAGTAAATTCTGATCCTTATGGTGAAGGTTGGATGATTAAGATTAAAATCAGTAATACTTCTGAGTTAGACGGACTGATGGACTCTGCTACTTATTCAGAATCGGTTGGAGCTTAAAAAGCAACATAAGCAAATCGCTAAACATATATATTTTGCCCCAGCATACGTCTGGGGCATTTTTATTACCATTTTAAGCTTATTACCAGGGGAAGATATTCCTGATCCCCTAAAAAACATGAATGATAAAATTATTCATTCTTCTATTTATTTTCTTCTTGCTATCCTAATATTTTTAGGACTCTCTCGTTATACTTTAAAATACTCCACAAAACGCGCGTACCTGTGGTTTATAGTTGTAGGATGTTCTCTATATGGAGGAATTATAGAGCTATTGCAACTATACGTGATCTCTAACAGAAGTGGGGATTGGCACGATTTCTGGTCCAATACCATCGGTTCTGCAGTTGGCGTGCTTTTGTTCTCCTTGCTAACCAGAAGAGCAAAAGCCTAATTCAAGGCTAAAGCCTTTTTTTTGACCATCAAAGGTCATTAGATTTTCATTTTAACGAGTTTGCTTATGACACCTAAAAAAAACCCGAATGCGGATTTAGAACGTAAAAGACCTATTTTCTTTTTAATTGGTATCTCTTTAACCTTAGTAGGATTGATAACCGTTTTTCAATGGACAACTACTTATACGGTTGAAGTTTTACCTGAAACAGAGCCTCGAGAAGAGCTCTTCACAGCGGATGCGATTGTAACCTATATGTCAAAACCTAAAGTTGTTGAACAAAAAAAAACAGAGCCAAATCATGATATATTGGCGATGGTGGATAAGCTTCCTGCCGACATAAAGCTTACAGAACCAAGCTTAATAGATGATGATGGTGATTTAGATGAGCTTTTAAATGATATTGTAGATCTTGGAGGTAACGATGCTAGAGATTTAGAAGGTATAGAAACATTAATGCCAAGATTGGTGCAAAGAGTGGCTGCGCCATTGGAGTGTGAAGACATTGGAGATAGAGAATTGCGGAATGAGTGTTTGAACGATTATATGCTTAGGTTTATTAGCGAAAACGTGGTTTACCCTGAATTTGATAAAAAAATGGGCAACGAAGGGACGGTATTTGTGTCTTTTATTATATCCGAAAAAGGAAAAGTGAAAGATATAGTGCTCAAAGGTGATTATAAAGGTTTAAATGCAGAAGCCAAAAGAGTGATTAAAGCGCTTCCAGATTTTAGTCCGGCTAGTCATAATGGAAGAAAAGTAAGAATGCAGATGGGTATTCCGGTAAGTTTTAGCTTAAATTAATAAAATGATCAAAATCCCCTTTGTAAGTCAGGAGTGATTTTGTTTATCTTTATGCCCACGTAAAACATTTTGTATAATGGAACCCAAAAAAAGTCCTAAAGCAGATCTAGAAAACTTGCGAATGATATTCGTTCAAGCGGGTCTGATTTTTAGCTTGATTGTTGTCATTGTTGCCATTGAATGGAAAACATATGACCAAACAATTGCCAATCTTGGTGAGTTGGACGTAGAAATGGATGATGAAATCATCCCAATTACACAAAGAGAGATTGCTCCTCCACCTCCACCTCCACCTCCACCACCCGAGGTGATTGAAGTTGTTGAAGATGACGTTGAGCTAGAAGAAGAACTTGAAATCGAATCCACAGAAACGGATGAAACGGAAGAAGTGGAAGTGATCGAAGTGGAAGAGGAAGAATCGGATGAGGTTCTCAATTTTGCTGTAGTAGAATCGGTTCCCGTATTTCCAGGTTGTGAAGATGAAAAAGACAATGAAGCACGTAAGGCTTGTTTCCAACAACAAATTCTAAAGTATGTTGGTAGAAACTTTAAGTTTCCGGAGATGGCTCGTCAAATGGGGATTCAAGGAAGAGTATATGTAAATTTTGTGATTGAGAAAAACGGTTCTATTTCCAATGTAGAGGTAGTACGCGGTGTGGATCAGCTTTTAGATGATGAAGCTGTAAGGGTAGTTAAGAGCCTTCCAAAGGTTCAGCCTGCAAAACAACGTGGTAAGCCGGTAAGAATGAGTTTTACATTGCCGATTAACGCAAAGCTCCAATAAGAACAATATTTAAATGAAACAAGCCCGCTAGAGTTTATCTTTGGCGGGCTTGTTATTTATACAACACACAATGTCAGATTTAAACCATCTGCTTTGGCTTACGGCCAAGGCTTCTATTAAAGCAGGGGAAGAAATTCTTTCCGTTTACAATACCAATATTGAGGTTGAGTTCAAAGACGATAAGTCACCACTTACGGAAGCAGATAAGAAATCGCATATAGCCATTATGGAAGCCTTAGAAGAAACTAAGATTCCGGTTTTAAGCGAAGAGGGAAAGCAATTGACTTATAAAGATAGAGAGGATTGGGATGAGCTGTGGGTAGTAGATCCGCTTGATGGTACGAAGGAGTTTATAAAAAGAAATGGTGAATTCACCGTAAACATTGCCTTGGTGAAAAATCAGATTCCAATTCTTGGAGTGATATATGTTCCGGTTGAGGAAACTCTTTATTTCGGTGCAGAAGGCATAGGAGCATTTAAGTTTAATGGAGATTTGAGTAAGTTGTCCGATACCGAAAGTCTCATTTCAGCATCTGTTAAACTACCGGTAGATCGGGAGCGAAATTTTACGGTTGTAGGAAGTCGTTCGCATATGAGCGAAGAAACGCAGGCCTATTTTAATCAAGTAAAAGAACAGCACCCTGATGCAGAAGTTGTATCGAGAGGAAGTAGCTTGAAAATATGCATGGTAGCTGAAGGAAGTGCGGATGTATACCCTCGTTTTGCGCCAACTATGGAGTGGGACACTGCTGCAGGACATGCAATAGTTCGTCAAGCAGGATTTGAAATATTTCACACAGATGTAGACACTCCTTTAAAGTATAATAAGCCAGATTTACTGAATCCTTGGTTTATTGTAAAAGAAAATATCAATTAAGTTAGAATCATTCTATTTTGGACGGGGATCAAATCAGTTGTAATTTTGCAGCTTGAAAAAGTAAGACTTGAGCAAAACACAGCAACTTAAAGCCGAAAACATGCCATTAAGCGCTAAATTAAGTGCGGTAATGGAGCTTACTAAAGCGAGACTAAACCTTAGCGTGGTTTATTCTGCTGTGGCAGGCTATCTGTTAGGTGCTCAATCCATCTCGTTTTTACAAATCGTTTATCTAGGTCTTGGAGGCTTCCTTGTAGTAGGTGCTGCAAATGGATTCAATCAAATTATTGAAAGAGACAGAGACCTATTGATGGAAAGAACTAAGAAACGTCCGTTGCCTACCAATAGGCTTACCAACTTAGAAGCTATGATTGCTTGTACGCTCATGGCTTTTGTGGGAATGGTGCTTCTCTATTCTATAAATTCACTCACCGCTGGTTTTGGAGCCTTTGCGCTATTTATTTATGTGCTTGTTTACACACCACTAAAAGCGAAGGGCCCTATCGCGGTATTTGTAGGAGCTATTCCTGGTGCAATTCCTGCTTTGTTAGGATGGGTTGCCGCTACAAATGATTTTGACATTGAACCTGGAATTCTCTTTGCTCTTCAATTTTTATGGCAGTTCACTCACTTTTGGGCAATTGCTTGGGTAGCAGATGATGATTATAAAAAGGCAGATTACGTTTTATTGCCTTCCCGGAAGCGGGATAGAAAATCAAGCTTTCAGATTCTGATTTATACCATTTTTATTATTCCAGTATCGATATTGCCATTTACTCAAATCACAGGATCTTTCAATTTAAGTTTAGTGTCGTCTATTTTAGTTCTTATAATGGGTGTTTTCCTTCTAGGGAAAGCTATTACCTTATTTAGAAGCGAAGAAGTAAAAGACGCAAGAAAGTTGATGATCGCAAGTATTATTTACCTTCCTGTGGTTCAACTGATTTATGTACTTGATAAATTTATTTTTTAAGTGGGAACATTAACGCAGCAAGAAAAGAGAAAAGTAAGAAAACCCCTTCTGTGGATAGGAATGGCGAGTATTACAATGACCTTTGCTGGATTAACCAGTGGTTACGTAGTTAGTCGCTCTGCTTTAATCCCAGAAAACAAATGGCTACAGTTTGAATTACCTTCTGCTTTTACTTGGGCAACTATTGCTATTATTTTAAGCAGCATAACAATGATTTGGGCCAAGTCTTTGGTTAAAAAGAATGATCTCGCAGGTTTATCGAGAGCTATACTCATTACATTAATGTTGGGCATAGCCTTTGCCGTTTTGCAGTTTTTAGGAGCGGCAGACTTGATGGATAGAGGCTTGTTTTTTACCGGAAAAGGAAGTAGCACAGCTGTATCTTGGGTATATGTAATAGCTTTTTTACATTGGTTGCATGTTATTTCTGGTATAATCGTATTATTGGTAACGTATTTTAGAGCTCAAAAAAGAGCATATAGTTCAGAGGATCACCATGGTTTGGATATTAGTGCCACTTACTGGCATTTTTTGGACGGACTATGGGTTTATTTGTTCCTCTTTTTGTTATTTATTCGCTAAACTTGCAAAAATTTTAAAGCATGGCTAACGAAGCTACTGTAGATCAACAGGGAAGTTTGTGGGGAGGTAAAAGACAACCCTTCGGAGTAAGCTACGGCAAAATGATGATGTGGTTTTTCCTTCTTTCGGATGCCCTTTCATTTTCCGGATTCCTAACAGCAATGGGTTTGTATCGTTTCAAATACGAAGATACTTGGCCTGTGGCTGAAAACGTATTTACCCACTTTCCATTCCTTCATGGAGATTGGCCACTTTTATTTGTGGCCTTAATGACCTTTATTCTTATTCTGAGTTCCGTTACCATGGTAATGGCAGTGAATGCAGGTCATCATATGAATAGAAAAGGGGTAATCTTTTGGTTAGGATTAACCATTATTGGAGGTTTCTTTTTCTTAGGCTCTCAAGCTTGGGAGTGGTATCATTTTATCACTGGAGATAAAGGAGCAATTCAATTGGAGAGTAATGAGGTGATGTATCTAAGCGATATGGATGGCAAAATTGTCACACTTCACGAGCTTGTTGAAGGAAAACCTGGTGTGCATGGAGAGCATTATCATTTCTCTACAGAAGAGGTGAGAACTGCTTTTAAAAACAATCAGGATATTACCTTAAGGAATCCAGGTAAAACGGCTGAAACAAAAGAGCGAGCGGAAGCTTTAGCTTTAATGGCAAAAGCAGAAGTTTTACAAGGTGCACGACTAAAAGAGAATGAGTATGGAAATGTGTTGTTTGCAGATTTCTTCTTCTTTGTAACAGGGTTTCACGGAACACACGTATTCTCAGGCGTAATCCTAAATATTATCGTTTTCATTAACGTAATAATGGGTACTTACGAGAAACGGGGTCACTACGAAATGATTGAAAAAGTGGGTCTGTATTGGCACTTTGTAGATTTAGTTTGGGTATTTGTATTTACCTTCTTTTATCTGGTTTAATCACATTTTAAAGTATTTATAAGATTATGTCTGATTCTAATTTACCTAGCGAACACCACGAGAGTCCTGAAGGAACTTGGTGGATATGGAAGGTTTTTATCATTCTATTGGTAGTAACTACCGTAGAAGTGGTTTTGGGTATTATTAAGCCAGAGGCTTTAATGGCTCAAGCTTTAGGAACATCCATTCTTAACATTATATTCATTGTTCTTACTTTATTTAAGGCGTATTATATCGTTGCTGAATTTATGCACCTTAAATTCGAAAGAAAGAATTTTATGTGGACCATCGGTCTGCCGATGTTGATTTTAATCCCGTATTTAACGTTTATCATACTTGCCGAAGGTGGTTATATGAACCAGTTTCAATAGAAACTATGAACAACAAAAATATCCAGAAGGTAGTATTGGTAAGTTTACTGGTACTACCTTTTTTAATTTACTTTTTATTCGTCTACTTAGCAGAAGAAACCTTTTTCGTTAAGTTGGATTATGTAGGACCAAAGCAAATAGAAGAAAAACTGGTGGATGGTAAATGGGTTTCAGATACCAATCATTACACCGTCCCTGATTTTGAGTTTAGAACACAGGACGATACGCTTTTGAGTTCGGAGGAATTAAGAGGCAAGATTGTATTGGTCAATTTTTTCTTCTCTACCTGTCCTGTTATTTGCCCTGCTATGAATTACAATGTTCAGCAGGTTCAGAATAGGTTTAAAGGTTACACGGACTTTAGAATTGTATCCATATCAGTAGATCCAAAACATGATACGGTAGAAGTGCTAAAGGCCTATGAAAAAAGAATTGGAGCCATCAACGGAAGATGGCATTTCCTTACAGGAAATCAAGATAGTATATACAAAATAGCAGAAGGCTACTTAAGTAGTGCGATGCAAGATTCTGCTGCTCCAGGAGGGTACTTACATTCGGAAAATCTTGTGTTGGTAGACTGGGAAGGTCACATTAGAAGCCGAACGGATGAACAAGGAAATCTGAAGGGTGTTTATAATGGTAGGAGTCCTGACGAGATCAACAAGCTTAAGGATGACATCAAGGTATTAATTGCTGAATTTGAGAAAAAGAAATCTCAAAAAGAGCATCAAGAAGAAAAGGAAAGAAAGAGAAATGAAAAGTCCAAAAAAGGATAAATTTTATACTCGTTTAATCGTTATACTCTCCATTGCAGTTCCGTTGGCGGTGGCTGCACTTATTCTATTCCCAGATACGCTTAAGGTTGATTTTGGAATAGATAGAGGAACACTGCCCGCTTTTCATGCCATTCTAAACGGTTCAACAGCTATCCTATTAATCTTAGGTTTAGTGTTTATTCGAAACAAAAATATAGCAGCGCATCGCGGAGCTATGTTGGCAGCTTTTGGCTTGTCAGCGGTCTTCTTAGTGTCTTATGTAGTAAGTAAGCTTAATGCAGACCCGATTCCGTATGGCGGAGAAGGTTGGTTAAAGTCACTCTATTTCTTCATTTTAATTACCCATATTTTGTTAAGTGTACCTGTGCTACCGTTGGCCATGTTCGCTATTTATAGAGGTTTAACTGGAGAGTATGAAAAGCATAAGAAAACGGTGAGATGGGCTTTTCCGATATGGCTCTATGTTGCGGTAACTGGTGTGTTGGTTTATCTCTTTATGCAACCGTATTATTAACTAATTTTGCAGTATGAAAAAGTGGTTTGGCATATTAGTTTTGATTCTTATTTTTTCGTTGGATGGAAGTGCACAATGCGCTATGTGTAAAGCAGTGGCTGAAACAAGTACAGAAGCAGGATCGTCCGTGGCAACAGGTTTAAATAGTGGAATTATGTACCTGATGGCTTTTCCTTACCTCTTACTTGGGGTAATAGGTTACGCCTTTTACCGTCATAAAAAAGCACAAACCCGACATTCAGAGAGCCAGCCTTAGTTTATAGGTACTTTCTTTTATATTTGTGTAGCTACTTGATCTTTCAATTTTTTCTTCATGAATTCCAAACCTTTCTATTTTTCGGTCCTTTTATTACTGGTATACGGTAGTGTAATAGGACAAGCCAAACAATGGACTATTGATGAGTGTGTAGCATATGCCGTTGAAAACAATATTCAGGTTAGGCAAAGTGAGTTACAAGCAAAAATTAGCCATAATTCGAGCAGTCAAGCCAATTGGGATTATTTGCCCGGGGTTTCTGCCGGAACAGGATATGGTCTAAACAATGGACTAAACATTGATCCAGTAACCAATCAAATTGCTTCAATAAGCCGTCAAACAGTTTCTGCTAATATTGGTGCGAGTTGGGTTGTATATGATGGAGGGAGAAAGTATAACAGCATAGCACAAAACAACTATGCCTATATGACTTCTTTGTACGACCTAGAGTCTATGAAGAACGATATAAGACTAAATGTAGCGAGTGCTTTTTTACAGGTGCTTTTAAATAAAGAAATATTAGCTGTAGCCAGAGAACAAGAGCGCGTAACTCAGCTGCAAGTAAACCGTATGCAAAAACTAGTGGATGCGGGATCAAATCCCAAGGGCGATTTGCTACAATTGGAAGCGCAATTAATCCGAGACAGGCAATCTACGGTGGCAGCGGACAACAATGTAAACATTAGTAAAATTCAGCTCGCAAATTTGTTACAACTTCAAGATCCTACTGATTTAGATATTTCAGACCCAAACTTGGGCGCTCCTGAAGCGAGTTTAATAGCAAGGGGACCAGAGGGGATTTTAGCCACGGCTTTGCAAAACCAGCCATCTGTTAAAAGTGCTGAATCTGGAATTTTAAGCAGTAAAGAAGGATTAGAGGTGAGTAAATCAGCCTATTTACCAACTTTAAGTGTCAATGGCCAGATTTCTACCAGTTATTCGGATCAATTTCTGGAAGTAAACCAAACTACCGGTGAGTTTACAACAGTGCCTTTTGATCAACAGTTCAATGACAATATCAACAAGTTCGTAGGGGTGAATCTGAGTATTCCCATCTTTAATAACAGTCAACGGTACCAGGTAAGGAATGCAAAATTAAACTTAGAGCTTGCTGAGTTAAATTTAGAACAAACTAAAAACACCTTACGTCAAACCATTTATCAGGCTCATGCAGATGCAAAGGCTTCTTACAATAGCTACTTGGCAGCAGAAAAGTCTAAAGAAGCGAGCGAAGAAGCTTTCAAATACTCGCAAGAGCGATATAACGTAGGTGCTCTAAATCAATTTGATTACGAAAATTCAAAGAATAGTTTGGCTGCTGCAGTTTCCGAAATGGCACGTGCCAAGTACGACTATATCTTTAAAGTAAAAGTCTTGGAATTTTACTTAACCAACCAAGTAAAGCTTTAACCATGAATAAAACCCTGAAGTATTTATTATTCATTGCGATTCCTATTATCATTTTCCTGCTTGTAGCAAAAAAGCAAGGTTGGATAGGTGAAAAAGAAAAAACCAAGGTTGATTTAGCTACAGTATCCAGTCAAACCATAACGGAAACGGTTATTGCTAGTGGTAAAATTCAGCCTGAAGTGGAGGTAAAGATTAGCTCTGAGGTATCGGGAGAAGTAATAGAATTACCTATTGAAGAGGGGCAAAAGGTGAAAAAAGGAGATCTTTTAGTAAAGATTAACCCAGATATCTACATCGCTGCTTTAAATAGGGCACTGGCTGTAGTAAACAGTACAAAAGCTTCTTATCGTTCTTCACAAGCACAGTTTATCGAAGCAGAAAAAATATTTAAGCGAAACAAAGAATTATACTCGAAAAAAGTAATAAGCGATGCGGAGTTTGATGCGAGTCAAAGAGCGTTTGATGTAGCTAAATTGGGGAAAGAAGGTGCTAAATTTCAATTGGAAAGTGCAGATGCCTCTGCTAAAGAAGCAAGAGATAATTTAGCTAGAACAACAATTTATGCTCCTCAAACGGGTACAATAAGCTTGTTGAATATTGAAGCGGGCGAAAGAGTAGTAGGTACAGCTCAAATGACGGGAACTGAGATTCTTAGGATTGCAAATCTTGAGGATATGGAAGTGTTGATCGATGTTAACGAAAACGACATTATTCGGGTAAGCGAAAACGATACAGCTATAATTGAGGTAGACGCCTACCTAGATGAAGAATTTAAAGGTGTAGTTACAGAAATCGCAAACTCCGCCAAATTGGACGGTGTTACAGCTGATCAGGTAACGAACTTTGAAGTAAAAGTGAGAATTCTTAAGAGCTCTTATGGAAAGATTCTCAAAGAGGGTCAGGCTTCTCCTTTTCGTCCGGGGATGACCGCTTCTGTTGATATTCAAACCGAAGTAAGGAGTAACGTTTTATCTGTGCCTATTGAAGCCGTTACTACAAGGACGGATACAAGCTCAGAAGCTAAATCATACCGAGTAAGACGCAAATCTTCAGGCGATTCGGAAGAGGAAGAAGAGGATTTTGAAGTGGTTTTCGCTTATGAAGACGGGAAGGCAAAGCTTTATGTGGTGAAAACTGGAATTCAAAACGATGAATTTATTGAGGTGTTAGAAGGCCTAGAGGTCGATCAAACCATTATTAAAGGGCCCTACAGCACCGTAAGTAAAAAACTCATTAATGGTCAGGAAGTAGAAGGTAAGGACGAAGAAAAGAAGAAGTCTGATAAAACGGAGAAGAAAGAAGAGTCTTAATGGCATTGATACTTTCTATTGAAAGCTCTACCAAGAATTGCTCGGTGAGCCTTTTTAAGGGCAATGAACAATTGGGTATTCTAGAAGAACAGAGCGATCAGTTTATTCACTCAGAGAAGTTACATGTATTTATAGAGCAGCTTTTGGCAGAATCTGCTTGTCCTCTTGATCAACTGGATGCCGTAGCCGTTACAGCTGGTCCAGGGTCATATACCGGTTTACGCATTGGTGTTTCTGCGGCAAAAGGACTTTGTTTTGCACTAGGAATTCCGTTAATTTCTGTGAATAGTTTAAGCGTTTATGTAGAGCAGTTTCTAGAGGCTCAAGAGATAGCACCTCAGGATATGATTGTAGCTATGTTGGACGCTCGGAGGATGGAGGTGTATCAAGCGGTTTTTAACGCAAATGGTGATATGCTTTCATCAATAGAACCACTAGTGTTAGACGAAAATAGCTTTAAAGATCTTCAAGCACCAAAGCTTCATTTTATTGGAGATGCAACCGAAAAAGCGAAAACCATTTTAAATGCAGAGAAATACGTTTTCCATGATGCATCTTTTCCATCTGCTTCAGCACTAGGAAGGTTGGCCTATAAAAAATACAACCAAAAAGCATTCGAAGACCTGGCTTACTTTGAGCCTTTGTATATAAAGAGTTTTGTAGCCGGTAAGCCTAAAAAATTACTTTAACTCTTTTACTTCTTTGTAGCGAAAGCAATTTTGAGTATGGTCATTAATAATACCACAGGCTTGCAGATGAGCATAAATAGTGGTAGATCCTACAAACTTAAACCCTCTCTTTTTTAAATCCTTACTAACCTGATCTGAAAGAGCAGAAGTAGCAGGAACGTCTGCTATGTCGGTCCAACGGTTCCGAATAACCTGATGATTTGTAAATCCCCAAAGGTAATCACAGAAACTACCGAACTCTTGCTGGATTTCCATATACCGTTGAGCATTATTGATGGCCGCCCTAATTTTTTGCTGGTTTCGTATAATCCCTGCATCCTTTAGCAAAGCCTCTACTTTACTCTCATTAAATACGGCAACTTTTTCATAATCGAATTGATCAAAAGCATTCCTAAAATTTTCTCTCTTTTTTAGAATGGTATACCAGCTTAAGCCAGCTTGAAAGGTTTCTAGCAATAAAAACTCAAACATTTTTTGATCATCGTGCACCGGAACACCCCATTCTTCATCATGATACTTTATATATAATTCATCGGAGTTAACCCAACTGCAACGCTGTTTCATTCGGTTTAAGAATTTTAAAAAGTAGAGAAAACAAAAACCGAAACGGATTTAGAATCTGTTTCGGTTTTTAAAGGTAGGGAGGAAAGTTATTATGATAAACCTTTTTAGGTTTAATCAAATCAAATGTTGTTACTAGCGAAAATAGACCAGTAATGGAAACTACCTTTCTTTTCTTTCCTAACCCTTAAATTACCTTTCCAAAGTAGTTAAACCTTCCACCAAAGTGTAAGGCACTTACTACAAAACTTCAGGCTTATTTAAACTTGTGTTGTTTTCCATTTTCCTTTCCTAAAGATGATAATAGCGGATAAGGCTAAAACAGATTCTGCAATAGCAATGGATAGGAATACGGCATTCGGCCCAATTTCAAAAACGATAGCCGTGATGTATGCCAAAGGCAATTGAAATATCCAAAAACTGAAAAAGTTAATGTAGGTTGGTGTTTTGGTATCTCCTGCTCCATTAAAGGATTGTGTCATAACCATACCATATCCATAAAAGATATAGCCAGTTGATATTAATCGCAAGGCATTGGAAGCATGTCGTAAAACTTCTGTATCCTCCGAGAAGAGCGCTACTATATAGTCCGCTAGAAGAATATAGATAAGAGAAACCGAAAGCATGAACAACATATTATACTTTGCAGTTTTCCAAACCGATTTTTCAGCCCTATCTGGTTTTTGGGCACCAAGATTTTGCCCTACTAAGGTAGCTGCCGCATTACTCATTCCCCATGCAGGTAATATGGTAAACATGATGATGCGAATGGCGATGGTATAACCTGCTAATACTTCGCTTCCAAATTCGGAGATAATACGCATCAAGAAAATCCAACTCGATGTTCCGATTAAGAATTGACCTATGCCTCCAAGTGATATTTTAATTAGATTGAGCATAACTCCTATTTGTAATCTAACCTTTCGGAAGTCAATTCGAATTCTACCCTTTTTAGATTGAAGCATATAAAGTTGAAAGAGAACCGCTGTGCCTCTACCAATGGTTGTTGCTATAGCTGCACCTTCAACCCCATAAGCAGGTACAATCCAAAATCCAAAGATGAAAATAGGATCGAGAATAATATTTAGCGTATTCGCTAAAACCAAAGACTGCATAGCAATCGCAGCATTACCGGCTCCTCTAAATACAGCATTGATTAGAAATAAGAGCATGATGGTTATGTTTCCACCAATCAGGATTTTTGTGAAGCCATATCCTTCTTCAATTAGTTCAGGTTCACCCCCCATTAAAGCTAAAATTTCACGAGGAAAAAGGATGCCAATAGAACCGGTTATAAGTGCTAAAACTACACCTAAAATAATGACTTGAGATGCTGCGTTGGATGCGCCTTCGGGATCTTTTTCTCCTGTTCTGCGAGCAACAATAGCTGTAGCTGCCATACTTAAGCCAACGGCAATGGCGTACACCAGCGTGATTACCGATTCGGTTAAACCTACAGTACCTACGGCATGAACGCTTACTTGCGAAACGAAATAAATATCGATGATGGCAAAGAGCGATTCCATAGCCATCTCTAGGATCATTGGAACGGATAATAAGAAAATTGCTTTTCGAATACTACCTTGAGTATAGTCTTGCTCTTTTCCGAGAAAAGCGTCTTTAAGGTTTAAAAAGAAACTACTTAGCGCAGTGGATTTATGTTTTTGTAACATGTGTGATTGTAAGAATTATGAAAGTAAAAAAAGAAATACGACAAAAGGGAAAACCTTGCTTACAGGAATGTAGGCGCGGTAAACCGCGGCACTGCAATGATGGTTTTTGTCGTGTACATAATTCTATAACTTCATGATGTGCAAAGATTAGAAAATCCATTCCAATCACACAAGCCTTGTAGTTTAGTTATTGAGTTTAAGAGAAGATTTCAACTCTGAGATATCATAATCGTAAATTCGATCAAACACCTCTATATATGGACGATGATGGTAGTAGCCTTGCTTGAAATAGTCTTCTGCTTTAAGCGCGTTCGATTTAGCCAAAGGTAAATTTCCGAGCGCCAAATAGGATTGCGACAGGTGGTAGTATAAATCAGAAGAGCCTTCAAAAATTTTCAGGCCTGTTTTAAATTCTTCAATCGCTTGTTGGTGATCTCCGAGTTTTTGCTGAATTAACCCTCGAAATAAATAAACATTTTGATCAATAAAGTCGAAGCCTGGTCCTGCCATTTCTTCATCAATATACCGCTGAAAATAGGCTTGAGCATTTTCGTATTCATTTAGGCCATAATAGCAAAGTCCTCTTAAATAGTGAACACTCATCGCTTGAGGGTAGTCGGTAAAGCCAGGAGTGATTGTATCTGTAGCATCAAAATCTGCAATAGCTCTGCGATAATCGCGATAGAAAAATAAGTAACAATACCCTCTCCAGCCTATCCAGTTTTCCGCATCATATTCAATAGCTTTTTGATAATATTCATACCACTTGTGAGGAATGCCTCTTTTTAGATACGGAATAGACATTTCTCGCCATGCTTCTGCATTCGTAGAGTCAAGTTCTAAAATCTCTTCCAATAGATGCATTGCTCGAGGTGTACCTTGGTGAGTTTGGAAAAACTCACGGTACTTTTGAGCAATAAGTGTATCCCTCTCAACGAGCGTTAATGCCGGTTCTAAATTTGATGTAGAAGGATTGCTACAGGCAGAAAGTAGAAGAAAAAGACTAAGGCAAAATATCAATAATCTTCCCATTTTTGAGCTTATAAGTTAAATACATAGCACTATCGAATTGGTAACCATTTATGGTATTTGATCTCCAATTTTTCAACTGTCTGGTAATTTCCAACAATTGATTTTTCACCGCTTGATCAAAGACTTTGGGTTTAAAATCAAGATCATTCTCAATAATTTGAAAACGATCTATTTCTGCTTTACAATTGATGATAAAGCGAATGGTGAGCATTCCGCTTTCATTCTTAAGATCTAAATCCAGATATTCGGATTGGATGATTTTTTTAATTGCTTTGGGTCCACCAATAAATCCGGCAGCTTGATCTCCTCCCTTATTCACATTGTAATAGTCAATTATTCGACCCTCATTACAGGTTTTAAAATCAGGATTAAAAATAATAGCGCCTTCTTCTGGAATGTAACCTATACGATAAGGGTATTTCTCACTGGTTGGCATAGCCAGTGCTAGTAACGCTATTATAAGGAATGGAGCAAACTTCATACGATTAAGGAGTTTTTTTGGACGGCCATATTAAATTTTAGTCAAGAATTCCACTCAAGGAGTGATAAATTGGAGACCCCAAAGAATCGAACTTGAGTTTAAGCCCCCTTAACGCTGCACCTGTGTAATTTCCTGTGCTTTGAAGTTTTTCTGAATAATCATCTTCTGCTTTTATACGTACATGAAGTGTTCCGCAAAAATCGGGACCTATGGTTTTTAGGCTTAAAAAAGAGGATTTTTTCTTTACAATACGTTCTTCAAAATAATAAAGAACAAGATCAGGTTGCTGGCGAACCAATCGAGACATCTCCGATTGATATAGGTCGGAATGGGGCATGTTCTCTTGCAGAATAGCATTGTTTTGGTTTTCAGGGCAGCCACTATTATTACACCCTACAATACACAAGAAGATCAATAGCCCGAGATAAAGCTTGATTTTCATTTTTGGTTTGGTTTTCACGATAACTAACGAAAATTGCGCTAAAATCGTGCCTCTTATTTTAAAGGAACCAATAATCCACTCCTTCCTGAAGTTGAATATGCTCCAGATAGTCCTTTAACTGCTTCATTTCCTTCGGTTCTGGAAAAACGGCAATCAATAGTTTAGGCATGGTTTGTTTTTCGATTTCTCTAAAACCCAAGACCTTAATTCCTTGAATTCCGTTCGGAAATCGGTTCGGTTTTAAAACCATCCATTCAAAATCGATCTTTTTCTCTTTTAAAATAGATGCTGTTAATCGGGCCTTTTCTCCATCTCCCCATAAAACCAAGGGATGCTGAAAATCAATTTGTAGAAAACGTTTGATTTTTAAACGGAAAAATGCGGCTTGCTGATAATGCTCCGAGTTTCTAGACGTACGAAGCGGATGTTCTCTCCATAACAAAGTGGTGTGAGCCAGGGATTGGACGGAAAAACCATTTGCGTACCATTTGAAAACCAAATCGTAATCTTCTGGATATTCCAATCCATTAAAAGCATCAATGGCGGTTAACTCATCTTTGCGAGCTAGCCAATTGGGAGAAGCAACCACACATTCTCGATATACATTTTGCCAATGCCCATCTGTTTCAACCAACTCGTTAATCCAGTTCTCATATTGCTTGTAACCGGGTGAAACTTGTTTTCCAAAATATTCAACTTTGCCTGTAACTACTGATTTTGGTGGAGCGTTTTGAAGAGCCTCTACCATTTTCTTTAATCGATCTTTAGGCATTAAGTCATCTCCATCCATTCGAGTAATATAGCGGCCATTACTGTTTTTAAAGGCAAGTTGTAAAGCTGGTATAATACCAGATTCTTCATTTTGAAAAAGGCTAATACGTGAATTTTTAAGCGTAAATGCTTTAATGAGTTCAGCTGTATTATCAGTAGAGTGGTCATTTACAATGAGAAGTTCCCATTCCATGTAGGTCTGCGAAAGGATGGATAATAGGCAGTCTTCAATAAAGGCCCCCACATTTTTAACGGGCATAATAATAGATACCAACTCCTGTATCATTCTAAAAAAATAAAGACATCAAATAAGTGCATTGGGAAAGTATTAAGATTTATTGATTCAGGAGTTCTATTTTTGAGATTAAAGCACACACGATTTATGCGAGCACAATATTTAGTTCTGTTGTTTTCCTTATCCTATTCAATTGTTTATGGCCAAAGTTGGACGGTTACAGAAATGAGTTCAATGCCTGAACCCGTTTCTAATAATGCCGTAGCATCGGCCAAGGTGGGCGCAAGTTCCTTTGTGTATTCTTTTGCGGGTATTGATAGCAGTAAGCTCTATTCTGGGATGCACCTCAAGGGGTTTCGCTACGATGTTTCTGCGGATAGTTGGGATACTTTACCTCCTTTGCCAGATACTTTAGGGAAAATTGCTGCTTCTGCAAGTAGTGTTAAAAATCAAATTTACATCATAGGGGGTTATCACGTATTTGCGGATGGCCATGAGGTATCTTCGGATCGTGTACATCGATTTGATCCTGCCACCAATACCTATTTAAGTGATGGAGCCAAAGTGCCCGTGCCTATTGACGATCAAGTACAAGTGGTTTGGAGAGATAGTTTGATTTATGTAGTTACTGGGTGGAGCCAGATTAGAAACGTAACCAATGTTCAAATTTATAATCCATCTACAGATACTTGGATGGCAGGAACTCCTGTGCCAAATCAGGATTCGTATCGATCTTTTGGCTCTTCAGGAGTAATAGTAGGAGATACGATTTTTTATTTTGGGGGAGCGAGCTCTAATGGTACTTTGAATTTTCCTATTCAAAACCGTTTAAGAATGGGTATTATCGATGCAAACGATCCAAGTATCATTTCGTGGTCTGATACAATTCTGGATCCAAGTTTAGTAGGGTACCGAATGGCTAGTGTTTTGGTAGAAGGTAATATTCATTGGATTGGTGGAGCAAACCGTACGTATAATTTTGATGGAATAGCCTACTCCAACGGGCAGGCTGTAGAACCAAATAACCGAAATTTATTTTTAGATCCGAAAAGGATGAAATGGGATTCGGATACATCTACTTCCACACCTTTTCCAATGGACCTTCGCAGTTTAGGTAAAGTGTCTTCTTCTACTTTATATATAGCTGGTGGCATGGAGGCCAATCAAAAAGTAAGCGATAAAATGCTCAAACTAGAGTTTGTGAAAAACTCCTTTTCACTTTCTGATTTCTCAAAATTCCGTTTTGAGCTCTATCCAAACCCAGCCAGAAATGAAGTAGCTCTTTATTTTGAAGGTACTGCCTTGGATGTAGAGATATTAGATGCTCAAGGGAGAGTAATAAAGTCGTTTCAAGAGATAGAGAGCGGCACCCCTTTGCCAGTAAGTAAACTGAGTAAAGGGCTCTACTACGTGAAAATCAATGAATCCCTAGAAAAGCTAGTCATCTACTAATGATGATCGTAGTTCATTACACCTGCTTTAACAGGAAAGTTTAGAGAATTCTCTTCTGGAGGAATGGGACAAGAGTATTTATGGTTATAGGCACAATATGGATTGTAGGCCTTGTTGAAATCAATAATTAGGATTTCTCCTTCAGGTATTCTCAAGTCCATAAATCTACCACCACCATACGACCCAAAACCGTTGGTATGATCGTTAAAAGGCAAGAATAAATAGTCTTCAAAACCGGGCCTTTTGCTCAAAGCTAGATTTTGATAAATGCTTAGTTTATGAGGCTCCCCGTCAAAAAGAAAATGGGCTTCTCCGTACTTCACATAAATGGGTTTTCTGCTTGTAGTTGTGGGCATCTCAAAAGGCTTTTCCCCTTCTGTTCGTATAAATTTGGCAACAATCTTAAAGTTTTGGTCAATTGGGAAAAAATCTAATTCTTTGAAGATAGATAGGCCCTCTTTGGTTAATGGACTTTGAGCACTATCAGCAAATTCAATATTGAGGTGCTCTTGATATTCTAATATTTCTTTCACATAACTAGCCTGTGTTTGTGCGATGCTTAGTGAGTAAGTTAAGCTCAAAATAAAAGAAAGTGCTATTCTACAAATCATGATTTTCCGATTGAGATTTCATCAAATGTAAAATTAAATCTTGGGTGGTTAAATGGCTTAAAGCTTTAACACCTTTTTTGAAAACCGTTGTTGATTCTCGTCAAGCAGAATGAGTTGATACATCCCAGAAGGGAAGGCACTCATATCTATTCTCGTTTTTTTACTATTCGCTTTGGTAGGCTCAAGAACGATTTTACCTTCTGCATTCATCAAAGAGAAAGAAGCAAGCTTACCAAGGTTTTGAATATCTAAAAACAGATCCTGTTGGACTGGGTTGGGGTAGGTTTTTATCTGTGTAAGTAAATTCTCTTCTAGGCCAATGTTAAAGCTGAAACAATCAGATGTATCTACACAATCCCCATCGCTTACAATTACTGCGTAAGATGTGCTGATAAAGGGAACATAAAACTGATCAGTTGCCCCAGGGATGGTTCTGTTTTGATTGTTGCAATCAATCCAGTGGTACGTAAGACTAGGATCGTAGGCCCAAAGGGTATCGCCCGAGATGTAAGCGGAATCGTTAATACTTTTTACGGTTAGGTTTAATTGAATGATAGAATCACAGCTAAACGTAGAAGGCAGTGTATCTTGGTAGGTGCCGGCACTGGTAAGTGTTTGGCTGCCAAATAGTAAAAACTCTCCAGAGCAAATGGTATCGCTGCTACTATAGCTTTGATATTGAGGCGTAAATGGAGTAGAAGAAGATACCCAATTGGAAGTAGAGCCAGAAAGAGCAAAAGTTTGCAATGTACCGTTGCTATTTCCTAAGCCATCCACAAGCGCGGTTGCTCCACTGTTATTTCCCCCTGCTGTGCCTTGATCAAAACGGTAATAAGCCATTAAGCCGGGTTCGTTTAGGCATTGTAGAGTTTGCATGTTTTGTTGTATTTCTGCGCCCGTACGGGCTACATTCCAAATACGCACTTCATCAATTACACCTTCAAAAAATCTATCCCAAACAGGGTGGGAACCAATAGTGAGATTCGCACTAGAGTTTATAAAGTTGATGGAGTAATTTGTCGAATCTACCGCCATACCATCTACATACAACCGCATCTTAGTGCCATCATAAGTTCCCGCAATATGGTGCCAGGTGTTTAAAGTTAAAACGTTGTTTTGGGTAGTGAGCTCATTCCAGTTTCCATCTCCAAGATTCATATTTAACTTTCCTCCTTCACCAACTCTAAGCATATATCCGCCACTTGTGCCGGCATTTTGCTCTTTGTTGATAATGTTCCCAGCCCAAACTTGTGTTTCCCAGAAGTCTGCTTTTATCCATGCCTCCAACGTTATGGAATTTCCAGTGAGTTGAATGCTAGCATCGTTTCCACAGTTTACCTTATCATCTACTCCATCAAAATGTAGCCCGTTTTGGGCCCAAATTGAGGGAGATAATAGAAGAAAGAGAACGAGGTTTCTGAGGTGTTGGTTGGTTGACTTCATCAGTGAAACGAATTTGGGATTTCCTTATCTCAAATATAACCAATGTGTTTAAATAGACTAAACCGATTTAATTGATAGCTTCACGTAAAAAGTGTTGTTAAAATTTAACAAGCCTAAACTTTTTGGATATGTACGAATAACGATGATTTTAATGGAAGAATGGATAAGCATTGAGCTGTAAAATTAGACTCATTCTACAAGATCATTACATGGAGTAAAAGTCTTTAATTGACTATACTTGTACTGCTTAACCTTGGATGTATTAACCTTGCGTGTCGTGTTTCGATTATTACTCACCTTTTGTTTTGTGCTCCTTGCTTCTGTAGCTTTTTCTAGAGGCTTCTGTGAGGAATACCAAACGGTCCGTCAAAAATTCCAAACGCAACATTTTAGTCCTATTTCAGAAACAAAAGAAGAATCTGTTTTTCTTTTTGAAAAGTTGTTGATGCGTTTAGATGCAGAAAAACTTTACTTTTTACAAGAGGATATTGAAAAGCTGTCAACGTTTCAGCATCATTTATTAGGCGACTCAGCATGCATCTTTTTTGATACACTCACTAAAGTCTATGCGAAGAGATTATCTGCTTTCTTGAATTTACAAAAAGGATGGTCTGAAACGGAAAAAATATCTTTTGACCCTGAAAAGAAAATTTTGCCAAGTACTTGGGCTTTCAACAAGACGGATTTAAAGCGAAACTGGAACAACCACATCCACGAAGAATTGCTTTTCACACTTTTGGAGTATCAATATTATAACGATACTTCAAAGCAATATAACATTCAATATGCTTTGGACCATATGGCAGAGGTTCAAAAGATTGTACAGGATCAATTGAAATGTGAAAATGAGATGCAGAGTCAGGAGGCGATAATGTCTCAATTACAAATCACTTTTCTAAATGAATATGCTTCACTTTTTGATCCTCATAGTGTGTATTTAGATGTGGGTGCAAAGGACGACTTTGTAGCTGCCCTTTCTCCTACCGAGCTTTCCTTTGGTCTAGATTTTTCGGAAAGTAAAGAAGGGTTTATTCGGGTTGAGAATTTGATTCCTGGTGGTCCAGCTTGGTCTTCTGGCTCCATTCAAAAAGGAGATCAACTGGTAGCTCTAAAAAAGGATGGAGAAAGTATTGAGATCAGTTGCTTACATGCGTATGCCATAAATGCCCTATTATCTTCTAATACCATAAAAGAAGCCACTTTTATTTTGGAGAATAATATGGGTAAACTCAAAGAAATAGAGTTGGTAAAGGAGGTTCTTGAAAATGAAGAAAACATTCTTTATAGCTATCTCTTAAATGGCCCTAAAAGAGTGGGGTATATTCGTTTGCCCGATTTCTACACCAGTTGGTCTAACAGCAATCAACATGGCTGTGCGAATGATGTAGCTCGTGAATTGATAAAGCTGAAGAAGCAAGGTGTACAAGGATTAATTCTAGACTTAAGATACAACGGAGGAGGATCAACCGAGGAGGCCGTAAAGTTGGCTGGGCTTTTTATCGACTGGGGCCCTGTTATGGCTACTCAATCGCGAATAGCGCCTCCCATGGTGATAAAAGATAGAAACAGAGGAACCATTTTTGACCAGCCTTTAGTGATTTTGGTTAATGGATATAGCGCTTCTTCATCAGAGTTACTGGCTTCTGCTTTACAAGATTATAATCGAGCGGTTGTTGTTGGAAGCAATACATATGGCAAAGGGAGTTTTCAGCAAATTATTCCTGTTTATGAAGATCAATCTTTTTTAAAAATAACGAGCGGCAAATTCTATGGCATAAATAACGCGAGCCATCAAAAAACGGGTTTACAACCCAATATTAAACTTCCGGAAGGCTCACCACTTTATCTGCGAAAAGAATCTGATTTTCAACGCGCTCTGGCGAATGATAGTATCGAGAAAAAAATTTATGCAAAGAAGTTGCCGCCTTTGGACTTTGAAGATGCAAAAAGAAATAGTTTAAAACGGCAAGAGGAGAATGATAAATTGAGGCGACTCAATGAAATTACAGATAGCCTTCTAAACCATAAAAAAGATGTCAAAATAGAGAAGGAGCAGAGTTTTAAAAGCATTCACGCTTCGTACTTCAATCATATCCGATCTTTGTATAAAGTAGAAGATTTAACGTTCGCAGAGCAGGTCGGTTTTTCGGTGGAAAACTTAAGATCGGATCAGGATTTATTTAACATCTCTGATCGCAAAAAGGAACAAAATAAAGCTGTTTTAGATCGTATTCATCACGATCTAATTTTAAACGAGACGTATTTAATAATCAATGATTTAATTCAATAAAGCCAATCTAATGAAAATTAAAACCAACTTATTCTTGTGTGTGCTTTTTAGTATGGTAGCTTATGTAAATAGCTTCGCTCAAAAGTATGATAGTCCAATAGCTTATATGTCTGCTTTATCAGAACAGTATGAGCAAATCAGCAAAGAACAGTGGGATTATACAAAAGCTGTGGCGAAAGGGAAAAAGGCAAGAACTATAGAAAAGAAGAGGCTCGAGTTGGCTAAAACTATAAAAAACGCCAAGAAAAGTATTGCACGAATGCCGGATTATGAAGGCGATACTCAACTGCGAGACTCTGTAGTATCCTATTTGGGGTTAAGTTATAATATGATCAATGAAGATTATGCTCGAATTATAGACTTGGAAGAAGTTGCGGAGCAGAGTTATGATGATATGGAGGCTTATCTTTTAGCCAAAGAGTTGGTGAACGAAAAGCAAAAAATGGCCTTGGAAAAGTTAAATAGTGTAGAAAGTGATTTTGCAAAAACCCACAATATTACGTTAACCGAAGAAAAAACCAAGCTGGGTAAAAAGTTAGCAAATGCGAATGAGGTTTTCACCTATTACAATGATGTGTATCTCTTGTTTTTTAAGAGTTACAAGCAGGAAGTATATTACCTAGAGGCTATGGCGGCAGGAGATTTAGCGGCTATGGAACAAAATCGAAATGCGTTAAGTTCCTACTCCAAAGAAGCGATGGGAAAGCTTCGTGCTTTTGAAAATTATCAAGGAGATGCTAGCTTAAAACAAGCTTGCATGCAAGTACTTCGATTTTTGCAAAAAGAAGCGGATAAAGAACTGCCTAAGCTCAATGATTTTATGGTGAAAAAAGACAATTTCGAAAAAATTAAACAAGCGGTAGAGGCTAAAGGAGGATCCAAAACCCAAGAAGATGTGGATCAGTACAATTCAGCTTTAGAAGCCTACAACAAAGGTGTGAATGGGTTTAACAACACCAACAATCGTTTAAACGATCAACGGGAAAGAGCTTTTAAAAAGTGGAACGATGTGGTAGATCGATTTTTAGGAAAACACATCTTGTAAGCATTCCCTTCCCTGTTTTTAGCGTATTGATTTTAATCTGCTAAAAACAGGGAAGGGATAAAATCATTTAATGCCCAATCAGTTTTAAGGCTTCCGACTCATTTTGAACCGGCAATTGACACACTTTGTTTTGACACACATAAATCAAAGTCTGCCCTTTTGAATATCGATTTTCCAATAGAGGTAAATCACTTTCTTTCTGCGTGTTTATCCAAAGTGCATTTGGGATGTATTCCTTTTTAAGGGTCAAATATTTTTCCTGAGCCTCTTTGCCAGCTATAGCTACTTCGTAATAGGGATAGGTGAGTTTGAGCGTAAGCTGCGCCCAATTGTTGTAACTTTCGCCATATTGAATCATGCGATCCTTTACCTGATTCAACATGATTTTGGCCTGCTCTTTATACTTGGGTTTATCTAGGTAATGACTAAGCAAAAACAGATTGTTAGCCATTACCGAATTAGAAGCGGGTATTACGTTATCTGTAGTTTCTAAGCTTTTCGCTATCAGTTGCTTACCGTTTAAACTTCTGGTAAAAAATAATTGACTGTTGGTATCTAAAAAGTCGGTTTGACATTTTTCCATCAGTGTTTGCGCATAGTTGAGGTATTCCTCTTCTGTGGTTACTTCAAATAACTTCATAAAAGCTTGTATGGAAAAGGCGTAATCTTCCAAAAGCCCATCTATTTTACTTTCTCCTTTTTTATAGGAATGTAGTAATTGCCCATCTTTTATCCATTGATTTTTTAGTAGCCATTTTGCATTTTTTTCAGCTGCTTTTAAGTATTCCTCTTTTTCAAAAACAACATAGGCATCCAAATAAGCGGTAATCATCATGGCGTTCCAGCTGGTGAGGGATTTATCATCTAAACCCGGACGAACGCGCTTATCTCTCTCTTTCATGAGCAAGGCGTTCCATTCCTCTACTTTTTTACGCTCAATGGCGGGAGAGTCGTCATCTCTCAGTAGGATGTAGTTTCTATGTTCCCAAAAACCTTTGGTATTTACATGGTAATAGCTTTGAAAACTGGCCCAATCCGCCTCGGGAATAATGGCTTGTAACTCTTCTTTTTTCCAAACGTAAAACTTGCCTTCTTCTCCGTCACTGTCTGCATCTAAGGCAGAGTAGAACTCTCCATCGGGGCCAGTCAATTCCCTTTCTATCCACTCTAAGGTTTGGATAACTGTTTGTTTGTATAATGGATTATTGAACTTTTGATAAGCTTCACTGTAAAGGCTTACGAGTTGAGCATTGTCATAGAGCATTTTTTCAAAGTGAGGAACTTTCCATAGTTCATCCGTAGAGTAACGAGCAAAACCACCACCAATTTGATCGTAAATGCCTCCATAGGCCATTTGTGTTAATGTGCGCTCCACGTGCTCCAGAGCAATTTTTGATCCGCTTAGATGAGCATATTGTAGAAGATATTGATAGTTATTTGGTATTGGAAATTTAGGTGCTCTGTTGGGGCCTCCTTTTTCTGCATCAAACTGCGATTGCCAGTTGGATAAAATCACATCGCACTCTTCTTTATCAAATTCAGCTTTGTTTGGGTTAACGGTTACCAACTCAGACTGGATAACTCCTTCTGTAAGCTTCTCCGCGTATTCAAGCACCTTTTCGGGTTCATCTCTATAAATTTCATAAATGCCATTTAAGGCGTTGAGCCAATTTTCTTTTGGGAAATAAGTTCCGCCCCAAACAGGCCGTCCATCCGGTAGAGTAACCACATTTAGTGGCCAACCTCCTTGTCCGGTCATTAATTGTACCGCTGTCATATAGATTTGATCCACATCTGGCCTTTCTTCTCGGTCTACTTTTACCGTAATAAATTGCGCATTCATTTGAGCGGCAGCGGCAGAGTCTTCAAAGCTTTCTCTTTCCATTACATGGCACCAATGGCATGCGGAATATCCTATGCTTACAATAACCAATTTGTTTTCTTCCCCTGCTTTTTCAAAGGCCTCATCTCCCCAAGGCATCCAGTTTACCGGATTATGAGCATGTTGCAATAAGTAAGGGCTGGTTTCATTGATGAGGGCATTGGAGTGCTCTTTTTCCATAGTGTGATTTTTTTGAGCCTGACATTGTATGAATAGGTGAGAAAGGAATACGCAAATCCAGGTTTTTACAATGGGCTTAAGCATAGGGTGAGTGTGGAATGTTTATAGGATAAAGGTAACGGATATAAAAACACCCGTTCCTTTCAAAAAGAGGATCGGGTGTTTTAATCGTTTGTTTTCGTTGGGGCCTAGTCTTTTTTGAGCTGGGCATAATGTTTATGGAATAGAGGAATGGTTTCTATCCCTTTTAAATAGTTAAAAACACCATAATGTTCATTTGGGGAGTGAATGGCATCAGAATCTAACCCAAAGCCCATCAAAATAGATTTGGAGTTAAGTTCTCTTTCAAACAAAGCCACAATAGGGATGCTACCACCGCTTCTTACTGGGATGGGTTTTTTTCCATAAGATTCTTCCATGGCTTGGCTTGCTGCCTGATAACCAGGATTATCGGTAGGGGAAACATAGGGGTCACCACCATGATGTGGAGTAACTTCTACCTTCACTGCATCTGGAGCAATATTGTTAAAATGGTCTACAAACAACTGTGTTATTTCTTCTGGATCTTGACCAGGAACCAATCGCATAGAAATCTTAGCAAAAGCTTCGGATGCAATAACGGTTTTTGCACCTTCACCGGTATAGCCGCCCCAAATACCATTTACATCTAAGGTTGGACGAATGGAAGCGCGCTCCATGGTGCTGTATCCTTTTTCTCCCCATACATCACCAAGGTCAAGCGCCTTCTTGTAAGCATCAAGATCAAAAGGAGCTTTGGCCATTTCAGCTCTTTCTTCGCTGGATAAAACTTCCACTTTATCGTAAAAACCGGGTATGGTGATATGATTGTCTTCATCGTGAAGTGAAGCAATCATCTTAGTTAAAATATTGATTGGGTTGGCTACAGCACCTCCATATAAACCAGAGTGTAAGTCTCTATTCGGTCCAGTTAACTTAACCTCCACATAACTCAAACCTCTTAATCCAGTTGTGATGGAAGGGTTGTCGTTGCTCAATATTCCAGTATCTGAGATGAGAATGACATCATTTTTGAGCTTCTCTTTATTTCTTTCTACAAACCAAGCCAGATTGGCGCTACCAATTTCTTCTTCTCCTTCAATCATAAACTTCACGTTACAGGCTAAGCTGTTGGTTTTGTTCATGGTTTCAAAGGCTTTTACATGCATATACATTTGCCCTTTATCGTCACAGGCTCCTCTGGCAAAAATGGCTCCTTCGGGGTGTATATCTGTTTTTTTAATAACCGGCTCAAAAGGTCCGGATTCCCATAAATCCATAGGATCTGGTGGTTGAACATCATAATGTCCATATACCAAAATAGTGGGCAAAGCTGGGTCGATCATTTTTTCTCCATACACTACAGGATAACCTGGTGTAGAACAGATTTCTACTTTGTCAACACCTGCTTTTGTTAAGCTGTCGGCAACCACTTGAGCGGTACGAATAGTATCGTCATGATAACCAGAATCTGCGGAAATACTCGGAATTCTGAGTAAGTCCATGAGCTCGTCTAAAAAGCGGTCTTTATTGTTTTGGATATATTGTTTTTGATCGTTCATGTATATGATTTTATGGTACGCAAATATAGGGTGAGCCTTTCAAGTTTACAGGGTAGTACTTTAAGAATTAATGACCAATTAGCACCAAACTCAAAATACCTCCAATAATTAAAACACGGTATAAATTGTTTAATACGATGTAATGCTTTTTTTCTTCGGCTTTAGCCAAATACAACAAAGAAAGTAAGAGCAATGAAAGGCCTAATAAGAGGTAAAAACTAATCCCTGAAAAGTGGGTTTTAATAAAAATAGCACTTACAGGAATAATCCCACTCAAGGCAAAGCCGGTTATGAGCCATTTTGTTTTACGCACACCTAAGCGTACAGGAAGGGTATTGTATTCCATGATAATATCCCCTTTTAAAGTTTTAAGGTCTTTAATAATCTCTCTTAGAAATATGATCAGTAAGATGAAGGTTACATAGGTAAGAACGAGCAAATCTTCCAAATTGTAATACAGGAAAATGGCAAAGAAGGGTGTAATGGCCAGTAGGGAAGCTATGAGGTTTCCGATAAAAGTAATTTTCTTGAGTTTATGAGAATAAAACCACAGGGAAAAAACAAAGAGGCTGAAAAAGATAAAAACGTTAAATGAAACGGATAGAGCGAGAATAGCCGTAATGAAATTGAATAGAAAGTAGATCCTTAAGGTAGTGGATTGGCGTATAATCTTTTCATAAATGGTTTTATTGGGCCTATTGATCAAGTCTTTTTCAAGATCGTAAAAGTTGTTGATGATGTAGCCGCCAGCTACACTAAACAAAGAGGCAAATACAATTAAATGGAGATCTACATTTTTAAGTGTGTGCAGCCAGTTTTTTTGATCGTTCAGAATAAAAATAGTAGCTAAATACTGAGATAGTGCTAAAAAAAAGATGTTGTACCATCTCACCAAAGAGAATAGTGCCGAGAGCTTAAAGATGTATAACTTTTGCCTTCGGTTTAACTTCACATTAAAAACGATGTATCAGTTCTGGATTATAGTCTTGAAGAATCTCTTGGGCTTTGTCGTAATCTTTGGTAAAGCCTAACACAAAACCACCACCACCAGAACCACAAAGCTTCAGGTAATAGTCGTTTGTTTCAATTCCTTTTTCCCATAATTCTTTTACCTGAATGGGAATCATTGGAGAGAAATACTCCAATACCAAATTACTCAGTTTTTTAAGATTGCTGAATAAGGGTTTGGTATCACCTTTCAAAAATGCTTGAATACAAGCATCGTTATACGTGGTGAATTGATCTTTCATCACACTTCTAAAACCCTGATTTTTCATCTTTTCCATAAAAATGTTTACCATAGGTTGTGTTTCGCCAGGTTGACCACTATTTAACAAAAAGATAGCCCCTTTTCCGGTACCTGCCTCAGGTAATGAAACAGCTCCTAATTCCTCTTTAGAGTCAATAAGAACCGGAAGTTGTAAATAACAAATAAGCGGATCTAATCCACTGCTCTTACCATGAAAATAGGATTCCATTTGTCCAAACACTTTTTTAAGTGTTAATATGGACTCTCTGTCTACACCTTCTTCTGAATCTATTTTATTTAGGGCGTAGCGATCGTATATAGCTGCGCATAAAGCCCCACTACTGCCAACACCATAACCTTCTGGAATGCTGCTGTCAAAGTATACACCAGCGGCAATATCTGCTTCTAAAGAAGTAAGATCTAAAGGCGCAATAATTTCTTCGGTTTGATGAAGTTTTTGAAGGTGGTTTAAGTATTTCTGTAGGCTTTGGTTGGATTTTAAAGCTTTCCCTTTCAACTCGTCAGTTTGCTTAAAAGCGCCTTGATAGTAGTTATAGGGTATAGAAAGACCTTTTGAATCATTGATTATGCCGTATTCCCCGAAAAGGAGAATTTTAGCATAGTATAATGGGCTTTTGCTCATGTATTGATTTTTTTGGGGCCTAAACCCACCTGATCGCAAATATACTGACCGTTTTTCAAATATACTGTTAACGAATCTATAACAAATTCTTTTACAGATGGTTCGATTTCCTCTGGAAACAGCAAATGAACATTCGCTCCAGCGTCCAAAGTAAAGTAAAGCGGAAGCTTAGTTTCTTTTCTAAAAGCCCATATTTTGTCAAGAACTGCCACTGTATTGGGTTTCATTAAAATGAAATATGGATTGGAGGTCATCATCATGGCATGAAGTGTAAGCGCTTCACTCTCAACTAAGTTCCCGAAATCCTCTAAATCTCCTGATTTTAGAATATCAAATAACCGAGTCATGTTGGTATGTGCTTGCTTAAATCGAGACTCTGAATATGGGTGATTGTTCATCAAACCATGTCCAGCTGTGCTCGATACACTTTTTGAACCTACTTCTACTAATAAAACATAGTCTTTAAAGGTTTTGAAAACGGAATGTGTTTCGCCCAAATAGGGTACAGCATATTCGTTATGGCTGCTTTCTAAGCCCTTAAACTTCCCCCATTCTACAAGGCCTCCATATACAGAACGGCTTGCACTACCAGATCCAAGTCGAGACCAAATACTTGCTTTTTGGTAAAAATCAGCTTCTTTTATTCCCGTAATTTCTTCCTTTAGAGATAGAAGACCCAGAGCTAAGGCGCTCATGCCTGAGGCGCTGGAAGCAATCCCGCTGCTATGCGGAAAGCTATTTGAAGTTTTAATCTCTAGTTTGTGGTCTTTCAAAAAGCCCAACTCTCCTTCTATGGATTTTAGAAATTTCTGAATTTTAGGTTTAAAATCACCTTTTAATTCTCCCTCCAGCCAAACATCAAAATCAAATGGATCCGTAGTCGTTTTATTATCCACCAAGCGAAGTTCAGTTTGTGTATGACATTCACTAAGGGTAAAACTAATGCTAGGGTTAGCCGGAATTTGATTGGCATATTTTCCCCAATACTTAATTAAAGCAATGTTGGATGGGCTTTGCCAGGCGGTATAAAGTTCCAAAGGCAGTAATCTTAAGCGTTAATGGTTGGCATGCTCCGGTCTATCTTCTTGACCAAACCTGCAAGTACTTTACCAGGGCCTACTTCTGTAAATTCGGTAGCACCATCTGCAATCATATTTTGAACACTCTGTGTCCATTTTACCGGAGCCGTAAGTTGCGCAATTAGATTTTGTTTGATCTCATTCGGATCGGTTACAGCCGTGGTAGTAACGTTTTGGTATACTGGGCAAATAGGAGTGTTAAACTCTGTTTCAGAAATAGCTTTCGCCAATTCCTCTTCTGCGGGTTTCATAAGAGGGGAGTGGAATGCTCCTCCAACTGGCAGAACTAAAGCACGTTTGGCTCCCGCCTCTTTCATTTTTTCGCAAGCCGCATTAATCGCATCTACACCGCCTGAGATTACCAATTGCCCAGGGCAATTGTAATTTGCTGCAACCACTATTCCTTCTGTTTCGGTACATAGGTTTTCAACTATGGCATCTTCTAGGCCTAAAACAGCAGCCATGGTAGAAGGTTGAATTTCGCAGGCTTTTTGCATGGCTAAAGCTCTTTGACTAACGAGCCTTAAAGCATCCTCAAACTTTAAAGTTTGATTGGCTACCAGTGCTGAAAATTCTCCTAAAGAATGCCCTGCTACCATATTCGGGCTAAAATTTTCCAACGATTTAGCCAAAATCACAGAATGAAGAAAAACGGCCGGTTGAGTAACTTTGGTTTGTTTTAAATCTTCCGCTTCTCCATCAAACATGATATCCGTAATCCTAAAGCCTAATATTTCATTGGCTTGCTCAAAAAGCTCTTTCGATGCTGCAGAACTTTCATAAAGCTCTTTTCCCATGCCTACAAATTGGGCTCCTTGTCCTGGAAATACGTATGCTCTCATATTGTAATCGTGTTTAGTTGTATTTAGAGTATTTGCGGTTGATGCTGCAATTAGGCGTTCGGCCCATAATATTCTACAGCATTGTTTAAAGTTTCGTCAAGCCTAATTTTATGAAGCAGGGCTTTGTGTTTTTCGATTTCTGGCCCTAATATTTTCCAAATTTCTACAGCTAGTACTTCCGTACTGCTGAATTTACCTAACATAAAATCAACGTCATGGTTCAGATTGCTATGATCTAGTTTTGAAATAATGAGTGTTTGAATCAAGTTTTTTAAATCGACCAAATTCATCACAAAGCCAGTATCTGGATTAATATCCCCTTTAACC
>CAZAJG010000001.1:130549-194515 GCA_964485405.1 uncultured Owenweeksia sp. | reverse complement strand
ACATAATTGTCTGCACTGTTTTGGGTTTCCAAATCATCCGCATAATCAAAAGCACCGCCTTGCGGGTTTGTTACCGTAGCGTTATCGCTCACTTTACGCAAGCGGTTGGTATTGGGGTAGTATTCGTATACCAAATTATCCATTTCGCTATTTAAAGAAGCATCCGAGCCATTGCGCTTCAACGTTAGCAGGTTTCCATTGCCATCGTACGTATAATCGCTTTGGTAATCGGTGGTGCTTAATACCTTATCCAAAGTGTTTAGTGTTTGGATGCCATCGGTAGTACCATCGTAATCGTGGTACACATCTACATCTACCAAGCGGTTTAATTGGTCGTAACCATAACGGTTGGCCTGGGTACGCATGGTGGTTTCCGTATTATCCCAAATGGAGTTTACCATAAGGGCGATGTTGCCGTTGTAGAGGGCATTCATATTCGGGCCTTCGGCAGGCTCAGGCGCCTGAATTACTGGGGCTTGTGTTATTGGGGTGGCTGCCGCGTTGATGGCTTGATAATCGTTGTGGAAATAGTGGAGGCTAAAAGCGTAAGCATCTTTGGAGAAATGGGCGTGTTGGCCTGGTGCGCCATCTTTACCTAAGTCTCTATTTTTATTGAGGGTAGAGGCATTCATGGTTTTGAGCCATCCTTGTAGGGTGTAGGCGTAGTCCATGCCTTGCACTTGAGTATTTCCAATTTCGGTACGGGCGAGTGGGCCGTGGTGGTAATAATCATAGCTGGCATCTCTATCCCATAACAGTCCATCTTTAGAGGTGTATACTAAGGTAATGCGGTTATCGGCATCGTACTCGTAACGGTGCAGGAGTTGATCGTACTCGCCCGCTTGGTAGCTTACTTCTTCTACATTTCCGCTAATGAGGTCGTAGGTATAGCTCATGCGTTTAAAGCGGAGTTTATCTAGCGCAGAACCTTTAAAACGACTGGGATTATCCTGAATGAGGGTTTTTACATTGCCGTGCTCATCGTAGCTGTAATGGGTGGCATGATCGTATAAATTCTGGTATCCACTTTGGGTATCATCTAGTGTAGCATAATAGGCGGTTGCCGAAATGCGGTTTCTAAGGTTTTGCTGGGTAAAAGCATAGTAGGTTTCCGCATCATTTAGCTCCACTACATCGTAGTAGGTGCGGTTTACTTGTTCGCGGGTGGTTTCCCAATTGGATGGGTATGCTGCATCGTTTAGCAGTGTGCCTGTGGGTGTGGATAAGGAGGTGAGTTGGCCTACTTCTTTTATTCTGCCCAGGGCATCGTATTGGGTGTAGCTGTATTGGTTGTTTGCGGCTTGTTTGGCATTTTGGGAGGCAACCAAGCGGCCGAGCTGATCGTACCAAAATTGAGTGGTTCCCCCATCGGGTGTAGTTTGGCTCACCAATTGGTTGAGGGTGTTGTAACGGTAATTGGTTGCAAGTGTATGAGCCGGATTAACGGGACTGCTTGGATCGTAAGTTTGATCGACCCCTGCCGGAGGAACGGTTTTTACCAAATTGCCTACTTGATCGTAATAGTATAGCGTAAAATGGTAGTCGCCAAAACCTTTAGCTGTGGTGTAGTCAAAATTTTCTACGGTATTGCTCAGTACATGCTCTATGTAGCGCCTTTTAAAATCGGCTTTTACTGCATTGATGTAGTTTTCGTACTCTGTTTGTGCGGTTTGTATAGCTAGGTTGGTATAGAGTTCTACGCAAGGGTTTTGCTCTATTTCTATAGCTTCGGGTATGTAAAAGTCGAAAAGTGGGCAAGGGTATTGGGGTTCAAAAAAGGTGGCGAACGTAAGGATGTCTGTACTGTAGCCATGATTTCCAAAATAGGTAGTATATACGCTAACACAGGTGGCACTCACCTCGCTGGTGGCAAAGTCTAATAGATCTACAAAAGGCGGGTTAGAAGACGGTAGAGCGGCTTCAATCCCTGATTTTTGAGTGGCTGATGTTACACCAATAAGGTAGTTGTAATAGTTGGTGAGGTAAAAACCCATGCCGTATGTTCCAAAATCGGTATAGCTCACGTAATAGGGGGAAGTGGTGGAGCTAACTCCCATGGTGTTTATATAGTCGCTGTAATCGGTTAATTGTTGATTATCGGCTAAGGCGCAAAACTCATCGGTGGTATAGGTGGGAGCTCCTGTAATGGTGGCTGCCAAGTTATTGTAGGTAACTGCATTTTTCCAGCAGTTTTCGGGTATGGCAGGGGTTTGGGTTTCGCAGCTAAAGCAATTGGCAAGGAGGAAGCAAGATTCTCCGGAGATGATCTCTAAATTTCCATTGGCCATGATTACTAAAAGCTCAAATTCGTTGGTGCTTCCATTGGAGCCGCTGCCTGGTTTTTCTGTTACAGATAGGTATTGATCGATATCTCTAAACCGTAGGCCTTCGTTTTGGTTGTTGAATGCCATGTGTATTTCACAGCTAAAATAGCCATAGGCTTCTCCATTCTCCGTTTGGTTGGCCGCGTCCATATCAAAAAAGAAATTTCCATTGGCATCTTCAGTTATATCAAAATGGTTTATTGGTGTGCTTCCGTGGTTTATGTAAAATAAACCGATGTAGTTGTCTGGGTTTGTGGGTACTTCTGCAGCGAGGTAGCTTATTCCTCCATTGGCTGTAGCCCAAGGGGTTGGGGCCCAGCTAAAGGCTACTTCTTTGCCGGCTAGTTGATTGTACAACTCATCGTAAAGTGTACCTGAGCGTAGCGGGATATTGTACACTTCGCTTTCGTGCTGAAAGCTGCCGCCCGTATTTTGGTTGGCTGCTGTAGCTTCAAAAAGGGCAAACAAACCTTTACGGGATTGCCCTAAAGTTTCGCAATCTTCTTCCTCTTGATTAAAGGAGGAGTAGTGCCCGGTATTGAGGTTGCCTGCCCAATACTCGGTGCTTGTTTCATCTTGATAATGCGCTACTAAACCATATAGGGTTACTATTTCTTGAGTAAATGGGGTGGTGCCATAGTTGGTGTGTACAGCTTCTATTTTAAAATTAGGGCTTTGTCCGCCAATGCTTGTGCAGCTGGGGATATCGTTTGCTCCAATGGGTAAAAAGTTACGGAAGTAGGTTACATCGTTAAAGGTGTTGGTGGAGGTAAAGTTGGTTCCGGTAGGGGCGGCACAGAAGGATACTCTTAGAAATTCGTTGTGTCCGCTTGCCCGTACTTCGTATACTTTATTATCAGCTGTAGCTTGCCAGCCAAAGTTATTGGTGGCGCTTTGGTTAGGATCTATTACGCTTTCCATACTTGTGCTGAAAGGCACATCAAAAGGAGCTACTTCTAAATCTGTAGCGGTGGTGGAGGTAAATTTATTCCCTCCGCTATGTGCAATGAGTTGGTTGAAGATAAACTGTAAGTCTTGCGCAAGTTGGCTTTGGTGGGCAGTGCCGCTAAAGCTGGAGCTGTTGCAGCTGGCTGGGTTAAAGTTGAGCACAGTACCTGTTATTACCTCATTGTTTAAGGCGGTTCCTGTAGATGGCTCTTTTAGTTTTAGCTCTATGGTAAAACCATAGTTGATGTTGTTACCAGAGCCATTGGTGTTTAAAGCGGCATTGGGTATAAGTTGTACAACGCCTTCTATTTCAAAGCTGGTACCCAAGCCGCTCCACTGGTAAGGGCTAGAGGGATCAAAATTGAGCTGAAAAGCCTGATTTTTAGTGGTAGCGGTAGTATTTAATGGATTGTTTACGATGAGTAAATCTGCTGTTAAATTGGTGCTGTTTAGGGATGGTTTCCATTGGAACTCTGCATAGGGCTGAGCCGTAAAATCTGTAAAACCAGTAAAGTGTTCGTATAAATCAACGGAAAAGGCTTGCACATCAATAAGGTTGGTGTTTTGTGTTGCTGTACCCTTGGTTAATAAATCATTTAAAAAGGCTTTTAAGGCAAAAGCTTCCGGGCAAAGACCTGTTCTTTCGTATAGCTTTTGTCCAGCTTTACTTGCGCCCAAATCTTGTCCTGGGTCATTTAAGTAGGTATCAAAATACACAAAGCGCTTTTCTTTTCCGGCATACAGAGAGGCGTAGTTGCCAGATATACTTTGCAGTGCCAAATTACTTTGAATGTTGGCTGCGCTCGAAGAAATGCCTAGGCCTATATAGCGTTGGGTAAGGTAATCGGTATAATCAAAAGCTGCTTGGCCAATGGCTCCATTAAAGTAGTATTTACTGCCGTAGCTGCCGCCCATATTAATAGCTCTAGCGGTAGCATCTTGCCAAAGTATTTGTTGCTTTAAAGAAAGATATATGGAGCGTATGGTTTGCCAGGCTTCATCTTGTTGAGCGGTGGTTAAAGAAGCGTAAGAAGAGCTGCAGTTGGTTTGATCGGAGCCAAACCAACGGGCGCATTTTTGCATATGGGCCGCAAATTCGTATAGATTGTAGCCCGTACCGTGGATATTGTCTAGCTCGCTTTTTAAGGTGGCGTATAAACTGGTAAATGGGCCACCGCTGGTAAATACGGGGTCGTTATTTAAGATGGGGTAGTTCCCATGGCTGGTATAGTTTACTGCATTTATAGGGGTGCTAGGGCGTGAATCGTATTGCAGGTTTTGCGCTTCGAGATGGGTTTGGTATAACATCAATACCCAATCGTATTCCTCGCCAATAAGGCCTCCGCCTCCATAGTTGGTTCTATCGGTAATTAAACCACAATGGCTGCTGTAGTATTCATGTTCTGGATGAAATTGTACCAAGGCTTCGGCCCAGCTCGTTTGCCAGTAAAGGATAAAATCGCTCAAGGAGGCCAATTGTTCGGGGTAAATGGTACCATTTACTACGCCTGCCGTATTGGCTGGTAGGCTATTGTTTACCACAATTAAACTGATGTTTCCATCTAAATCTTTATAATCTCCTTGGGTTACGGAGCGCCAGTTGGGTGTACCGTTAAAAGCAGGTAAAAGGTTAGCTGAGCTGGTGTTGGTATTTAATACCGAAAGTGGATCTGTGGCAATAAGCTTACCGTTGTCGTCTAAAAAGTAGGAGGCATATTGGCCGCCAGGGCTTACATCTGCCAATAAGGTAGCGTAAATGGCATCGCAAGAGCTCACGTAGGTACAAGGAGATAGGCAATCCTCCACCAATTGATCCCATTCCGTTTGAGTACCAATATTATTTATAAAAAAGGTTTCATCTCCTAATTTGTTGATACAGGCTTGGCAATCAAAAAAACCATTGCCATCTGCGGTAAAGCAATCGGTGGTATCAAAGTTGGTCCAGGCATCTGATAAAAAGGTGGAGTATGGAGTTAAGCAACTGGCGTCTTCAATATAATCTTCGGCATAGACTTCTAGCGTGGCATCATCTACCGTTAAGCTTTTTTCTACGCGGTAGCTTCCAGCGCTTAGTTGTTGTACCGCACCGGTACTCAGTGTTTGGTTGGTAACATCTCCAGTAGCGCTATAGGTGCCAAAGGAAGAGGTGTTTTCATAGATTACATCTTGACATTCTTCCGCCAAAATTTTGATTTTCACATCTACTACGGGTTGGTAGTTGATGGAGCAATTGGATTCAATAAAGGCGGGAAGAGTGTTTAGGGTGTAGGTAGCTAAAAAGTTATCTTCTTGGGGTAGGAGGAGGGTATAGTTCATATCCAGCCCATCTTCGTTTGCGTTGATGTGATTTTTATCTTGTAAATCGTCTACATCAGAAGCGGCATCTTTGCCGAGCATATCGATGGTAGTGCTTCCTAAGGTGGGGCCATTAGGAATGGCTTCCATATTGCTGGGGCTATCGCCTAATAAACCTGTAGCAATGGTGTTTCCTCTTAAGTCGGTATAGGTAACGGAGGCTTGCTTGTTGGGGTCTAGTACCACCGTTTTTTTATAGTGGTTGGCATGGCCAACATCGTTTCCAAAAAGTTGATCTAACTCCGCTTGATCGGGTGTGCCGTAGAAATATTTTGTTTCATGACCGCCTCCTAAACGATGCGTTTCACCCACTCCACTTTGGCGCTTTATGCGTCCGGTATTATCGGCTACATATTCGGTTTGTGTAAACACGTAACCATTGGCATCGGGTAGATAGGCTTGTTGATTTTCTTGATCGGGATTGTTGGGTGAATAGTAGTTTCCAGCACCTGAGTTTTCGCCCATAGCGCTGGCTTCTTGTGCGCAACCGTCAGGATCTGTATCGTCTTTATCAAAATCTTCTTTTGAGTAGGCGATTCCTGAAATGTTTTGGTTAAAGTCCTCGTAATAGGTCAATTCTTCCTGTGCAGGAACGGGTAGCGCTTGCACCGCAGGACGCCCTTGATGGTCGTAAAAAGTTTCACCTACAATGGCCTTGTTTAAGGTGTTGGCGCGGGTAACACTTTGGCGATTGCGAAGGGTGCCATCAAAATAGGAGATTACCTCTTTCTTTTTCCCATCCTCAGCGAAAGACGTAGAGATTTGCCAGTTTTTAGAAAGTTGATGTCCGGCCAAGCGTTGGTAGTTGGCTCCAAAATCTGCTACGGTAGAGTTGCTGATAAGATCTACTCCAGCAGAGCTCCATGTGCCTTGAATAGCTAGAGAAAGATCTGCTTCCGATTGGTAGTTTTTGCCTTGCGGTAAACGGCCAATGCCTCTTATCCGATAAATGAGATAACCTCTATCAAACACTAAAGGAACACGGTAAGAGAGATGTGGTGTGCTGATACGTGTGGCGTTGGCGTTAAAATCTTCATTGGAGAAAGGAATAGAAGCGGTTGGAAGATAGTTACCTGAACTTTCGTTGTAATCGTTGATGTAGGTCCATTCCAACTCGTAGGTTTCCGCACCTGCAATTTTGTCCCAGTAAATTTCCATTTCATCAGCCTGAGTATAAAGCCCAGATTGAGATGTGTTGCTTATGATTTGAGGATCGGCATCTAAATCCAATAGATAATGGCCGGATTTACTGATTGTTGTTGTATGGTCGAAATAATAATAGCGATCTATTTCCATCCCAAGTTCCATGCTCACATTGGCTGGAGGAGCTACCGTTCCGTTGGCATCGGTAACAGAAAGGATTTTTACAGAGAATTTGTGTGCATCTGTAAAACGATACAGGTGCAACTGCTTTTTTTGTCCTCCTGTATGGGAGTTGGGGTTAATTACCAAGTTTACATTGGAGATGGTAGATTGAACACCAGCTTTATCCCAAGCTGTAATTTCTAATGCAAAAGTAATGTCGTTGTAACCGGTAACTTCTTCTTTATGGTTCGGGTCTATTTTAATAGAAACATAGTCTACCAAATTGGCAATTACAAAATCGTTGGTTTCCCAGTTGGCATTGGTTTGCATATGTTCGTACCAACCATCTTTTAACGCGAACGATCGGTTTGCCGTTAAGGCTGTGTTTTGCGCTTTGGTTGTGTATTTTTCCCCTTCTGCCTTCATGTTGAAGGTTGTTAGGCAGAGAAGTATTACTACTATGGGGAAGTGGCATATAGTTGAGTACGCACGAGAGGTATGTACCTGCTTTTTTTGAAAGCCAGCGTATTGATGTATGAAACGCAGAATGTTGAAGTTTTTAAGACAGCGGTGTACCGTTAGAGGCGTCTGTTTTTTGTTTAATATTCTGTATTCTTCTCTTCTATGTTGGGCACCCCCTTTTTGAGGCAAAGTGAATAGTGCAGCTGTGGAGCTGAGTATATTCTTGATGGTGTATGAAATTTTAGCAACGAATGATTTCATATTATCTGGCTTGAGTATTGTCTGTTATATGGTAAGATTGGTAGGCCTTGGTAGGCATGTAGGTTTCGTTTTTTGGTAAAACGTAAGCGCTTAGTTTCAACTTGTCTTTTTCGGATGGCGCAATCTCTTGCGTTATGTACACAATTTCCATTCGTGGTTTCACCCATTTTTCCGTCTCTTCTTTATCCGTAATGGATACTTTGTTGGCGTAAAATAAACTGAGTTGATGGAGTTGCCTTTTTTGAGTGTTTATGGTTAACTCAATACTGCTGTAGGGATAAAAAGGACTGTCAAAATTTAATCGATAGGTTTTTATTCCCTTTTCTTCCTTCAATAATTTAATGGAGGAGCAGAGCTTTAAAACACTATCGGTTGGAAAGGCAAGTTGTGTATTTACCTCTTGTTTTTGATTGAGTAGGAAAATATTCTTCTCTGCCTTGTCTGCTAACAGGGTTTTGCCATGATCGTATACGGAGATAGAACTTTCATTTTCTAAGTAAAAATTGTTTTTACCATTCATTAAAAAACGAGCTTCTCTACTTTCGCGTACCTCTGTACTTGTAGCTGTTTCAAACATTTTGTAAATGATTTTCATAGCTATTGGCTCTTCCTTTTCGTAACGCTCTTTTAGGCTTTGCAATTCCTGAGACAGTAACTTGGTGTCTTGCGCATACAGAGGGTTAAAAAGGCCTGCTGTAATTAGCGTTAACAAGCTTATCTTTAAAAGGATAAGGCTTTGTTTTGTTGTATTTCTTCTCATTAGGGTCTGGCTGAATGGTTACGGTTTTCTTGAATGGTTTGGATGCCCCTCTCGGTTTCTTTTTTCACTCTTACCAACGCTCCTTCTTCATCGTATTCGTAATACGTGGCGAAATTGTTTTCATCCAGTTCTGCTATAAATCGCATGGTTTTATAATCGTACACAAAAGACTTTAAGGAGCTTTGCAGCCGCTGGATGCGGATGTCGTCAATGTAGTAGTTATTGAGACTGCCATTTGTAAAGGTGAGGTCTGCCGCTAAACCGTTTCCGGTAGGGATGGTGAAGTATTGATCTATCTTTTGCCATCCTTCAATTACTTTCGATTTAGTGATGCTTGAGCCTATGGTAAAAGTTCCACTGGAGAGGGTAATGCCGGCAAAGTCATTCAGGATATCTGTGTTGTCCTCTTTAATCCAGTAGCTAACAAGAAACTCTTCGGTATTTGAAGATTCGTATTGACCAAAACTTCCAAGCAGATCGCTTTCTTTTAAAGTATAGGGCATATCGTTATACCCTGCTGCGGAAACCGCAGTATTGTAGTCTACTTCGTAGACAACGCTAGATTCAGCAGGTATGATCAGGCTGTTTTTCCCGGTGTGCGATTCAGCTGTAGAAAGACTGTAGGTTGCATCGTCTAGCTTCTTTCCAATTCCAAAATATTCATGCTCTGGACAAACAGGAACAATACCATCGTAATGTTCAAAACCATCGTAGGCCAATTGTCCATGCTGAGAATTTCCAGCTACAGCGAGTACAAAGTTACCACCAGGTTCAAATAAAGCGGCACTGTAAATACCCAAGGCATCTTGGTTTTCTACTTCATTTCCATTTTCGTCTATTTTGGTGATGGTAGAAGCGGTAGTCCATTGATCCATGCTAGTTCCTGCGGCATTGTATTCAAAAAACATAGCGCTCGGGCCATTATCGTAATCCCAATATGGATCAAAGGTGCTGTACTCTGCATCGTTTTGAAGATCTACGTTGGTGGAATAAGTACGATCTCCTAAGTAGGCATAGGAGTTTTTGGGTCTCCAGTTTCCTCTTACATTTGTTACATAGGGATTAACGCTGGAAGCTAATGGGGCAACAGGTGTAATTGGGCAACTAATCGCCTCCACTCTTCTACCGTTTACAAAAGGCAGCGACAAGGAACCAAGTCCTGCTTGTGTTTGTTGTCCACCTCCGTTTTCGGTAGAGAAAGGTTTTACCGTAAAGTCGAAAGTGGGATCGAAAACGTAAGGGGTTGTAGTTGGGGAGCCACCTATGGTTCGTGTACAATTGGGAGTGAGGAGAGAGCTTAACTCGCTCGTATTTATGCTAAGCACCTTTGAAATAGAACCACCATTAAGAGATCCGGTTCCGGTAATTTGCACGATGAACCGGCCACTGCGGTTAAGAGAGCCATCACTATTGGTGAAATGTAGGTTGTACACGATGGATGATAACAAATAACCTACAACTCTTGAGGAAAGGTGAGCGCTTAATTCTACGTTAACCGTACCAGGTATAGGTGTATTTGCGGTAAAGGAACTTTTAAGCGTAGCAAGATCAGAGCTGCTAAAGTTTCCGAAACCGACTAAGCTGGCAAGCGTGAAATTTTTAATATATCCATAGTTGGTAATTTCATTTTGGGTGGCTTGTGAACGGTCAAGTTTATCGCTTGCCCTTAGTGCCTCAATGAAACGCGTAATGGCTGTTTTTAGGTCAGCTGTTACATCTGGGGTGAAATTTTCACATTTTTTAATGCTTACAAAGGGAGAACCTGTTTCTGCGTCAATGATTACTGGTTTTATTTGCCATTCCTCACTAAATTCAACTGCAGAGGCGGAAAGCACTTCTGTTGTTTGATCAGCCGCCAAGGCATCGTTTACAATCGGATTTTGTTTGGTGGTAAGTTGCCCAATGGAGGCAGAGGGCATATTGCGATAAGCGGAGCGAATTACCTTGGCTGTATAGGTGCCACTGTTAATGCCATCTCCATATTTATCTATAAAATATATATAGGTATTCTCAACATCGTTTGTGGTTCCTGGGGCCCATGCCCAGGCTTTGGAAACCGTGCCCGAATTGGATTCAATAAGCATCAGTTCATCCCCGCTTTGAATTACAGCGCCATCAGAGGTTAAACCCGTATAGCCTTCATAGTTAAACCCTTGGTAGGTGTGATTGGCCACGGTTACATCACGTTCATAACCAATGTTTTGATAGGCGCTTCCCATCTTGTCATAAATCAGATGAGCGGGGTAGCTAAAGTTATATACTTCATCGTCAAAGTCATTTTCTACTTTACTTAGAATTACTTCTCCTGTTTCGGCATCCCACAGTAAGTTTTTAGTGCGTATTATAGAGTTATTGTCATATGCAATGGTTTCATCTTGTATGGCGTATCGGTTTACCACTTTTGTGGTTACTACGCCCTTGTACTGAAGTTCTGTTTTAGACAAAGAAGGGTATACGGTAGGAATTGGTATAGGAAGAAGAGCCGCCAATATTCCATCTGTATTAAGGTCTAAACCGCTGCTCTCTGACTTGGTTTTACTCATTCTAAAGTCGTTTACCATTTCATACTCTACACCTAGTTCTTTGGTGCTTACTGTATTGTCATCAAAAAATACTTGAACATCATTATCCAAAACTTTTCGTTTTGGATTGGTGGTTACCGCAGTAGCTAAGTCTACATCAATGGTTTTGGTTTTGTATTTATACTCCACCCCGGATTGGTAGCTATTAGCACCTTCAGCATACACCCATTGAGCTTTGGGCTTACCATGCATATCGTTGGTTTCAATGGCATAGCCTTGAGAGGCATTCATATGTTCTTTTACATCTATTTTAAGCAACTGGTCGCCAAAAGTTGGTGCTTCGTGCTTTATTTTAATAGGCGTAAAATCTACATGGGTGGGAAAATCCTTAGCGGTATAAAATTCGTGAACCACTCTTCCGGTAGCGTGTTGGGTAACATCTGTATGCTGTAGGTTTTTAATAACTACTCTACTGTAGCCTACGGAAGGAGCTGGGAAATAGGATTCTCCTAAAGGTTGCTCCATATAATGTTCTTGATCCGGCACTAAAGCGGCATCTACTTCTTCATCAAAAAGGATGGGCTGCCTAAAGGGGTTTTCATCTCCTCCGGCAAGTGGCTCATAAGCAGCTACCCCGCTAGATTGGCCCTCTTCGGTTACATAGCTATATTCTTGCCCGTATTGAGAAGGGCTACCATTGGCAGTCATACTGTCCCAAGCATCTTTCATTACTAAGCTTTGTACACGAACGCCACCGCCTAGTTTTTTACCGTTGGGATGATATAGGCGAATCCACGATTTTCCAATTTCAAACCTTTGTCCGTACTTTTTGCTTCTCAACTGTCCGTTGGGTCCATTAAAAATTTCAGCAAAACCTTTAAAGGCATCTCCCAATTCGAAAAAAACATCCTCTAATTTTATTTTAGAAGGATTAGCTCTACGGTTTTTATCTCCTATGCTAAATGCTAGTTCCGGATTGTGAATACGGGCAAAGTTCCAAGCTGCTCTGGAGATAGGGTGCGCATCGGTAGCATTGGTTTTTTTATCGCCTTTTTTCACAGGCTTTAAGCGTACATAACCATATTCATATTGGCTGGCCCCGCTATTCACAAAGCCGTAGGTGTCAGATCCATCCAATTCGGCATAACCCGATACGTAATCGAAGTCACCATCATGACTGTCATCCGCTAAATCCATTAAAAATCGAAAGTAAAGACGGTTGTCTTCGATATCTCCAATGTATTGGGATTTTAAAACGGAAGTTTCTGTTCCAAATGGAAGAGGATCTTGTAGTTTAAAGTATAAGTACTCATGCGGTGTTTTTCCGTCATACAACAGTTCTGATTTATTCGAAAAAGCGATAAAATCCGTGCCCACTCCCGCTCCAACTACTTGAAACATTTGCATGGCCTTTTTATCCTGAACATAAGCGTAATCGTCCGATTCGTAATTAACTTCAATGGTTCCACCAGAAGGGAGAGCGATGTCGGTTAAACTCCAAGCGGCCTGGTATTGGTCGGCCGTAGTTTTATCTTGATCTACATAGGGATACTCAGCCGTGGTAATGGCTGCTTCATAATTACAACCCGTATTAATATTAGGCTTGTAATGCCCCCAACGATCGTAAGATTTTAAGTTGTAATCGGGATTGGCATTGGCATCAATATTTCCATCATGATCTAAATCGGCATAAGAGAAATCGTAAGCGCTAAACTTTGCTTTGTAGGAATTGCCATAGGTGAAATATATCTTTTTAAGGGTAAGCTTTCCTTTATCAGCATTAATGTCCACACCATTTTCTATAACGGTTTGTTGAGAGTTGTTTGGAATGCCTTGACATAAAGAATAGTCATACTCAAAATGCACTTCTTTAATTGGAGTGGCACTTGCTAGGTTTCCTTCGTTTTCTAGATAATCTGCTTTACTGTATAAACTGATTTTATCTAGTTTTTTCATAGCTGAACCTAAGCCTCCACCATGTTCATTTTGTACGCCATATCCATCTTCTCTATCGGAAGTATGAAAAACGGCTACATGTGTTTTAGATTCAATGATATCCAGATAAAAAAGCTCTTTTTCTCCGTATAAGTAAGATCCTTGATCGTCAGACCCTGAACTTTTTAAACCTTGATTGTAAGATGCTTTATGATCAAGGAAAGGCACTCTCCATTTATAGCTTGGAATGTGGTCGTATTCAAATTTTACCCAATTGCCAAAATCATTATCTGAAGGGCCTTTGGTTCCGTCAAAATCAGAATAATCAGAGCTTAGCAACGCGGTCATCAAATACGAGTGTGCGTAAGGTGGGGTAGAGGTGCTTTGAAAGAAATTGTCTATTCCTTTGTCATTGTCTTTTGATGCGTCTTTATCGTAATAGTCAATAAGCCCTGTAGCGCAATTTGCTCCAGAATTTCCGCTCACATTAAAGGAAACTTCTTTTTGTAAGTAGTTGTAGGCAGGAATGCCATAAATGTATCTACTGCCATCGTTTCGCAATACGCTTACTTCTCCAATATGACTGCTACTTGCCAAAGAACTTACATAATCTCCCGTTCCCATATCTCTTTCTACTTCAAAGTTGGTGAGGGTGCTAATGAGTTGGTTTCTTTTCGCTCTTGATATTCTAGAGGTTTGGCTCATCGGAGAGGTAGATCCATCTTTGTATTGATATTTAGAATCAGCATATACGCCAAATCCTTCGCCTCCTAAAGAGATGTTTACTGGTTTTTCCCATAAGAGCGCATCTTGCCATGCTTGTGATTTTGTAATAGGATCGCCTATGTCAATTGTTTTTTCTCCGGTTAACTTAAAGTAGGAGGGTTCAAGCTTGGATGATGGGGAAGAGGATTGATATTTTAAATTTGAAGAAGCACGATTTGAATTCTTCCATCTTCCTGAAGAAGAAGTTACATGGTTTGTTTTAGAATCCAAGCCAATTTTGCCAATACCTACTATACCTAGCTCATACCCTACATTACCGCTTCCACTTGTGTTTATAACCAGAGGATCATGTATATAACCCACGTCACTGCGATGCGCCCTAAACGTACCTCCAATTCCTTGACCTGAAATTCCGAATTGATCAAAAGTGAAATTGGTTATCGGTAAGTTGGGTTTATGGCGGGTAAAGCTTCCGTCTTTTTCTCTATTAAAGTCCAGAAGGGCTTTATCGTTTTCTTGTCCTTTCTCCGTGTGTAAGTAACCGTAGGCGGGTGCCTTAATTTCGTGTGTTATTAATTTTTGACTGCTAGCAAAACCAAGTAAATCACCAGAAAAGGTGTGGCCTCCTAATTCTGTACCTAACTTAAAGGCGCCAGAGAAGTTACTGCTTTCAAAAGGAAACCTTTGTTGGGGTATATACGTGTTTGGAGTGAAACTTATAAAGGAACCGAAGCTACTAGAACCTTGTGCTACTGCTGCTCCATCCTTTAATCTTTCACCATTGAGGGATGTTCCAAGGGAATATCCTTTGAGGCCCTGTCTTGAATTGACAGCTACACCAATATTACCTCCAAGTTCTAAATTTCTATTCCGTATGTTATTCGCCTTAACGGAGAATGAGGCTGAAGGTGAAACGGTAAGCCCATCATTACTACTTGAGGTCATGTTCAATCCTAAATTTGCGGAACCCCACTCCTTGTTGGATTTTAAAAACTTCATGGATAGGCTAGCGCCAACAGTAATATCCATACCTATTCCATTGTAATTGTTGTAGCTAATTCCTAAGCCGGCATTTAATGGGAGGTTGAATTTTTCAAAATCTTTCCCAAACAATTCATAACCAGCGCCTAGAGTTAAACCAATGGTTTCGTTAGGTTTCATATTAAACTCATGGGTTACTTCGTCTCCATTAAAGTCATCCGGAAGCCCTCTTAGGTTACGATTGACTACTCCAGGATTGATGTTCCAACCCAACCCAACCCAGGAGGCTTCTTGATCCATGGTTATACCTGAGTGGTAACTGATATTTACAGGATATCCTCCTACATCCATTAAGGGAATGTTGTAAGTGAAATCTCCGGTAAAAGGATCTACCATTTGGTTGGTTCCTATAGGTTCAAAGCTTTGAACCTCAGGCTGACTTGGTCCTCCAGTAAGGGCGTAAGCTGCGGTAGGAAATAGTATTTGCGACAAAAATATCAGCGTTAAAAAAGCTGAAATGGTTTTAAGGTGTTTCTTATTCCTGATCATAATTAGAATTTCAGTTTAGGAATTTGTTGAAGGTTGTTTTTGGCAATGGTAAAATGAACGGGTTCAATACCTAAAATGCGGTCTTGAAATATTAGTTCTTTGTCTTGTGTTTCTTGGTTTGGTGTGTTTTTAAATCCAAGCAGTAAGGTTTGAAAAGGTTGAATCCCATAATTCCTTTCCATATGGTACATGGTGCAGGGTAAAGTGTCTTTGCCTTCAACCAGAGAAAAATCATTTTGCGCAAAAGAGCTGAAGTAGGCTAATCTTTCATAGTATTCATTTTCCCTACGTAGTGATGCTTTCAAGAAATTAGGTTTTCCTGGTGCTGAAATTTGAACGTTGAAATACTGAAAGTTTTCATGTTCTCTCATTTCCTCTTCCCAAACAGTAAGGGTTGGTAGGCCTTTCTTATGATTTTTGAGTGCTACCCATTCCTGCGGCTGATACATCGCTTTAAAGTGAAAATCTCCTGCTTTTGCTTCGGCTGTTAACCCGTTTTCAGCATTTTTATTCCAACGAATAAATTCTTCGTAGGCGAGTTCGTTAGAGCAGGAGGTTAGCACAAGAATCAAAATTATATATGAGATTCTAAATATTCTCATTGCTTTTGAAATCTTAGATAGTAGCTCTTGTTTTTGTTGGCATTAACCTTTAAGGTGTAATAACCCGTGCTCAAGGTAGAGGCGTCTAGTATATATCTATTATCGCCCAGAGTGAGAGGAAAAGATCCCAAACTAACGGTATTTCTTTGCTCATCGAATACTTCAAAATCCAATTGTTTTGAGTCTTCTTGAGTATAATATTCATCAAAAGTAAAGTTGAGGTATCGGTCATCCTGTAGCTCCTCGTATGAAGCATTTAACTCTTTTTTTAGTTCTATGTAAGTAGTTGGTATAGCGTCTATGATAGCGCAGAATTCACCTCCAGCTTTTACTTCAAAATCCTCTTCTAGTAGGATTTCCTGTCCAGCTATCATCGTAGAGCTCCCCCCCGCTTCAACGATAAACGAGTTGCCACTTGCCAAACTAATGGTTAAAATAGCTTCATGATCGTCAGAGTTCCCCATGGTTACCGTTGTACTGGTAGGAAGGCTCACATCATGAGATTGGCTCCACAAAGGGCTTCCGAAAAATAACAAAGCTAGAAATGGTATTGCTTTTAAACTATTTCTTGTTTTCATGATTTTCATTATTTCTTTTCAATTCTTCTTTCAGTGCATTTATCTCTTTTTGTTGCTCAATCACATACAAAGTCAGCTCCTCAATCTTCTCCATGAGTTTGGCATCCATTTCTTCCAATACAAAGCCATTTTCTTCCACTTCTTTGGCAGAAGGGACATTTGGTAAATGTTGATTTTGAGTGATGTAAGCTTCTACTTCATTTAAAGGCATCAGTTGGTAGGAGGGAGCAAAAACATAATCTGCCCAAGCGGCTTGGGTTACTTTAACGGAACGGGCTCCTATTTGGCCTTCTACGGCTAGTTTGTAGGTGCCTGGGTTGGTGGTGCCTATTCCTATATTTCCATTGGTTTTGATGGTTAACCGGTCTGTTGTATTCGTTTGGAAACGGATATCATTATTGTCAGAAGTTCCTTTTGCTTCGTTTCTTATGTAAAATATATGGTTTAAAGCGCTGGTAGCGTTATTTTCAAAAAAGTCAATGTATGCGTTTTGTTCGCCTACGTTGAGTTCTAGGTTATTATCTATGTCTGTTCCTGTTCTTAGCGTAGATTCAGTGTCTTGAGAAAAATGAGCTACATCGCCTCCTTCGATATGCAATGGGTAAAGGGGCTCTAAAGTCCCAATACCAATATTATCGTTGGAGCTGATGCGGTTTTGAATTTCTAGCTTTTTCGTGTTGCTTTCCAAACTTACATCTACTCCAGTTGTGCTGGACCAATTGTTTTCCCAACCCGTTGTGAGGTAGTAGTAGGTGGTTCCGGTTAAGCTGTTTACGGTAATATTGCCATATTGAGACATAGCGGAGTTAGGAATTAGAAAAGTGACGTAATCTGTTCCATTTACATTTTCCGAACCCAAATAGATGTGATCAAAGTCATATATTCCTTGGATGTCTACGCTTGGTTTGAAAAAGGTGACGGGAGATGTGCCGAAGGAATACCACCCTACGGTAATTTGCCAGTTCTGCTCATACCCCCAGTAATCAATTTGAAAAGAAGTCATTACTTCCTGGTTTTCAAATGGAATACCTGTAGTGATTTTAAAATATTTGCTATCGTCTGCTAGGTGCCATCTCAGCAAATACTCCGAAAAAATATCGGTTGCTACTCCCATAGTAGCATCTTCCGTTAGTTCCGTTTGTGCGGAAGTTGGACTAAAATAGAAGGTGAAAGCAATTGTGAAAAGTAATGCAAAACTACTTTTGGCAAGGTTTTGAAAATTTACCATAAAAGCCATAGATTGAATTTTAATTAAGTTTTTCTTCTAGTTTTTTGATTTTAGAGTTTTGATTTTCAATTGTTTCCATGAGATTTTCAATGCTTTTTTGCTGTTGAATTGTATATAGTGTGAGCTCCTCAATTTTTTCCATCAGCTTGGCATCCATTTCTTCCAATACAAAGCCATTTTCTTCCACTTCTTTGGCAGAAGGGACATTTGGTAAATGTTGATTTTGAGTGATGTAAGCTTCTACTTCATTTAAAGGCATCAGTTGGTAGGAGGGAGCAAAAACATAATCTGCCCAAGCGGCTTGGGTTACTTTAACGGAACGGGCTCCTATTTGGCCTTCTACGGCTAGTTTGTAGGTGCCAGGGTTTGTGGTTCCGATCCCAACGTTACCATTCGGGTCAATTCGCATCTTTTCTACTGCATCAGTTCTGTTTACACCAGTGGTGCCAAAGGTTAAATACCCCTGTCTTCCATAGGTTTCAGAAGCAATAGCCTTAATAAATGAGCTTATATGAGTACTATCCGCATCTTTACTATAAAATTGAATTTCTCCCAATAATTGATCCTGAATTGCATTTATGTCTTTGCTCGTTAGTCGTAGAACTGGGGCTTCAGTTCCATCATTTAAGCCGCTTGAAATCTCTAGATTTTGGTTCGGATTTGATGTTCCAATCCCAATGTTTCCTGCCGAAGCAGCGTAAATTCTTTCCGTTCCATTTGTGTAAAGACGAAATGCACCATCCGTTAGAATATAGGAGTCTGTTTCTTGTTGCATAATGTTCATTTTGTTGCCTCCAGTTTCTTGTAGGCGAAGACGAACCTGAACATCATCCTCAATTTCAAGTTTTTCAGAAGGTGTGGTGGTACCAATACCAACGTTTCCATTTGTAGCGATTCTCATTCTTTCAACTGCATCGGTACTATTGGTTCCAGTGGTTCCAAATGTTAAATAACCCTGACGTCCATATGTTTCTGAGGCTATACTTTTAATAAATGAACTAATATGGCTGCCATCTAAATCATTGTTGTAAAATTGAATTTCCCCAAGCAATTGATCTACCTCTGCGTTTGTATCGTCACTGGTAAGCCTTAAAACGGGGGCATCGGTTCCGTCTGTTTTACCACTTAATATTTCAAACTTTTGGCTGGGGCTAGTGGTTCCAATTCCTAAATTCCCACCATTAAAGTACGAATCCCCAACAGCGGATATTTGTGTGTTCGATGTTCCATCTTTATAAAGTCTTATAAAGGATCCATTGTTGTTTTCCACCATATCTAAAACCCTGTTAGAGGAGGAGCTCGCCTCAGCAATCAGAAAAGAGTTGGCGGTACCGTTTGATTTGATTCCTAATGCTGGACTAGCAATGGAGAAACCATTTAATCTCGTAAAACCATTTACTTCAAGTTTTACACCTGCACTAGCACTGTTTTCCGCAATTTTTACTCTCCCATTTTCATTAATGATTAATAAGTCATCATGAGCCGCATTTTTGAAGTTGAAACCTCTTGAAGAAGAATTGTTGGTGAAATTTACTCCATCATCATTTAGCCCAATCTGTAATTTATAACTACTGGTAATAGAACCTGTGAGAAACTCGATTTCTTGAGAAGCACTCAAATCAACTTTCTTAATATGAAGTACAGATTGTGGATCACTTAACCCAATGCCTACATTTCCTCCTGTATAGTATACTTTGCCGATTGTATTGGTATCCCAATCCGTTGTTTGAGCAAATAGAAGGGATCCAGTAAGTAATAAAGCTCCTAGAAAAATATGTCTTATACTTCTCATAGCTGTAATTCTAATTTGATAATGCATCTAGCTGTTGTTGGAGAGATTTTATTTGCTCCTCTTGCTTTTTGATGATATTGGTTTGTTGTGTGTTTTGCTTTTGCTGCTGAATCATGTACAAAGTCAATTCCTCAATCTTTTCCATGAGTTTAGCATCCATTTCTTCCAATACAAAGCCCTTTTCTTCAATTTCTTTGGCAGAGGGTATGTTGGGTAAGTGCTGGTTTTTAGCGATGTAAGCTTCCACTTGGTTTAAAGGCATCAATTGATAGGAGGGAGCGAATACATAATCTGCCCAAGCGGCTTGGGTTACTTTAACGGAACGGGCTCCTATTTGGCCTTCAACGGCTAGTTTGTAAGTGCCGGGGTCAATGGTTCCAATACCAACATTACCCCCATCTGTACCATGGAAAAGTACTTTGTTGTCATTTGTTCTAATCCTAAATGCTCGATTGTTTTGAGGTACTATTTCGGCTCGATCGCTGTAAGCTCTTAAAGTCATGGAGTTTGCGCCATCTGAAGCTCTAATATGGGCTGAGATTGCATTGATATCGTCTTGAGCTCGAAAAATTGCTTGGCCGTCTACATCCAGTTTTGCATCTGGTATGGTTCTACCAATACCTACATTACCATTATGATCAATACGCATACTTTCATATTGTTTATTACCCCTCATGAATCTAAGAGCATAAGTTCCTCCCGTATTTCCATAACTAGAGGAAATAAATGCGCCATCAGCATCCGCTCCGGCTATGAATCTATTTTTTCTACTCCCATCATCGTCAAAGAGAGTTAAGATTCCTCCTGAGCCTTGACTCGTACGGATGTTTCCATTTATGTCAAGCTTGTCTCCTGGGTTGGTAGTTCCAATACCTACATTCCCTCCGTCTGCAATTCTCATAGTTTCTACACTGGATCGTTTAAAAATTAAGGCTTGCGAGCCACCTGTGCCGTAAGTTGAGTTCAAAACCGAACCATCTTGATCTGCACTAATAATAAGTCTGTTCTTTCTCGTTCCATCTGCCTCATATACAGTTATTGTTCCTCCACTCCCAGGTCTTGTTCTTATGTTTCCTTTTACATCAAACTTTGTTCCCGGTGAGCTTGTTCCAATACCTACATTTCCAGAAGGCAAGATTGCAAGTTCAGGGTTTGCGTAGGATTCCCCTACATAGTAATAATTCACCGCATCTCCAGTTCCATAAACACCAAAACCGCCTAAAGATCCAGTTGCAGTGAGAGCGGATGGACCATCCAATAAAAGCCCCATGTTCCATCCTGTATTATCAGCTTTTAAATAGATTCTTCCCTTGGAGGTATTGAAGTTAAATCCTCTGTCACCATTTAGATGAAGATCACCTTCCACGGTTAATTTAGCCGAAGTGTTGGTCGTGCCGATGCCCACATTTCCATTGGGCTTAACCAAAAATTCTGGATTGGAGAACGATTCTCCTATCCAGTAATAGTTAACTACATCTGTTGTTCCGTATATCCCAAAGCCTCCTAAGGATCCTGATAAGTTTGTAGCAGTTGATTCATCTGCAAAAAGCCCCATACTCCATCCGTTTGTGATTCCCTTTAGGTATATTCTCCCTTTTGATGGATCAAAAAACATGGGTCTCGTACCATCAACTAATAAGTTCCCATTTACTTCTAGCTTTTCTGAAGGTGTTGTTGCTCCAATACCAACATTACCTCCAGTAAAGTAAAAGTTTCCTCCATTTTCTTTTGCGAAAACAAAATTTCCACTGCCGGTAATCCCTAAGTATGCATTTCGTACCGGAGAGAGACTATTTGTGTTGAACTCCATGTATTGCCAAGAGCCATCATCGTTGATGAACTTCAATACTGCATCTGTATCCGTTGTTATGGTAACAGGTTGTGTGTATTGAGCAGTAAGATGATTGGAAAACAAACCGCATAATACGGCAATGGAGAAGGATAGGTTTCTGGTTTTCATTTAGCGTTAATTTTTAAAGCTTTTAGTGTTTTTGATGCTATACACAAAAAAAATCGTCTAAAGTGGTCGCTCTAGATGTTCCATCCGAGCTAGAGTTTAAGAAAACTACTTTCCGAAAAAGGATCAAAAGAAAACCTAGGCTAGAGGAATTATCCTTAGCTTAAAAACATGAAAATCTTCACGAAAAAAGGAGGTAGAAGTTTTAAGGTTTTGGTCAGTTTCAATCTTTAATGGTTAGTTAATGGTCTTAAAAACTTATATGCAAAGATTAGTAACTTTATTTAGATTTTCCAAGTAAGTAGACGAATGATTTTTGGGTGTAATTTTTTGTCGCTTTTTTTGAGATAATATAATAGTTTGATTTTCAAGTATAATAATATAAAAAATGTAAATTAATTATGTAAGAATTTTATTTCATTTTTTTTTAATATCAAAGCTTGAAGTCTATTTTTTAGGGATCCCATAAATAGAGTTTTTTGAACTCTTCTCGTATTTCATCGTTCAGAAAAAAGCAATCGTCTGATTTACTTCTAGCACAAAGTGCAGAGTCTTTAAAAAGATAAACCAAACTTATTTCATGGGTTCCAAAAGTTCTTTGCGGACCTAAACTGGAAATAGTTAAATCATAACTGTAACCAAAACTCCACTGACGAAAGCTTAAAATTCCTTGAAAGATGAAAGCGTCCACATTATAATCGGGTAAAAACTTCTGTCTCCTAAAGCCAAAACCGGCTTTCATATTGTTTCCTACATCTTTATAAGCCAATATGGTATTGGTTTCTAAAGTTTGCTGTATATCTCTAATCAAACCAACAGAAACAAAGTCAGGGTTATTCACAAACTTTTTAGTTTGGAAATACACAAAAGCGTGGATGGTATATCTGCTTTTTAATTCATTCTCTACATTAAAGAAGCTTTCTACAGGTTGGTTAAGGTGGAAACCTGAAGCCCCGATGGAAACGAAGCTTCCTTTTCTTCCAAAGGGAGCTTGTAAACGTAAACCCGCACCTACATCAAATATAGCATTGGATACATCGTTTCTAGCCATCACCAATGAGGGGTTGCCGGTAAAACCGGAATACGCATCAAATTGATCTGAAAAAGTGAGTTTTGACCAGTCTAAAGATTTTTGCCCAACCCCTAAAGAGAGTCCTCCGGCAAAAAGGAACTTTTTTCGTCTCAACCTTCTAGATAACCAACGGGGCATTAAGGCGGGGAAGTTTACCGAGGCCTGTAAAGTTAGATTTTGATTTCTTAAAAATCCTTCTCCTTCCCGGTGATTGAGATAGCCCAAGCCAAAACCTAAACGGGCCGAGTTGCAACCAATATTGGCGTAAGTGGAACTGGTGGTGCTAAATACATCTGGAATATGTGTCCATTGCGTTCTAAAGCTGGTTCCTAGCGATAAATCCTGTGTATACCCGGCATAAGAGGGGTTGAGGTGATTTTTGTTGAGGTGGAATTGAGAGAATACAGGATCTTGCCCTTTGGCAGAAAAAGCCAGGACTAGTGCCAATATTCCAAATCCGATCTTAACGGATGAGGGTAACCGTACCAAAGCTTTTTTGCGTTCCGTTTTCATATTCTTTTCCTTGCCAATCTGAGCCATCGTCAAAACGAGCTTCTATCACCCAAGCATATGCACCCATGGGCAGTGGTTCTCCAGCGGGTCCTTTTCCATCCCAGTATTCTGCGGGCTCTCCATTTTCATCCAGTTTGGTCGATTGAAAAAGAAGATTTCCCCATTTGTCATAAATTCTTAAATGATATTCCCGTAGAGAGTGCCCCTTAGGGAGAAAAATACTTCCATCTCCAACATCGGTTAAATCGGGTGCAAAGGCATTGGGTACGTAAAGGCGATACCCATTAATCTCAATTATTTTACAGATGGTAGAGTCGCAATTGTTGGCATTTGTAGCGGTTAAACAGACTTCAAAAGCGTAGTCTTTTTCCAGTAAATCTATATTGTAAATATGAGTAGGCGAAAACTCGTCACTGGTCACAAAATCTCCAAAATCCCAAAAATAACGAGTGTCTGTATCTACATCTTGAGAGGTGTTAACAAAGGTGAGTGTTTTTGCATTTTGCTCGCTAATGATAAAATCAGGTATGGGTGTAGGTAAGGCGTTAATTAACCCTCCTATAACAACGGTGTCTGTGCAACCTAAACTGGTTTCCACACTTAACGTAACATCAAATAAACCGGGTTGGTTGTAGGTATATACTACCGAGTCTGTGTTTGTAGTGATGCTGTTTCCATCTCCAAAATCCCAATGCCAGGCTACAATACTGCTTGGAGAACTAAAGCTATACTGTGAGATGTCGCTAAAGGTTACTGTGAGTGGTATGCAGCCCGATAATGTATCCGCTATAAAATTAGCTTCTGGAATAGGGCTAACAATAACTTGTTGAATCATGGTGTCGCTACAACCAAAACCATTAAAAGCGATGAGCATAACTTCAAAAACACCAGTATCTTGATAAGTGAAAGTAGGGGAGTTTATATTTCTAAGAGTGTCTCTGTTGGGTAGATTGTTAAAGTTAAAATCCCAAAAATGACCTTGAGCACCTACGGAAAGGTTAGTGAATTGAAATTGTTGATTGGGTCCACAAGAATCATTTGATAATCTGGTGATGCTGAAATCAGCAGTAGGCATAGGGAATATGTTTACCGTATGCGAAATACTATCGGAGCAGCCATTGGAGCTGGTTTTGAGTAGCGTAACGGTATATGCTCCCGGTGTTGCGTAGGTATGTGTAGGGTTTTGACTAATAGAACCGTTTCCATCGCCAAAATCCCAAACCGTTTGAATTACAGTTCCAAACTGCAGCGTGGTGGAGTCGCTAAATTGAAGAGGCTGTTCATTTAAACAAGCATTCTCAAAACCAAAGTTTACCGCTGGATGATCATAAATACTCACTTGATAGCTGATAGAATCGGTACATCCATTTACAGAATTTACATACAACCAAACATCAAAAACCCCGGCTGTATCGTATACATGGTTTGGATTTAGCGCTGTAGAAGTGTTGCCATCACCAAAATCCCATAAGTAACCGATTATGGTTCCTACGTTTACGGTGCTTAAGTTGGTGAAGAAAATAGTATCTCCCTGACAAACTTGTGTGTTGGAAGCAAAATCAGCGGTAGGAGATGGAAAAACGTTTATGGTGGTAAAAGCAGTATCTGCACTACAGCCGTCTTCTACAAACTGAGCTACAATGTAAGTTCCATGTTGGGTGTAGGTATGGGTAACGCTATCGCCAACAGCCGCAAACTGGGTGCATGTGTTGGTTGCGGTATCAAAATCTAAACACCAGGAAGTATAGGTTCCACCAAAGGAAACATCTGTAAGGGTAATGGTTAAATCTTCGCAGCCTGTATTCTGATTGGTTTGAAAAAAGGCCTGAACGAGATTGGGGAGTACTAAAATATCGGCAGTAACGGTGCTATCTCCACATTCGTTACGGGCCGTAAGAGAAATAGTATACACGGTATCTGATAATGATGGATTGCTAAAAGAGTGCGATTGTACACCCCAAAACCATACGGTATCTCCGGCTACAATTCGGAAACTTTGTGTTAGATTTTGAACTGGTGTTCCATCTCCATAATCTAGGATCAAGGAGTCTGGTAATCCATTAACTAAGCCATCCAATTGAATTTGAACGATATCGGATATACAAACGGTATCGTCTGGAAGAATAGCAAAGTTGGCTACAGGGAGTGGTTTTAAGGTAAACTGTCTTTGGAAAGATACCGTTTCACAACAATTTCCAATAGTAAGATCTAAAATATAAGTAGTGTCTCTTTCATAGCCTGGAATTAAGGTCGGTATGGGGTTAGGATTTTGTTGATTGCTCTGATAAATACTGGTTCGGTTTCCAGCGCCATCCAAAGAGTATAATTCCCACAAATAAGTATCAATAGGTCCAGTGCTAGAATCAAATACCGTAATGTTTAAAGGACCACAGTTAGCCGTTGTATCTGTGGTGAAATAAGGTACAAGACTGTCTTGTACAAATACCTGACGTACAATACTGTCTGGGCAACTGTATTGTGACTCTACACTTAGTTTTATAGAATACAAACCGGGTGCATTGAACTGGTGTTGTGGGTTTTGAGTCGTGTAATCTACGGTGCCATCGTTATTGATATCCCAATTCCATTGCGTAATATTTCCGCCTAGCACATCTATACTTGAAGAGTCGCTTAAGGTAAAGTTTTGACCAATACATAAAGTATCTGGGCCGCAGCTTCCATTGGCTACAAAATCTGCTATTGGGTTAGGTCTTACAACGATAGAGTCTACATAGGTTTGAGCACATCCACGTGTATCTGTTGCTGTAAAGCTTATGGTGTAAGTGCCAAAGCTTGTGTACGTGTGGGTAGTGTTTTGCACCGAGTCTATATTCCCGTCTCCAAAATCCCAATGCCAGGCTACAATGCTATCGATAGGTTGAGCTGTTCCTGTAAATTGAGTGATGTTTCCGATACACACTTCGGTGGCGGTAAAGGAGGGTTGTGGCAATGGATAAACGGTTACAAACTGAACGGCAGAGTCAATACAACCACTTCCGGATACGGTGCTTATCAGCGTTATCCGGTATGTAGAATCTATGTTTAATGCTGTATTGGTTAAGGTAAAAACCGGATTGGCAATTGTGGAACTCAATATACCGTTGATGAACCATTGATGGCTGGCGCCTTGATTGCTTGTATCGGTAATTGTGATGGTATGTGGATGACAACCCAACAACTGGTCTATGATGAAACCTGGCCGTGAATCCGGCAGAGTGTAAAAGGTTTGTGTGGCTGTATCGTTATCGCAACCAAAAGGACTGGTAGCAATGAGCTCTACAATTACGGAATCGTCATCCCCAAACATGGTGTAATTCAGACTATCATAACCGTTAGCTGTAAACAATAGATTGCCGTTGGTACCATCATAAACATTCCAAATGTAATCTTGGTTGGCTTGATTGTAAACGATTCCTTTTGCTGCGTTTGAGTCAAGTAAAAACGGGGCGCAATCTATGATTCCAGCTGTATCAATTTCAGCTACAGGATTGGGATGTACGGTAACGGAATCCACAAGAGTATCAGAGCAACCTAAACTATTGGCAACTATGAGCTCTACGGTATATACTGAATCGATAACTCCTGCGTTGGTAAAGGTTTGATTAGGAACAGAGTCGGTAGAAATCATTCCATTTCCAAACGTCCAGTTAAAACTCATCGTAGATCGATCTTGAGCACTTACACTTGAAGAGGAGGTGTTGTTAAAAGTAAGATTTAATGGTCCGCAACCTGAAGTGTCTGATGGCGAAAAACCGGCAATAGGGCTTGGGTAAACACTAAACGGATAGCTTATTGAATCCGCACAACCGTTAGAATCGATAACCCTTAAAGAAATGGTATAAACGGCCGAATCAAACAAAGGAGCGATAAAATCAAGTTGAGGATTTGCTGTAGAATCTCCGCTTAAAACTACATCTGTAGTAGGAGAAACAGACCATACATAACTCAAAGCATTACCTACTGAACTGTTTGTTGGGTTTATCGTTAAAGGACCGCAGGAGGAAGTGGGTAACACAAAATCGGCTGTAGGTCTGCTGTAAATTAATACGTTTTCTGTAGAAGTATCTGAACAGCCCGCAGCCGAACTAACAATGAGTTGAATGGTGTACGTGCTATCGCTTCCACTTTGGTTATCGGGGAAAATAACAAAAGGTTGAGCATCGTTGGTGTTACTAAAGCTTATAGCACTGCTAGATGCGGACCATAAATAGCTGAGTGTGCCACTAGATATACTGGTGTTTACTGTGCTTAAACTATCATTTGCACAACTGCTAGATGCAATACTAAATTGAGCTATTGGTTTAGGTTGAATAACCACGTGTTTGCTAATACTATCTGCACAACCTGTACCGGCTGTGATAACCAACTTAATGATAACCACGCTATCCAAAGTGGAGGACAGGTTGATTAGATTAAGTTGCGGGTTTTGATTGGTTGAAAAAGGATTTCCATTGAGATACCACTGATGACTCACACCCGCTGTAGAACTATCGATTAAGGATAATAACAAAGGAGAGCAACCCGTATCGGGTGAGCTTACAAAATCTGCTACCGGGTTTTCTATGGTGTAAAACAGTTGTTGAGCAGAGGTGTCGTTGGTGCAACCAAATGGACTGCTGGTTACAAGTTCTACTAATACAGAATCTCCTCCTGTGCTTATTGTGTAGCTTAAACTATCTGCGCCTATGTTTTGATGAAGGAGAATACCATTAGTGCTGTAAATGTTCCAGGTATAAATGGCATTTGCATTTGGATACAATGTGGCACTTACCACAGATGTATCGATGAGAAAGGGAGCACAATTTGCCGTAGCGGTAAAGTTTAGCTCCGCTCTTGGCAAAGGATGAACTACTATAGAATCATTTAACGTATCAGAGCATCCTAAACTATTGGTAGCTATTAACTGTACCGTGTAAACCGAATCTATTACTCCAGTATTGTTGAATGTTACTAAAGGGACAGAATCTGTAGAAGAGGTGCCGTTACCAAAAGTCCATGCGAAGCTTATGCTTGAGCGATCTTGCCCGCTCAGGTTGGAGCTGGATTGGTTGTTGAACGTAACCAACATGGGGTGACAGGAAGAATCTACGCTCGCAGTAAAAGCAGCAGTTGGTACCGGGTATACACTGTAGTTTGAGGCAAAAGAATCTACACAACCATTTACATCCGTAAGTAGCAAGGAGATTGTATATACCAACGAATCTTGTGCAGGTGGGGTGAAGTCTATTTGTGGCGAATGGGTAGTGGCTCCGTTTAGCGTTGCATTTGTAGTGGGGCTGATGGACCAACTGTAAGCAATTCCATTTCCAGAAGAAGTGTCAGTAGGACTTATAGATAGCGGGCCACAACTTGCTATTGGTAAGGTGAAACCTGCAACAGGTCTGCTGTAAATAGTTACAGTTTGAGAAGTAGTATCTGAACATCCGGCTGAGCTTATTGCAATAAGCTGAATGGTGTAAATGCTGTCTGTACCGCTTTGATTATCCGGAAAAGTGAAAGTAGGTTGGGTTGCCGAGCTATCGGAAATGGTAATGTTAGCGTTTGAAGCGCTCCAAACATAGTTTAATACACCACTTGAGGTACTGTTGTTCATGGTTTGGAGGCTGTCTCCAGCGCAGATACTTCCGTTTATGGTAAATGCTGCATTTGGCTTTGCTTGAATTACCACCTGTTTCGTAATGCTGTCTCCACATCCAGAACCAGCGGTTATAACCAGCTTAATGTTTACCGTACTATCTGAAGTAGAGGACTGATTAAACAGTGTGATCTGTGGGTTTTGTAGAGTGGAAAATAAACTATCGTTTACATACCATTGATGATTTACTCCAGCCGTAGAACTGTCTGATAAACTCAGGAGCATAGGAGAGCAAGCTGTATCAGGGCTTGCTGAAAAGTTGGCAACTGGGTTAGCAATGGTGTAGAAGAGTTGCTGAGTAGATGTGTCATTTACGCATCCGAAAGGGCTTGTTGCTACTAGCTCAACATAAATGGAATCACCACCAACTAACAAAGTATGATTCATCCCATTAGGGCCATTGTATTGTGCAATGAGTGCTCCGCTTAAGTCGTACACGTTCCAACTGTAAGCCAAATTTGCATCTGGGAATAGTATGGCATTTACAACTGCACTATCAATAATGTAAGGGGCACAATTTGCAAAACTGGTAAAGTTGGTTTGTGCAATCGGGTTTGGATGCACTACAATCGAATCCACCAAAGTATCTGGGCAGCCTAGCGCATTTATCGCGATGAGTTCAATGTAATAAGTTGAATCTTGAGAACCCGTATTGGTGTAGGTAGTGGTTACATTGGTGTCTGTAGAAGTTTGTCCATTGCCTAAATCCCAAGCATAGGTCAAAGCCGGAAGGCCGGAAATACCAGAAGTGCTGTTGTTGGTAATGGTTAGCGTAAAGGGGTGGCAACCGTTGTTCTGTGATTTGCTAATGCTTAACTGAGGCTGAGGGTAAGTAGTATAGGTTTGAGTAGCAGAATCGATACAACCGCTAGAGTCCGTTACGAAAAGCGTAATGCTGTAAACAATAGAATCCGATACCGGTGTAACAAATGAAAACGTAGGATTGGCGGAAGAGGAATTGGCTACTGTAACACTCGTTAAAGGATTTATGGTCCATTGGTAGTTTAGCGACCCTCCTGTGGAATTGTTAGTAGGGTTCATGGCTAGTGGTGTACAGGCAGCCGAGGGTAAACTAAAATTAGCAACGGGTCTGCTTCTTACCTGAATGGTTTCACTTACCGTATCTATACATCCGTCTACCGAAGTAACGATCAATTGAATGGTGTAGGTAGAGTCCGTTCCAGATTGAAAATCTGGAAATGAAATGGTTGGAACCGATAGAGAACTATCGCTAAAACTTACCGCTCCAGAAGAAACGGTCCATTCAAACTGAGTAGCTCCAGCTTTGTGAATACTGTTTTGAGTGGGCTGAATGCTTTCTCCTGCACAAATAAATGAGGGCAATGAAAAAGAAGCGTTGGGTTTCGGAAATACAGTAATAAACTGAGTGAGGCTATCCGTACAGTTTGAACTTGCCGTAAAAACCAATTTAATCGCAACAATACTATCTTGATCTGGAGAGGTGTTTTGTACTGTTAAACTTGGATTTCGAACAACAGAAAACAAGCTGTCATTTGCATACCATTGGTGTCCACTTACTCCAGTAGAATCGGATATGGTGATGGTAAGATCCGTACAGCCACTATCTGGAGTAACCACGAAGTTGAGCGAAGGCTGCTGTATTACCTCCATCAAAATGGTATCGGTATAGTCGCAACCATTCCCGTCTGTGAAAGAATATATCAAGGGATGTATGCCAAGACCAGCCATTACAGGATCAAAAGTATTACCTCCGCTTATTCCTGCACCACTCCAAGTGCCGCCCGCTGGAGAGCCATTGGTTAACAGTTCATTCCCTTGATTAATACAAAGTATCTGATCTGGACCAGCGTCAATATTCACTAATGGGAAAACACCAAGGTTTATGGTATCTGTATATGCACAACCTAGCGAGTCTGTTACCGTAAGCACATACGTAACAGAAGTATCTAAAGGAGACCTCCAAGGGTTGAGAATATTGTTTGCGGATAAACCCGTGTCTGGCGTCCATAGGTAGGTTAAAGGCGCAATACCTCCACTCACAATGGCATTGAGCTGAACAGAATCAGAATAACAAATAGTGATGTCATTCCCTGCATCCACAGCAGGTATTGGGGCCACGCTTATGGTGAAAGTTGCGCTATCACTACAACCCAAACTATCGGAAACGGAAACAAAGAGAGTAGTGTCTTGAGTTATGTTTCCTAAAAAGATAGAGTCGGAGTTAGTTACTGTGCCTAGCGATGGTGAACCCCAAGAATAAGTGAACGGGCCAAAGCCTTTGGTGGTAGTTGCTTTAAAAGGTAGGTCTGTACCCGGGCAAATTAAAGTATCTCGAAAAGGCGTAGCTAAAGCGATTAACTCCGGGGCCTCCGTTAAAGATACGTTCATTGTATCTGTAAAGCTGCCACAATCGTTGGTAACGGTAACCATTACTTGATAAGCACCATAAGCTGTAAAATCAATAGCCGCATAATCGGAAGTATCTGAAGTGCCGTTTGTAAAACTCCAGCCGGTAGCGGGTGTAACATCCCAGAAATAGGTGATCTCAGAAAAGTTAGTAAAATAGGAGGGCTGGATATGCGCTTGATTAAAATCCAATGAGGTTAAACCACAAATAGCTGTATCGGTAGGAAATGTGGCGGAAGGAATGCCTTGAACCAATACGGTTAAAGTATCTAAAACACTATCGCAATTGTTGCTCGCGGTAAGAATAATGTCATAAAAACCTTCAATAGAAAAGGAAAAAATACGAGTGGTGTCGAAAGGGGAGGATGCCACATAGGTTACACCCGTGTCTGGTTCAATTCTCCAGTCTAAATCCACGGTGTCGCAAAGGGTAAACAGTTCTCCCGTAAACTGAGCAGTTACATTTTCGCCTACACAAACGGTATCATCGCTCAACTCAAAACCAGAAGTTGGTATAGTGTCTACACAGATACTGAGAAAAGCGGTGTCTAAACCGCATTGCAAGGAGTTTCCTGCAATTTGTCTGATTGTGTAAATGCCAGACCGGGTAAAGGTTACATCAAGTGTTTGTGCTCCACCAAACCAAAAAGCGGGGTCAGTATTCCCAAAGGTAAAGCCCATGTCAGAGGCTGGTCCGTTCAGGTTAAACGTGTTTGGAGAAATATCCCAAATGAGCCGATTTCCATTTACACAATCTCCATTACTCAATACCAGATCGCCCGTATCTGTGCTATCAAAAATGCTTACTATATCGTTTACACAAGCTCTTTCCGAGGCGGCAATTTCGGCTGACGGTGGTTCTGATATATAAATAGGACTGTTGGAGAAAGCGTTGGATCCACAGGGATTTATGGCTGTAATAGTGGCTTCAAAAGAGTTGTTGGATGCTGTGGCATTGAATCCGCAAGAACCCTGGTAAAACCTATGGCAGACAGAGTCTGGCGCTGGGTGATAAAAAGTGTCGGCAGCCGACCCATCGTTGTATTGTACAATGTAAACCGTGGAAGGGTCGTTGCTAGCGGTATTTAGAATGTTGAAACAGACTTCTACATAACCGGAATCCACCCGGGGCAAACAGAAACTATTGGTTCCCGATCGGGTAAACCCTAATGCGGGTGACACTCCAATGAAAACGTTTATTACATCCGTTCTTGTGCAGCCATTGGCTCCAGTAAGCGTTAGTCGGGCTGTAAACAAACCTGTTGATCCATAGGTGTATGAAATGTAAGTAGGAGCTGTGGGAAAGGTTGTGCCCGATATACTATTGCCATCTCCGTATTCGAAAGTATAACTTACATAATCATTGGAATCTGTGATGCTGTGGAACTCGAAAAAATACGGATTACTCGTGTCGCAGGTGGAGTAGGTGAGAACTCCAGCATAGGTAGTTGGAAAACCTTTGGCTAGTAATATGGTATTGGGTGAGGGTAATACATGAATACTTTGCGTTACTGTATCCGAACATGCCCCCTGAGTGAGAATGTAGGTTAAAGAGTGATCTCCGAGCCCCGCTGCGTCTGGGTCAAAAGTATTGTCCGTTACTCCAGGCCCTGAAAAAGTTCCTCCTACAGGAATTCCAGTTAGAGCAAATGGTGTATCTCCATTACAAACCGTATCCGCTAAACCAAAGATTGAGATTGGAGCAATTTGAGCTACATCAATGGCATAAGTTTGGCTTTGTTGAACAGCTCCATTCTCGTAAACACGAGCAATAGTAGAGTATAAACCAGCGGTGTTGTAAGTTACTGCAATGGGCCCTGTTCCGGTATCATTGCTGATATTTCCTCCTGTAAAAATCCAAACAATGCTATCGTAAGGGAAAATATAGTTAGCCGTATAAGTAACGGTATTGGCATCGTCCAAACAGATATAAGCCACCCCTCCGGTTGTAGCAGGAGTACTGCTTACCGTAAAGGTTTGTGCTTTTACAGCCATTGGCAGAAGCCATAAAAGCAGCAAAAGCTTTGTGATATTATAAGGCAAAGACGGCAATAGATTGATTTTGTTATGGATGATTGCTTTTAAAAGTTCTTTAAACCCAGAGGCTAAGAAGCTTTAAAGTCTCGCAACAGTTTCATTTATGTGATTAATACAGTTCCCAAATACGCTTATTTAAGTTAAATAAAATAGTTTGTCGCCTCAACTGCTTGTTTTACGCACTGAAAACTTAATCGGTATTAAGCTGTGGTATTCCGTGCAGAGAGAATTATCAAGAGTCAAATGTAATGCTTTTCCTACTTTCATAAGATTTGCATTCAATTGCAAAGAAAAACTTTTAAATTAGTTCTAAGCACCTCAATATAAGAAATTTCCGGGTTTTGATTTTGAGAAAAGCTGGTTTGACGGGCCTAGTTCTTCATTCCGAAAAACAAACGCTTGTAATGCTGTGGTTTTATCCAGCTCTTTTTTCCTTTTTTGTGGTAGACTAAAGACTCTAAGGTTTTGTTGTTTTCCAGCTTGGCTGAAAAGGTGTTTAACAACAAATCTACGAGATTAAGCAGGGCTTCACTTTTCATGAATGGGGATGCGATTCGGCCCATTCTTAAGTAATTTTTAGTTGCTTTCCGAACCTCTTTTTGATAGGGAGACAGCGCTTTTTCTGAGTAATCACCGGCTTGGTAACAACGTGTAATGTGTTGAGCTGCAATCTTTCCGCTCATAAAAGCTTGAGGTATTCCATTGGCCGAAAGGATATCAATTAAAGCGGCAGCATCTCCGGCCATGATAAACCTTTCGCCATATATTTTTTGCTTTTTTGTGCCGAGCTGCAATAAGGAGCCTTCAAATTTTTGAAGAGGTTCAGCATCCTTAAATTTTTCCTTCAGCAAGGGATTGCTTTCCAAAAAATCATGAAAAGTTTTTTTCAAATCCAGCTGATATTTTTTTCTTTTATCTACTCGAATAACCAAATTAACATTGGTTCTGTTATTTGGTAGAGGACTAAGATACATTCCTCCTGGCATCAATTTTCTGGATAAAAACAATTCGCAAAAATTCCGATTCGTTACTTCCACGTTTTTAAAATAACCCCGAATTCCAATAGCGGTATGCGAGTCGGTTTTATGTGAACCATTCAACATATCGTTGATCTTAGAATTTGACCCACTGGCGTTTACCAACATATTGGCGTGTACTTCTTGGCCTTCTTTTTCGTAAACGATCACTCCTGTTTTTCCCGTCTCTACCGCTTTTACACTAAAATTTTCTACAAAATGGATTAAAGGATTGGATTTAGCTTCGTTCGCCAATAAATTATCAAAATCCTTTCTTTGAACCGTATAGCAAGAAGGCTCTTCCGTATCGGGTTCAAGAGGTTGAAAGTCGAACTTAATCCTGCTGTTATTGGATGAATAAGCGTTAATGCCAAACATCGGACTCATCTTATCCTCCTCTAAGAGCTGCTCAAGAGCTTGTGGAGCTATTTCCTTTAAAATTCGGATTGTATTTCCTGTAATGCAGTCTGCGCAAGGCTTAGACCTTGGGAAGCTACTTTTGTCTACCACCAAACTTTCAATACCCTGACGGGCTAAAAACAGACTGGTGATGATGCCGGCAGGACCAGCGCCAATGATGCATATCTCTGTTTTTAAAGGTGAAAGATTGTTGTTTGTAATCATGGCGTAAACAAAACTAGTGAGGCCAAAAATAGTTCATTTTAGATTTCAATTTTCGCGATTTTTTTATGAATCTCACCCACTTCCATAAGGGCCGCACTTCCGTACCAGAGCATGAGTTCCATTTCTAAAGATCCCGCCTGAATTGCAGGATCACTTTGTGTAAGGGCTTCAGCTTCTTTCAGGCTTTCCACAGCGAAAATGTAAATGCCTCTAAGATCTCCGTCTCCAAAAAATGGGCCTGCTAATGCCAGTTTTCCTTCATCAGCCATTCGTCCAATGTTCTCCATGTGTGCCATTTGTAGTTTAGCTGCTGTGGCTGAATCCTGAGAACGGTTGGGTCCTCTTCTCAAAAAGGCCATTACATATTGCCGCATACCGTAATCATCAGCGCCCACCTTTTGAGCTCTTATAGAGTCAAAGCCAGTTTCAGCTATCGAGTTTTGTTCAATAGAAGGCGCTTCTATAAGAGCGGTTGTTGCTTCTTGATTTTCAATACGCTCTTGATTACAAGAAATGAAGCTCAACAAAGCAAGCGTGCCGTATATGGTTTTTTTCATGCCTGTAGTTAGATAAAAATGAAGTATCCAAAGATACCTCAATCTTAACATACGCAAGGGGTTAAGCCCATCAACTATTTTTCAATTAAAAGTTCTTGAAAGTGTTTTCTAAATTTATCGAGTTTTGGATTAATTACTCTTTGGCAATAAGGCTTTTCAGGATTGGATAAGTAGTAATCCTGATGGTTTTCTTCCGCTTTATAGAAGGCTTCAAAATCCTTCACTTCGGTAACAATGGCTTCCTCAAATAATGGACTCATTTCTTGTATCACATTTTTCGCCTCTTTAGCCTGTTCGCTGTTGTGCGTAAGTACAATGCTTCGATATTGAGAACCTACATCTGCTCCTTGCCGGTTAAGCGAGGTGGGATTATGTGTGCTTAAATGAATCCGAACCAAATCCGAAAAATTGATTTCCTCTGGGTTAAAAGTTACCTGTATTACTTCTGCATGCCCAGTATTTCCGCTACATACTTCTCGATAAGTGGGGTTTATAAGCTTTCCTCCGCTGTATCCGCTTTCTACTAGGCTTACACCTTTTAACTCCTGAAACAGAGCTTCTGTGCACCAAAAACATCCGCCTCCAAAAGTGGCCTTCTGCAATTTAGATTCTTGCTTTTTTAAGGCTACAGCGTTCATGCAATAACGCAATCCGCTTGGCTCCGGGCCGTCAGGGAAAATGTGGCCAAGATGAGCGTCACAAGTATTACAGGTCGTTTCTACTCTAACCATACCAAAGGTTGTGTCTTTATGATAGGCAATCGCATTTTCTTTAACCGGTTGGGTAAAAGAGGGCCAACCAGAACCGGATTCAAACTTTTCTTGCGCGTCAAATAATAGGGTGTTACAACAAACGCAGCTGTATAAGCCTGGCTCAAATAAGCTACACATTTCTGAGCTAAAAGCTCTTTCAGTCCCTTTTAAACGTGCCACTCTAAATTCTTCTGGGGTAAGAATCGCTTGCCACTCTGCTTCTGTTTTTTCTACTCTTTTATCCGGTTTTTGATTGCCGTTGTTGGTAAATTTTATAATGTCTATCCACTTAAGCATATGTTGGCGTTTTAGTATCAAACAAAAGCTTTTGCATTTAGTTTGATGGATTAAAGTAAAACAATTAAAAAAGGGAAGCGGCCTCTGATAAAATCAAAGGCCGCTTGTATATATGGAGTTAATCTATTCTTAAACGGAAGCTAATTCAAGCTCTTTCGCTAAAGGAAAATCAATTTCAAAACCGGTAAGGTTGTGAATGTAGTTGCTAATTATTTTGTCTCCAATTACGATTACAGCATCAATCATACTTACTTCATCGTATCCTGCATTAAAAAAGGCATCCTTAGCTTCTTGTGTAGCATTTCCGTGATTATTTACTACAGAAGCGGTGAACTTTGCAAGAGCATCTAGTTTTGCGTCAAATGAAGCTTCGCCTGTTCTTAATTCTAAGATTTGATCATCGCTAAAGCCATTCATTTTGCCTATAGCTGTATGGGCGCTTTGGCAATATCTGCATCCGTTAATTTGACTGGTAACCAGGTTTATTACCTCTCTTTCTTTAGCCTTTAAAGAGCTTTTTCTGTTTTGTAAGGCTAAATAATCTCCAAGTGCGCTGTCGCTTTTAGCGAAGTAAGCATAAAGGTTGGGAACAAATCCAACCATCTTGTTTAGGTTGTCAAAAATGCCTTGATTGTTTTCGCTTACTTCTTCTCTGGTTGGTACTGTGAAATTTGTCATGATATTTAAATTTTGTGTTTGTTTAAATTTTACATGGCAAAGATGCGGGGGCAGGTTGAGGTGTGGAATAACTACTTTTCCTAATTAGTTAGCAATTTTTCCCTGTTGGCGGTTTGCTCTCTAAAGTCTTTTGGAGAAACTCCCTCCTGCGATTTGAAAAACCGACTAAAAGATTGAATGTCTTCATAACCCAGTTGAAAGGCAATGTCTGAAACGCTGAGGTCTGTATAATTTAAATTCCTTTTGGCTTCCAGCATTCTTCTTTCTTTTATAATTTGGAGAGGCGACTTGTGGTAGTATTGGGCGAATACATTCGAGAGCGTCTTAGGCGATTTGTAGAGAAGGTCTGCGTAGTCTGAAACTTTATGAAGCTTTTTAAAGTGAACTTCTACCAGATAGTTAAATTCCCGGATTAGGTTCAGCTCGTTTTGGGAGGAGGTGATTTCGTTTTGATATTTAAAAATTCGAGTAGATAAAATGATGAATCTCTTCAGCATCATTTGGAGCATCTCGCTTTGCAAATTGTCCTTTTCTCGCATCTCCATCTGAAACATTTGCCACAGTAATTCATACTTGTCAATCTCATCTTTTGGAATCACAATTTCGGGTACTTGTGAAGCTCCAAAAAATAATAAGCCCTTACAGCTTACTTCACTATCGTGTGTAGAGATACAGTAAAAAGGACGATTGAAACGAATCAAACGGGCTAAGCCTACATGAATCACTTCCACTTTATGAAATTCGGTTAAAAAGAGAATGCTGTTAGGTGAAAGTTCATGCTCTACACCGTCAATTCGGAGTTTTGAAGTTTCTTCAATATTCCAAAGGATCGTTAAGCCGCTTTCCACCTTTTCCTTTAGTAGAAAACAGTTCTTGGGATTTATCTCTGTTAAAAGTAGGAGTTCATCTGTTGTTCCTTGATACTTCATTGGCTTTATGTTCTGTAACAAATCTAGTTTCCAAGAAGTTCAAAAGGTGTCATGATCAAGACGTTTTTAAATGAGCGAAGCCGCTTTCCATAAAGCGGCTTCGTTTATTTGACTTAAAGCATTCCTCTAAAAGGTTTAAACGCTAAAAAAAGAAAGTAAGAGGGCTCTAAATCAGAATCAAAAATTTAATAGACTAAAAAAGGGGATTGTTTGCTCTCCTCCTGCTGTGTTACTCGTAAAATGTAATATCCGGGTTTAAGGTTTAGGGGTAGCTGAAATTCCTCTACTTGATTTATTCCAAAAGTCATTTCGGCCTTCCCGGAGGTGTTAAAAATGAATACTACTCCCTCTCTTATTTTCTCATCAAGTTGCACTTTAATCTCTGTAGTGGCAGGATTTGGGTAAATGGAAAGGGATGTTTTTTTAGTGTTGTGATTGATCGTTTTAACCTGACTCATTGGGGGGTGATTTTCAATTTTCATGGTTCCCAAGTAGTTTGATAAAGCCTCTTCTCTCACTCCTAACGATAATAAAGTTAAAACATAGTATAAAGTATTCATAGCGTTTAATTTGTTTGTTACCTTTTTTGATAATTCAAAAGTAGGATGAGAGTAAAACGCGGCTTTAACTATTCGGTGGATGATGAGAAAGAGCAGATGGTTTTCTCCTTTTTATCGGTGAATGGATTAGCGAGTAGTGTGCATAAACTGTTTTATCTGTTCAATAGATTCTTCAGCTTTTTCTTCTTGAACAAAATGCCCGCATTCATATTCTACTACCTGAGCATTAGGTAGTCTGTTTTTCCATTTTTTCAGGTAAGAAGTGTCGATGAACTCATCTTTGGTTCCCCATAAAATTAGGATAGGCTTGTTAACGATTGCATCCAATGCCTCCCATTGTTTAGCATACCAATCTGAAGAACCAACTAAGGCTTGTCCTATATAAAGTAAGCCGTATCGATCTTTCTTTTTTCCAAAAGGTTTCAGGTATTGTTGATGAATACTTTTAGTAAGTATCTCTTTATCATAAAAGCCTTTTTTGAGAAGAACTTTGGGCGAGAAGTTGAGGTTCAGGTAAAGGAACCGACCCAAGCCACTGCTCAAAAGTTTGTTGATTTTTTGTGCTTCGGGCTTAGATTTCGTTTCCCATAGCCAGGTATTGAATAAAACAATTCGCTTTGTCCTTTTCGGATTGTCAATGGCATTTGACAAGCCAATTGGTCCGCCAAAATCATGAACGACTAGAGTAATATTTTTTAAATCTAAATGCTCTATTAACGCTTTTAGATTGGCTGCGTGCAATTCTGGCGTGCCGTTAAAGCTCTTAGATTTTTCGGATAAGCCAAAGCCCAAATGGTCTAGAGCAATACAGCGATAGTTTTTGGATAATTCCTTAATGTGGTTTCGGTAAAGAAATGACCAGCTTGGCGTACCATGTATAAAAAGGATAACCTCTCCTGTACCTTCGTCTACATAATTCATTTTTCCATCAGGAAGTTCTAAATAATTGGAATTAAAAGGGTAGGCTAAAGTGTCTAACCAATTGGGTTGAGCGATAGTGTTGGTAGCTGTCATAAGAAGGAATGTTAAAGTCAGATATTTCATTTTCAGTAATTTGAAGACAAAATTCCAATACATTTCCATCTTAAATCTTGTTGTATAACAAGATTTGCTTGCTTTTTATATGGTTATTTTCCCCATTAAACGACTAAAGTTGCTGGGGTCTATTCGTAAGTAAGAAGCTAAGTGTTTGTGTGGAACCATGTTCAATAAATGAGGACTTCTTGTGGTGAATGCTTTAAAACGTTCTTCAATATCAAAAGCCAATAACTCATAATATCGATCAAGCATTCCTACTAAAAGCTTTTCGGTTCCTATTCTAAAAGCGGTTTCAATGGCTCGGTGTTTTTTGAGCATTTGTTGATGATCTTCGTAGCTAATTCGTAAAAAGCTACTATCTGTTAAGCATTCCAAGAAATATCGAGAAGGTGTTTGCGAAATGAAAGATTCTGGCATTCCTGAAAAAGATGGAGGGTAAGTAAAAGCAATAACATGCTCTTTACCCTTATTGATGTAGTAGGATCTTTGAATCCCTTCCAAAACAAAATACATATACCGCTCGGTTTGACCTTCCCGTGTAATTAAATCCTTCTTTTTCATTTCTATAGGTTTCCATAGAGCGGAATACGCTTCAAGTATATCATCCGGAATGGGATAAAGATGGTTCAGAAAATCCTTCATGTGTTTAGGAATCTAATATAGATGTCGGCTTTTTTTGCTCATCAACTGCCACAAAAGTAAAAGTGCCATTTATGGCTTTTTTCCGCTCGTTACTATACATTTCCTCAATAAAAATATCCACTTTAACATCGAGGCTGGTGGTTCCTATTTTCGATACTTTCCCTACCAGTTCAATAATAGTTCCGGCTGGTATGGGGGATTTAAAGTTTATTCTATCAGAGGAGATGGTAACCACTTTTTTTCGAGCAAATCGAGTAGCGGTTATAAAGGCTACTTCATCCATGAGTTGCATGGCGGCTCCACCAAAAAGAGTATCGTAATGGTTGGTTGTATTTGGGAAGACTGCTTTAAATATGGAGGTGGTCGATTCTTCTATTCTTTGTTGGAGATTCATGCACTAATATAGTTTAGGCGATAATAATAAATAAGTTAACGAAATAATCTATGTTTGAGATTCTCTTTGATTAAGAGTTTTTTTATTGGTTCGCAAATTTCGATCAAAACTAAGTCATGAATAAAATTAAGATTATAAAGAAGGTAAAGGCAAATTATATCCGATTTAAGCTACATAGAGTTTTTGGGTTTGCGGCTAACCTCTTTGTTTACTTCGGTTATCTAAATAAAATGTCTAGTTGGATTGAGGCTAACAAGTCTGTGCTGGAGTACAATGATTTTTACAACAAGGCGGTTCTGCATAAAAATCGTTTTAAAATGTACGCATGGTACTTAGATAAGAGAAGTTTAAGAAGTAAAGACATAAACTATTTGGAATTTGGAGTGGGTCGTGGTAACTCACTAAGATGGTGGTCGGAGAATAATGAAAACTTAAGTTCTAGATTGTGGGCTTTTGATACTTATGAAGGATTGCCGGAAGATTATGGTCATTATAAAGCAGGAACTTTTAATCGCGGAGGTAATTTTCCGCTTATAGAGGACGATCGGATTAACTTTGTCAAAGGTCTTTTTCAAGATACCTTATTGCAAACCATACCTGAAATAGCTTTTAAGGATAAAACTACTATTGTGCATGTAGATGGAGATTTGTATTCGTCAGCTATGTATTGCTTGAGTGTCCTTTTCCCTCATCTAAAAAATGGAGATATCATCATCTTTGATGAGTTTGTAGTGCCGGCACATGAGTATAAGGCGTTTGAAGATTTTGTGAGCTCTTTTTACATAAAGTTAAAACCGATAGGTGCGATTAATAATTACTTACAGTTTATTTTTGAAGTGGAATGAAGGGCAATTTAGAAGGGCGTTCAGAGCTTCGTTCATCCTTTTAAAACCTTCAAGCGTATCCTCTTTAATCAACTTAAAAATGAGCCCGCTTAATATTCCAGAAAAATGCTCTCCATGAATGAGTTTACACTTTCCATCTTCGAGTGTTTCTATTTTAAAATAGTGTCTTCCATCGAATAATCCAGGTACCCATAAATGCCCAACCCATTCTAGGTACTCTTTCGGTTTAACTTGAGTTAGCTTGGGCGTGAACTTTTGTTCTTTATTTTTCAAGCGAATGGTGTTTTCCAATCGGTTTCCTGCCTTAGCTTCACCCTTGGAATCAACAATAAATGGATTCCAGTTTTTATATCGGTTAAAATCAATAAGCGTTTGCCATATCTGTTCGGGCGTTGCTGCTAGGATGATTTCTGTTTTTAAAGATTTCATATTCAATTTGTTTGGATCAAAACTAGGGCAGAAGAAACGTACAAATCGTTAACCTTTGTTAACAAATCATTTGTGGAGCAGTCTTTTTCTAATCCTGCTGAGTGAAACGGGTGTTATACCTAAAAAGGAAGCGATAATGTGTTGCGGTACACGTTGTAGAATTCCTGGGTTTTCCTTTGCGTAGTCTTGGTATCGCTGTTCTGGGCTCTTTAAAATATGAGAAGATACAACACGTTGAGCATGAATAAATCTTTGCTCCGCTAGGATTCGAGTAAAGGTGTTGAACTTGGGTATGGTTTCATAGAGTTTGTAAAGGTCGGCTCTTTGCATAACTAATAGGTCACAGTCTTCCAAAGCCTCTAGCTCTTGTATGCTCGGTTTTTGCTCCAAAAAGCTACTGAATGCACTTGCAAATAAGTTTTCCTGAAAAATGAAAGCCGTGATATCTTCTCCGTCCTTATTGTAGAGAAGGCGAAGTATACCTTTTTTGATAAAGTATATTTCTCTTGTTACTTCTCCTTCTTTTACCAAAAAGTGTTTTTTGGGTACTTGTCTTAAAACAAAACAGTTTTCTACCAAAGCCTTTTCCTTAGCGTTTAGCTCAATAATAGAATCAATAAATAACCAGAGGGACTCGTACATAGCTAGTTTTTATACTTATCGTGTAAACCGACTTGCTGCAAGATTAATGGTGTTATCTTCTCCAAACGCTTTAGTTTAGTTTCTGCTCTTTTGGCGTTTAAAATGTATTCAGCAAACTCTCTTTTTTTGCTTTGTGTAAATCGGTCAAAACATATTTTTAGCTGAGGGTTGTCGTTGAGTTTAGCTTCTAGTTCAACCGGAATGTGCAACGATTTTTTCTCTGGTTTTACAACCAAGCCCTTTTTTTGATTTTCGATTGCCTCTTCTAGATAAGCCTTTACCAAATCGGTTTCTATTTCTGCCGAGCGATTAAAACGCCATTGTCTTAAGCCTTTAGTTGTGCCTGCTTGAGCATTTATGAGCACTTTTTTTTCATCTTGTAAAAATACTCCGTTAAAAAACCAAATGGCTACGTGTTCTTTAAAGGCTGCTAAGCCAACTACATTTTTGTTGTTGATCGTGTATGTGGGGATACCCCATTTTATAGTCTCTTCTAATTCAGTACTTAAGAGAATCTCTCTCAAACGGCTTAATAAAGAGAGCCAATTTGGGTTGGACTGTACATAATCTTCAGCAGATTTATGGTTTTCCATATTGTTTTTGTAAGGATTGATATTTCTAAAATAGAGCTTTTCAGTTTGAGAAAGAAGGCTTAGTCGTATGGATGCATATAGTTCAAGAATGGGAGTCCGTGTAAACACGGAAATTTATCCGTTAAAAGGCGGTTTTTTTAAGCTTATTTTCTTGCGTAAAAATAGTTAAATATTTTATTTTCAGAAGTTTAAATAGGTTTTTGAATGAATCGCTTGTTTCTCTAGAGTTTTCTTCTGCTTGTTAGTTAACCTACATTTGAGTATAGAATTATAAAGTCTTTAATTATGGAAAACCTTACTGAAACACAAAGTAGTACCTTCATCACAGATGAAACGTATGTAAGCACTATTCTTAGTGAATGGGATAGCTATGTACAGAACAATGAAAGTCTAGAGTCACTGTTCACTTACAACGGGGAAAAAATCTATGGCTGGGGAATGAGCTTTTTGGATTACGTATCCCTTATTGGAACACCAAATTGCCACAATTACAAAGTGCGTTTTGGCTACGATCCTTTGGAAACGGATTCGTTTAAATTTAAAATGCTGGTTTGGGGAGTAGATCTTGCGGGAGATCGAGTTACAGCGTATTGTTGTCCTCAAGTAAAACTTACAAGCACACCATTAACCTTAGTAAACGGTGGAGATCCAGTTGGGGGATTGGTTGCTCCGCAAATGGCGCAATGCTGGTTAGATAACTGGGAGGAGTTAAGCGATTACGATGCTGGAACCTTTAAAGTTACGGTGTATCCTGAGGGGGATATTGAAGTGCTTAGAGGGTATAATTATTCCTCTAGCGATTTTCACAAAGTAATTGATGCAGCCAAAGCAACTATAGAAAATGTTTTCTTTCTAAACGTTTGTCACGATATTGTTCCAGCTAATGAGGATGAAGCTCCTAACTTGTTCGGAACTATGATTGCTGCAATGAATGATGGTAAAGTAATAAGTAACTATTACGACCTTTCTGCACCATGTCCTAAAACATGTTAAAACCTATTTAATTGCCTCCCTCCTGTATCAGGAAAAAAGGAGTCCTTTACCTTGTGTAAAGGGCTTCTCTTTTCAAAAAAAGTATAAAAATGAAATGTTAAAAGGCTACTCACCTCTTCAGGTTTTTTTACTCTTTACCTTTCTGTTTACGTTATTGCCTACGGTTGTGGGCTTTGTTCGTTATAAGAGGGTTAAAGCAGAGTATAAGGCTTTGGTGTGGTTAAGTGTGCTTACTTTTATTTTAGATGGAACCAGTAATATGTTGTGGTTGCAAAAGATGAATAACATCTTTATTTCTAATTTCCATACACTCCTTCAGTTTGGGGTCATATCTTATATCTATCACAAGAGTTTTAAAGGCTTTGTGCCAAAAAACTTCATTCTTTGGGTAGGTTTTGCTTTTTTGGTTTTTTTTACCATAAACATGGCTACTGTACAGGGTTTTTGGTTGATGAACACCTATTCAAAAACCTTGGAGAGTATTATACTTATTGTATATGCTTTGATGAGTTTTTACCAGTTCGCCAACGAACTCAAAATAGAACGGATTAGCGAATATCCTATGTTTTGGTTTAGTTCAGGTGTGCTTATTTACTTTTCAAGTAACATTTTTATTTTTATTCTGAGTAATTACTTTTTGGAGTATTCTACTCAGTTTTATGTTCGTATTTGGGCAATACATGCCATATTTTATATTGCTTTTCAAATCATTTGCGCATTAACGTTATGGCTCAGCTCGAAGAAGTAGGTTTTTTATGGTTAATACTCATTGGTACAGCGGTTATTTTTCTGCTTACGCTGGCCATTATTCTGTTTGTTATTTTCTATCAACGTAAACTTTTCAATCAAAAAATAAACATTCAGGAGCTTAAACATACACATCAAAAAAAGCTTTTGGTGGCGGCTTTGGAAGCACAAGAGAAGGAGCGAAATAGAATTGCTCAAGACTTGCATGATGAGGTAGGTTGTGTTCTTTCTACCATAAAACTTTATGTAAGCCAAGTGAGAACGCACGAGCTGGAAGATTCCGTTGAGCAATTGGTGGATCAATCTGGACTTATCCTTGATGAAGCTATAGGAAAGCTTCGCAGTATTTCGCATGATTTGGTGCCTACAGCTCTAGAAAAATTTGGTTTGGTACGAGTATTAGAAAGAGAGGCCGAGCAAATTAATAAGGCCGGAGCTATAAAAGTGGAGTTAAAGTACAATCGCGAGCATCGATTGCCAGCAAACCAAGAGGTGCATTTGTATCGGATTGTTAATGAATTAATGAATAATACGATCAAACATGCTGAGGCTAGTGCCATTCTTGTACGGTTGGTTTTTGATCCACACACCTGGCGCTTAGATTACAAGGATAATGGTATTGGTTTAGACTGGAACGATGAGAAATATTTGTCTCCAGAGATTGGTGGTTTTGGATTCAAAACCATAGCTTCGAGGGTAGAAATGCTAGCGGCAGAGGCCAAGGTTACCTCCAAAAAAGAAGGTGGACTTGAGTTTGAAATTAAAGGAAGTTATTAGCTCAAAATAAAAGCGATTAATCCTATTTTAAAGTAGTAGAAGTTGTGGAACAGAACAAAATTAATATTGCGATTGCCGATGATCATACTCTTTTTAGAGAGGGTTTAGCCTTTATTATTAGTAAGATAAAAGGCTTTGAGGTAATATTAGAGGCGGAGGATGGTTTAGATCTTTTGAATAAGCTAGAGCAGATTCCTGAATTACCAGATGTGATACTGATGGATCTAAAGATGCCGAATTTGGATGGTATGGAAACCGCTGAACGGGTTAAAGGTTTGCACCCTGAAGTAAAGATTATCATTTTAACAATGATGCAGCAAGAGGATTTTATACTGCATATGTTTGATTTGGGCGTAAACGGTTATCTGGTTAAAAACACATCGGCTACGGAGCTTAAAGAGGCAATAACCTCGGTTATAGAAAAAGATCATTATTTTAATGATCATGTATCTGAAATCATGCTTAAAGGCTTGAAGAAAAAGCGAGTTCAAAAACCGTCTTTGAGTAATAAAGCACAGCTTACACCCAGAGAGTTTGAGGTGTTAGAACTTATTTGTCAAGAATTAACTACAGGCGAAATTGCAGATAAGCTTTTTGTAAGTCATCGCACCATAGAAACCTACCGTAAAAACTTACTGGAAAAAATTGGAGCTAAAAACACAGCGGGTTTAATCGTAAGGTCTATTAAAACAGGTTTAATAACTATAGAAGACTAATAAGTAGCTGTTTTATTGGAAAAATTACATTATTCAATAAGTTGATTATAGTGTCTTGTTCCTCAGGCTTTTTGTGCTTTAAGCTGTAGTAAAAGTTTTACTTTCAAATGAGTGTAAAGGATTAAAAAGTGTATCTCTTTTGTTTAGTCTTTTTTAGGGTTCATAATTTTTTGATTGGCTTTAATCAAGCGCTGAGTCTCCTCATGAAGCTCTCTTTTGCGCTTATTTATAAAAGCAAGGAGTTTGTCAATGTTTTCAGGGCTGTTTATTTCCTTGTCCATCAAAATATTGATTTACAGTTACATAATAAATAAAACAGTGATTTGGTGTTTCATGACCGAATTGTGCTGCAAAGCGTTTGAATGTATTAGCGTGCTGTGTCTTGTGCTTAATACATCCAAAATTGATATCTTCTTAAAGCAAAGCTAAACAAAACGGATATATTATCCAAAAAGATTAAACTTTTTTTTGATACAATCTTCTGAACTACATATAGGCAATAAACTGAGATACTTAATTGAGGCTAGAGGTCTTTCAAAAAGAGAGGTAGCTCATCAGTTAGAAACTACAGAACAAAATCTGCATAAAATCCTGAACAAGGACTCCATTCAGATTAATCAACTCATGAAGTTTTGTCACATTCTAAAAGTGCGTCCTGAAATATTCTTTATTGAAAAGAAAACAGGAGAAGAGGTTGATATTTTAAAAGAGGATTTACCCAAATATCCTGGTTCACAAGAATTGATGAGCGGAAATGTTTCGGAAGTAATGCTCTTATTTAGGGATTTGATTGCAGAGAAAAACAAACGTATTTCTGAATTACAAGATCATATTGATTCTCTTAAAACTATGCTAAAGTAATTTTAGCAACACTTCTATTTTTTACGGTAAAATATCAGCAACCACAAAGGTGCTACCACCAATAAAAATCATATCCTTAGGATGAGCTTTTTTTTGCGCTTCAGCTAAAGCAAAAGCTGCGTTGGGGTAGTACTCACCCATGAGTCCATATTGTAAAGCTTCACTGCGCAAATCTTGTGCGTTTTTACCTCGTGGAATATTTGGTTTACAGAAGTAATAAGTAGCATGGGTAGGTAGTAAGTTTAAAATGGTGTTACTATCCTTATCATTCACCATTCCCCAAACGATATGGAGTTTCTCAAAATCTTGAGCATTAATTTGCTGGATAAGTTCTGTTACAGCATTCTCATTATGTCCAGTATCGCAAATGATCCTTGGAGATTGATTTAACTCTTCCCATCTACCCCTTAACCCCGTGTTTTTTACAACGTTTTGCAAGCCTTCGCTTATAGCGTTCTCAAGCGAGTAGCCCTTTTTTTCCAAGAATTCAAACGCACATAGAGCGGTTTGTATGTTTTTTCTTTGATAAAACCCTTTAAGATCGCTTTCGGGAAGTTGCCTTTTGTTGTCTTCAGCAAAATGAATTTCACTGTTTTGTTGTTGCGCCTTAGCTCTAAATACCGTTTCTGTTTCGCTTAAGCTTTCTCCTATAACAACCGCTGTATTTTTCTTTATAATACCAGCTTTTTCTTGTGCGATTTGAGCCAAGTTATCTCCCAAATACGCTTGGTGATCTAGGCTGATGTTCGTTATAATGCTTAATTCTGGTTTAAGAACGTTTGTGCTATCCAAACGACCGCCCATCCCTGTTTCAACAATGGCAATATCTACTTTATGCTGCTTAAAATGATCAAAAGCCAAGCCTACGGTCATCTCAAAAAAGGAAAGCTCGCGCTCAATAAAAGGGGCCTTATATGCTTTTATAAATTCGGTTACCTCTTGTTCCGGAATTACCTCTCCGTTTATACGAATTCTTTCTCTAAAATCCTTTAAATGAGGCGAGGTGTACAAGCCTGTTTTATAACCTGCGGTTTGGAATACGGACGCCAACATATGAGATACGGAACCCTTCCCGTTGGTGCCAGCTACATGCACGCTTTTGAATCCATTTTGAGGATGACTCAAAAGCTCCATTAAATACTCTGTATTACTAAGGTCTGGCTTGTAAGCGGCTTTGCCTACTCTTTGATACATTGGGAGCTGTGTAAAGAGCCATTCCAATGTTTCCTTATAATCCATTAGCTCTTGTAGAAGTTGTATATAATGTAACCTATCTGAAGGGGTAAGGCATCGCCATCAGCTTGCCAAGCGGTTTTTAGAGCGGCAGCTTTGGCTTTGTCGTAAAGGCACTTGTTGGTAGTGGTACTTGCTGCGCCTCCTGTAATTTTAGCACCCGGTATAGCGCGTGTAACCTTGCCATTCCGGTCTACATATATTTTTACAACAACTCTTCCTTCTGCTTCGCATTCGTATTTAGGTTCCGGCTTATTTAGGGCTTTCCTATTTCCCAATAGGTAGTTTCCAGATCCACCGCCACCTCCAGCGCTTCCTGTTCTGTTGCTACTGTTTATATCTCCTTCTGGTTTGCCTTGATCTCCAGAGCCTTCCTTTACACCTTCGCCTCCTTCTTTGGAGTTAGAAGTGGTTTGAAACAAATCATCGAGCTTACGTGTATCGGGTTTAACTTCTTCAGGTTCTGTTGTTTCCTGTGTTTCTTGGGCTTCTACTTTTTGGGATGATTGGGTGTTTACGGCTGGTGCGTCCGTAACATCTTGCGTTTGAATCGGGTCAACCGCATCATCGTTAGTTTGCTCTACTTGTTGTGATTTAGGTTGAGTTTTGGGAGGGGTAGGAGTGGCTTGTTGTGCGCCATCCGCTTGTTGCCCAAATCCAGTTTCTGAGTTTCCAAAGTTTATAACAATTCCGTTTTCTGGCTTAGGGTCATAGTAGCTAAGTCCAAAAAAGATGAAAATTAACAATAGAGCTAGGTGAAATATTCCACTAGCTATGGCTGCTCTTTTCTTTTCTTCGGTGTCCCAGTATTTCTTCATATGCTTATTTTGGGTCGGTAGCGGCTATCATTTTTAACTTGTTGCGATAAGCAATATCCATAACCATTACTACTTTTTCGTAGGATACGCTTTTATCCGCTCTAAGCATCAATACGGCATCTTCTGCGCCAGCTACACTTTTTAATATCTGTCTTTCCAGTTCCGCTTCTCCCACAATTTCCGATTCAACAGAGAATCGTTCATCGGGCGAAATGTTTACTACCACATCCTTTCGCTTTACCGTTTGAGCCTTAGATGAGGGTAAAACCAGATCTAATGCGCTACTGGTAACAAGTGTGGATGCAAGCATGAAAAAGATAAGCAACAAGAAAACGATGTCCGTCATGCTGGACATGCTAAACTCTGCACTTACCTTACTTCGTCTTTTTAAATCCATCTTATGCCGGTTCGTTTAGTAAGTCCATAAATTCCATGGCATTTGCCTCCATATTATATACAACCTTGTCTACACGACTTACTAAAAGGTTGTAGCCGATGTAAGCAATAATACCAACAGCTAAGCCGCCTACAGTCGTTGTCATGGCGGTATAAATACCTTCTGCTAAAAGTTCAATATCAATCTGGCCGCCTGCAGCTGCCATTTCGTGGAAGGCTAAAATCATACCTATAACCGTTCCCAGGAAACCAATCATTGGAGCAGCTCCTGCAATAGTGGCCATGGTAGGGATGTTCTTTTCCAACTTGCTCACTTCAAGTTTTCCTGTGTTTTCGATGGCCGCATTGATGTCCTTTAAGGGTTTTCCAATTCGATTGATCCCTTTTTCAATCATTCTAGAGATAGGTGAGTTTTCGTTTTGACAAAGTGCGATGGCTGCATCTAAACTACCCTTACTTACATGATCTTTAATATTGTTGATGAAGTTGTCATCAATTTTATTCGCCCTATTAATAGAGTTATAGCGCTCAATAAAAATGTAAACAGCAATAATGGATAGGATGAAAAGTATAGACATAATTAATATGCCACCAACTCCTCCTCCGGTAACGAGCTCCATTATGCTCAAGGTTTTTTCAACGGGCTCCTGAACTGTTTCTGCTGAGTTATCTACAATCTGTAAAAAAGGTATATGCATGGATAGATTTTATTTAATCTTCCAAAGATAACGGTGTACTACCTCAACTGATTGTAGGGTAAGCTATTAATATTAACAATGTAAAGTGGATGGCAAGCTTACATTAAAGCTTGATGATCCAGGCATCAGGCACGGAAGATTTTACAGATGGAAGTTCCTTCTTAGCTGCAGCAAAAGAATCGTAAGACTTATAGATAATTCTGTAAGTATCAATGTCTTCTACATAAACCACAACCATTTCAGACTGATCAAGATTGCTTCTGGATATCCATTTCTGAGCCAATTCTCTTGTTGGCATACTTCCTACAATAATTCGATATTGAACATTAGATAGAATAGCTTCTGCATCAGCTGATGCGTTGGATTGGCCAGGACGATCTGTGCCTACGCTGGCTACTCTAGTATTCATACTGTCTATTGTAGACTCTAAGGCACTAATTTTTAAATCTTTCTCTTGAGATTCCATTTCTAGCCGAGCCATTTTTTCTGGACTTGCTTTGGAAGCTGCTTTATCCAGACTGTCGATAGTGGCTATCATGTTGTTGTATCTTTTCTTGTCAACTTCTACTTTGGTTTTATCCTTTACCTTTTTAAAAGTGAAAGACATTCCTACATTCAAACCTCCATAATAGTCGTTTGCATCGCCATTGTCAAAAGCATCCATAAAGTCATTAAATAAAATGGCTCTTTGCGTATAGCCTAGGTGGATATTAAGGTTGGGCGTGATAGCGTATCCAAGATTAAAGCCAGCGGTTAGCATAGGGTTTGCAGAATAGCTTGATTCTGCTGGATTAGGTGATTCCGCTATACGGGCACGTGTAGTAATATCGTATAATTTGGAGTAATAAAATATTAAACCTGTACCAGCATTAACATTTACTTGAAATTTTGATTTTTTGTAAGAATCAATAAGCTTAAGAACGTTATACTCTGCAAATAAATGAGCTTCATAAAAAGAGGTTTCGTAAAAAGCAATATTATTATCTCCATTCAGTAAACCTGCGTTTAAATCTCCTCTCAGGCGGAAGTCTTTGGGTAAATCATATCCCAAACCGATACTAACAAAAGAGTTGGGTTTTACACCACGGAAACTGTTGTCAGAAAAGTCGTTGAAAGGAAAGAGTAGTCCCGTGTTTATATGTCCAGATAACTTCTTTTGAGCATTAGCATTAAAACTTAACAGGCAAAACAGCGATAAGGTAATAGTTAGAAACCTCATTGATTTTATTTTTAAATAGTGAGTTTTGATTTTAGATTTTCAACGTCATAAGGCCTTCTACACGAGCTAAAAATAGTTAATTTTCGTTGATCCATGCATTTCCGCTAATTAATCGCACAACATATAGAGATAAAATTTGATTTTGATTACCTTTGCGCTCCCAAAAATTTGGGTCAAAGAAATTAGAGATTCATGAACGTAACAATCAAGAATACAGGCGATTTAAACGCAATGTTAAGCGTAGAGATTAAGCCGGAAGATTACCAAGGAAAGGTAGACAAGCAATTAACAGATTACCGTAAACGTGCCAATATTCCTGGATTTAGACCAGGCCATGTGCCTGCCTCATTAGTGAAAAAGCAATATGGCAAGGCGATTCTTATAGAAGAAGTAAATCAGATTTTACAGCAAGCAGTTTACAATCACATTCAAGAAGAGAAGATTGATATCCTTGGTAACCCTTTACCTGTTCTTCAAGAAGATATTGATTGGGATTCTCAAACTGAATTTGTTTTTGATTTTGAATTGGGACTAGCTCCAGAATTTGAGCTTGCCATAAATAAAAAGACCAAAGTTGACTACTTAAAAATTGTAGCCGATGAAAAAATGGTGGAACGTTATGCGAGCGATTATGCCAAAAGATTTGGCACCATGAGTTATCCAGAAAGTATAGAGAAGGATAGTATTGTAAAAGCGCAATTCGCTGAATTAGATGGAGAAGGAAACAAGGTAGAAGAAGGGGTTAATAGTGAGGCCACTTTCACCATGGAAAGTGTAGAGGATAAAAAATCAATCAAAGCGCTTACGGGTAAAAAAATAAAGGATGTAGTTGTTATAGATGCCAAAAAGGCATTTAAGGCAGACTTCAACCTAAGTGGGTTGCTAAAAGTAACACCTGAACAGATTGAAGCAAGTACAGGGTCTTTTGAATTGACTATAGAAGAGGTAAGTAAGCTTGATGGTGCAGAAATGAATCAAGAGCTATTTGATAAAGTTTTTGGTGAAGGAACTGTAAATGGGAAGGAAGAGTTTTACGCGAAGGTGAAAGAAGATGCAGAGAGAATGTTTATTGGCGAGAGCGAACGTAAATTTTATGATGATGTAAGACAAGTGGTGCTTAAGAAGGCCAAATTTGAATTGCCCGATGAGTTCTTAAAGAAATGGTTGCAAACTTCTGGAGAGAATCCTATTCCCGCAGATGAAGTTGAGCAGCAGTATGGAGACATGAGAGACTCCATGAAGTGGCAGTTGGTAGAAAGTAAGGTGGTAAAGGACCACAATATTGAAGTAACCCCAGAAGAGTTAACCGAGTTCGCTAAAGGTTTAGTGGCTCAGCAAATGGCTCAATATGGCCAAATGCCTGAGGGTATGGATTTAGATGCTATCGCAAAAAATGTTTTAGGTAACAAAGAAGAGGCTCAACGAATTACTGAGCAGCTGTTCACTGAAAAATTAGTGAAATTCTTTAAAGAGAATTTAAAGTTGAACGAAAAAGAGGTTTCTTTTGATGATTTCATCAAAGAAGCGACTAAGAAGTAAGAAATCTTAAGATTTCGGAACTTTTGTCATATAAAATGAAGATGGCTCGATACTTGTCGAGCCATTTTTGTTTACTTTTCTAAAAAATTATTTCAATGGATTTTAATAAAGAATTTCAAAAGTTCGCTATAAAAGATAAAGGAATCAATTCTATGCACTTGGGGCACTACATTGATTCTTCGCTAACACCTTATATCATCGAAGAAAGGCAGTTAAACGTTGCTCAAATGGACGTTTTTTCTCGTTTGATGATGGATAGAATCATTTTTCTAGGAACAGGTATTAATGATCAAATAGCTAATATCGTTCAAGCACAGCTCCTGTTTTTAGAGTCGGTTGATTCTAAAAAAGATATTCAGATTTACCTAAATAGCCCTGGTGGTTCAGTTTATGCTGGCTTAGGTATTTATGATACTATGCAGTTGGTAAACCCGGATGTAGCTACTATCTGTACTGGAATGGCTGCTTCTATGGGGGCCGTTTTACTTTGTGCAGGTGCAGCAGGCAAGCGTTCTGCTTTGCGTCATAGTCGTGTGATGATTCACCAACCTATGAGCGGTGCTCAGGGACAGGCTAGTGACATGGAGATTGCCGTAAAAGAGGTGCTTAAAATGAAAGAAGAGTTGTATCGTATTATAGCGAATCACTCTGGACAAGAATTCGAAAAGGTTGAAGGGGATTCGGATAGAGATTACTGGATGAGCTCTTCGGAAGCGAAAGAATACGGAATGATAGACGAGGTTTTGCAAGCAAAAAGAAAGCAAGACTAATCTAAGTTTATCGATAAAGACTATTAGGTTAAATCCGTGTGGCTGTGTTAGCGCCACACGGATTTACTATTTTTGTATCTTCATTAGCTACTTATAATTTATGAGTAATAAAAAAGAAAACTTGAACTGCTCCTTTTGCGGAAGGGAAAAGAAGGATACCAATGTTTTGATAGCGGGTATTAACGGTCATATTTGTGATCATTGTATTCGCCAAGCACATGGTATAGTGGTGGAAGAAATGGACTTAAAGGACAAAAAAGATTTATCAAAATCTTTACGTTTGATAAAGCCCATTGAAATCAAAGAGTTTCTTGATCAGTATGTTATAGGGCAAGATGAAGCAAAAAAGATACTTGCCGTAGCCGTATACAATCACTACAAAAGATTAACGAATACTACCACGGATGATGTTGAGATTGAAAAATCAAACATTATGTTGGTGGGGGAAACCGGTACGGGAAAAACCTTACTCGCTCGTACCATTGCCAGAATGTTAAATGTACCCTTTACTATTGTAGATGCTACTGTATTCACCGAAGCGGGTTATGTTGGTGAAGATGTAGAGAGCATTTTAACGCGATTACTTCAAGCTGCGAATTACGATTTGAAGGCGGCTGAAAGAGGGATCATCTTTATTGATGAAGTGGATAAGATCAGTAGAAAGAGCGATAACCCTTCTATTACTAGAGATGTTAGTGGAGAAGGAGTTCAACAAGCCTTGTTAAAGTTGCTAGAAGGAACCAAAGTAAATGTTCCGCCTCAAGGAGGAAGAAAGCATCCGGATCAAAAGTTTATCGAGGTAGACACATCCAATATACTTTTTGTTGCTGGTGGTGCTTTTGATGGGATTAAAAGACATATTGCAAAACGCTTAAATACTAAGTCTGTAGGCTTTCACAGCTCCAAAGAGAGAGAAGACTACGATGGAGGAAATATGCTAAAGTATATTGCCCCTCAAGATTTAAAATCGTTTGGTTTAATACCAGAATTGATTGGCCGTATACCGGTACTAACTCACCTTAACCCATTGGATAAGGAAACATTGAAATCGATCCTAACCGAGCCTAAGAATGCTATTATTAAACAATATATGCATCTCTTAGAGCTAGATAAAGTGAAGTTGGACTTTGAGGAAGGTGCGATTGATTATGTTGTAGAAAAAGCTATGGAATATAAGCTTGGAGCAAGAGGTTTACGTTCCATTATAGAAACCATACTCACAGATGCTATGTTTGAATTGCCTAGCGTTGAAGGAGAACAATCTTTAAAAGTAGATAAGGAATATGCTTCTCAGAAAATGGAGAAAATGTCCTTAAAAGAATTGAAAGCAGCTTCTTAAGCTGCTTTTTTTTATCTTTTTTTGTAGGTTATAAAGTCCATAGCCTGAGCATTTTTCTCATCTGGCTCATGGTGTTCACGTTTTACTTCTTCCCATTTTTTTAGATCTACTTCAGGGAAATAGCTATCGCCTTCAAATTCTTTATGAATGAGTGTAAGTTCTATGCTGTTGGCATATTTGATGGACTGCTTGTAAATCTCAGCTCCACCAACAATAAATGGTTTACTATCGCCACTTGCTTTGTTAATAGCTTCTTCTAAGGTATGTACAATTATACAACCCGGTGCTTCATAATTTTTTTGACGGGTAACAATAATGTTTGTTCGTTTGGGAAGGGGTTTTCCTACACTTTCATATGTTTTTCTACCCATGATTATATGATGACCAGAGGTAAGAGTTTTAAAGTGTTTTAAATCCTTTGGAAGGTGCCATATTAAGTCGTTATCCTTACCGATAACTCTGTTCTTAGACATGGCTGCAATTAGCGTTAAATTCATGCTTGGTAATATTAGTTTTCTGTTTCCCTCCCCAAGGTAAAATAAGAAGACTTGTTTGGATTAGTATCTTTTATGATCCTTAAAAATAAAAATTATTTGAATCTAAAAACAGAGGTTGAACAACAGAGTTGAAGAAATATTTTTGTATCAAACAGCTACTATAGCTTTAATTGGAGGATGAGGATCGTAGCCAACTAGCTCAAAATCTTCGTATTTAAAATCAAACAAGCTTTTCACCGAAGGGTTAATTTTCATTTCCGGTAGAGCTCTTAATTTACGACTCAATTGCTCATGGGTTTGATCTAAATGATTGTTGTAAAGATGAGCATCTCCAAAGGTATGCACAAAGTCCCCATAGTCTAGATCACATACTTGAGCAATCATCATCGTTAACAAAGCATACGATGCAATATTGAACGGAACACCCAAAAATATATCTGCACTTCTTTGATAGAGTTGGCAACTTAGTTTTCCATTCGCCACATAAAATTGAAAAATGGTGTGACAGGGTGGTAAACCCGATTTAGCCATTATCGGAATTTCTTTTGGGTTCCAAGCCGATACAAGAAGTCGTCTGGAATTTGGGTTGGTTTTAATATCATTTAAAAGTTGAGAAATCTGATCAACACCTTCAAAGTTGCGCCACTGTCTTCCATAAACAGGACCTAATTCACCATATTGATCCGCAAAAGTCTGATCCTCTTTAATTCTTTGAACAAACTCTTTCATTTGATCCTTCCACTCCCTGGAGTACTTTGGATATTGATTTTCTAAGTTATTTTGCTTTAAATAGCTCTGGTAAGGCCAATCGTTCCAAATGTTTACGCCATTTTCTACCAGGTATTTAATGTTTGTATCGCCTTGAAGAAACCATAGCAATTCGTGTACGATAGATTTGAGGTGAACTTTTTTAGTGGTTACCAATGGAAATCCGTCTTGCAGATTGAACCGCATTTGGTGGCCAAAAACGGAAAGGGTTCCTGTTCCTGTGCGGTCTCCCTTTTGAACTCCTTCATCGAGCACCCTTTGCATTAAATCATGATACTGCTTCATATCGAAACCATTGTTTTATAACCACTATTATTCTAAAGCTTCAAAGATATTTTGATGCGGTATAAGAATCAAGCGGTAAACGATTGACGCTAGGGTATTTTATACACATTTTGTTGAAAATAGGATCAGATCAACATTCCCACAATTACTGCAGTAAACAAGGAGGCGAGTGTGCCTCCAATTAAAGCCTGAAAACCTAGCTTAGCTAAGTCTGATCTTCGAGAAGGTGCAATAGATCCAATTCCTCCAATTTGGATACCTATGCTTGCGAAATTGGCAAACCCGCATAAAATATAGGTAGCAATAACGATGGATTTAGAAGAAGCAAATTTTCCAGATTGAACCAAATCCCCTAAACTGGCGTAAGCATAAAACTCATTCAAAATGGTTTTTTCTCCTAAAAGCTGACCTACTAAAACGGTGTCTTCACTGGCTACACCCATCAACCAGGTTAATGGAGCCAGAATGTAACCAAGGATGAACTGAAACGAGAATCCAGAGTATTGTCCACTTGTGGTACTCACTACCCAGTCGTTCAAACCTGTATAATGGCCAATAATATCACTTAAAATATAATTACCCATATACATTAAGGCTGTAAACACAAGAAGCATAGCCCCTACATTAAGTGCCAATTTAAGCCCATCTGTGGTTCCATTAGCTACCGCTTCAAGAGCACTTGAACCCACATTGATATCTTCCATTCGCATACTCTCATCAAACTCCTGTGTTTCCGGACGTAAAATCTTAGCCGCTACAATTGCAGCTGGAGCGCTCATGAGTGATGCCGCCAAAAGGTGTTCTGCGAAGAACAACTGTTGCTCAGGGTCGCTTCCTCCTAAAAAGCCAATGTAGGCGGCCAAAACTCCACCAGCAATGGTGGCCATGCCTCCACACATTAAGCACAAAATTTCCGATTTTGTCATTTTGCCGATGTAGGGCTTTACTAATAAAGGTGATTCCGTTTGTCCTAAGAAAACATTACCCGCAGCGGCCAAGCTTTCTGCACCTGAAAGCTTTAAAGTCCTTTTCATAATCCAAGCGAAAGCATAAACCAGTTTTTGAATAATGCCTAAATAGAAAAATAAACTGGTTAATGCAGAAAAGAAAACTACGGTAGGTAGCACTTTAAAGGCGAAAATGTAGCCCCAGGATTGGGTGGTGTCTACTAAAGATCCAAATAAGAAATCAGAGCCAGCATCTGTAAAACTTAGTACAGTTACAAACATTTGAGAAACCCATTCAAAAGCAATTCTAACCCATTCTACTTTTAATATAGCTAGAGCAAATATTACCTGAATAACAAGGCCTTTTAATACCAACCACCAGTTAATTTTTTTTCGTTTTGAGGAAAATATAAAAGCGATAAAAACCAGTACCGTTAATCCTAAAATGCCCCGTAAAATAGAACTTAGGCTAACAGAGGTGCTTTTAAAGTCGTAAGGATTGATTTTAACTGGAAGCTTTTTTGAGAAATGGAAGAGTGTGTTTCCTTCATTTAAGGTGAGAGCCGTGTCGTTTTCGGTTATAACCAAATAGCTGCGAACCGTATCTATTGGTTTAGAATAAGAAAAGACAAGGTTAGAAGGGGTTCTCACCCATGCACCTTGCGCAAATAGGCTATTCTTCGCTTTTAAGCTATATTCAAACTTCCCTTCTTTATCGATAATTAGATAATCGGAGCTATCTATGGCTATTATTTCAGAGCCTTCAATATCAGTTATACTTTTAAAGGACCATTTGGCAGAGGCGTTTTCTTGCCCCAAAACGGATAGACTAAGTAAAGCAAAAAGTAAGAAAAGAAAAGATTTAGCCTGAGCCATATTGGGGTAGTTTTTGGAAGTTCTTAAATCAGGAAGCTTCGCGTTTATCAATCTCATCTCGAATTCGAGCAGCTAACTCGTAATTTTCATCTTTTACAGCTTGACCCATGAGTTTATGTAAATCGCTAACGTTTTTTTCCGATAGAGATTCGTTGACAGGTTTTGAGGATTTAACATCCTCTTTTTCAGTTTCGGGTTGAGTTGCGGGAGTGGTTTCTTGTCCTTCCTTTAAGATGACTCCTGCTTTGTCCAAAATTTCTTTATAGGTGAAAATAGGACTTTTAAAACGAATGGCTAAGGCAACTGCATCGGATGTTCGAGCATCCAAAATTTGCTCCTGACCATCTTTTTCACAAACCAGGATGGAGAAAAATACACCATCCTGTAGTTTGTGAATTATAACTTCTTTGACTGTAACACCGTAAGTATCTGCAAAGTTTTTGAATAAGTCGTGGGTAAGTGGGCGAGGAGGGTTTACATCTTTTTCTAAAGCAACAGCTATAGATTGAGCCTCAAAACCTCCTATAATGATAGGTAGCCTTCTTTCCCCATCTTCTTCTCCTAAAACCAATGCGTATGCACCGGATTGGGTTTGACTATAAGACAAACCCTTAATGCTAAGTCGAATACGATTCATTAATTGTTGGCTTTGAAATCGCGGATCGCTTGAGTCAATTTAGGAACAACATCAAAAGCATCACCTACAATTCCATAATCAGCAGCTTTAAAGAATGGAGCTTCAGGATCATTATTTATGGCTACGATTACTTTAGAGTTACTCACACCTGCTAAGTGTTGAATCGCTCCAGAGATACCAATAGCAATATATAGATCAGGATTAATCGCAATTCCAGTCTGACCAACGTGTTCTGTATGAGGTCTCCACCCCATATCTGATACGGGTTTAGAGCAAGCTGTACCTGCTTCCAGTACTTCGGCTAATTCTTCTACCATTCCCCAGTTTTCAGGCCCTTTTAAGCCTCTGCCAGCAGATACTACTCTTTCCGCTTCGGGTAACGGAATCTTTCCTTTTACGCGATCAACTTCGTTTACAGTTACAGTAGGAGTGTCCATAGCAGCCATATTTGCTGATGAAACCTCTGCACTTCCTTCACCCTCTTCTACACCAATAGCATTTGGAATAAAGGATATTACACGGTTTTCAGCCTCTGTTGAATAGTCTACCAAACCTTTGCTTGAAAACACACTTCTCTGAACGGTAAGTGGGCTTACCGATGATGGTAAACTAAGGACATTGGTAACTAAACCCGCATCCATTTTAATAGATAAAATAGGGGCAATGGCTTTACCATTGAACGTTCCACTAATTATAACTGTATTTGCTCCATGCTCTCCAGCAATGCTGTGCATAGCATGAGCCAATTTGTGGTTGTCAAAATTTTCAAAATCTGATCCAGAAACGTGTCTTACTTTTCCAACACCATATTTACCTATGATTGAAGCATCATCTTCTAAATTCCCAAAAGCTACACCAATAGCTTCGGTTCCCATTGCTTCGGCCACTTTTGCGGCATACTGAGCGGCTTCAAAAGTGTTCTTCTTAAACTTACCTTCCCAGCTTTCTAAATATACTAATACAGACATTTTAAGTTTTTTAAAGATTTATTAAATCGCTTTGGCCTCGTTATGTAAAAGATCAACTAGTTCATTTACATTTTCAGCATCTACCATCTTTACAGCACTTTTAGCGGCTGGCTTTTCAAATGTTCCAACGCTCGTTTTTACATTTGCTTCCGAAGCTGGTCTTACTTGTAATGGTTTGGTACGTGCACTCATAATTCCTCTCATATTCGGAATTCTGAGATCTTTTTCTTCTACCAATCCTTTCTGTCCACCAACAATGAGTGGTAATCCGGCCGAAAGTTTTTCTTTTCCGCCATCAATCTCACGAATAAGGCTAGCGTTATTTCCGTCCAATTCTAAACCCACACAGGCGTTTATAAATGGCCAGTTTAATATAGCCGCAATCATACCTGGCACCTGGCCACCATTGTAATCAATGGATTCTCTTCCTGCAATTACTAGATCATACTGATTTTCTTTTATCACTTCAGAAATCTGAGAGGCTACGTAAAATCCATCGGTAGGATCCGTATCGATTCTTATCGCGTCATCAGCTCCAATAGCTAAAGCTTTTCTCAAAGTAGGTTCGGTTTCCGCTTTTCCTACATTCACAACGGTTACTGAAGCTCCATTTTTTTCCTTTAGCCACATAGCTCTGGTTAAACCAAATTCATCATATGGATTGATAACGAATTGAACTCCATTTTTATCAAACTCCTTGTTATCACTGGTGAAATTAATCTTGGAAGTGGTATCAGGCACATGACTGATACATACTAATACCTTCATATTTATATTATATATAGATCAAAAAATAGATACAGTCTGCGAAAATAGTCTAAAAAAGGCCTCGGACAAAAACAGAAATGCTGGAGCTTATGAAAGAGGTGTTTATAAATTTCTATTTTTGTGCTCGTTTGAAATTTAAGCAGAATAATGAGTAGAATTATACAGTTTAGAGAAGCAGTTGCCGAAGCAATGACTGAGGAGATGAGGAGGGATGAAAGCATTTACCTGATGGGTGAAGAGGTGGCTGAATATAATGGTGCCTACAAAGCGTCAAAAGGTATGCTGGATGAGTTTGGTGCTAAGAGAGTTATTGATACACCCATTTCCGAACTTGGTTTTGCCGGTATAGGAGTAGGTTCTGCAATGAATGGTCTTAGGCCCATTATTGAGTTCATGACGTTCAACTTCTCTTTGGTAGCGATTGATCAAATCATCAACAATGCTGCAAAAATGTATCAGATGAGTGGTGGTCAACTCAATGTTCCCATCACCTTTAGAGGGCCAACGGCTTCAGCTGGTCAGTTAGGAGCTACGCACTCTCAAGCTTTTGAGAGCTGGTATGCTAACACTCCTGGTTTAAAAGTGGTTGTTCCTTCTAATCCTTACGATATGAAGGGATTATTGAAGAGTGCGATTCGGGATAACGATCCAGTATTGGTGATGGAATCCGAGCAGATGTATGGAGATAAAGGAGAGGTGCCAGAGGAAGAGTATTTATTGGAAATCGGTAAAGCGCACATCGTAAGAGAAGGTACAGATGTAACTATTGTGTCTTTCGGTAAAATTTTAAAGGAAGCTTACAAAGCGGCAGATGAATTGGCAAAAGACAATATTAGCTGTGAGATTATAGATTTAAGGTCTGTACGTCCTATAGATTATGATACAGTGATTAACTCCGTGAAAAAAACCAACCGAATGGTGTTTTTGGAGGAAGCTTGGCCTTTGGGTTCTATTGCTACAGAAGTAACCTACGTAGTGCAGAGAGAAGCATTTGACTATTTAGATGCTCCAGTTAGAAGACTGACCACATCTGATACGCCTATGGCTTACTCACCTACTTTAGTGGAAGAGTTTTTACCACACGCCAAAGATGTAATAGATGCAGTTAAAGCTGTTATGTACATTTAAATAAAGGTATTTTATGAGTAATAAAAACCACTTTAACTAGAGTGGTTTTTTGTTTTTTGCGAATTAGTGATTTTCAATTACTTTTGCGCCCCTTGAGATTAAATTAATGTTTTGTATATCAATATTTTCAGCAAATGAATAATTGGATGATTTATTTAGTGCCTGCACTCGGTTTAGTAGGTTTATTAGTTATGGTTGTGAAATCAGGCTGGGTTTCTAAGCAGGATGAAGGTGATCAGAAAATGAGTGAGTTGGCAGGGTTTATTGCTGACGGAGCCATGTCATTTTTGAAGGCCGAATGGAAAGTAATGGCTTATTTCGTAGTAGCGGGATCTTTACTATTAGGTTACTCAGGTACTCAAGTAGAGCATTCAAGTTGGATTATAGCAATAGCATTTATTATTGGCGCTGTAGCTTCAGCGTTCGCTGGTTTTATTGGAATGCGTATAGCAACCAAATCAAATGTTAGAACCACTCAAGCAGCAAGAACTAGCTTGGTTCAAGCTTTAAAAGTTTCCTTTACTGGAGGTTCTGTAATGGGATTAGGTGTTGCTGGTTTAGCCGTACTAGGCTTAGGAAGTTTGTTCATTGTTTTTTACACGATGTTTGTTCCAGAAGGAGCCGCCATGACGGGCCCGGAAATGAAAACAGCTATTGAAGTATTAGCTGGTTTTTCTTTAGGAGCGGAATCTATCGCTCTTTTCGCCCGTGTTGGAGGTGGTATTTACACCAAAGCAGCTGATGTTGGTGCTGATTTAGTAGGAAAAGTAGAAGCTGGTATTCCAGAAGATGATCCTCGTAACCCGGCTACTATAGCAGATAACGTAGGAGATAATGTAGGTGATGTTGCAGGTATGGGTGCCGATCTTTTCGGATCTTATGTAGCAACGATTTTAGCAACTATGGTACTGGGTCAAGAAATTGCTTCGGTAGATGACTTCGGAGGAATGGCTCCAATCTTACTGCCTATGCTTATTGCTGGATTAGGGTTAATCTTTTCGATTATCTCCATGGCATTCGTAAGAATAAGTGGAGAAAATAGTTCAGTACAGAAGGCACTTAATCTAGGTAACTGGTCCTCTATCATTATGGTGGTGGTTGCCTCTTATCCTATTTGTCTTTGGATGCTTCCAGAATCAATGTCCCTTAGAGGGTATGAGTTTTCTGATCTAGATGTATTCATGGCCATCCTGGTTGGATCGATAGTAGGAGCGTTAATGAGTTGGATTACCGAATACTATACTTCTATGGGTAAAAAGCCTGTAAATAGTATTATCCAACAATCCTCTACAGGTCATGCAACCAATATAATTGGTGGGTTAGCCTTAGGAATGCAATCAACTGTGATTCCTATTCTTATCCTTGCCGCTGGTATTATTGCTTCCTATTCTTTTGCAGGTCTTTATGGAGTTGCTATTGCAGCCGCTGGTATGATGGCAACAACAGCTATGCAATTAGCTATTGACGCTTTTGGTCCAATAGCGGATAACGCTGGAGGTATTGCTGAAATGACTGGTCTTCCTGAAGAGGTAAGAGAACGTACGGATAACTTAGATGCCGTAGGTAACACTACTGCAGCTACAGGTAAAGGTTTTGCTATTGCTTCAGCTGCACTTACAGCTCTGGCTCTTTTTGCAGCTTTTGTAGGTATTGCAGGAATCGACAGTATAGATATTTATAAAGCACCGGTATTGTCCATGTTATTCGTTGGGGCAATGATTCCCTTCATTTTCTCTTCTTTAGCTATCGCGGCAGTGGGTCGTGCAGCTATGGCTATGGTGCATGAAGTTAGACGCCAGTTTAAAGAGATTCCAGGAATCATGGAATATAAGGCTCAGCCGGAATATGAAAAATGTGTTGAAATTTCCACACAGGCTTCCATAAGAGAGATGATGTTGCCAGGTGCAATCGCTTTAATCACCCCTCTTTTAATTGGTTTTGGTTTTAAAGGTGTGTTTGAAGGTACCAGTTCAGCAGAAATGCTTGGTGGTCTTTTAGCAGGAGTCACGGTTTCTGGTGTGTTGATGGGAATTTTCCAAAACAATGCTGGAGGAGCTTGG
>CAZAJG010000001.1:89308-130539 GCA_964485405.1 uncultured Owenweeksia sp. | reverse complement strand
GCAGGTACTGGCAAGCCAGATACAGCTAAATGTGTTGAGATTTCTACAAACGCTGCCTTAAGAGAAATGATTGCTCCGGTGTTAGTGGCCGTTATTGCTCCTGTGGCTGTTGGTTTTGGTTTAGGTCCAATTGCACTAGGTGGAATGCTGGCTGGTTCATTATTAACGGGTGTTACGCTCGCTTTATTGATGTCAAACGCAGGTGGCGCTTGGGATAACGCTAAAAAATCTTTTGAGAAAGGTGTAGAGATCGATGGTAAAATGGAATACAAAGGTTCTGAAGCGCATAAAGCTTCGGTTACTGGAGATACTGTAGGTGATCCATTTAAAGACACCTCTGGTCCATCTATGAATATTTTGATCAAACTAATGTCTATCGTTTCCTTGGTAATTGCACCGCACTTAAATACAGGCGGAGCTCATACCGAAGGGCATACGGGAATGAATGCTAGGCAAATGAATACAGAGAGTATGGTCGTTTCCAATCAACACTATAAGTTCTTCGGACAATCTTCCTACATAGTAATGACAAACGGTACTGATAAGAGAAAGATTTCTGTAGAAAGTTCTCAGTTTTATGGAGATGAAGAAGGAAATTTAAATGAAGTTGTAATTACTTTGGATGGTGCTAGTGTAAACAACTTAGTAAACATGGGCGAAGGAAAATACATTGTATATAGCCCTAGAATGATAAAAAATGAGAACGGTTTTTACGAAGGCCCTGAATCAAGATTATTTGTTGAAACTGCAAATGGTAGATCGGAAATTCAATCTTCTTTTAAACTGATGCTGAGCAATGAAGAAGGTCAGGAGATAGGAGGTGAAGTGTCATTAATGCTTTAAGAATAACTTTATTATTTTTGAAAAGCCCTGAATGTTCGGGGCTTTTTTTGTTCATGGATTATTAGAGTATGGGATATAAATCATCTGTAAAAAACTGGGAAGGATTAGCAAAGAATGATGCATTATGGTCCATCTTAACCGATAAATCAAAAAAAGGAGATCGATGGAATACGGATGACTTTTTCAAATCTGGAAAGTCGGAAGTAGAAGCTGTGCTTGCGCTATTAAAAAATGAAGGTATTGAAGTTAAACGTAAAAACACAGCTATCGATTTTGGCTGTGGAGCTGGACGCTTAACAAGGGCGCTATATCCTTACTTTGAAAAGGTGGTTGGTATTGACGCCAGTGAGACTATGGTATTGCTGGGTAGAGAAAATAATTCTGACTTCTCTGATAAGCTAGAATTTAAACTTAATCAAACCGCAAGCTTAGAAGGTTTTAGTAACGCTTCTGTTTCGTTTGCGCTAACTTTAATTGTATTACAACATATCCCTTTTCCCCAATCGTTAAATTTTATAAAAGAGATGGTTCGGGTACTAGAAACGGATGGTTTATGTGTTTTTCAGGTTCCAGTAAAAGATGTTCGCAAGCTCAGTTTGTGGCAAAAGTTTAAATCTACCGTTAGGATCAGAGAACGATTAGCTTTAATAGGCATTGGGTCGGGTTTTCAGATGGATATGCATGTAATTGAAGAGGGAATCATTGAAAGTGCGATTCAGGAAATGAAGGGAGAAATTGTTCTAAAAAGTTATACCAACCAAACTTTACCAGATTACAATGGTGACTTGCAATTTTATAAGGAAGAGCATGCCGCTTCCGGCTATGTAAGTCGCTTGTTTGTAGTTAGGAAGAAGTAGATGCCCCCTTATTGATAAACAGGATGGCGTAGAAGAACGCAAAAAAGAGATTGCCAGCTTGTCTTTCAAGCATAGACTCCGTATTGAAGCTAATAAAAGTGAGAAGTAAGAAAACGGCACCAACAAACTCAAGCTTGTTGGGTAAAGCATTTAGCGCCAGTATAAAAACAAGCATCAGTATAGCCAATCCAACTATCCCATAAGTAGCAAAGTGCTGTAAAAATTCATTGTGTAAATTATACTTTTTCTTGGCTAGGGTGTAAGTCCCTTTCCCATCCCAGAACTTAGCTTCTTCGTGCTTTAAATATTCGTATAACTCATCATTAGCAGAACCAGTACCTGTACCAATCCAAAAATTCTCTTTAACTACTTCCCATCCATATTTCCAAAGGAAAACACGATGATTCATTTGCTTTTGTTCTTCCCGTCCCCGGTAAGCCGAATATTCATCTAGTGTTTCGGTAATTCTTCGTCTCGACTCTGGAATTACCCACGCTATGCTAGATATTAATAACAATCCACCGAATAGATACAACATCAATTGATAGGCTTTAAGTTTTTTACCGAAATGCCAAAACATAAACAAGGCAGAGCCAATCACAAAAGCGATAAATTGAATTCTTACTGAGCATAGGTATAGCGATGCAATGAGTACGAGTAATAAAATGGCGTGAAATACAATGGTTAAACTTTTTTTATTCTTTCGGATACGATCTATTAATTGCCGCGCCATAATAAAGAGTGAGAAGTTTACATATAAAGCAAAATAATGAGTAGGAATCCGTTTAAACGAGGCAAAGTTTCCATAAAAGAAATGCATTGTATTTCCATCCCTACTAAATCGTACGGAGGCGATAACGATTAGAACGGCAACAGCCAAAGCAACAGTGTAAGCAAATGCCTTAACAATCGTGTTTATTTGGTCCTGCTTTAAAGGTTTGCACGCCCCAATAGCGATAGGTATTAAAAACAGGGAAAGTTTTACCTCTACATCTCTCCAACCCTCGCTAGAATTTGAGGTGTAAGTCATTCCTAAAAGCGAAATGGCAAAAAGAAGAAGGATGATAAGTAAAGTTCTATTTTGCTTAAAGTGTCGCCATTTTGTTTTAAAATCAAAGGAAAACACCCAAGCAAACATTAAGGAAATAAGTCCAAGAGTAGGAGGAAACCATAAAAATTGAAAAGGCAAGCTTAGTGCTAGATACAGCAGACTATAAAAGTATATCTGCTCTCTTAAGCTTTCTTTTATCAATGGCTTCAAAAGTAGGTTGGTTTAGAAGTAAGTGAGTTAAATATTGGCTTGCAACACTAACGCAAATTGGCTCTTTTAAGTATTAGAACAAGCCGTTCATTTCAGCATCAATTCTATTGATTATTTCCCCCATTCCTTCAGGGTCTGAAGCAAATTTATTATCATCCACATTTATGATCAGGAGTTTCCCTTTATCATAACTGCTTATCCAAGCTTCATATCTCTCATTTAACCTATTCAGATAGTCTAAACGAATGTTATTCTCATACTCTCGGCCACGTTTTTGGATCTGGTCAACAAGAGTTGGGATTGAAGCACGTAAATGGATCAATATATCTGGTGCCTGAATAAAGCTTTCCATTAAGCCGAAAAGAGATAAGTAATTTTCATAATCTCTACTTGGCATTAAGCCCATAGCATGCAGGTTGGGGGCAAAAATATGCGCATCTTCATAGATGGTTCTATCCTGAATAACATTTTTCCCAGAATCCCTTATCTCCTTTACTTGTCTAAAACGAGAGTTCAGAAAATAGATTTGAAGGTTGAAAGACCAACGTTGCATCTCTTCATAAAAATCGTCCAAGTATGGATTGTCTTCCACATCCTCAAATTGGGGCTCCCAATTGTAATGTTTGGCCAACATTCTAGTTAGAGTAGTTTTACCTGATCCTATGTTTCCGGAAACTGCAATGTGCATAATTTTCGTATTATTTCCCTGATTTTAAAATATATCCTACTGCTGGAAAAAGGACAACAAATCTACTGTTTTGAATGGACATGGAATCATTCCAATAACTATATATCAGAGGTTGGTTATCTGGAGACCAACTTTATCTAAAACATATAGCTTGTTGCCAGATATATAAAAAGAGTTTATCTCTTCATATCCTTCACTAAGTGTTTTCTGCTGATTGCTTTTTAGATCGATTAACTGAATTTTGCCTTCTTTTAAAAAAATCAAGCGATTCCCATCAATTTGAAATCTTTCTATATGCTTAGTAGCAACTAGTTTTAAAAAAGAGCCTGTCGCGTCAAAAATCATTAAGCCCTTTTCCGGAATATTAAGAAACACATTATCAAATGTACTCATCATCTGCGTTGGTGTATTCTCCATTCCTAATAGTTGAGATATGTTTAAGCTTTTATTTGTTTGCCTTCCATTTTCAATATGATAGCGAATGATTTTATCTCTACTTTGATCATAAATCCAGAGATTTTTTTCGTCAGAAACACTAACGAGTTTAGGATCGGGAAAGCCTAAATCTATTAGGTTGAGTGTTGTGCTTTCGTTTAGGCGATTATCCAGAATAACTACTCGGTAAGTTTCTCCGTAAAATAGGATGGGGTTGAGTGCATTTGAAACATCGATAGCGGTAATATCACTTAAAAGAGGGTTGCTGTAGGCGGCAAGTTTCTTGAAGTTGTTATCGAACTTGTAGATTTCTTCGTCTTTGCACAAATAAATGTATTGGAATTGATCCACAGCCAATGTGCTGCAATTTTTGATCGGGAAAAAGGGCTTTTCCTGCGCTAACACAGTATTATATTGGAAAACCAATGCGAGTAGCAATAAAACCATTTTCATACGGCTGTTGAGAGTGAGTTGTTCATGGTTAACAACTCATCCAAATACGTTCTATTGTTAGAAAGTCGAGGTACTTTATGTTGACCTCCTAGTTTACCTTTTCTTTTAAGCCATTCGTAAAACAAACCTTTTTCTGCGTAGTTAATAATAGGAGGTTTTAAGGCCATGTTTTTATGGCGTTTAGCTTCATAATCACTATTTACCTCCTTTAGTTTATCGTCTAGTATTTTCTGAAATAATTCAGGATTCGAAGGTTTTGCACTGAATTCGATTAACCATTCATGCGCACCGCTTTCTTCCCCGTGCATGTAAACAGGAGCCGCAGTGTATTCCAGTATTTTTGCTCCGCTTTGAGCGCATGCTGCATTTAAAGCTGCTTCCGCATTCTCTATAATTATCTCTTCACCAAAGGCATTGATAAAATGTTTTGTTCTGCCGGTAATAATAATTCTGTAGGGATTGGTTGAGGTGAATTTTACGGTATCGCCAATAATGTATCGCCAAAGGCCGGCATTAGAGCTTATCACAACCGCGTAGTTCACTCCAGCTTCTACCTCCCCTAAAGGAACTGCTTTTGATTCTTCTCCTTTGAATTGGCTCATGGGTATAAACTCATAGAAGATCCCATAATCCAGCATGAGTAACATTTCCTGTCTATCCGTAAGGTCTTGAATGCCAAAAAAACCTTCTGAAGCATTGTAAGTTTCTAGATAGCTAAATTTTGAACCCGGTAAAATTTCTTCAAATTGGCTACGGTAAGGACCAAAGTTTACACCTCCGTGCATGTACAATTCTAAATTTGGCCAAACCTCATGTAGGTTATCTTTACCGGTTTTTTTAAGCACGCTTTTTGCCAAAACCAGCATCCAAGAAGGTACTCCGGCAAGACTGCTTACATCTTCTTTAATGCTAATATTGGTGATGGCTTCAATTTTGGCCTCCCATTCATCCATTAAGCTAACCTTGTTGTTTGGTGTACTTCTCATTTCTACCCAGAAAGGAAGGTTTTCTATAATGATAGCAGAAAGATCACCGTAGTAAGAGTTGTTGGCTTCGTTATTAATAAATGAGCTTCCTCCTAACCGTAAGCTCATTCCTGAAAAGATGGATGTGTCTGGATGATTGTTACAATAAATACTTAGTAAATCTTTTCCTCCTTTAAAATGGCAGTCTTCAATAGCTTCTTGACTAACCGGTATAAATTTGCTTTTACTTGAAGTGGTTCCACTTGATTTGGCGAACCATTTTATCTCAGACGGCCAAATAATATTCTGTTCACCAGATCTAACTCGATCAATATCCGATTGTATGCTCTCATAAAAATGTAAAGGGACAGATTCAGAGAACTGCTGATAGGACGAAATGGAGCCAAATCCATATTTTTTACCCCATTCGGTGTCACTGGCTTTTTCCAATAAGTTAAAAAGTAACTCTTGCTGAACTTCTACAGGATATTTCATGAAAAGTTCAATCTGATGAAATCGCTTTTTCATTCGCCAGCTTATGAAAGAATTAACCAGATCCAGCATCATAATTTATAGTATTTTCCCGTCTTAAAAATAAAACAATTCAGCAACATGGAGTTGATTTCTACCCTTGATAAAATGTCTTCTTATTCTTCCCACCCTATCGAGTATCAGTTACACACTGAAAATGATTTTATTAAGATGAATGAACTTATCGGGAAAAAGATAAAGATTAAATTTTTAAACCAACGCTTCTGTGGCTCCTGTAAGCTAGAATACCCAAGTTTGTACAGAATGGGCTTTTGTAAAAACTGTTTTTTCACGAAGCCGGAAGCGGGTGAAAGTATTATAAGACCAGAGCTAAGTAAGGCACATGAAAATGTAGCGGATAGGGACTTGGCGTTTGAAAAATCGTATCAACTTCAACCTCATGTGGTATACCTGGCAAATTCTGGAGGTTTAAAGGTTGGGGTTACCCGAGCTAACAATACAACTACTCGTTGGACGGATCAAGGTGCGTTAGAGGCCATTTTGTTGGCAGAGACTTCCAATAGATATGAAGCCGGTGTAATTGAGGTCTTTTTGAAAGACCATGTTTCGGATAAAACCATTTGGCAAAAGATGCTCAAAAACGAATATGAACCCATTGATCTGGTAAAGGAAAAATATAGGTTAGCAGATGTCTTGAGTCCAGAACTAAAAGTGTTTGTATCTAAAAATGATGATGTTCATAAGCTAGATTATCCAGTTTCTGAGTATCCTGTAAAAGTGAAAAGTATAAACTTAGAGAAAGTACCAGAGTTTGAAGGAGAGTTTAAAGGCATGCGCGGGCAGTATTTAATTTTTGAAGGGGGAGTGGTGCTAAATATTAGGAGTCACTCTGGATACCGCGTGCAAATTTCCTTTTAAAACTACTGTATAAATCTGTTTTTAAAATAAAATATAAACCTATAAAAGCGGGTATAACAATATTAAAGCCCCAAATGGTAAGGCTTGTTAATACCAGTAAAGGTTCGTTTGATACGACTGGTTTAAATATCCAAAGAGCGATAGCACTTTTCAAAACAAAGTCGGCAAAAGCAAACGAAGGCAGCGAGGAACTTATGAGATAGTAAACCGGTATTAAAAACCAGATTTCTAGGGGTAACGGGTTTTCTGAAAATAGGATGAGAACTAAAGCAAACTGCACGTTATAGATTAAAAACTTACCCAAGGCAATAAGTAAAAAACGGATCCTTTCTCTACTGGTGGGTCTGTCGTTAAGTAGATAATCCTCTAACTTGTACGGACCTATTTTTTTTAGATGCAACCAGTTCTGCAACTTTTTAAATGAGAAATAGGTGAATATTACAATAGCTAGCACAATAGGAAGGGAGGTGATAATCCATGATGTTTCTATTAAATTAAATAGATGCAGAACAGCCGCTCCCGCTAGTATAGAGATTAAAATTCTAGCATAATACTTTGGGATGCCTATCCAAAAATTCAGGAAAAATGCTTTTTTACGATTACCATTTTCACCCATCATCAGATATCTTCCTGCCCATTCTCCACTTCCAGCTGGGGTAATAAAGGCTAAAGAATAGCATACTAGATTTATTTTTAGAGCGCGTAAAAAGCTTACGGGTTCTACCATATGATGAACCTTACTCCAAAAAATGGCATCGAGCAAAATGTTGAGCATCCATAAAACAAGAAAACTTAAGGAGAAGGCAAATAGATTATCGAATTCCTGTTCAAATAAGGATTGAAAGGTCTTATAGTCCAGCCTTTGATATAAAAAGACCACCGCCAAAGCCAATATGAATATTTTAAGGAATAGGGAGATGGTTTTCCGTAACCATTTACTTTTCATCATCCATCAGATTTCTAGTTCTTCTCCGGCTCTAAAATTGAAGTGCTTACGGATAAAGTAGATGATTAAGTAAATAATTGCCGTATCTACGGCTGCAAAAAGAACCTTAAATAACCAGCCATCCCAAATTAATCCATTAATGAAGCCAAAGCTTTCTTTACCATAAAAGATGACTCCAACTACAAGAATTGTATCCAAGAGTTGAGAAAGCATGGTGGAAAAATTGTTTCGTATCCATAAGTGCTTGGTATGTGTTAGTTTTTTCCAAAAATGAAATATGCGCACATCTACAAACTGAGCAACTATATAGGCTATCATAGAAGCTGCGATGACGCGAAAGGCATTTTGAAAAACCTGACCATACATATCATCACTTACAGGGCTACTATCTATGGCGTTAAAGCTGCCTCCAAGATATAGTATAAGAAGAACCAAAAGAGAAGCGAAAAGCCCTGTAAATACCACAGCATTTGTACGCTTTCTGCCATATACCTCTGATAAGATATCCGTAATTAAAAACGTAAGAGGATAAGGAAGAACTCCCGCAGAAACCACAAAGGTTTTAAAACCGAGATCAACAGTTACAAACTTATTTGCAATTAGATTACAGCTAACCAAGGCCGCAACAAAAAGTGCAGATAAAGTAAGGTACAGAAAGCGAGCCTGCTCTTTCTTTTGTTTTACCAGGTTTTTCTTTTTCAATAGACCTCTATTAATCGATAACTAGATCGTACTCGAGTCTGGTTTGAAAGCCTTGCATACTTTTCGTTTTTTCTAGAAGATCCACATATCTACTAAATTCTCCAAGCTTATTCTTAATCATGCGAGTTTCAATGTCTCCACCAAGTTCTTTTATTAATCGTGCAATAGGGTCCTCTAATTTTGGATATTCTACTACAGAATAATCATCATCTAGTCCCGCCATGTTTTTCGCAATTTCAATAGCATCATCCAGCCCTCCTAAAACATCAACAAGCCCTCTGTCTAAAGCGTCTTTTCCAGACCAAACACGTCCTTGACCTAAGCTATCCACCATTTCAATACTCATGTTTCTTCCGGTAGCTACTCTTTCTTTAAAAGTGCCATAAATTTTATCTACCGAAGCAATGAGAATCGCTTTTTCGCTATCGGTTAAAGCGCGATCAAAAGTTCCAAGATCTCCATATTTATTAGTAGATACCGTTTCTATATTGATTCCCAATTTATCGTGCATCAACTCTTCACCAGTCATGAATAAACCAAAAGCTCCAATACTTCCGGTAATGGTATTTGGGTGAGCTACAATGGTATCTGCATAACAAGATATGTAGTAACCTCCACTAGCCGCAAGATCTCCCATAGAGGCCACTACAGGCTTTTCCTGACGGGTTAAGTCCATTTCTCGCCAAATAACTTCAGAAGCTAAAGCGCTGCCTCCGGGGCTGTTTACTCTCAAAACAACGGCTTTCACATCTTCGTTATTTCTGGCTTTTCGAATGGCTTTTGAAATCCTTTCGCTGCCAATGCTGTATTCACCACCATCTCCTCCTACAATATCTCCTTGAGCAATAATTACAGCAATTTTATTATCTCTGCTTCCGCTTCGGTCTGTATCATAGGAAGCTCGATATTTTTCAAAGCCAATAAATTTTAATCTTCTAGCTGATTTAGCTCCTGTTTTGTCAACTAAAACATCTAGAACTTCATCATAATAGGCGATACCATCAATCAGTCCATTTTTATGTGCTATTTCAGGATTGGTTAAAGCATAATCATCCGCTAGTGCATTGAGATTATCTTTCGAGATGTTTCTAGCGGCTCCTATATCTTCAAGGTAAGTCCCCCAAACGGATCCGATCAATGCGTCCAGCTGTAATCTATTTTCATCACTCATGGTTTGCCTTAAGTAGGGCTCAACTGCGCTTTTAAACTTATTGCCTGTCGCTCTAAGTACTTCCGGTTTTAAGCCCAATTTGTTTAGTGCTTCTTGATAGTAAGAAACACTGGCACTTAAACCTTTCCATTCCACAAAACCCTCTGGATTGACCAAAGTTGAGTCGGCAATGGAGGTGATGTATAATCCTTTTTGAGTAAGTAACTCCGTGTAGCCAAAAATAAACTTGCCACTCTCCTTAAAATCAACAAGAGCGTTTCTGAATTCCGTTAAGGTGGCATGGCCAGCCATTGGAATACCTCCGTTCAAATAAATTCCAGAGATTTTAGGATCTGATTTTGCTTGTTTTAAAACCTCCCGAATTTGGTTTAAGCCCAAGCCGTTATTTGTTTGACCACTAATCGGATTTATGGATGCAAAAGGATTGTCTTCCACTCGTTCATAAAAAACTCGGTTTAAGTCGAGTTTGAGAATAGAGTTTTCCGAAACAATAACCTTGGTGTCGCTCAATGAAGCAAAAGATAGTAATACAACGAAGCTTAAGAAAACCAAGAGGATAATACCCACCATAGTGGCCAACAGCATTTTTAAAAAACTTTTCATTTTTCTGTATTCAGGGATGTTTAGCTTTGCACAATAATTCTAATGGCAATATTAAAAAAGAAAGGCCAAGACTTGACATTAAAACAACAATACCATTCCGTTACCCTCCTATTAGGTGGTAATTTAGGAAATGTTCAGCAAAATTTCAGTTACGCAAAAGAGAAATTAAAAGAGGTAGGAGATGTTTTCTCCCAGTCATCGGTTTACCAAACCGAAGCTTGGGGAATGGAAAATGAACCGGATTTTCTCAATCAAGTAATTCGCCTGTACACAGAATTAACAGCAAAAGAATTGCTCCACTTTGTACTTAATGTGGAAAAAGAATTAGGACGGGAAAGAGTTTTTAAAGAGGAGGGTAAATACATATCTAGATTAATTGATATTGATATACTCTTTTTTGATAACATGGTTTTAAACGAGAAAGATTTGATTATTCCGCATCCGCGGATGTCAGAGCGAGAATTCGTGTTAGAGCCACTTTCCGAAATCATGGGGAATTACATTCATCCAATCTTGTTGAAGTCTATAGATGAAATAAAGAGCGAATTGCAGGAAACGCTAAGAGTAGTGAAGCTATTATGAGTAAATATATTTGTATTGAAGGAAACATAGGTGCTGGAAAAACTACCTTGGCTAAAATTCTTTCCGAGCGGTTAAACGCTCGTTTGATTTTAGAGGAGTTCGAGGAAAACGCATTTTTGCCAAAATTTTATGAGCAACCTGAAAGGTATGCCTTTCCATTGGAGATGTCGTTTCTCGCAGATCGATATCATCAACTCAGTAAAACGTTAAATTCCTCGAAAGATCTTTTTAGGGAACACTTTGTCTCGGATTATACTTTAGTAAAAAGTAAACTGTTTGCGGGTAACAATTTAAAGGGGCATGAACTTAAACTCTACAATGATTTTTTTCATGTGGTGTCTGAGAAGTTGAGGAAGCCAGACTTGGTTGTTTTTCTTCAAAGACCACTCAATTCTATAGTAAAACAGATAAATCAACGAGGAAGAGATTTTGAAAAAAATATGGACACTATTTACTTGCAAGAAATTGGGGAACGATACCAGAATTTAATTAAATCAGAATGGGGTGCTAAATGTTTGATTATCAATGCTGATAGCTATGATTTTATCTATAGAAATGAAGACGTTGAAAACTTATTAAATCAAGTTGAAGAAGTGCTAAACATTTCCTTTAACTAACCTCTTGTCGAATTGTTGCCAAGATTTGATGTTTTGTTGTTTGTTATAAAGGTTGATTTGCTACTTTTGCACCGTGAAGCGAATAGAAAACTTTACAGGTTATTTAAAAAACAAATAGAACCAGATATTAGATTACCTAAAAATTAGATTATGAAAAAGTACAGTTTACTGTTGTTACTGGCTGTTAGCGCTACGTTTGCAAGTGCTCAAGATGGAACCCTTTCGGAGGCGCATGTCTCAAATTACAAAGATTGGGCTATTGGTGTTAACATAGGAGACATTTTTGTTGCAGGGGATCATTCCAGCTACGATGCCGATAATGGTTTTGATTTCAACCTAGGTTTAAATTTGCATGCTACCAAGTATTTGAATAGCGTGTTGGGTGTTAAAGGTAATTTAACCTTAGCCTTAGGTCCAATTAATGCTTCTAATGGAGCTTCAACAGTAGAGATTTCTCCATACATAGACGGTTCCATAATGGCCGTAGGTAATGTAAGTGCCTTAGGAATGCGCGGAAGATCTTTCGATAGAAAACAAGCACTCTTAGTTGGGGCTGGTTTAGGTCTTTCTACGAGCCAGGCAGAAGTTAATGGTTTTGATGGAAACATTCAAGAATGGGGAGCTGATGGTGGTACACTTGAAGCATTCATCATAGGAGAGGGAGTTTATAAGTGGAGTTTGAATAGCACTTGGGACCTTGATCTTGGAGTTAATGTGAGATTCAATTTGGGTGATGCAGTAGATGGTTTTAAAGGAGCGTTTACAACTAATGGTAACGATATCATTCTTTACCCTCACGTAGGTGTTTCTTACAATTTTGGAAACGGTAAAACGGAGGAATCTTCTGTTATCTACATTAATCCGTTGGATGATATGTACAGTGCTGTTGAAGAGGTGAAAAATAATTTTGACAAGCTTACAACAGATGATGATAATGACGGTGTGAACAACTTGTTTGATAAAGAAAACAATACTCCAGAAGGAGCTACGGTAGATGGAAGCGGAAAGGCTTCGGATGTGGATCAAGACGGAATTCCTGATTATATGGATGAAGATCCTTTTACTTCAAAAGGAGCTAAAGTAAATGCTAACGGTCGCGCAATTGACTCTGATAACGATGGTGTTGCAGATTATATGGATAAAGAGCCTAATACTCCTGCAGGAACTCTAGTTAACTTTAAAGGGCAGACTTTACCTAAAGGTAGCTCAGGTGGCGGAAATGGTTTTATGCCTTCTGTATTCTTCTCTTTCAATAGTGCTAGCGTTACTGCAGCAAACCAAGAAAGAATGGCTACTATAGCTCTAGCTCTTAAAAACAACCCTGACTTAAAAGTAACTGTTGTTGGTCATGCAGATAACAGAGGTTCTGAAGAGTACAATAAGAACTTGTCAATGAGAAGAGCTCAGGCTGTTGTTAAGAAACTGGTTCAAGTGTATGGAGTGAATGAAAGTCGCCTTACTGCAGAAGCTAGTGGCGAGAACGATCCTCTAGCAAAAGGTAACTATTCTGTAAACAGGAGAGCAGATATCGTAATAAAATAATTGAGATTAAGAAATTAGTCTAAAGAAATAGGTAATAAAGAGAGGGGCTCAAATGAGTCCCTCTTTTTGTTTTCGCACCTTATTAGTGTCACTGTTATTTATAAACCAATCTTTTTATGAGTACAAGATTCTTTCAACATCCAATAGCCATAAAGCTGAAGGAAAAAGCTGAACTCGGATATTGGAAGATGATGAAAAGGCTCGATAAGGATTTTGGTAATGCGCATTACAAAGAGTTCTATACCCAGTTTTTTTCTTTAAGTGAAAATTTCTACCAAGAAAAAGTAATTCTTGATATTGGTTGTGGGCCACGGGGTTCCTTAGAATGGGCGGTGTCTGCTAAGGAAAGATATGGTTTAGATCCTTTGGCAGACTCGTATTTGAAACTGGGAGCAGACAAACACCAAATGTCATATGTAAAGGCATATGTAGAAGATATGCCGTTTGAAAAGGAAAAGTTTGATGTTGTATGTTCTTTTAATTCTCTAGATCATGTAAGTGACTTGAATAGGTCCTGCAAAGAGATTCAAAGAGTTCTGAAACCGGGTGGTTTGTTTTTACTTTTGGTAGATGTGCATCGAATGCCTACTCCAACAGAACCACAGCGTTTAAAGTGGGATTTTGTAGAGACTTTTTTTGAAGGGTATAAAGTTTTAGAAGCAAGGAATTTAAACCAAGTCAAAAAAGGAAGGATATATACAAATGTACGACTCGGTTCTGATAAGGGTAATAATCCTAAAGGAAGCGGTGTTTTGGTTGCTAAGTTGCAAAAACCATGGAATGCTTAAGAATCTCTTTTTATGAAATTTTACTTTCCAAAGCTTTCCATAATATAATACCTGTGCTTACGGATATATTCAAGGAATGCTTGGTTCCAAACTGAGGGATTTCTAAACAATAATCAGAAGCTTTAATTATTTCTTCATCTACTCCTTTTACTTCATTACCAAAAACAAAAGCTAACTTTTGAATAGTGGTGAAATCAAAAGTCTCAAGTGAAACAGACTCCGTTGCCTGTTCAACGGATATGAGTGTGTATCCTTTCTGCTTAAGTTCTTCAACAGCCTCTGTTGTTTGTGGATAATGTTGCCAGTTTACAGATTCCGTACCTCCCAGTGCTGTTTTACGCATTTCTCTATTGTCAGGGGTAGGAGTGAGGCCACATAAATATACTTTTTCACAACGAAAAGCATCACTTGTCCTAAAAACGGAGCCTACATTGAGCGTGCTTCTCACATTATCTAGGACAATAGCTATTGGGAATTTTTCAGCTTTATGAAACTCATCTGTAGAGAGTCTATTTAGTTCGTTCATTCGCAACTTTCTCATGGGCTATTTTTATATTAGCAGTCCTCCAAAAATAGAATGAATTTTGGCTAAAAAAGCTGCGGAAACTCCGCTAATGAAGCAATACAATCAAATTAAGGCAAAACATCCCAATGCTTTGCTCTTATTTCGAGTTGGAGACTTCTATGAAACATTTGGTGAAGACGCTGTTAAAACCAGTAAAATTCTTGGAATTGTGCTTACCAAAAGAGCCAATGGCTCTGCATCACATATTGAATTGGCAGGATTTCCGCACCATTCTTTAGATACCTATTTGCCTAAGCTGGTAAGGGCTGGCCAAAGAGTAGCAATTTGTGATCAGTTGGAAGACCCGAAGATGACAAAGAAAATTGTTAAACGAGGTGTTACTGAACTCGTAACACCGGGTGTAACAACAAACGATCAGGTACTCCAACCTAAGAGCAACAACTTTTTGGCCTCCGTCTTTATTGATAAATCAAAAATGGGTGTTAGCTTTTGTGATATATCCACTGGAGAATTTTTATTGGCCGAAGGTGATCATGAATATATTGAGAAGCTAATCCAAAGCTTAAATCCAAGCGAAATACTTTACTCAAAATCAAAATCGAGTCGTTTTCATGAACTTTTTGGAAATAGACACTATACGTTTCCGCTCGAAGATTGGATTTATAAAGAAGACTATGCAAATGAGATTTTAACCCAACACTTTAAGATAAGTACCTTAAAAGGATTTGGCATTCAGGATAAATCGTTTGGAATAATTGCCGCTGGAGCTGTGTTTCATTATTTAAAAGAAACCAGGCACGACCGTTTAAATCATATCTCTCACATTAGTAGAATTGAAAGAGATGAGTTTGTTTGGATGGATAAGTTTACGGTTCGGAACCTGGAGTTATTTACTAGTTATTCCACGGAAGGAACCTCTCTACTAGATGTTATAGATAGAACGAGCTCTCCAATGGGAGCGAGGCTTCTCAAAAGATGGTTAGCGCTGCCTTTAAAGTCGTTGACAAAAATTGAGAATAGACAAAATGCCGTGCATGAGTTTATGTCAAGTATGGATCTACAAGGGGATGTGAAACACCTTCTGGAAAATATTTATGATCTGGAAAGGTTAGCTTCCAAGCTAAGTACGAGTAAGATTAACCCTAAAGAGTTAAAGCAGTTGAGTAAGGCGCTCGAACTAGCGAATGAGGTGAAGGAAATCTGTACCTCTAAAAATAACAAGGCGCTCGCCTTACTTGGAGATCGATTAAACCCTTGTTCCAAATTGTTAGAACGCCTCAATTCTTGCTTAGTAGAAGAACCAGCCGTTCAGCTTGGAAAAGGTATCATTATTAAAAATGGTATATCTAAAGAATTAGACGAGTTAAGGGAATTGCAAACTTCCGGAAAGGATAAGCTGATAGAGATTCAACAAAGAGAAGCGGGAAAAACAGGTATTCCAAGTCTTAAGATTGCCTTTAATAACGTATTTGGGTATTACTTGGAAGTAAGAAATACACACAAAGATAAAGTGCCTCCCGAATGGATAAGGAAACAAACTCTGGTAAATGCTGAGCGCTATATAACAGAGGAATTGAAAGAGTATGAACATAAAATTTTAGGAGCCGAAGAGAGGATACTGAGCTTAGAAGGAAAGCTTTATGCGGAATTAGTGGAAGACTGTTCGGAATATATCTCTTTAATCCAGCAAAACGCTCAGGTTCTAGCGCAGGTGGATTGCTTGTTGTCTTTTGCTATTTCAGCAAGGGCGTGTAATTATGTTAAGCCTGAGCTGAATGAATCCTTTTCAATAGAGATAAAAGAAGGAAGACATCCGGTTATAGAACAGAAACTGGGTGTTGGTAATGAGTACATATCCAACAATACGGATTTGAACAATACGCAACAACAGATACTAATGATTACAGGGCCTAATATGTCAGGTAAGTCTGCCTTACTTAGGCAAACAGCCCTAATCTGTATTATGGCGCAAATGGGGGCATACGTGCCCGCTGATAGAGCAGATATCGGTTTAATTGATAAGGTATTTGTACGCGTTGGAGCCTCAGATAATATTAGTCAAGGGGAATCTACCTTTATGGTGGAAATGAACGAAACAGCCAGTATTCTAAACAATCTATCGGATAGAAGTTTGGTTTTACTCGATGAGATTGGTCGAGGTACAAGTACTTATGATGGGATTTCTATAGCTTGGTCTATCGCAGAGTTTTTACATGAGCACCCAACAAGGCCTAAAACTCTATTTGCCACCCACTATCATGAGTTAAATGAAATGGAAGATAGCTTTGATCGGATCAAAAACTTTAATGTGAGCGTTAAGGAGGTTCAGGATAAGATAATCTTTATGAGAAAGCTGAAATCAGGGGGTAGTGAGCATAGCTTTGGTATACATGTAGCTCAAATGGCAGGCATGCCAGGTTTGGTTATCAATCGAGCAAATCAGATATTAGATACTTTAGAAAATAGTAGAAGTAAGAATAGTAAAAAGAGTAAGAATTCTTCTAATGACTTACAATTGAGTTTCTTTAAATTGGATGATCCCATACTTGAGGATATTCGTGAAGATGTTAAAAATTTGGATATCAACACATTAACTCCGATTGAAGCCCTGATGAAATTGAGTGAGATAAAAAGAAAAATTGGAGAGTAAATATTTGTTGGTTAAAAGTAGTTTTTATTACATTTGCCGTCCCAATCGCGAGAATAGCTCAGTTGGTAGAGCACGACCTTGCCAAGGTCGGGGTCGCGGGTTCGAGTCCCGTTTCTCGCTCAAAGAGACCCCTGAAAAGGGGTTTTTAGTTCTTTAAAGCCACGCCCTGGTGGTGGAATTGGTAGACACGCGGGACTTAAAATCCCGTGGACATTAGTCCGTGCGGGTTCAAGTCCCGCCTGGGGCACTGAAAAAGCCGATCTAAAATAGATCGGCTTTTTTTATGCTGTAAATTATCTCCAACCAAGTTTTATACAGGTTTAAGAATGGTGGCTTCCAATATCTTAGGGAGCATAGAGTCAACTTCCTTCTGTATTAGTTTTTGCAGCCGATTCAACAAAGCTTTTTTTACAAAATGGCGATGCGTTATTAAGCCAATCGAGCGAACAGGAACAGGGCTAGAAAATGGAGTTAGTCTATTTTTATCCTCATGAGATAAATCAAAAGACGCTAAGTATGGCAGTATGGTAATGCCTTTATTTGCTTTGGTAAAACGTAGCAAACTATCTAAAGAACCCGCTTTGAACTCGAAATTAAGATTCTTGTTAGCCCTTTTGTTGGAGATCTCGCAAATCTGTTGCACCTGTGTTCGTAAACAATGTCCTTCTTCTAAAAACCAGAGTTTGGAATAATCCAGATCTTGGATAGCGATGGTGTCTTTTTTTTCTAAGGAGTAGCTGTCGTAAACCAAAAAAGGCTCGGAATAAAGATCAAATTCAATTAGTTCCGTTTCTTCTAAAGGTGTAGCTAGTATTCCAATATCCAAAGTGCGGTCTTTTAGAGATTGCTGAATTTTAGAAGTTGTCATTTCTTGAATGATAATTTTCACTTTTGGAAATTCGCTGGCAAACTTGGATAGAAATATCGGAAGTAAATAAGGAGCAACAGTAGGGATTATTCCAATTCGTAGGTCACCAATCATTTCACCTTTTAATTCCTGAGCAACGTTATTGAGTTGATCAATTTCTTTGGTAATTATTCTGAGTCTATCTACAATTTGTTTTCCTTCTTTCGTGACTGAAACAGGTTTCGTTTTACGATTGAACACTTGAATGCCAATTTCATCTTCAAACCGGCTAATCATGGTGCTTAAGGTGGATTGAGTGATAAAACAGCGCTCAGCGGCAGTTTCAAAATGCTTTAACTCTTCTACCGCAAGGATGTACTGAAATTGTTGAATATTCATACAGGCAAATATAATCACTTATTGACACAGTAGATGAGTTTATCTAAAATATAGTTTTTATGAATAATATTTCCTTTCTATGTTTGCCAGAGTGAATGAATTAAATCATCTTTATAAATGAAAAACTTAATCTCCATAACTGTTCTGATTGTTTCGCTTACAGCATGTCAGAATAATCAAAAAACGGCAGAAAATATGAACGAAAAAGGTGGGTGTCCATTTGGCTTCGATGCCAACAAATCAACCGGGCAGGTAATTAAAAGTGAAGGAAATACAAATAAAGAGTGGTGGCCAAATCAATTGGATCTGGATGTGCTCCGACAGAATTCGTCACTTTCAAATCCCATGGGGGAAGACTTTGATTACAAAAAGGAGTTCAATAGCCTAGATTATGACGCGTTAAAAGCAGATGTAGAAGCGGTAATGACAGAGTCTCAAGATTGGTGGCCCGCAGATTATGGACATTATGGCCCTTTATTTATTCGCATGGCGTGGCATAGTGCAGGTACTTACCGTACGGGTGACGGACGTGGAGGATCAAGAGCGGGACAGCAAAGATTTGCTCCTTTAAATAGTTGGCCTGATAATGCTAATTTGGATAAGGCTAGAAGATTGCTTTGGCCGATAAAGCAGAAGTATGGAAAAAAAATATCTTGGGCAGATCTTATGATCTTAACCGGAAATGTGGCCTTAGAGTCTATGGGGTTTGAAACCATCGGTTTTGCGGGTGGTAGAGAGGATGTTTGGGAGCCTGAGTCTAATGTTTACTGGGGAGCAGAAAAGGAATGGTTGGGCGATAAGAGATATTCTGACGACAGAGATTTGGAGAAACCTTTAGCTGCTGTTCAAATGGGCTTGATTTATGTAAACCCCGAGGGCCCCAACGGAGATCCAGACCCAGTATTGGCAGCTGTTGATATTCGCGAAACATTTGGAAGAATGGGAATGAATGATGAGGAAACCGTAGCCTTAATAGCAGGAGGGCATACATTAGGGAAAACGCATGGAGCGGCAAGTGGCGATCACTTGGGTAAAAGTCCAGAGGCTGCGAGTATTGAAGAGCAAGGTTTTGGATGGAAAAGTGACTATAAATCGGGGAAAGGAAAAGACGCTATAACTTCTGGCTTAGAGGTTATTTGGACAGCTACACCCGCTCAATGGAGTCATGGCTTTTTTGTGAGTCTATTTAGCAACGAATGGGAATTAACAAAAAGTCCAGGTGGAGCACATCAATGGGTGGCTAAGGATGCGGCAGCTGTTTTTCCTGATGCCTTTGACAAAGATAAAAAGCATAAACCTACCATGTTAACTACGGATTTATCCCTTCGTTTTGATCCGGTTTATGAAAAAATATCTAGAAGATTTTTAGATAATCCAGAAGAATTTAACGCAGCTTTTGCGAGAGCTTGGTTTAAGCTTACACATAGAGATATGGGGCCAAAGAGTACTTATTTAGGCCCTGAAATACCAAAAGAAGAGTTTATTTGGCAAGATCCAATTCCAGCTGTTGACTATGAATTAGTGGATGTTAACGATATTAAGAGTTTGAAGAGTAAAATACTCAACTCTGGTTTATCTCAAAGTGAGTTAATTGAAACGGCTTGGGCTTCTGCTTCTACGTTTAGAGGTTCTGATAGAAGGGGAGGGGTAAATGGAGCTCGAATCCGTCTAGAGCCACAGATAAACTGGGAATCTAATCATCCTGAACAGTTAAAAAGGGTTTTAGCTGTTTATGAAAACATTCAAGCCAATTTTAATACCCAATCGAATACAAAAAATATATCACTGGCGGACTTAATTGTACTCGGAGGAAATACGGCAATAGAACAAGCGGCTAAAAAAGCTGGCTACGAAGTTGATATTGCATTTGAGCCAGGTAGAACAGATGCGAGTCAAGAGAATACAGATGTTGAAGGAATGAACCTTTTGGAGCCTATGGCGGATGGTTTTAGAAACTATCAGAAAGATGAATACACTTTATCATCTGAAGAACTACTTGTTGATAAGGCGCAGTTGCTCACTTTATCAGCTCCTGAAATGACCGTTCTATTAGGAGGCATGCGTGTTTTAAACACAAATTATGATGAGTCAAAAAATGGAGTATTAACATCAACCCCTGGAGTTTTAACCAATGATTTCTTTGTCAATTTACTTGATATGAACACCCGTTGGGAAGCTGCGTCTGAATCGAAAAATGAATTCACCGGGATAGATAGATCAACCGGAGAAGCAAAATGGTCGGCAACCAGAGTCGACTTAATCTTCGGGTCAAACTCGGAACTGAGAGCGGTAGCAGAGGTATATGCAAGTAACGATGCTAAACAGAAGTTTGTAAATGATTTTGCTCAAGCATGGGCTAAAGTAATGCACTTGGATAGATTTGATCTCTTATAGAGGGGTACTAAGTGCTTCAGTGAAATGATAAAAGTGGTTTAGGCATACGCTTAAACCGCTTTTTTTATTAATCCCCAAGTTAAGAGGTTTTTTAAAATGAAAGGATGCCGTTTGTGCAGTGTGTTTTGTTTAAAAATCACTCTGAATTCGAAATAAGAATAAAGAGGTAATCATGAATAATTTTGGATGCACCAGATTTGGAAACAACATATTCTTTTGCCTTTTGAGAAGTATCTTTTAAAAACTTTTCATCGGTAAGTAATTTTGATAATATCAGCTCTAAGTTGCTTTGGTTTTGTATTTCAAAACCAAAACCTTGCATTATCATTTCTCTAGGCTCAATAAATTTTTTATGATTTGGACCAAAAAGAATGGGCATGCCGTAAGCAGCTGCTTCCACTGTGCTGTGTAAACCAGCTCCATATCCTCCTCCTATAAAAGCAATATCTCCATATCGATATAATCTAGAAAGCATTCCTATGTTATCAATAATCAAAACCTGCTTTTTATCTAGTTCCTCGGATTGTTCGCTATAAAAACTAATCGAAGAGTCAGAAAAAGTTGTTCTAATTTCATTGAGATGAGCTGGAGATACATCGTGGGGGGCTAAAATAACCTTGAGGTTTAGAGCTTTTTCAGTATAAGAAGAAATCATTTTTTCTTCTTCTGGCCAGCTACTTCCAACGATCAAAACCTTTTGATTGTTACCACAAAACCGATCCAAACTAGAGTCTATAAACTCCTCGTTTGATAAATTTAAAACACGATCTAGTCGGGTTTCACCACAGATACTTATATTGTTGAAACCCTCTTGTTTCAACAATTCAAATGAGTTTTCGTCTTGAACAAAAATGTGATTTACCCTTTTCAGGGTTTTCAGGAAAAAATTGGAAAAAGGCTTTTTGAAATAGATTTGATTTTTTCGAAAGAGTGCGGGAGCAAGAATAAGAGGTATATTTTGATTGTGTAAGCGATTGAAGTAATGCACCCATATCTCGTATTTAATGAATACAACAAGTTCAGGCTTTGCAATGGATATAAAATCCTTCGCGTTTTTTCGTGAATCTTGGGGTAGGTAGCAAATAAAATCAATGATTTTGGGCTTTTTAAAATTCTCAAAACCACTAGGAGAAAAAAATGAAAGTAGAATCTTCTTGTTTGGAAAGGATTTTTTCAGACTTTCTATAATGGGTAAACCTTGCTCTGCTTCCCCTAAAGATGCAGCATGAAACCAGATGATCTCATTTTGGTTTTCAAGGGTAGAGCTTAGTTTTAGTTTCCAATCTTTTCTGCCCTCAATCCAATTCTTAGCTTTTGCATTGAAAGGAGAGGCTAGAAGTATAACAAGGGAATACCCCTTTAGTAAGAGATTGTAAATTAGCATTGGAGTCTAATCGTAGTAAAACTGATCTATCTGCTTTTCATAAATAGGGAGATACCAATTTACTCTAATGCCATAAAGAAGATCAAGGTGTTGATTCGTGTCTTCCATTCCCGTATCGTAGTTAAATGCTCGATAATTGGTTGTAAATGCTTGCAAAAGTTCAAATGAGATTTTAAGATTTACCCTCCGGTTGGGAGATAAATATATATATCCAATAGATTGTTTCAACAAGAAGCCACCACTATAGCGGTCATATCCTTTTTCGTACTCCTCAATTATTTGAGGTGAGTCATTTCCTGCGTTATTAAACTGAATCCAATGATTTATAAAGCCTGCGCCAACGCTAATACTCGGTCCTGAGTTAGGATTGACTCCAATTTGATGAAATACCTTGCTGATTTCTCCAATTCCATAAAAACCTCTTTGGAAAACACTAAGCTGAGCACTGTTGCCGGTTTGATTTAAGATGTTTTCATTTTCCGTATAAATGGAAGCTAACATTTGATCAACATTTTTCACATCACTTCCAAACATAAATTGTGCATCGATACTAAAAATCCAGTTTTGTGAGGTTTTTATGCCGGCACCTAAACCAGCTGTAAAACTTGTTCCAAAACGATCCGAAAAATCGCCACCTGCAAATTGGGTTGATATACTAGGAGTAATCAGAACAGCTCGGTCTGGTTTTTTAACCTCTGTTTTTGAATCCTGAGCGTAGAAAGCCCCCCAAAAGAAACAATACAAAAAAGTGAATAAAAACCTAAGGTGTTTTTTCTTCGTCATTCGGCAAATTTAAACGAACCATAATTAATAGAACAAGGCTATATTTGTCCAACATAAAAACTTGTTGATGAAAAAATTGCAAATGGTTGATCTGGTAAGCCAATATCAGAAACTTCAACCAGAAATAGATACAGCCATTCTTGATGTTGTACGTTCTTCAGCTTATATAAATGGACCTGAGGTTAAAGCTTTTCAAAAAGAACTTGAAGAGTATTTAGATGTAAAACATGTTATTCCATGTGCAAACGGTACAGATGCCCTGCAAGTTGCAATGATGGCCCTAGGATTAAACCCGGGAGATGAGGTGATTACAGCAACGTTTACTTATGTGGCTACTGCCGAGGTTATAGCGCTTTTAAAGCTTAAGCCGGTACTAGTGGATGTGAAAGAGGATACCTTTTTAATTGATCCAGAAGCAGTTAAGAATGCTATTACACCTAAAACAAAAGCGATTGTGCCTGTACACCTTTTTGGTCAAACGGCAGATATGGATGAAGTCATGGCTATTGCCAAGGAACATAATTTATATGTTATTGAAGATACTGCCCAAGCCATCGGTGCAGATTTCGCATCGGCAAATGGCAAGGTGTCGAAAGCAGGAACAATAGGAGATATCGGATGCACATCTTTTTTTCCAAGTAAAAATCTTGGTTGTTACGGTGATGGGGGAGCGATGTTTACAAACAATGACAAATTAGCTGCGCAAATGAGGAAAGTGGCTAATCATGGTCAAGCCGCTAGATATTACCACGATGAAGTTGGTGTAAACTCCAGACTAGATAGCATTCAGGCTGCTGTTCTTAGAAAAAAATTACCATACCTCGATGCATATAATACCGCAAGAAGTAAAGCTGCGGCTTTCTACGATCAAGCCCTTAAGGATAATGATAAGGTAAAAATACCTACAAGAGCCCATAATTCCAGCCATGTCTTTCATCAGTATACTTTGCAGCTTGTTGGTGTGGATAGGCAAGAGCTAATAGATCATTTAAATGCTAAAGATATTCCGGCAATGATTTATTATCCCGTAGCTTTACACATGCAAGAGGCATACAAGGATGATAGATATTCAGAAGGAGCTTTTCCCGTTACAGAAAGATTGGTTAACTGTGTGGTTTCTTTGCCTATGCATTCAGAGCTTAGTGATGAACAACTTACTTATATTACTAGTTCTTTTCTAGATTTTTTAAATAAATAAAACCAATATGAAAATTGTTGTTGTTGGTACGGGATACGTTGGTCTTGTAACAGGTACTTGTTTGGCAGATGTAGGAATTGATGTGGTGTGTGTTGATGTTGATCAAAATAAAATTGATAATCTAAAGAAGGGGATTCTTCCTATTTATGAGCCTGGCTTGGAAAAGTTGGTGCATCGTAATTATGAAAAAGGAAGATTAAGGTTTAGTACAAACCTTCCTGAAAGTATACCAGGAGCAGACGTAGCTTTTATTGCGGTAGGAACTCCTCCAGGAGAAGACGGCAGCGCTGATTTACAATATGTATTGGCTGTGGCTCGTGAAATTGGAGAGCATATGAACGACTATGGTGTTATCGTAACAAAGAGCACCGTACCTGTTGGTACTGCCAAAAAAGTAAAACAAGAGATTCAGAATGCGCTTGAAAGAAGAGAGCTCAACATTGAGTTTGACGTAGCTTCTAATCCTGAATTTTTGAAAGAAGGAGCAGCTGTCAATGATTTTATGAAGCCAGACAGAATTGTGATTGGGGTTGAAACGGAGAAAGCAAGACAAACATTAGACCGCTTGTATCACCCATTTACGTTAAATGGGCATCCGGTTATTTTTATGGATGTGCCTTCTGCTGAAATGACAAAATATGCAGCAAATGCCATGCTCGCAACTAAAATTAGCTTCATGAATGATGTCGCCAATCTTTGCGAAATCATGGGAGCTGACGTTAATCTAGTGAGAAAAGGTATTGGCTCAGATCCAAGGATTGGAAACAAATTCATCTATCCCGGTATAGGTTATGGCGGAAGCTGTTTTCCTAAGGATGTTAAGGCATTGATCAGAACAGCAAGAGAGAACGGGCACGAAATGCGAATTCTCCAGTCTGTAGAGGATGTAAACGAAGATCAAAAAAGTGTGCTCTTTAATAAAGTAAAGCAAAGATTTGGAGATTTAACAGGAAGACATTTTGCGATGTGGGGTTTATCTTTTAAACCCAATACGGATGATATGAGAGAAGCACCCTCTGTGGTTATCATTAATCAGCTTTTAGCAGCAGGAGCCACTGTTACTGCTTACGATCCCGTAGCTATGGAAGAAGCAAAGCATATGGTTGGAGATAAGATAAAGTATACGGAAAATGAATTTGATGCTTTAAACAATGCAGATGCTTTGCTAATAGTAACCGAATGGGCAGAATTTAGAGTACCCGATTTTAATGATGTTAAATCAAGGCTGAAACAATCATTGATTTTTGATGGGCGTAATATTTTTGATAGAAATACTATGGCAGATCTAGGCTTTGAATATCACTGTATAGGAATTAACACCAAATCATAAATGAAAAGAGTTCTAATCACTGGAGCGGCAGGTTTTTTAGGATCGCACCTTTGCGACAGGTTTATTAAAGAGGGCTATCGAGTTGTAGGAATGGATAATCTCATAACTGGGGATCTAAAAAACATCGAGCACCTTTTTAAACTCGAGGAATTTGAATTCTATAATCACGATGTATCAAATTTCATTCATGTTTCAGGAGAATTAGACTATATCTTACATTTTGCTTCCCCGGCAAGCCCAATTGATTATTTAAAAATACCGATTCAAACACTCAAGGTAGGATCTTTAGGAACTCATAATTGCTTGGGGTTGGCGAGAGTAAAAGGAGCGCGTATTTTGGTTGCTTCCACCTCTGAGATTTACGGTGACCCCGTAGTTCACCCTCAAACCGAGGATTATTGGGGGAATGTAAACCCGATTGGTCCAAGAGGTGTTTACGATGAAGCAAAGCGGTTTCAGGAAGCGATGACTATGGCGTATCATACGTATCATGGTTTGGAAACGAGAATCATTCGAATATTTAACACCTATGGCCCACGTATGCGTTTGAATGACGGTAGAGTATTGCCTGCTTTTATTGGCCAAGCATTAAGAGGAGAAGATCTTACTGTTTTTGGAGACGGATCACAAACTAGATCGTTCTGCTATGTGGATGATTTGGTTGAAGGCATTTATCGCTTGTTGTTAAGTGACCACGCTCAACCGGTTAATGTGGGTAACCCAGATGAGATTACTATTAAAGAGTTTGCGGAGGAAATAATAAGGTTAACAGGTACTTCCCAGAAAGTAATCTATAAGGACCTACCTAAAGATGACCCTACACAAAGACAGCCAGATATTACAAAAGCTAGAAAGATTCTCAATTGGGAACCTAAAGTTGATCGAGCAAAAGGGTTAGAAATAACTTACGATTACTTTCGTTCCTTACCAGAAGAGGAGCTTTATAAAAAAGAACACAAAGATTTTAAAACCTTCATTAAGTAAGGTGAAAAAAAGAAAACGATACTATGGCTAAAATACTGGTTACAGGAGGGCTTGGTTTTATTGGGTCTCATACCGTAGTAGAGCTTCAAGCCAATAATCATGAAGTGGTAATCGTTGATGACCTCAGTAATACTACCATTGAAGTCTTAGCCAGAATTGAATCTATTACTCAAAAATCAGTAACATTTGAACAACTGGATCTTAAATCTAAATCGGATGTAGATTTGCTTTTTTCTAGGCATCCAGACTTAGACGGAGTGATTCACTTTGCGGCTTTTAAAGCAGTAGGAGAGTCGGTAGGAACTCCCCTGGAGTACTATGAAAATAATTTATGTTCATTGGTTTATGTTTTGCAGCAAATGCGCAACCGTAAGTTAGATAACTTTATTTTCAGTTCCTCTTGTACCGTATATGGCCAAGCGAAGGAGTTACCTATTACAGAGAACTCCCCGGTTCAATCGGCACTTTCACCGTATGGGAATACAAAACAAATAGGAGAAGAGATCATTCAAGATGCGATTGTTGCGCATCAATTTAATTCTATAGCTCTAAGGTATTTTAACCCTATAGGGGCTCATCCCTCGGCTAAAATTGGCGAACTACCTTTAGGAGTGCCTTTAAATCTAGTGCCTTACGTTACCCAAACGGCCATTGGCTTGAGAAAAGAACTATCTGTTTTTGGGGATACCTATGAAACGAGAGATGGTACCTGTGTACGCGATTATATTCACGTTGTAGATGTGGCAAAAGCGCACGTGGTTGCTATGGAACGACTGCTAAATAAATCAAACCAAGAAAGCTTCGAAGTTTTTAACTTAGGAAGTGGAACAGGAAGTACGGTACTGGAAGTGATTGAATCCTTTGAAAAGGTTTCTGGAGAGAAACTCAACTATAAAATTGTGGAGCGAAGAGCGGGAGATGTTACTGCTGCCTATGCAGATACATCAAAAGCTAGGGAAGTTCTAGGTTGGCAGGCGGAAAAGTCGTTGGATGAGGCAATGGCAGATGCTTGGCGATGGGAAAAGGTGGTTCGAAATAAAGCTTAAAACATCTAAGATGTCAACAAAAAAGATACTAATTACAGGAGGTGCGGGATTCATTGGCTCGCATGTGGTAAGGTTGTTTGTAGAGAAATATCCGAACTATGAAATTTATAATTTGGACGCTTTAACCTATGCGGGCAATCTTCAGAACCTTACTGATATTGAATCACAAGAAAATTATCATTTTCTAAAAGCGGATATAGTAGATGCTGAGGCGATGAACAAATTGTTTCAGCAACATCAATTCGATTCTGTTATACATCTAGCAGCAGAGTCACATGTGGATAGATCCATTACAGACCCGTTATCTTTTGTAAGAACAAATGTAATAGGTACAGTAAACCTACTCAACTCTTTTCGTGACCTTTGGAAAGAATCAGGATTTGATAACAAACTGTTTTACCACATTAGCACGGATGAAGTGTATGGAACCTTAGGGAAAACAGGTCTATTTGAAGAAACAACAGCCTATGACCCTAACTCACCTTACTCCGCGTCTAAAGCTAGCTCCGATCATTTTGTAAGAGCATATGGTGAAACCTATGGTCTACCTTACGTTATTACCAATTGTTCCAACAACTACGGGCCAAATCAATTTCCGGAAAAATTGATACCGCTTTTTATTCATAACATTCAAAATAACAAACCACTACCTGTTTATGGAGACGGAAAATACACACGAGATTGGCTCTATGTAATTGATCATGCTCGTGCAATTGACCTCGTTTTTCATCAAGGAAAAGAGGGGGATACGTACAATATTGGAGGTTTTAATGAATGGCAAAACATCGATTTGATTAAAGTTCTAATTAAGCAAATGGATGAAAAGTTAGGTAGAAAAGAAGGGGAGTCTGAACAGCTGATTACTTATGTTACGGATAGACCCGGTCACGATAGAAGGTATGCCATCGATGCTTCTAAAATCAACAAAGAACTAGGTTGGAAGCCGTCTGTTACCTTTGAGGAAGGTCTGTCAGAAACGATAGATTGGTATCTGCAAAATCAAGATTGGTTAGATGCGGTTACCTCAGGAGCCTATTCTAAGTACTACGAAGAAATGTACAGCAACCGATAGGCAGGTTTTGACTATGGTGTATTTGTGAGACGGATCCTCTCATAGAATAAGGTGTTCGGTAAAAACCCCCAATGCTAGATAGTCATTGAGGGTTTTATGGTTTGGTTGAAAGTGCTTTTGATATTATTTATAGGTGCCAGAAGCGACTACAATTCCATTGTGCAACTGAACATAGGTAAACTTTTTTCTTATGGTTTGGGTAATTGGATCGTCCCAGTAGTACCAGCCCCATCCTTTGCCTTCACTGCCTAAGGCAATGCTCATAAGCTCTTGCACAAAGTATTTTCCATGATTATCCTGAAGATTATAAACATTCGTTCCAATTAAATTAGGCTGAAACCCGTGAGATAAAACCGTTGCAGTGCTATCCCAAACGAATATATATAGCTCGTCATCAATAAAAGCTCCACTTGTATCTTCGAATGAGGTAAATGCCGAGTCTTGGCCGTAATTATCTATAAAGGTAACAGCCGTTTCTACAAAGCTAATTACCCTACTTTTTTCAGTATCTGTTAGGCAAATAAAGTTACAGCTGCCATCGCTTACGGTTGCTTCTGAATTATAATTGCACGCATGGCTATCTGTGCAACCACTTACATCAGAATCTGATTCTGAACAGGAGTTGAATAGAAAGGGAAGTAAAATAAGACTTCCAACTATGAATATGCTTTTGTTGTGATTCATCGGTTTTGTTGTTTTAAGATCTGGGACAAAACTAGTAAAACCCAGATGAGGGCATGTAGTAAAACTAGGGGATGTCTACTACTTTTTACGACAAATCATCAATCCGTCTCGGATTGGAAAAAGAACATTTTCAACTCGATCGTCTGCGTGTACCATTTGATTAAACTCTTTTAACGCTCTTGTTTCTTCATCTTTTAAACCAACTTCTTCTACCACTTTACCGCTCCATAGAACATTGTCTGCTATAATATAACCGCCTGCATTGAGCTTGTCTATTACTAAATTATAATAGTTGGAATAGTTTTCTTTATCGGCATCAATGAATACGATATCCCACAGCTCATTTAAAGTAGGAATTATATCTAGTGCATTTCCAACTCGCATTTCAACTCGGTCTTGGTTATCTGTTTTATGAATATAGGAATTCACCAAATCTTCTAACTCTTCATTAAGATCGATAGTAATGAGTTTGCCATTTTCAGTTAATCCTTCAGCAAAGCACAAGGCAGAGTAACCCGTATAGGTTCCTATTTCTAGTATTCTCTTAGGTTCAATCATCTTACTGAGAAAAGATAAAACTCTTCCTTGTAAATGACCACTTAGCATTCTTGGCTGAAGAACCTTACTTTGGGTATATCGATTCAGTTCTGCAAGTATGGGTGACTCTTGCTGCGTGTGGTTTTCGGTATATTCATTTATCTTCTCTGGTAAAAAATCCATATTTCAAGCTTTTATTCGGGTTGATAAATTAAGGTGCTTAATTGATTTGGGTTCATTATTTCATTGGCAACTTCCAATAAATCCTGGTCAGAAATACGATCTACTTTAGTTGTAATCTCCTTGAAGGTGTCAATTCGATCAAAACTCAACAAAGACTTACCTAGGGATAGCATTAAGGATGCATTGTTTTCTTGAGACATGGCTATTTGACCTAAAATCTGTTTTTTGGCTTTGCTCAACTGGAGCACGCCAAAGGGCTTTTCTCTAAGTTTGCTCAACTCCTTTTCGATCAACTGTATGGTGCGTGCAATAGTTTTTGGATCGGTGCCTGCATAGATTCCAAAAACACCAGAATCAGAGTATGGGCTGTAAAAGGATTCTATGTTATAAGTGAATCCATATTTCTCTCTAATGTTCAAGTTTAGCCTAGAGTTCATTCCAGCACCTCCTAAAATGTTGTTCATTAAGTAGAGTGTTCTTGCCTTTTTATCATCAGCAGCATAAGCGCGGTTCCCTAAAATGGCATGGGTTTGAAATACTGGTCTTTGAATAATCTGCTTGCTCGCTTCGTAATTTTTAGGAGTTTGTCTTGACAGCTTATCACTATTTGGATTCTTGGTTAACTCAATAGAATATGGTTCTAATAGTTGCTTTAAACGAGTGGAACTGATATTACCTACTGAGCTAAAAACGATGTTTTCAGGCTGATAATATTTGCTAATAAAATCAATAACCTCCTTTCTGCTGAAGCTTTTTACACTCTCTGGAGTACCCAAAATATTCATACCTAAAGAATGATTTGGAAACAACTGGGCTTCAAAATCATCAAAGATTAATTCAGAAGGAGAATCTTTATAACTATTGATTTCATCAATGATAACCTCCTTCTCTTTGCTTAACTCCTTTTCTGGGAAGGTAGAATTGAGAACAATGTCAAATAGCAACTCGATGGCTCTTGAGTAGTATTTCTTTAAAAAAGAAGAATATAGAACCGTATCTTCCTTAGTGGTGTAGGCATTGAGTTCACCTCCTACATCCTCCATACGACTTAGAATATGGTATGCTTTTCTCTTTTTTGTGCCTTTAAAAGATACGTGCTCAATAAAGTGGGCCAACCCTTCTTGTTCTTTAGACTCTTCGCGGGAGCCCGCTTTTATCATAATACCGCAATGGGCTACTGGCCTTTTTACCTGTTTATGAACTACACGTATGCCATTCGATAATTCAAAAACTTCAAACTCCTTCATTCACCATTCGTGTAATTATTCTACTCACTCAAGAAAGTAGATTATCTATTCTTTTTTAAAACTTTAGACTTAATGACGCTTTTGACAATATCAAAAAAAGCTTTCGTTACAATTTGAGCTTCACCTTTCATTCCTCTTTGAGGCATTACTTTTCCAATCATATCTAAGTCCCAGGGCCTTTTAAAGTAGTTCAAATACTTTTCGTCTTCTGGATTAATCAAAAAGTCAATATTATCTTTCCATTCGTAGTTTACGGTAAGCATTTGATGATGGGTTCTTTGCATAATCTTCCAGCCAATAGACTTTCTTGGGAAATAGCTTAAAAAAAGTTCTCCATAATCTAGCATGGGATTAAAGCCAAGTTTCTCTTTTTCATATAAAACTAGCGTGCCATCTACATCAAGTAGTACCCATTTGTGGCTGTTTTTTGGAATCAAAAACTCTCCAATTAAAGAAGGTGTTTCAACATACCCTCGTTTACCAACACGGCACATTTCTTTAATAAAAAGATCCGGATTTTCAGCATGTTCTAGAGCATGGGAGCTAACAACATAATCAAACTCGTTGTCCTCAAAAGGGAGGTTTTCACCATCTGCTTGAATAAATTTTTGATGGTTCAATACGTTAATGTCTCCAGAGCGATGTGTGTTGTCATCTATAAATTTATCAACTACAACATTTGCTCTTGGATGAGGAAAATCTCCACTGCCGATGTCCAATACCTTTTCCCCTGGTTTAATGTTAAGCTTTAATCGTGATGTTGGGTTTCCTATCTTCATAAAAATAATTGGTGTGTTCCTATTTCAAGAACGCAAAATTAGCGGAATAAGCAGAATGGAGCTATTTTTTAACCCACTTATCCAACCAGTTAAAGAATTGATCGTGCCAAATCAAACCATTTTGAGGGCTTAGTATCCAATGTCCTTCATTTGGAAAATAGAGAAAACGAGTGGGTACACCCATTAATTTTGCTGCTTGAAATGCCTCCATTCCTTGATTTTCAGGTACTCTAAAGTCTTTTCCTCCATGAATTACTAAAAGAGGAGTATCCCAATTTTGGACATAATCTTTAGGATCAAATTTAGAGTAGGTATTTTTATTCTTGGCTTCCCAGTAGGGTCCACCTAAATCTTGATTTGCAAAAAATAGTTCCTCAGTGGAAAGGTACCAGCTTTCTAAATCGAACAAGCCACAATGAGAAATAAAGGCTTTAAAACGCTTTTCGTGATTCCCAGCTAAATAGTAAACCGAGTAGCCCCCATAGCTTGCCCCAATGCAACCTAGTTTATCTTCATTGACATAACTTTCGCTTTTAACATCATCAATAGCAGCTAAATAATCTCTCATAGGTTGCCCACCCCAATCTCCAGAAATATCTTCGTTCCACTCCCTGCCAAAGCCAGGTAAACCTCTTCGATTTGGAGCTACAACTATGTAACCTTGGGCCGCCATGAGCTGAAAATTCCAACGGAAGCTATAAAACTGAGAAACTTGTGATTGTGGACCTCCTTGGCAATATAGTAGGGCTGGGTACTTTTTTGCCGGATCAAAATTTGGGGGATAAATAACCCAGGTTAACATATCCTTCCCATCAGAAGTTTTAACCATTCGCTTTTCTATTTTGCTCATTCCAATGGAGCTGTAAACTTCATCATTGATATGAGTAAGTTGTTTTTGCTTACCAGAATTAATATTTAAGCTGTAAACCTCTGTGGCATGGTTCATATCTTGCCTATCCAGGATAATATTCTTTTTAGCTAGCTCAAAGTGGTTGTGGTTGTGCTGACCTTTGCTTACGGCTTTTAAAGAGGTTGGCTTAGCGGTGGTGGTGATTTTTTTAGGAAGATCTAGTTGATAGATTTGATTGGTTCCATCTACGGGAACACCAGTATACAGAACTTTTTCATTGGACCAACTAAAAGACTGAAAGGTATAAGTATCGTACCAGTTTCCAGCTTTTAGAACCTTCATACGCTCCCCATTTTCGAAGTTGTGAATGATAATATCATTCACATCACTTTCAAAACCAGGGGTAGCCATACTCATCCATGCTAGTTTACTGCCATCTGGTGAGAATTTAGGCTCCTTATCATAACCATTCATTCCTTCGGTAAGGTTCGTTGTTTTTTCGGTAGCGATATTATACATGTATAGATCAGAGTTAGTGCTTAGAACCCAATCTTTTCCGTTTAGCTTTTTAGCCTCGTATACTATTTTTTGTCCGTCCGGACTGAGTGTGAAAGATTCACTACCACCGAATGGATTAAGCGGAGAATCAAATTTTTCTCCTTCCATTATATCTTTCACATCTGATAGGTTGAGATCCTGATCTAAGTAAGCAATACAAACATGGTTGTATTCCGCATCGCTCCAACTATCCCAGTGGCGATATAAAAGATCATCAATAATTAAGGCATCAGCTTTGGGAAGATTAGGGTAAGAATCAGCTGTAGTTTTATCCAGTTTTACGGATTTGGTGAAGACCAGCGCTATTCTCCCATCTGGGAGGTCATAGGCATTGATGTTTCCAATACCGCCTTTAACACTCGTTACTTGCTTATTATCGCTCCCGTCTGCATTCATAATGTGGAACTGTCCACCATGAGAATAACCAATTTTAGATCCATTCATCAAATAATGAGCACCATACTCGCTGCCTTCAAGTTTTGTAAGCTGCTTACTTTCTCCACTTTTTATATTCATGGAATAGAGATTTCTATTTCCCTTGTTTTCTTCAATATTATAATTGGTAACACCATAAACGAAAGACTTCCCGTCAGGCGCTGTTGTTTCCAAGCTCACTCGTCCTAACTTCCATAAAGTTTGAGGAGTCATTACTTCATTTTGACCGTGAACAGTCAAACATAAAAGGCCTACTACGGCTGCAAATATTTTCTTCATGATAGTAAAATTCATAATGTTATGGAGGTGATCTATTTATCTATAAGAGGCTCGAAAGTAAGCAAAACATACTAATCGTAAAAAGGATAATTTGAAGAAGAAACAATCACCATGAAAGTTTAATTTTGACAACCTTAAGAAAGTAAAAGATGCCAAATACATTAAAGTTTAACGTTGTATTGATTGAGCCGGAAATTCCGAATAACACTGGTAATATTGGTCGGATTTGTGTAGCAGCATGTGCCAATTTACACCTGGTTGGCCCTATGGGTTTTGAAATTACCGATTCTCGGGTTAAAAGAGCTGGGTTAGATTATTGGAAAGATCTAAATGTTCAATATTATGACTCTTTTAATGGCTGGTATGAGAAAGTAACAAATCCTGAAAGAGTTTTTTTCTTCAGTGCGCATGGGAATAGGTCGTATTTAGATATTGATTTTCAAAATGGCGATTGGCTTGTATTTGGCAAAGAGAGTAAGGGATTGGGAGAGGTTTTAATTGAAAGATTTTCTGAACAAACCGTTAATATCCCATTTCCGGGTAAGGTGCGTAGCTTCAATCTGTCCAATGCTGTAGCAATGAGTGCAGGTGAGGTTTTAAGGCAATTTTCTCTTTAAAATATAAATAAAAAAAGCCCCCGGTTAAGGAGGCTTCTAACTAAAACTCGTAAAGTTCGTCTTTGCTATTGTAAAAGTGATACTCTAGAAACTTAAATGAATCTCTAGGGGTTACTTTTATTTTACGTTTATGTTTTTTAGCCCACTTTTTCACAACACTCTTAAAAATGCCTTTTGTGAGGTAAGCTGCGATAAAAGGATGTGCATGTAGAAAAATATTCTTGTCTTTTTCCTGAGCAGCAATGAGTTCTAATTTATTTTCAATCTCATCGATAATCAGGATAGGTGCTTCTACTTCACCTGTGCCATCTGGGTTTTCTTCCCGTGTTTGAATATTCATTTCAGGACGAACACGCTGACGCGTTATTTCCACAAGGCCGAATCTGCTTGGAGGTAAGATCTTATGTTTAGCTCTATCTGATTTCATCACATCTTTAAGCTTTTCAAAAAGCTTTTTGCGATTTTCAGAACGGTGAAGATCAATAAAATCGACTACTATAATTCCACCCATATCGCGCAGCCTTAACTGACGGGCAATCTCTTCTGCAGCAGAAAGATTTACGGTAAGAGCATTAGCTTCCTGATTTTCATTGCTATTCGTTCGGTTACCACTATTTACGTCAATAACGTGCATAGCTTCCGTATGCTCAATGATAAGATAAGCGCCTTTGCCCATTGAAACCGACCTTCCAAAGGAGCCTTTGATTTGTCTTTCCAAACCATGGTGTTCGAATACAGGCACACGACCATCATAGAGCTTCACCATGTTCTCTTTTCCGGGCTCAATAGACTTTAAATAGTCTTTCAATTCTTCGGAAAGCTCTTTATCGTCTGTAATTATACTGTTGAAAGAGTCATTTAGGATGTCTCTAAGTAGAGCGGAAACTCTGTTTAATTCAATTAAGGCTCGAGCTGGGGCCTTTAATCTTTGCATTTGTCGATGGAGTGTTTTCCACTTTTCAACTAATGCTTGAAGATCTGCATCAAGTTCTGCTACGGAGCAATCTTGTGCTGCTGTTCTTACAATAACCCCAAAGCCTTTGGGGCAAATACTTTTCAGGAGTCTTCTAAGGCGGTCTTTTTCTTCTTTGTCTCGTAACTTGGAGCTAACGCTTATGCGGTTGCTGAAAGGAACAAGTACAATAAATCTACCTGCTAGAGAGAGTTCAGATGTAATTCTAGGGCCTTTTGTTGAAATAGGCTCCTTAGCGATCTGAACCAAGACGGTTTGTCCCGTCTTAATAACTTTGTCAATACTGCCGTTTTTATCAATATCGGGCTCGTTTTCAAAATCAGTCAAAGACCAACGTTGCTTACCCGTGAGCGTGCGTTTGGTAAACTTGCTTAAAGATTTTATTTGTGGACCTAAGTCATGATAATGCAAAAAGGCATCTTTTTCATATCCTACATCTACAAAAGCTGCATTAAGTCCGGGTACTACTTTTTTAATTCTGCCGAGATATATATCCCCTACAGCAAATTCGTCCGAATTATCATAATGAAGCTCAGTAAGTTTACCTTCCTTAAGTAGCGCTATCGCTACATCACTGGCAGTACGAGAACTTATAATTAATTCTGTACTCACCTTTTATGGTTTTTAGCATCCTTTATCTAATTCAACAAGAACTAGATGGAGCATTAATAAATTAAAACACCAAAAGCACCTATGTAAGGTGCTGCTTTTGGTTAAAATAAAATGTAAGAAGACATTACTTCTTCTTATGACGGTTTTTTCTTAAGCGCTTTTTACGCTTATGAGTAGCCATCTTATGTCTTTTTCTTTTCTTTCCGCTTGGCATAACCTTACAAAAATTTCTAGTTAATATTATTTAATTCTGTCTGAATAGTAGCTCTTTGGGCTGAATCTTTTACAAGAGAAAGAGCCATAGAGTAGTTTTCTTTTGCTGAAATGGTATCTCCTAACCGGAGCTGCGAACTAGCCATAAATTGCATAGCATCCGTATTGTTAGGTTGGACTCTCAGCACGCTTTTAAAGCGATTCACTGCTTTTTCAAACTGCCCAGTTTGAATAGACATGAGACCCAAAGTGAAATTTGCCTTCACATTGTCTGGAAATTCCTCTGCAACTGCCCTAATCTTTAGGATAGACTGCATAGGTGGTACTTCACCAGATTCCAATTTTTGTATAGCATCATCTACTCTTTGATCCGGAGTTAATTCAGCTTGCTCCGTTTCGCCTTCCACACTAGTTTCTTCCTCTTGCACACCTCCTGAAGAAGGAGTTACTGGAGCAAAATAGAGAAGGGCTAATAAGCCTAATCCTAGAACAACTAATATGATGGGTCCTTTTTTCAAGATTGCTATTATTTAGCTTTTACTTTTTTCTTTACTGCGTCTACAAAAGTTTTTGCCGGCTTAAAAGAAGGAATGTTATGAGCTGGAATGATGATAGTGGTATTCTTGGAAATGTTTCTTCCCGTTTTTTCCGCTCTCCTCTTGATAATAAAGCTACCAAAACCTCTTAGGTACACATTGTCGCCAGACTCCAAGGAGTTTCTCACTTCTTTCATGAATGCTTCAACAGTAGCCTGTACGTCAGCTTTTTCCATACCAGTTTTATCGGAGATTCTGGTTACGATATCAGCTTTAGTCATTTTATATATTAATTAAAAGTTAAACTCTGTAATTTTGAGGGGTGCAAATATAAGGGGAATTTCCTTTAAAGAGAAAGCTTAAGAATCAATTTTTTCGCTTCTAAATGCTTCAAATACAAATATTTTGAGAAAAAAAGAGTTTCAGGGCTGCTTGTTGGAGTGGTATTATGAGCATAAGAGGGATTTACCTTGGCGAAAAACCAACGACCCTTACAGGATTTGGTTGTCGGAGATTATTCTTCAACAAACACGGGTAAGTCAAGGGCTGCCGTATTATGAAAAATTTATAAAAAACTACCCTACTGTAAAACAATTAGCTGATGCCGAGGAAGATAAAGTGATGAAGCATTGGGAAGGTTTAGGTTATTATAGTAGGGCAAGAAATATGCAAGCTGCTGCACAGCATATTCAATACGTACTAAATGGTGAGTTTCCGAATACCTACACAGAAATCATCAAACTAAAAGGAGTTGGAGATTATACAGCTTCTGCTATCTCCTCTTTTTCTTTTGGGGAGACTAGAGCGGTTTTAGATGGAAACGTATTCCGAGTACTTAGTCGGTTTTTCGGTATTGAAACGGCTATTAACTCAACCCAAGGGAAAAAAGAGTTTGGACATTTAGCTAAAGACATGCTTGATGCGAGTAAGCCTGCAGATTACAATCAAGCCATTATGGAGTTTGGAGCCATACAATGCACACCTAAATCTCCCAATTGTGAAGTTTGTCCATTAGCCTCTGCGTGTGTAGCCAAAATGGAATCTAGAGTTGAGGAGTTGCCAAAAAAGGAAAAAGGAAACTCAAAAAAAGATAGGTACTTCAACTATTTGCTCGTAAATAATGACGGAAAAGTAGCGATTGAAAGGCGCGAGATAAAGGATATTTGGCTCAAGTTGTTTCAATTTCCATTGATTGAATCAGTTAGTTTACTTGAAACACCAAGTATGATCGACTCTTTTTTTACAGCAAAAGAGAAGGATTTTAAAATTGTTGTGGAACGTTATCATGATTTAAAGCCTCACATTCTCAGCCATCAACGTATTCATATTCGCTTGTTTGAAGTGAAAGTAAGTGGGGATATGGCGCTGCTAAAACCCGATTATGAATGGCGTTTACTCTCCGACTTAAAGGATCTTGCTTTTCCTAAACCATTAAGGGCTTTTCTTGATCGAAATCAGCTAACTTTGCCGTTTGTCTGAAAAGGCAAATTTGTTAAATTTGTTAGAAACCAAAGCTTTAAATGGCCGGATCACTGAATAAAGTAATGTTAATAGGAAACCTGGGTAAGGACCCGGAGATTAGAACTTTTGAAGGAGGAAACTCACTCGCTCGCTTTCCTATTGCTACTTCTGAAACGTATACCAACAAACAAACCAACGAAAGAGTTACTCAAACCGAGTGGCATACAGTAGTATTGAGAAGAGGTCTTGCTGAAGTGGCGGAAAAGTACTTGCATAAAGGAGATAAAATTTTTGTTGAAGGAAAGATAAAAACGAGATCCTGGGATGATGACAGAGGTGAGCGTAAGTACGCTACGGAAATTCAAGTGGATAATATGACTATGCTCAGTGGTAAAAAAGAGGAAGGATCGGGAAGCTCCGGAGATACACCATCACAATCGGTGGATATATCTAAGGGAGCGGATGAAGATGATCTGCCCTTTTAAGTTTAACTAATCTCTACTAGTTTGGACCCTGACCCCGCCAGTTATTTATTTCTAAGTATCGTTAAGCCTTTTGACCCGTCATTAGTTATACCGCTACTCATTTTATTGGCTCTCTTATTAGGATCGGCTATCATAAGCGGTTCAGAGGTGGCTTTCTTTTCTATTAAGCCGCAAGATTTAGATGACATAAAACAGAAGAATAAACCTTCTTATGATAACTTGGTAAATCTTTTAGATCGGCCTAAAACACTGTTGGCGACTATTCTAATTGTAAACAATTTCATAAATGTTGGGATTGTTATTCTTTCCAGTTTCTTAACTACGGGCTTTTTCGATTTTGAATCCAATCCTGTTTTAGGCTTTGTGGTTCAAGTAGTGGTCATCACTTTTCTCATTTTAATGTTTGGGGAAGTTTTACCAAAAGTATATGCTAACCGAATGTCAGTTTCCTTTGCGTCATCTATTAGCCAGCCTATGATTTTTATGCGTAGTATATGCACTCCATTTAGCTGGTTTTTGGTAAAATCTACAAGACTAATTGAGAAAAGGCTGCGAACAAACTCAGAAAACTTGTCGGTTGATGACCTTACTCAAGCTTTGGAGCTTACGGATGATGGTTCCATTGATAATGAACAGAAAATCCTAAAGGGAATTGTAAAGTTTGGTAATACCAATGTGAAACAGATCATGAAGCCTCGTATGGATGTTACGTGTGTGGATATTGAATGGGATTATGCAAAGGTGATGGAGAATATTTTGTCATCTGGCTATTCTAGAATACCTGTGTATCATGAAAATTTTGACCAGGTAAAAGGTGTTTTATACATCAAAGATCTTATTCCTTTTATTGATGAGGATGAACGGTTTGTTTGGACCGAATTGATCCGAGAGCCCTTCTTCGTTCCTGAAAACAAGAAAATTGATGATCTATTAAAAGAGTTTCAAGAGAAAAAGGTGCATTTGGCTATAGTAGTGGATGAGTTTGGAGGTACATCGGGAATCATTACGCTTGAAGATGTTATTGAAGAAATTGTAGGAGAGATTAGTGATGAGTTTGATGATGAAGAACTTGTTTATTCAAAACTGGATGATAGAAACTATGTTTTTGAAGGTAAAATTCACCTTACAGACTTTTACAAAGTTTTAAAAATTGAAAACCAAGAACCTTTCGAAGAAGCAATGGGAGAGGCCGATACTTTGGCTGGTTTTGTGTTGGAAATAGCTGGAAAGTTTCCAGAAAAAAATGAAGAGATACTTTTTAATCACTACGTTTTTAAAGTTGAGGGCCTAGAGGAAAGAAGGATTAATCGAATAAAGGTTACTATAAATGAGGAAGAAGGTGTGGAAGAGATTTAGCGTTTTTATTCTGATGGTATTCTTTGGCTGTGCAGATGATTCATACAGCCCTAAACCAAGAGGATACTTTCGCTTGAGTGTGCCGGAGCAGGAATACAAAATGTTGGATGCCGGTAAGCCTTATAATTTTGAGATTAACACTTCAGCTGACTGGATAGAGAAGAAGAAAAACTGGGGAGATGTATACTACAAGAGTATAAAAGGGAGATTGCAGTTAACGTATTTGGCGGTAGATGAAGAGAATTTAGAATATCTCTTAGAGGAGGGTCGTAATTTGGCCTACGAGCATACTTCTAGAGCGGATGGAATTGAAGAGATTGTGTACTCCAATCCAAATCAGGATGTTCATGGGGTTCTGTATCAATTAAAAGGGGAGGCGGCTACAAGTACACAGTTTTTTGTAACGGATAGCGCCAATCACTTTTTAAGAGGAGTTTTGTACTTCTATTCGGCTCCTAATCCAGACTCATTAAAGCCTGTTAATGACTTTATGCTTGAGGAAACCATTCATTTAATTGAAACGCTAGAATGGCAGAACTCGTTACCATAGCGGAGTTTGATAATGTAAACGATGCCTACATCTTAAAGTCGAGATTAGAATCGGAAGGCATTCGAACCTATCTTCAGAATGAAAATATCAACAATATGCTTGCAGCTTTTTCTTTTGCTAAAGTGAAACTCCAAGTAAATTTAACAGACTCTTTTAGAGCGATGGACATTCTTTATGAGGAGTAGATCGGTATTCTTTCTTGAAGGATTAAAGCTCTTTATTGCACAATAATCTTGAGTCGTGTTGATTGAACCTCTTTGAAATGGATTTGAAGGATATACAAACCTGGATTTGTTGTACCAATGTTTACCTGAGCTTGTGAAGCGATTGGGTTTAATTTCTGCGAACGAATTAAAGCACCTTGTTCGTTGTATATTTCAATACGATAGGTGTTAAAGGG
>CAZAJG010000001.1:79388-89298 GCA_964485405.1 uncultured Owenweeksia sp. | reverse complement strand
GGTGCCAAACCGGATAAGGTTATATTTTTACCAGAAACGGGGTTAGGGTAAGCTTCAATTCTACTGTTATCGTAGTATTCATTTATACCTATGGATTGGCAGTTCGGTATTTGGCAACCATATTGATCTGTCTTTAACAACCAACTATATTGAAGCCGAACAGGATGCAGGTCATTATCCCAATCTAGGTAATATCCAATATGGATAAACCCGGAATCATTGGTAGGCTGAAAGGCCCAAACGCGAGATAAGTCTGAAGAATCTAAATGGTGGTAAGTTCTAAACCATAAGCTGTCTCCACTCGGAGAAAACTTAAAACCATAGGAGAGATCAAAAGAAGGTAAAACTCTAAAAGAGCCGGATATATAGTAATTACCATCTTTAGAGGTTTGGAAGTCGTTAAAAAAATAGGCGTTGGATTGAGGCCCAATAAGAGTATCCCAAGTAATAATTCCGGATGTATCTATTAGACCAGTTCTTAAGCGTGTGCTTGTAGGAGTTGTTGTATTGGGATAAAACCCCAAATATTGCATTTGGGCAAATGGATATGTTGCATCAGAGGTATTTAGGGTTAGCAAGTTTTCGCTACCCGCAGGGCCGGTAAATTCTTTGATCCATTTTAGTTGGCCGTCTTTTAAATTAAATCTGGCTGCAAAAGAATAATGATCATATGTGCTTGTAGCATTGTCCGATCCAATTCCCTTCCCACTTATTAATACATAACTGTAGCTATCAAAACTGATGCCCTCACCATAATAGCCAAAGTTTAAGCCTGGCCTTTGGTCAGGAATACGTTGTTGCCATAATTCTTGAAAGGAAGTATCGAACCTAGCTACCCATAAATCATACTTGCTTCGAGTACCTGTATTTCTATACAAGAAACCACTGGCAATAAAGGTGGTGTCTGAATCGAACTTAAGATTTAAGATTTTTGGAAGAGCTCCTTCAAAAGAGATGAGTTTTTTAGTGTATACAGTATCGAGATTTTGAGAAAATTTTGAAAATACTACATAAATGGAATCTTGCCTGAGAAAACCGGTATGACCGTAATAAATGAAATCACCCTTTTTTTTAAGACACTTGTTGCAGGATGAAATCACCGCTACGGAAGAATCTGAATATGATTTTTTCAGTATAGTGTTTCCGATTAAATCTAATCTTGCAATTTGTAGTTCTTTCCTGTTAAGTATGTATTCGTTAGCAACTATGTATCCATTATTCGAATATAGAATAGAAGGATCTGGAGAACCTGCAAGTGAGGGTTGAATAATGCTAAATTGAGCATTAACGGTATGCGAGAAAAAGAAACAAAATAGTAATATTTTTAATAGAGTCTTCAATAGGTAAAAGTATTAAAGCAACCACCCGTTAAGGTGATTGCTTTTTACTATTATAGATTATTGTTCTTTTTTACTGGACAGTAAGTTTAGTTCTAAATAGAACTTTGTCTTCTTGCCTAACCACCAAGATGTACATTCCGCTAGCTACCGCGCTAACATTTATCATTTTAGTGTTTACCTGATGATCACCAACAAGAGTAGCTAAAACAGACTTTCCTTCCATGTCTTGTAAAGATACCTCAAATCCATCTTGTAACCCATCGGTTAACCAATTCCACTGAAGAATAGTGTTTTCATTTGCTGGATTTGGATAAAGCTTAAAGCTGCTTTCAGGAAAGCTTGGTCTATCAGAATTTGATACTAAGCGAGAGTTTCTTTTTCCTGCTCCTGCTTCAATGATGGGTTCAATATAGCTTACTTCAACATCATTTAATTTTAAAAGGGCTCTTGCTTTTCCTACTGCAAAACCAGAGTTTAATTCTCCCTCGTCCAAAGCTACCAAGGCATCAATTTTATCAGAACCCAATTCATCGAGTCTAGTGTCTTCTTCCAGAGCAGAGGTAAGAATGGAATAATAGTCTTGCATCAAAGAAAACTCTGCAGCTTCTCTTTCTCCTAAATCACAGTCGGACTCAATTGCGCTTAAAACATCATTAACGGAAGCAACATCCCCCTCGGAGAGAAGAAGATCCACCAATGCATATCTGAAATATTCTTCGTCTCTATATTCTAAGTGCTCTTTTAAATCTTGCAGATAGACTTCCTCAGCCGCCATGTTTTCGCTGTAATAGCCAATAAGTTGCTGAGATAGATACTCACTGTTTTGTTGCGTATGAGAGATATCCATGTCTAGAACATCTTTAGCCGTTATGGTTTGGAGTTCATTTTCAATATCATCTAATGTTTGTTGACTTAAAGGTGGGGTTTTGTCAAGCAAAGCATTCCAAACATTTTCACTCCGAGAACTGTGTGGGTTAGCTACCATAATGTTTCTCAATGCCAACTCCGGAAATTCTTCCAAAGAAACTACATTCAATAGGTTCTCTTCGGATACGTAAGGGGACATGTTCATCATATCAATATATAAAACCTGATATTCATCTTGATCATTCGCAAAAAGAATTTCAGCTTCTAATTCTGCCGTACTACCCTCATCTGTGAGTTGCATTTTTAAATCACGTAAGTTCTCCAAGTTAACATCCGCTGTAAGTACGGCATTGTAACCAAGAGTTGGATCTGAAAAAATAGAAGGCTTAGGAAGACTATTGCATTCAGTTGTATAATTTGAAGGTGAACTGCTAGGTACAACGCTCAATCCTAAATAATTTACTGGCTCGCTTCGACTCAGTGCGGAGCTATGATTGTATTTTATTAAAGGACCAAAATTATCAAAGTGCCTATTGGTAGTAACTGGGCTAAATAGGTTGTTCGGAAAACTAGTAGTACTACCTTGACTTGCTGCAATATCTCCATTTTGATCTACCATAATATCCACAATATTTATGCTATTGTCCCCTAGATCATTGCACTTATACTGTAAGCCTAAATCGATATTAAAACTATTTCTATTGTTTCCAATGGCTTGCATGCCGTAGTAAAACCCGTCCACTATGTTGTAATAAACTTCATCAGATGCTCCACAGTTGTCTTTTACTACAATTCCTGCGGATAGAGTGTTAGTACCATCAAGGTTATCCAATACGTTATCATGTAGCCCAAAACCACTGCTGTAATCAAGGTAAATACCATAAGCTATGTTTTGGAATGGAGCTCCACCCGGAGGAACAAAGCTGTGATTTGTTCTTGCAGATATGGTGTTGTATGCTACTTTGGCATTTTGGGTTTGATTTAAATATATGCTATGAATGTTATCCGTAAAAGTGGCTCCTACAATTCTTAGCGGATGGGCAATAGAGAAGTCAGATTCACTTTTGATTGCGTCTGCATACCCTTCAAAATGGCAACCTATTCCATTGTGTTCATGCACGCGATACGAAGAATTTATGGTTAGTATAGCTCCACCATCATATTGAAAATCACCTGTATGGCTGTTGATGAAATCGCAACCATCTATTATAATACCTGCAACACCCCACATAGTGATGCTTGAAATCATCGCTTCAACATTGAAGTTGTCGTTTCGAGTAAAGCTTGTGTTTTTAAAGAAGCCTCTGTAGGTAGCATTTTTAGAAAACGGAGGGACATAGGCCAACAGCTGCACATCTCGTCTGTTGTTTTCAAAGAAGGCATCTTCAACTTCAATTATACCTCCGGTGGTTCCCCATAGCCAACCGCCATTTGCATCAATTGCGATATTGGTTATTCCATCTCGGGCATGAGAAATTTTTGCTGCATTTACCATAGTTATTTTTCCTTGGGAAGCTTCCGATTGAGGCGTATTTGAATTTCCTTCAACATATATACCTCCCCACCAATCTGCAGCATTGCTATTGCTTTTAGTAATATGTCCACCATCAATTATCAGTTCAGCCCCAGGCTCTATTTGTATGGTTCCTCGCTCAGGCATCCGTAGCTCACATTTAACGGTAAGTGTATTTCCTGATTTTATAACCAAAGTGCGATACAGTTGGATTGGAAAGTTCCAAGTTTCATTTTGCGTAATTTCCAATGGCGTTTCAGAGTATCCACTAGTAAAGTTGCTAATGTTATGTAGTGCCAATGCTCGGTGCGCTTTTCCTGCTTGTTTTGGAGTAATATATCGTCCTTCTGCCCCGTTCATAAGGTTGTTTGTCCAGCTATCATTTGGAGATACGTCAGCCACATACTGTGGCGGAGTTGGAACAGGAGGTGTTCCTAGGTTTTGCAAACAAGCATCGCATCCATTTATTGGAGAAGGAGGATTACAATAAGGTGCGTTTAATGGAAAAAGGTCATCCATATAGTCATGATCACTGGAATTACAAGTTTCATTCTGACCTTGATAAACATGAAGGAGGTCTAAATTATGAGCTAACTCATGAGCGAGGTGGTGAGCAAATTGCCAGTCTCTAACATTATTAGGCATAGAAATGGGACAGGCTATATTTGTTGTTGCGAGATTGCAGTTGTACCCTGCGCCATCTGTATCGTCAGAAGTAACAACTCCTGGATATAAGGCTCTTGAGCCATTAGACCAACCCTGAGCTCCCTGGTATGATAGAGGTCTATTAATGATGTGGATATTCAATTGATTCAGAAGTTCTGGATTATTGGCCAGTAGGTACTGCGCTTTTCCGTTAAAACCCGAAGAGTGAGCTTCGGTAGAGTCGGGAATAAAGTAAATCCCTTCTACCTGTATATGAAACCTCTTGTCAAGATTAGGTAATTCGACAACTCCTGGGACTGGGTCTGTAGGTCCTTGATCTTTATCTAGCCACTGACTATTGACGAGTGATAGAATATGGTTGAGTCTGGCAATCTGGGAAGGTGTATTCTGCCAATTGGTACTTCCATCCTCCTCTTGCCAAACAATAACATTTACGTGGATTATTTTCTCAGCTGTTTCTAGCGTTGGTATATAGCTTTCTAAATGTCGATAAAAATTATTGTAATCTGGACCCGACCCTGAACAGTCAGTAGCTTGAGTTCCTTGTCCTCCTTGAGCGCCTGGAGGAGTGTAAATGCCTCCGCAAACATGCTGGCCATAGGAGGTTTGTGCAGACACGAAAAGTGCTGCCAACCATAGAATTTTTTTCATGAGAAAAAGTATTAGTAGTTAGTAAAACTGAAATATGTAGAATAACTCAAAAGGGAGCTATAAAAAATACGATGTATTCCTATTAAAAGTGTTCATGACAATGTTTGGTGTTTCTCGTAATAATCTTGATCTAATTTAATGATTGAAAATTATAGATCAAGAGTTAGTATATGAAATGGTATTTTAAGTATATAACGCATAAAAAAGAGGGCTAAACACCCTCTTTCAATTTCAGAAAAAATATCTTTTATAGTACACGTTTTTTATTTAAATTATTCAAAATCAAAACATTGAATAAGTGTATTTAGTTTTTATTGAGGAATAGTGAATTTTAACGCCAGGCTAATTATTGAAGCTTTTAATCCATCGCTTCTAGAGTAGTACGAGTACCTTATTTCCATATTCTTCAACATTCCTGCTTTGTTGCGGTTTAAAGGGGACTTGTATCTGGCTAAACCAAATAGAGGCATAATGTTTATTCCTGCTCCGTATTGAATACTAGTGAAATCTGACAAATCATAATCTGCCGTATAAAATTCCAAATCTCCACTATGTTGTAAATAAGGTGCAAAATATTGAGCTGCGGATTGTTTGTGATACCTGTAAAACGGTGTTATCCTAAACTGATCCGTTATCTTGAGTGGCGCTTCAATTTTGGCGGTATGGCTTTTTAACGACCAACTATCTTGATAGTATCTGTAATAGGTTCTTAGGATAAAAAAATCGGTAGCAAAGTAGTTTAATCGAACACCTAGAGGAACTTTGATTCGGGTAGAGGGCAACTGCTCAACTCTTGCTAATTCTTCGTTTGGAAAGTACACTCTATGGAAAGGAGTAGAAAGTAGTCCTGTTTGGTATACAAAATCACCAGTAATGGCGGCAGAAAAGCGCTTGTTCAATAAGCTGCTACCCGTTACGGATAGGTTGATTGAATGGCGTTGATTGGTGTTAAGATAAGTGCCCCCAAGTCCGCGTAATTCTGTGGGATAGATTAATCTCCAATTATCAAAGTAGTAAGTTGCTTTTAGGCCGAGCTCACGATTATTGTCTTTAGAGGTTTTGGACCAAAGTGCTCCAGCCGATAAAGAGGTGACATCATACTCTTGAGAAAAACCGGCAGTAATGCCTTTGGTAATGCCAGAGTACTTGTTTTTGTTTTTATAAGTAAGCGTAAGGTAGCCTCTAACATCGGAGCCAGAAGCCCCTGAAACGTGATCCGCTAGCAAATTAGGGTTATCGATATTATCTGATGAGGCGGAAGAGTAAAAGTCAACCCCTCCATAAGCGGAAAGGCTATTTGCCGTATCTAATGGAATGTTTACCAATAGGGCAGGGGCAATATTGGTTAACTGTTCCGTTCCGATGCCACCTGTTACGGGCGAATGATTTCCGTCTTGTTGATAATAACTCGAGAGGAAGGTTACGTCTATATCTTCCAGTTCCACCTTTTTTCCTTTCCGGTTGGTGGACTGTGCCATCATTGCAAGTGAAACGAGAGAGCCTATGACAAGAGTGAATATAGTTCTTAATTGCATCCGCATCCTCCTCCTGTTTTACCACCATTTCCACCTGAGCTTCCTTCTCTATAAGTAAGAAAACCTTGTTCGAATAGTTCAATGTCTTTATCTGCAAGCACCATGTCTGCATCATTGAGATACATTTTTTGATACTCCTTTACACTTACACAGGATGTGCTTAAAAAGCAAATTCCCAGTATTGCCAATGTGAGTTTTAGATTTGTCATAGTTTATTGTAAAATCTTGGTTTGAATATTTTCGGAATACGTAATGTTACCTTGATGATCTATAATTATTCCTTCCACGCCTTGAAGGTGGTTTATGAGTTGTATTCCTTCGTCTTTTCCTAAAACAAAAACAGTGGTAGCTAAGGCATCAGAAAACTCAGCACTCGGACTTATAATAGTTACACTTTGAGTGCCTCCAACTGGCCAGCCTGTGAGTGGATTGATAATGTGACAGTATTTTTCTCCTTCATAAAGGAAGTATTTTTCATAGTTACCAGAGGTAACTAAAGCCGTGTTGCTCACGTTTAAAGAAAGAGCTACTTCCAATTTATTTTTAGGGTTAGCAATTCCAATTGTCCAAGGTGTATTATCGATTTTCAATCCCCAGCTTATAAGATCTCCACCAGCATTTACCACTCCTGATGATGCTCCAGAGGCTATCATTTTTTTCTTAGCCATATCTGCTGCATACCCCTTTCCAATAGCACCAAAGCCGATTTTCATCCCTTTTTCTTTTAGAAAAACGGTTTCTTCTGTAGGATTAACTTCAATATTTTGATAGTCTATTTTGGCTACTGAGTTTTTAATTACTTCATCGCTAGGAATGCTATCAATCTCTCTTTGATTGAAACTCCAAACTTTATCCATAGAGGCAAAAGAGATATCAAAGTTTCCGTTGGATAGTTTTGAAATTTTAAGACTTCTTTCTATTAATTGCAAAAGTTCCCCAGAAACATTCACCGGTTTAATACCTGCATGGAGGTTTATGCTTGAGGTTTCAGAATTGGGATTCCAAGAGGAGATTATTTTCTCAATTCTAATTACTTCCTGAATACCTGCTTTAACCGCTTGCCTTGCCTTGTTTGCATCCATGTTAATAGCGGTAAAAACAAATGCAGAGCCCATTAATAGGGTGTCCTGAGTATAGGTTTTCAGGGTTTGAGTCTGACCAATTTTAGCGATCAGAAATAGAAAAATTAAAAAGGTTGTTCGCATGTTTCTAAGGCTGGTTAATAATTTCATCAATCTGTGTCAAGTAAGCATTAACTTCCATCTGCGGATAAGTGAGCTTTCCTTTGATTTTACCTTCAGGAGTTAAGACCAAAACGGTAGGGAAGCGGCCCGATTTGTTGTACTTCTCAGCTAACGCATCATTATATTTCTGCTGTTCCTTAGGCAGTAGATTCTTCTTTTTAGCAGGAAAATCAAGGTTTAAGAGGATAAGATTATTATCTGCATAGCTCTTAAAGGCATCCGTTTCAAACAGTGATTTGTGTAATCTTTTGCAGTTTGTACACCAATCGGAACCAGAGAAATTCATAATAATGTATTTATTCTCTTTTTGAGCTGTGTTTTGAGCTTCCTCAAGATTAGTTAACCAATTTCCTTCTTCTTGGGCAAATGCCGAGTATGTAAATAGGGTGGTGAGTAAAGCGAAAATGACGGCTTTAGCTTTCATAGTTTTTTTCGTTAGGTTCTAAAATTTCTTTTCTAGGTATGGATTGTATTATTCGCAGAACACCCTATTGTCTTTGAGTCTATTGAAATAAGGCTATGATAGCCTCTTAATTTAGGATGTAGCTCTACAGTTTCAGTAGAAACGAACGAAACAAAAAACGCCATTGAAAAGGCCTTTTTAAGCTGCCGATTCATGCCGTTGTGGCTCAAATTTCTTTTGCTGATTGTATTGGGTTTGCCACCTACTTCATGATTAACATGAACAAAGGGACTTAGAAATACCACACAACACAAGACGATTGTCTTTGTATTCATTTTTTACAAAATTGTGTGGTGAGATGGGTAAATATCTAAAAAAACGATTGATTAGGTGAAAAATTACTCAAAATCTTTAAAAATTCATCCTGCTATCTGGATTGAAGAACCAATTTAGGAGCTAAATAATAACGAATTAAAGCATAAAATTGCAGCCCAAATAGTATGGTTCCAAGTAATAAATGACTCGGTTGTGCGAGTTTAGGCATGGAAAAATAATTAAGGATTATCCCCAATAGAACTTCCATTCCAATAATTGCTAAAATCAAATTCATTTCAGTTATTCCGGCTTTCTCCTGTTTGTTCTTCCACCATAGCCATCCGTTTAATACAACAATAAGGATTGAAAAAGATCTATGAAAATAGAATTGCCAGTCTAGGCTGGATATCCAACTACTTCTTAACATTCCACTTTCTTTTAAAACGTCTACTTGCTCTCTAATTTGGGTGCCTATTATAATTTGTACCAAGGTTAAAACAAGAGTAACTACAATGAGGTTTCGTACACCCTTGCTTCTTCTTACATTGTTCATGTCGCAAGCGGAGGGAATACCAATAATTAAACTTATAAGAATTATGAGGATCAACGCGCCTAGCATATGTATAGTAATGCTTCCTGGAATTAGGTTGCCATCTACTACAAGCTTGCCTAGCCAAGCTTCAAAGCCAAGCATAAACAGTCCTGCGAAAGACAATAGCGCAAAACGCCAATCTGTTTTGATTTTGAATATGGATAGCACTAGAAGAAGTAGCATAGGAATTCCTGATAGTGCACCAATTAATCGGTTGATGTACTCCGTCCAGGTATGAAAAGGATTGAAAATGGCATAATCATGCTTGGTGTAAGAGTTCCAATTGGAGTTCTGATAAGTAGAAGAACTGGTAAAGTTTTGATTGGCTACTTTAAGCTCCTCATTTACAATGATGATTTGCCCTTTTTTAAATTCATGCTCGGGTGTCCATTCCAACTGACTTTTTTCCGTTGGTGGAATCAAATAACCAAAACATTTTGGCCAATCTGGACAGCCCATTCCTGAGCCAGTCATACGGACCACACTCCCTGCGATTATAACAAGGTAAATCAAAACTAATTCAATCCTAGCTAATCTTTTAATCCAATTCATGATGCAAATTTAAAGGCCGAAGGTGAATCCTTCTCCATAGAATGATGCTAAATAATTATTGGATCTGCTTTAAGTAATTAATCCTAGATTGTTTTTCTCTATTTGAAAAGAAAGCACTAGTTCGCGGAACAGTTTACCTTTGGCGCTTTTCCAAACTATGACTTCTTCTTCCTCCTTTAACAAATCACGAGTATTGGCTTGGGGTTTATTTATCTTCTTGGCTATTGTGTGG
>CAZAJG010000001.1:0-79378 GCA_964485405.1 uncultured Owenweeksia sp. | reverse complement strand
GTGTGGGGAAGTTCCTTTATTCTGATGAAGCAAGGTTTAAAATCTTTTTCCTATGCTCAAATTGGGATGTTAAGAATTGCTTTTGCGTTCATTTTCACTTCTATAATTGGTTTTCGTTTATTTAAGTTATTAACCAAAAAGAATTGGTTTCCCCTTTTTGTTGTAGGCATGTTGGGCAATGGTCTTCCTTACTTGATGTTTCCCTTAGCGGTAAGCAAAATTGATAGTTCTTTGGTTGGTATTCTCAATTCTTTAGTCCCTTTGTTTACACTTATTATCGGTTTAATATGGTTTAAGCTGAAAGTTAAATGGTTAAGTGTGGTAGGTATAATAATTGGCTTTGCGGGAGCTATTTGGCTTCTAATGCCTGGCTTAAAAGTAGATACGCATACATTGATTTATGGAGCCTACCCTGTACTGGCTACAGTGTTTTATGCCATTTCTATTAATACGATCAAAAGTAAACTTCAAGGCTTAAGTTCCTTAGCCATTACCCATTTAAGCTTACTGTTTTGTGGAGTACCCGCAATTGTTTATATCCTGAGCTCTGATTTTTTTGAGATTTTAGCAACAGACGAACACGCAATGACAAACTTAGGATATGTTGTGATTCTTGGAGTGATAGGAACGAGTGTAGCGGTAATATTATTCAATTATTTAATTAAACAAACCAGCTCCATTTTTGCAGCTTCGGTTACCTATGTAGTGCCTATTATAGCTTTGTTGTGGGGTATTTGGGACGGAGAGGATGTAGGAATGCATCATGCCATTGGAATGATGGCTATCCTATCTGGTGTGTATTTGGTAAATAAACGGAACACTCCACGTTCTCGTTAAAACCTTAAACGTATTAAAACAAAAAAAGCCGTCTCTAAAGACGGCTTTTTAAATTCTCTAGAATTTATAATTCTATTTGATTGCGAACTCAGAGTTATCAATCTTTCCATTTACGGTGATGTCCGTAACGGTCATTTTTATTTTCTGTGGACCAGCCATAATAACTTGGCTGTGCGCATATTTTACTCCTTTAACATCGCGGTAGTCACCATAGGCAATAGACGTAGTCATAGGTCCTTGCGGAGTATCTTCTGTTTTATCTTCTTTTAGTTTTAATCCACTCGCTTCCGAGTAGTACTCATTTGAAGCCTCGCCAGCAGGGTCTGTAATTTTCATTACAAAAGCCTTTTCACCGTCTATCATAGCCATGCTGGTTAACTCCAGTTTATAACCCATTTCAGCATACTTAAGCTCTTTAGCTATAAGCGCATCCGCTTCCATTGCTTTTAGTTCATCTCCTTCAATGTTTCTAGCACCTTGCATACCGGATTCTTTTGCTTTTCCATCGTTGTAGATTTGCTCTTGAATCGTCCCCATTCCATCAGCACTAAGGGTAAACTTGTACTTGTTGTTATCTTTCTTATAAGACACTGCTTTTAAACTCATAGGAGCTCCAGCAATTTCTGCTTCCATGTTCATAGCTATGCTTTTCACCTTATTAAGGTTGTCAGCGCCACCAATTGCTTTGATGTAGTTGTCTAAAACCATTTGAGCAGTAACGCCTTCTGGAACTGGCATAGAAGGCTTTTCTGTTTTATTACCCTCTTCATCGTAATACTGAATCTTGCCAAACTTTTCAAGTTTGTCAGCCACTTCGTTCGCTTTACCTACTACAGTGATCGTCATGTTAGACGGCTTGATATATTTCTGAGCCACCGCCATGATATCTTCTTTAGTTAAACTACCAAGAGTGGTTAAATAACTTTCGTAATAGTCTTTTGGAAGGTTGTGACGTTCAACATCTAATGCGAAACCGGCAATCGTCATTGGTCTTTCCAGTGAGCGACCAAAGCCACCAATAATAAAGTTCTTAGCGCCTTGAAGTTCTTCATCAGAAACGGGTTCTGTACGAATTCTTTCAAATTCTGTCATAAACTCTACAATCGCACTATCGGTAACTTCATTTCTAACACTAGCGCTAGCGCTAAACTCACCTACTATTCTATCCGAACTGTAGTCAGAATAAGCACCGTAAGTATATCCCTTATCTTCACGAATATTTTGGAATAAACGACCCAAGCTACCAACACCTAAAATTTGGTTGGCTAAATCTAATTTTACTACATCAGGGTCTCCTGGTTTTAAATCAATCGTGTTTCCGATGTTCAATACAGATTGTACGGCAGATTCCTTATTTACAAAGGCAATTCTTGTAGCAGCAGGTTGAGCTGGTTTTTCAAAAGTGTTAACGGGCTTAGTACCCATTTCCCAAGAGCCAAAGTATTTCTTAGCGAGTTTTTTAGCCTTACTTGGCTTAATATCACCAACAATTACAAGATAAGCGTTGTTTGGCATCCAGTATTGATTGTAGTAGTCAATACAATCTGATAATTGAACACTTTCGGCTGTTTCTACGGTAGCACTTTCTCCGTAAGGGTGCGTTTTACCATAAAGTACTGCGTTAAATACAGTAGCACCAACTCCTTGCGGATCATCTTTAGAAGACTCGATTCCAGAAATGGTTTGCTTCTTAAGTTTGTCGAACTCAGCTTGTGGAAAAGCAGGATTTAATACCACATCCGACATTAACTCGATCAACTTTTCGGAATATTTACTTAAACCTGAAGCGAAAACATTGCTAGAAGAGGTTCCTAAGGAGGCGCCCATAAAGTCTACTTCCTCATCCAAAACCGACTTTTCACGGTTTTTTGTTCCTTGGCGAAGCATCTCTCCAGCTAAGCTCACAAAACCTGCTTTGTCTGCTTCAAAAATAGGATCACGATCCACTACTAAGTTCATGGTAACACGAGGTAGCTTATCTGCTTTTACCACGATTACTTTTAAACCATTTTTAAGCTCATACAGTTTGTATTTTCCAAAATCGATGGAAGGTGCAGGACCTGGTTCAGGTTGTTTACTGCGATCAACTTGAGCAAATGTTGCCGTAACAATCATAAGGCTCAAAAAGGTGAAGAATATCTTTTTCATCTTGAATATCATTTAAATATCTCTTCTATTATTGTTTTTTAGGTAGGTAATACAGTACAACACGGTTGCTGTTGTCTAAGTACTTCTTAGCCACTCTCAACATATCTTCACGTGTTACCGCTCTGTATTTCTCAATCTCTGTGTTAATTAGGTTAGCGTCACCATAATAAACATGGTAATTAGCTAAGCTTTCTGCGATACCAGACATATTGGAATTGCTAGAAATAAAGCTACTCTCCAACTGATTCTGTACTTTTTGATACTCCTTTTCGCTGATTAAATCTGTTCTTACTTTCGTAAGTTCAGCATCAATCCCGTTCATTAAGTCAGATAATTCTACACCCATGTTTGTAATACCTAGGGTAATGAATAAACCACCATTCTCTAAAGAAAAAGGAAAAGCTTGAACGGCAATACCCAGTTGATCCTCATCTACTAACTTCTTATAAAATCTGGAGCTTTGACCACCAGATAAAAGCGTAGTTAGCATTTCTAGAGCATAAGAATCAGTAGTGCCTTGTTTTGGCATTCTATATCCTACAAATACACCAGGAAGTTGGATGTTATCGTAAACCGTATCTTTAATTTCACCGCCTAAAAGATCCATACTTGGTTTAGGTCTTGGAATTTCTTTAGTACCTTTTTTAATATCACCAAAGTATTTTTCGATCCATGCTTTGGTTTGGTCAATGTCTAAATCACCAGCAATAGATAAGGTAGCATTGTTAGGAACATAAAAGGTTTTATAAAAGTCTGCAAAGTCCGCAATTTGAGCGGCATTTAGATCTTCCATAGACCCAATAGGTGTGTGCTCATAAGGATGATCTTTGAAGGCTTTTCCAAATATCTCAGCTTGGAAAGACATATAAGGCTGATTATCAATCCTAAGCCTTTTCTCTTCTTTTACTACCTCGCGTTGTGTTTCCACACCTTGGTTGTCAACGGTAGCTTGAAGCATTCTTTCACTCTCTAACCATAATCCTAATTCCAATTGATTGGATGGAAGTGTTTCGTAGTAAAAAGTACGGTCAAAAGAAGTGTTAGCATTTAGCTGTCCACCATTATTTTGAACGATTTTCATAAATTCACCACGTTCAATGTTAGGAGAACCTTCAAACATTAAATGCTCAAAGAAGTGGGCAAACCCCGTTCTTCCGGCTTTTTCGTTTTTAGATCCTACATGATATAATACCGAAACGGTAACTATAGGTGTGCTATGATCTTCATGAAGAATGACATGAAGCCCATTTTCTAACTCATATTCAACAAATTCGATGTTGGTTTGCCCCAGGGCAGAAACTGCCAAACCCGAAAAGAGGGCGGAAGCGAAAAATCTTTTCATATTTAGATTTTTTGTTAATAAAGATCAAGTTCTGTAAGCAGAGCTCAAATGTAATAAATAAGGCATCATGCGAAAGCATGAAGACTAATTAAGCCGAATAGATAACCAAATTAATGCGATTCGGTTCAAACTTAAATACCTTTAACTGTGGTATTAAAGAAAATCTTTGTTACATTTGCAGCCCTAAAAATTATTCGATAATGTACGCAATAGTAGAGATAGCAGGGCATCAGTACAAAGTACAGAAAGATCAGCAAGTCTACGTAAACCGTCTAGATGCGAAAGAAGGATCAAAAGTTTCTTTTGATAAAGTTCTTTTAACAGAAGACAAAGGTAAAGTAGAAGTTGGCGCCCCGGTTATAAGCGGTTTCAAAGTTGATGCAAAGGTTGTATCACACCTAAAGGCAGATAAAGAGATTGTATTCAAGAAGAAAAGAAGAAAAGGATACAAAGTAAAAAACGGTCATAGACAGGCCATCTCTTTGATAGAAATTACGAAAATTGGAAAAGCTGCAGCTAAGAAAGCTCCTGCTAAAAAAGCAGAGCCTAAAGTAGAAGAAGCTCCTGCTCCAAAAGCAGAAAAGGCTCCTGCAAAGGATAAAGCGGCAGAATAATAATTAAAATAAAACCTTTTAAAAGATGGCACATAAGAAAGGAGTTGGTAGCTCCAAGAACGGTAGAGAATCGGAAAGTAAACGCTTAGGTGTTAAAATTTTCGGTGGACAGCAAGCTATAGCCGGTAACATCATCGTGCGTCAGCGTGGAACACGTCACAATCCAGGAGAAAACGTAGGTATGGGTAAAGATCATACCCTATTTGCTTTAACGGATGGTACGGTTACTTTTAGAAAGAAAAAAGATAACAAATCATTTGTATCAGTTGTTCCTCACGAAGCCTGATACAATAGCTTATTTATAGTTTAAAAAAAGCCTTTTCGTATCCGTACGAAAAGGCTTTTTGTTTTTAATTTAGCCCCTTCAAATAATCATTGAAATGCTCGAGTTAGCTTACCTAAGAGGAAATAAAGAGGATGCCGTTAAACGACTGGCGAAAAGAAAGATAGATGCCGCAACAACCGTAGAAGACGTATTGCGTTTAGATGAGCAGAGACGTTCCAATCAAACGGAGTTAGATGCTATTCTTGCAGAAAGCAACAAGCTAAGCAAGAGCATTGGTATGCTTTTTAAAGAAGGAAAAAGGGACGAGGCGAATGAGCTTAAGCAGAAAACTACGGATCTTAAAAGTAGAAGTAAAGAGCTTGAGCAAGAGCAGCATCAGCTTAAAGATGCGCTGCACAATATATTGGTTAGCCTACCAAATGTTCCGCATGAATCTGTAAAGGAAGGATCTAATGCCGAGCATAATGAGGTAATTAAAGAAGTAGGAAAAAAACCGGTATTAAACGAAAATCCAAAGCCGCATTGGGAGCTGGCAGACGAACATAAACTCATAGATTTTGAGTTGGGCGTAAAAATTAGTGGAGCTGGTTTTCCGGTTTACATGGGAAAAGGAGCACGCTTGCAAAGAGCGATGATCAATTTCTTTTTGGAAGAGAACAGCAAAGCCGGGTATCAAGAAATTCAACCTCCTCATTTTGTGAATTCTGATTCGGGTTACGGAACGGGGCAGCTGCCCGATAAAGAAGGGCAGATGTATCATATGCAAGACGATGACTTGTATGCTATACCTACGGCTGAAGTTCCTGTAACCAATATGTTTAGGGATGAGATTGTAGCGGGTAAGGATCTTCCGGTAAAATGCACAGCGTATACCCCATGCTTTAGAAGAGAAGCAGGTAGTTATGGTAAAGATGTTCGTGGTTTAAATCGCTTGCATCAGTTCGATAAAGTAGAAATTGTAACCGTTTCTAAACCAGAAGAATCTTATGGTATTTTGGATGAAATGGTAGCACATGTAGCGGGTTTATTAGAGAAGTTAGGTTTGCATTATCGCGTGCTGCGTTTGTGTGGTGGCGATATGGGCTTTACGTCTGCTCTAACCTATGATTTTGAAGTGTGGAGCGCAGCTCAAGAAAGATGGTTGGAAGTAAGTTCCGTTTCTAATTTTGAAACTTATCAGAGTAACCGCTTGAAATTACGCTATCGCGGAGAAGATAACAAAACTCACCTTTGCCATACATTAAATGGTAGCTCTTTGGCCTTACCTAGAGTATTGGCGGCATTGTTAGAAAATTTTCAAGATGAAAAGGGGATAAAGATCCCAGAAGTATTAGTGCCTTACACCGGATTTGAAAGAATATAAACATGAAATTACTCTTTTCTCTCTTTGTTGTTTGCCTTTTTGTTTCCTGCCAAAATAAGAGCGCTTTTAGTAGTGAGCTAAATCAAGTAGATTCACTTTACACAGAGGTTTTATCGCTTGAATCTAAATTGAAAGAAGTAGATTCCAATAGAGCTCAAGAAGTGTATAAAGAGTCTAATCAATTGGAAACCTATCTCTCCGCAAATTATCCAGATACCTTGGATAAAGATTTTTGGGTAAACGATATGAATCGTATTTATAAAGTGCGAAGAGGTTTAGAAAAGTACCTTTCTCAGGAGAACGTGTTAAAGGAAGAGATAAAATATAGTAAAACTCAACTGTTGAGTTTGAGAAAGTCGCTACAAGACGAAAAGTTGGATTCTATGAAAGCAGAAGAATACCTGACTAGTGAGTTAAAAGCGGTAAGCAAAATTGTTTTTTTAACGGATAAATACCAACCCAAAGGGTTAGAAGCCATTCAGGCTTGGCCAGAGGTTAAAAAAGATCTACAGAGCATTGCGGATTCCATTGCAGAGCTTTAATTTTTTCTCTTGTAGATTAATTTAGTTTCTTCTTCGTTTAAGCTTACATACAATGGCTCGTTTGCGCTTGTTGGCGAGTTTATCTTTATCTATATTTAGAAAATGATGTTGAAGAAAAAGATACATTCTATTATCGGCTTGCTTTTGCTTTTTACGGCAAATATTATGGCGCAATCTGATCTGGAATTGGGTTATCAATACTATGAAGATGGCGAGTATACGCAGGCAATAGAGTATCTGGAACCCATAGCTAAAAGTGACTACACCAATGGTTTGTATAAGGTGCTTCTCAATAGCTATTTATCCATTGATGATTTTAAATCTGCAGAAAAGCTAACTCGAAGATTTCTGAAACGTTCTCGGATTAACAAGATGGAATTGTACACCAATCTCATCTACACTTTTGTATTGGCTGAAGATGAAAAGGCGATGAAGAAGGTGGTGAAAGAGTTAAAGAAAAAAGTAGAGAACAACCCGAGTTTGGCTTACAGTGCAGGAGATGCTCTGCAAAAAAGAGGTTACCCCAGAATTGCTCTTGAAGTATATGATTTGGCTCAATCCGTAAACCCAGGAATGAACTTGGACTATCAAAAAGCACAGTTATACGGGGAGCTCGGGGATATCAAAAAGATGTACTCTATGTATGTAGATATGGTGGAAAGAACACCCAACTACCTAGCATCGGTTAAGCGATTAATAGCGCAAGGTATGACTGGTTTTGAGAGCAGCAATACGGAGTTTTTAAAAGAGTTGATTATAAAGAAAATTCAAGCCGGTGGTCCTCAAACCATGAATGAACTTCTGATTTATGTATACATACAGGAGAAGAACTTTAGAGGAGCTTTTACACAGCTTAAAGCCTTGGATAAGAGGAACAATAGCAACAAAGGGCAAATATTTAATCTGGGCAAAATCAGCTTGGCTGCGGAGGAGTATGACTTGGCGGTAAAAGTATTTGATTACATCATTAAAGCAGGTAAGGATAACCCCTTTTACGAGGAGGCGTTGATGCTAAGACTGACCACCCAAACTCAGGCCCTATATGCTCAGGCTAATACAGATGTTAAAAGCTGGGAGACACTCCAAAAAGAATATATTAAAACCAAAAAGAAGCTGGTAGGTAGCCCCATCATGGGAACCCTAACTACACAATTGGCACATATAACTGCTTTTCAATTGGATGATTCTGATTCAGCGATTAGTATGTTGAAAGCATTGGTAAATACGGGTTACATTTCTGAAGGGGATGTGGCTAGAGCTAAAATTGAATTGGGAGATATTCTCCTGTTTAAAGGCGAACGATGGGAGGCGATTATCTACTATGGACAAGCAGAAAAAGCTTTCGAAAAATCGCCCATTGGTCAGGAGGCAAAATTTAAAAGGGCAAAAGCCGCTTATTTTGTAGGTGATTTTGAGTGGGCGCAAGGCATTTTTGATGCTTTAAAGGCTTCTACCTCTAAACTTATTGCCAACGATGCGATGAAGTATTCTCTTCTAATTAATGATAATACGGCTTTGGATACCACTATGGACGCCATGATTCTTTTTGCGAAAGCGGATTTATTACATTATCAACAAAAGGAAGATTCGGCTATGATTATGCTGGATAAGCTGCAAAGCGCATTTCCGGGACATACGGTAGAAGACGAAGTGTTACTCCTTAAGGCCGAAATATGGGTAAAAAAGCAGCAATATGAAAAAGCAGCTGAAAACCTTCAAAGTATTATTGATTCTTATGCCGATGGAATTTTGGCAGATGACGCTCTTTATCAACTGGCGCAGCTGTTTGAGTCTCATTTAAACCGAGTAAATGAGGCGAAAGAGCTCTATCAAAGGCTTTTTACAGAGCACCCAGATAGTTTCTTTACCACAGATGCTCGAAAAAGATTTAGAGAGCTTAGGGGAGACTTCCTGAATTAATCCAGTATTAAGTGCGAAAGGGAAGTATATTTTTTGCGAAAACCGCAAGAATTATAGTTTTTCTCACAAATGTGGTATGAATCAATAAGGATGAGCGAGATCTTAGCATATCCCGCACTATTTATTAAAAAACAATAAATAATTCCAATTCCTAGCAAAAAATAATTTTAGGGTTTAAATTGATCCAAATACTTTGCGGCAGTTAATAACAAGTTTCACTAAAGCAAATGGTTATGAACTGTCGCTTACTCAAAAAAGGTCTTCTCGCTTTATCTCTAATCGGACTAACAACATCTTGTGCTATTCATCGATTTTATTCCCCGAACAGAAGTAACGTATCCTTGTTTAAACAAAAAAATGAGTTGAAAGCAAGTGTAGCTGCTGCGAGTGGAACGGATTATGAAGGGGTGGATATACAGGGAGCGTATTCTGTTACAAACAATATTGCCGTAACCGCAAATCATTTTTATACCCGTGGAGATAGAGACAGTTTAACCCAACGCAAGTATACCGAGTTTGGCTTAGGTTTTTATAAAAAACTAAATGCATCTCCGCATATAGATTGGATACTAGAAACCTATGCCGGTTATGGGCAAGGAAGAACCAAAGAGTTTAGCCCTGTGCCGGGCATTGGACTTCGTTCAGACCTTAGTTTTAGTAAGTATTATGTGCAACCGAGTATAGGTTTTAGGTCCGATTTTGTAAGAATGTACGTAGGACTGAGAATGGCTAATTTGGTATTCACGGATATTACCAATCACTCTATGCCCACAAGCCAATATCCCGTTTCGGAAAGAGAAAGTATCGCTTACATCAGATCACATCAAAGTTCGTTTCTTTTAGAAAGAACTTTCGGAATGGCCTATGGTTATAAGTATATTTGGTTAGAGATGAACATTGTTTATTCGGATAACTTAACAGCACCAGAAATGGTAGTCGCAAAGAATAACTTTAACATAGGTTTGTCCTTGGTTTTACCCTTTGAGGATTTTATCCAGTAGCACATATTGCAGTACCTTTGTACACGATTTCAATAGCAAAATATACATGTACATATACAACGTTACGGTAAACATTGAATTAGATGCTCATGACGAGTGGTTAAAATGGATGAAAGAGGTGCACATAAAGGATGTAATGTCTACCAATATGTTTACAGGCAGTAAGCTGTGTGAAGTAATGGTGGATGAAGAACAAGGGAAAACATATTCTATCCAATACGAGGTGAAGGATATGGAAACCTTAAAGCTTTATAATGAAGTGTATGCCCCTAAGTTGAAAGCTGAGCACAACGCAAGGTTTAAAGACAAGTTTGTAGCTTTTAGAACCATTTTAAGAGTGGAGCAACAATCGGAATAGAAATACAATAAACCCTCAACGTAAAATATACAAGCTTGATGAAGCCCGAAACGCCATTCGGGCTTTTTGTGCTTATCGCGAGAGGAGTCAGAATGAAGTTCGTAAAAAGCTCAAATCTTATGGATTAATTGAGCATGTACTGGATGAGCTTTTAATGGAGCTGATTCAAGAAAACTACTTGAATGAAGAGCGTTTTGCCCGAAGCTTTGTAAGAGGGAAATTTAGAATCAAAAAATGGGGAAGAATCAAGATTAAGCAAGAGTTGTATCCCCATGAACTCTCGGACTACGTGCTAAAAAAAGCTTTTAGTGAAATTGATGAAGATCAATACATAGAAACATTAGAGCAGCTTAGAGAGAAAAAGGAAAATGAGCTCAAAACCAAAAATCCGTGGCACCGCAAAAAGCAACTGGCTGTTTGGTTAATGAATAAAGGTTATGAATCTGATTTGGTTTGGGAGTTGCTCAATCGAAAGGATTAATTCTTTATAAAAGAGCCGGTGTAATTATGGGTTTCAGAGGTGATTTTAATCCAGTAAGCTCCTTGCGGTAAATTGTTGGTATTTACTTCCATGCTTTTATTGGATTGCTCCAGCCGCACATTGTATTGTTGCACCAACGCGCCAGCAGAATTTATAAGTTCAACCTGATAGACGCTCGGCACAGCTCCCTCTTCACCAAAAGATACAATCATTTTATCTTCTGTCGGATTGGGGAAAACATCAATAGAGAATAGCGTCCACTCTTTTAAACTTACCCCATTGATACAAGGGTTATTGGCTACATCCGTTCGTATACTCGTTAATAGAATGTAAAGAGAATCTCCAGGGCAAGCAGTGCCTTTAGGGCAACCAACAGTTGCTGAATTTCCATCTCGGTGTCCTGAAATGTGCTCCAAGTTCATCTGAGAAGAGCTATGAAAACCGCTTACATCGGGAACAATGTTTTTATCGCAAGCTTCCCAAGCCAAAAAGTCTTTTAGAGCATCCACTGCTAAAGTAGCTGGTGCTTGTGTTTCAAAATTTCCAAGGAGGCAAATGCCTGTGGTATTGCCATTCATGCAACTAAAATGAGCACCACTTACACCATCTCCACGTCCTTCATAAATCACCCCATTGGGATCAATAAGCCAATTGTAACCGATATCATCCCAGCCATTGGTGTTTACGTGTAAATCCCATATATAAGATACTACAGCAGCATAATCGTTGCTGCTATTGCTTCCTGCAGAGTGATGCACGATAAGATGAGTAGGTGTGGTAAAGGACGGAGTAAGATCTTTTGGGCAGCTTCCATCTGGGCACCAGCAGCTTCTATCGCAATAAAAGGGCTGAATACAGCTGCAACTGCTGTTTGTATTTTGAGTGCTTGCTTCTGCCGCAATACCAGTGGGCGGAAAGTAAAGTCTAAATACAAAAGTGTGTTTGTTCCGTCCTTTTCTTCTAAACTGAATTTTTTCAAAATGCCCTTCATAAGCTTCTCCTTCAAAGGACTGTCTGTCTTCTAAAGCGCCTTCATGGAAGGCTTTAAAGTCAACCCATGCGTCCCAGCTTTTACCATTAAAAATACGGTATTGCAAAAACTCTAAATGACTCAAATCACTTTTGGAATATGCGGAAATACCAGTAAAAGGGTGTTGTGTAGGCTGTATATCTGAATGCAATACATATACAAGGCTTTCACTCACGGCAGGCGTGGAAAAGTTTACCTCAAATGTCTGATTTTTCTGCCCGAATACAGAGAGAGACGAAAAAAGAAAAAGGCAAAATGGACTGGATAGCAAACGCATAGTACAGGTGTTTTCGAATCACAAAATTAACCAATCGATAGCGGTAAATGAGATAAAATATTGCCTACTTCCTCCATTTCTCCCATGGAAACATCCAAATGTGTAACAAAGCGCAGCTTACCTTGTCCCATGCTAATGGCTTTAATGCCGTGCTTTTCTAAATGGTTGAGGAAGATTTGATCTTCTAAACCTTCTTTCAGGTAAAAAATAACAATGTTGGTTTCCACTTCATCAATTTCTTTTACCCAAGCACAATTCTCTAAAGCCCGCTTTAACATTAAAGCTTTATCGTGGTCTTCCTGTAATCGGTCTATGTGATGGTCCAAGGCATAAATTCCAGCTCCGGCTAGGTAGCCTGCTTGCCGCATACCGCCTCCAAATTTTTTACGAACCCGTTTGGCTTTTTTCATAAAGTCGTGTGTTCCTAAAATGAGAGAACCTACCGGACATCCTAATCCTTTAGAGAGACAAATGGAGATGGAATCAAACCATTTTCCATAGTCTTTAGGAGATTGTTTTTTATGAACTAAGGCATTAAATAGACGAGCACCATCTAAATGATATGCGAGATTGTGTTTTCTCGAGATCTTGTAAATCTCTTCCAGATCATTTAACTCATAACAACTGCCTCCACCTTTATTGGAAGTGTTTTCCATGGAGATAAGGGAAGTGGTGGCCGCATGAATGTTATCTGGGTTTATATTCGCTTCTACCGTTTTGGGGTCAATTAACCCTCCTTTTCCTTCTAACAATCGAGTTTGACATCCGGAGTTGAAAGCAAGTCCGCCACCTTCATAATTGTAGATGTGCGAGTATTTATGACATATAATTTCGTCTCCTGCTTGGGTGTGAACTTTCAACGCAATTTGGTTGGTCATGGTGCCGCTGGGGCAAAATAAGGCTGCTTCCATACCAAACAGATCTGCTGTTTTTTCTTGGAGTTGGTTTATAGAAGGATCTTCATCAAATACATCATCTCCTACAGGAGCATCAAACATAGCCCGTTTCATTTCCTCAGTGGGCTTCGTAAACGTATCGCTTCTTAAATCAATAGCTTCCTTCATATGTTAAAAAGTGTGGATTTTGCCAAAAATAGACTTCTTTATATCAAATTGCAGGTCTAAGGAACAAAACAAGATGTTGCTGTGAAGATAATTCATACACTCCTTCTTTTTCTATTAACTTTTTTATCAGGCAAGAGCCTAAGTTTATCCGAAGTGTATTTAACGGATGCAGATAGTATTGGATTGGCTAAATATGATACTTTGCATTATGAACATTACGATCTACATGACGTAAGAGTTTGGATGCCGAATGGGAGACGGTTTAATGGGTTGTTGATTGATGTGTTAGATACTGGAATAGTAGTACATCCCAATTATTTAGATGGTAATGAGGTGATTTTTATTCCTTCGGCTGAGTTAATGAAATTGAATATTTATCGCTCTGATTTTGATCGAATTACAACCATGAAGATATTCGTATACGGACTGTCGGCTGCCACTTTTTTCTTTACGGTAGAACATTATGAGCATCACCCCAACGAAAACCTTCGGCAATCAAAAGTGCTTTTGGGTGTGCTGGCTACATTAGTGTCTCTTCCTGTTTCGGGGCTAATTTCTAGCCAAATAGATCGTTTCGCCAGAGAAAGCTATAAACTGAATGGGGATACGGAAAAGTATAAGGAGCATCAAGTAGAAATAGCTTCCTACGCGCTTTGGAAGCATCTCCAAAAAGGACTGTATAGATAGGGCTTTAAGAAGGTGTTTGCCTTTTTTGAAGAAAGGATTTAACCCAACTAAACAAAAGGAAAAAAGAGGCCATAAACAGACTTAATCTGGATAATACATCCCCACTTTTGGTGTAATAGGTCAATTCATTATTCGCATAAATCTCTTCTTTAATAACCCCGTCTACACGATAAGGTAAAGCTTGCGAAACATCTCCTCGCTGATTGATGAAGCAAGAAGTGCCGGTATTTGCTGAACGGGCAATGCTTCTACGATTTTCAATGGCCCTTAATCTAGCATAATGAAGATGTTGACGATGTCCTTGGGTATCTTCCCACCAATCGTCATTGGTGAGAATAAAAATTAGATTGGCTCCTTTGCGCACATATTCCCCGGTATATTCACCAAAGTCAGATTCCCAGCAGATGTTGGGTGCGGCTACAAAATCATCGTTAAAAGCATAAAAGTTTTCTCTGTAATCCTGTTTGGCTAAAGAGCTAGCCGTACCTCCCATGTCGGTTACCACATCCCCTAAAATGGGTTTTAAAAGCCCGATTAATGGCATCATTTCAACCCCAGCAACGAGTTTGGATTTATGATAGATTGCAATGGAATCAGAAGCGTTAACGAAAAGAGCAGAGTTGTATAAATCGTAAAAGTGAGAGGAGTATAAAGAAGGTCGTGCAGTAATGGTTTTATGCTCGGGTTCGTAGTACTTTAAGGTGCTAGCGCCAATAAGCATGTTGAGGTTAGGGTAGGGAGTAAGGAGCTGTTTTAGCGCCAGAATGCTTTGGTTTATGGCCAGTTTGTCTTCACTCATACCATCTGGTAAAAGTGTTTCCGGACCCACTAAAAAGTCCACGGTGCTATCCAGTTTTTCTACAGCCAAACCTTTAAACTTTGCGAGTTGTGGGTAGTCACCTATCACAAACTTTTCGGTGTAGGTATTAAAATTGGGCTGTACCACTACCACATTGGCCTTTTCGCCCTTTTGCTCATAATGGTTGTAGGTGTAAGTGGAAATTAGAATGGGCAAAAGAATGGCGAAAGCGGTAAATAGAATGCTCTGTCCAATTAAAGGCTTCCATTGGCGATGTTTTGCAAAAGCACTCAAAATCCAAAAACCCAAAAGATTGGTAAGCCAAATCCATAGTGTGCCGCCAAAAACACCTGTCCATTCATACCATTGTATCCATTTTACCTGTTCTGCAAAACCATTGCCTAAGGTTAACCAGGGGAAGCTAAAATCCCAGGATTTATGGAGAGTTTCAAAACAAATCCAAAAGAAGGGTAAGGCTATGTAAGCGCGTTGATTTCCTAGTTTTTTTTTGATGTATCGGAAGAGCACCATTACCAAACCCATTCCGCTACCGTTAATGATTATGGCCGCTAAAACAGCACTCCAATGGGCATTAAAAAGCCACAAAAGTGTAAGTAAGTTCCAAAGCCCGAAGGATAGGAAGGAATATAGAAAAAGTTGAAGTGACGCCTTTTTGGATAAACTGCTGGTGAGGTTTCTCTCTAGAAAGAGAAGTGGGATAAACGCAAAAAACAGTAAAAAGGTAAAATTACTTTCTGGCCAAGCCAACCATAATAAGAAAGCACTGAGTAGGGAAAGCCCTAAATTTTTTAGCATTACATCCGTTTGAGAGCTGCTAAATTAAACCTAAGTGAGAAAATATTAGAGTATAATGCATCGGATGCATTACCGATATCGGTTAAAGCATAATCTATAGAAATACCACGGTAGTTAAAACCAAGGCCCATATTGGGTTGAACGGTGTATAACAAAGCATCATCAAAATCGCGGGTACGTTGTACGTTGCCCACTCCAGCTCTTAAAAACACAAAGTTTTTGTATCCTAGTTCTAAACCTAAAGTAGGGTCTATATTGCTAAAGCTAGAACTTACTAAGGTGTTTCGTTGACCATCAAACGTAAAATCGAAACTCATTTCGGTATGAAGGCTATACTTTTCATTCAGCTGAAAACGTCTGCCCGCTCCCAAAAGCAATCTTGGGATAGTGAGTTCTAGGTTCTCCTCGGGTAATTCATTGCCCAATTCCACCAGTCTATCCAGCTTTTCGTCATTAAAATTCCAAGAATTAAAAGTAGAAGTTACATCGCGAACGGTAGCTCCAAATTGCCATCCACCCCATTTATACTGTGCGCCTAAGTCGAACCCAAAACCAACAGCATTGGCAAACTCTCCTATTTGGCGGTAAATGATTTTTACATTTCCACCGTATCTAAAATTGGGGTCTTTTCTGGAAATACGGGCGTAAGAACCAATCAACGCATAATCTGCCGTAGAAAAACTACTAATGCGATCGTAGTCTACATTCCCATCATTATCAATCAATTCTGTGGTGTCAAGTATATCATCCACCCCAAAACGTATTACGGTAAAGCCTACGGTGCTCAGCGCATCTACTGGAGCTGCATAAGCGAGGTAGTCGTATTGAGCAATGCTGGCAAAGTATTCCGCATGCATCAGTCCGGCCTGCCAGGAGTCTCTAACGTGGCTTAAACCAGCAGGGTTCCAATATCCGGCACCCGCATCGTTTACCGAAGCAATAACGCTATTGCTCATACCTAAGGCTCTGGCGTCAACACCAATATTCAGAAATTCGTTACTATACTTACGCCCTTGACCAAAAATTAGGCAGGGGAAAAGAATTAACGAAAGGAGAAACTTTTTTAACACGGACAAAATTTAGCACAAATAAAAATGAAAATTCTCGCATTAAAAACTTGATATTTATATTAATATTGTCTTTATGGCTAAGAATAATTATAAAAGCATATTCCCAAATTCCTTAACACTGGCCAATTTGGCTTGTGGACTGATGGCAATTCATGCCGTTTTTCTAGGTGATTTGTGGCAGGCAGCAACCTTGGTGTCGCTCTCCTTGGTATTTGACTTTTTAGATGGCTTTGTAGCGCGTTTGTTAAAGGTGCACTCAGAAATGGGTAAGCAGCTAGACTCTTTGGCGGATATGGTAACCTTTGGTGTAGTGCCTGGCTTTTTTGTGTTTAAGCTCTTTAAAATTGCAATGCAAGAGGGAGAACCTATACCGGATTTTTTACCGTATATCGCTTTTTTAATCCCTCTTTTTTCCGCTCTGCGCTTGGCCAAGTTTAATTTAGATACGCGCCAATCTGATTACTTTATAGGTTTGCCCACTCCGGCAAACACCATCTTAATCTTTTCTGTAGGCTTGTTGGCTTATTATGGAGATAACGAGCACTTGCGCCAAATTTTACTGCATCCCCTTTTATTAACGGGGCTTACCATAATCACCTCTTTTTTATTGGTGGCGGAGCTTCCATTAATGTCATTAAAAGTAAAAAACCTGACTTGGGCGGAGAACAAGGGCCGATTTGTGCTTATTGGCGGTATAATTTTATTAATCGTCATTTTTCGTTTTCGTGCCATTGCGTTTATTATACCTTTGTACCTGATTTTATCATTGCTCTTTAAGCCTGGTAAAAAGTAAAACAGGGGGAGCATATAAAACGATCCATTAATTTTTAGAATACAATGAAATTTAGAGCCGAAATCGATGTGATGCCTCATAAGGCGCTTTTAGATCCACAAGGAAAAGCAGTAAGCAACAGCATGAAGAATGTTGGTTTAGCTGAAATCTCCGAAGTACGTATAGGAAAGCATATCTCCCTTGAGGTAGAAGCTGGAAACAAGGAAGAGGCCCAAGGAAAGGTGGACGATGCGTGTAAAAAATTACTCGTAAATCAGATCACCGAAACCTACCAAATTCAAATTATCGAAGAATAGTTGCAGGTCTCTAAAATTTCATTACATTTGGAATAGATAGAGATTTTTGATAGGAACTGTAATCCCCGTTTTCTTTTTAAAAGAGAACGGGGATTCTTTATTTTAGGTGGTTATGGAGGGGGCTTCTTTTCTTTGGTCAAAAGAAAATTATCAAAAAAGCCCCACCAAACGGTAAGGCTTCTTCGTGTTAACCAAATCATTAAAATTTAGGGTACAACGGTAACTACTCGGGTTTCACTGGCTTGGTTGCCAGCATGGTCCGTAGCTATAATTTTCACTTCATATTGTTGCGCCTCTGTATGAGGCACAAGCCACATAGAAGTTTCATAAAGGGTACTCTGCTGATGTTGATGGGTATGGGTGCTAAACGCTAGCGTGCTATCCATAAGATTGGTAATCTCTACCCGGATATCATGTAATTGATCGTTCTCTGTAACTTCTGCTATTACTGGTAAATTCGTTTCACTTTTGTAATGCGAAGTATCTGGAGCTAAAATGTTAATTTCTGGCATTTGAGTATCTAGCTTATCTGCATCATCCTTGCTACAGGAGATGGCAATAAGGCATACGAATAAGGCCAATACTTTGAGTTTCATGCTTTAGAATAAATAACTTGTGCTTAAATAAATCTGTACACCCGGGATGTATTCACTATCTCCGGTTTGAGAAAGGTTTGTTCCGCCTCTAACACTCCATAACCAATCTTTGGCTTTTACCTGTAAACCTGCTAATACATTAAAGCTATCTCCTCCTGTTCCAAATTGATAATACCCTCTGTTGTTTACATCTCGATCAAAATGCTCAATAGAGAAATTTAGAAGAGGAACTAGTGCAATTTTAGTGCGTTCAATTTTATAGGCAGCCGTAAACTGTAGGCCCGCTTGATTGCCAAATTTATAGGCATCTGTATTTAGTGTGTTTACCAAATATCTTCCTTGAACTAAACCTACCCAATTGCCTTTTCCTACTTGCCATTCTGCTTCAAAGAGATAATCCAAACTACCAGTACCAATTTGAAAGTTTTGAGGGACTAGAGAACCGTCTCTATCCACAAAGTTTCCAGTTGGCAGGTTTAGACCAAAGTTCAATCCCAATCGGCTACTCCATACTTCTCCGCCATAACGCCATGGGAAGTAGGTTACTTTTACCGTAGCATCTCCTGCTCCAGCAACACTTGTGTTACCCACTTCTACAGAAGTACGTTGTGCGGATAGATAGGGTAAGGAAGCGGATAGGATAAAACGATCGTTTAGAACATAACTTCCATTCAAATCGATTTGATGAAAATAGTCATCACTGCCTAAAGGCGAATTAAACTGCCTTAAGCTATACCGAACGCCTACTTGATGTTGGTTAAAGAAAGATAGATTGCCAAAACCTACCGTCATTCCTGCACAACCGCATATGTCGCAGGCAAACGAGGAGTAGGATAAGATGCTGATTAAAATCAGCAAACTTGCTTTTTTCATGATTGTTAGAATATTATCGTTAGAATTCAAATTTTCATTCAAACGATACCATTCGGAGGGGGAGTAGGTGGAGTAAAAGTGGGGGATGTGTAATTGTTATGAGCTCTGCATAAGCGAGTAGTAAGGTCTCGGTAAACAGGATAGTAAACGGGAGGCTCCTCATCTAAAAGAGCGATATACCAATGTAAACCTTCAAAAATGGGCAGAGCTGGTATTTCCTTTTCAGCAGGCGTTTCCAGCATATTTAGCTTTTGCGCCAGTATACAGGTTCCATTACAGTTAAGCTGCGGTTTGTCTTTGTTTTCACAAAGTTCGTTCGCATAAGTGCCATAATTTAAAGTGTAGTGAACCACATGAACAGCAGGTTTGCCAATGGTAAATAGATAGATGCCTATCATGACCAATGCGATTATAGAAGAATATGAAACCTTGCTTTTCACTTTGCAAAAATAATTGCCGTTCTTTACTAAAATAGTGTTTTTCAAAATAAATGAACTTTTTAGCTCATCTTTTTTTAAGTCAAAACAATGAAGATTGGACCATCGGTAACTTTATAGCCGACTCTGTGAGAAGTTCACAGTTCAGTTCTTTTAAGTCTGGCGTGCAAACTGGCATCAAAATTCATCATCTCATAGACGATTATACGGACTCGCATCCTGTGGTGGAAGAGACAAAAAAAAAATTGAGACCCAAACATGGAAAGTATAGTCCTGTAATTGGAGATATTGTTTACGATCATTTTTTAGCCAAACATTTTTCAGACTATAGCTCTGTTCCTTTAAGCGATTTTACCAGGAACTGCTATGGATTGTTCAGAGCCCGTTGGGAAGAGTTGCCGCAAGCTGTGCAACATATGCTTTATTATATGGAAAAAGGAAATTGGCTTTACAACTATCAAACCGAGGAGGGTTTAAATAAAGCTTTAAGCGGAATGAGCAGGAGAGCTTCTTTTGAGAACAAAATGAATGAGGCCACTGCAGATGTATTTGCGGATTATGAAAGCTTTGAAAATGATTTCCGATTGTTTTTCCCAAAACTTCAACTTTACATAAAAGAAGAAACAAGTAGTATGTAAATGAAAAAATCCCGCTTTAAGCAGGATTTTTAATAATATGATGGTGTTTACTCTCTTAAGCTTCTTCCTCTTTATGGCCAATCATTTTATGCGCCAATTTAGGGTTAATTGCTTCTACGCCAATTAGGGTTAACCAGTAACCTACAAACAGACCTAAAAAGATTAACATACTAAATCCCATTCCAAAAATGAAGACGAAAATGAAGAATCCTAAAACTTGAGTAAACATGCTTATTTATTTTGAGCCGCTAATTTAAGGCAAAATAGTTTTTGGTTTACAACTCAAAACAAATTTTGACGTATTAAATTTGTTGCGCCATGAGAATGAATATCAAGAAAATAGTCCTCTTTCTTTCTATAATTAGCGGATTACTGTTTGTATCCCTTGCTTTTGCCTTAATAAATGGTGGTTTGGAGCCGGATCAATGGTATGAGTTGAGCGTACAGGAAGAGAATGGAAAAAATTTAAACTGGGCAGATATGATGCACTCAATGGGGTGGGCCATACTGTTTTCTATCGTTTACATGATTGGATCTACACTTGTCCTATTCTTTAAGGGTAAAAGTTTAAGTAATGGAAGGTTTATTCTTTATTATTTGTTTCTCCTGATTAGCACCATGCTTTTGGCTTCAGGTTTAACGGTTTGGCTATTACCACAATCATCATAATATCAAAAAAATCAAATAGAACGAAATGGATTATAGAATTGAGAAAGACACCATGGGTGATGTTCAAGTACCCGCAGATAAATATTGGGGTGCTCAAACAGAAAGAAGTAGAAATAACTTTAAAATTGGCCCGGAGGCCAGTATGCCTATTGAAGTGGTTCACGGCTTTGCTTACCTTAAAAAAGCCGCTGCTCACGCCAATAGTCAGTTGGGTGTTTTATCTGAAGAAAAGCGAGATCTTATTTCTAAAGTATGTGAAGAAATACTGACAGGAATGCACGATGATCAATTTCCTTTGGTGGTATGGCAAACGGGTTCCGGAACGCAGAGCAATATGAACTGCAATGAAGTAGTAGCCAACCGAGCTCATGTGTTGAGTGGGAATAAATTGGGAGAGGGAGAACGAATGATTCATCCAAACGATGATGTAAATAAAAGCCAGTCCTCTAACGATACCTATCCAACAGGAATGCACATTGCATCCTATAAAATGATTGTGGAAACTACGATTCCAGGAGTAGAGAAGTTGAGAGATACCCTACAGGCAAAATCTGAAGCGTATATGAAGGTGGTTAAAATTGGTAGAACGCATTTAATGGATGCCACACCTTTAACTTTAGGCCAAGAGTTTAGCGGATATGTATCTCAATTGAATCATGGCTTAAAAGCATTACGTAATACTTTAGATCACCTCTCTGAATTAGCTTTGGGAGGAACAGCTGTAGGAACGGGAATTAATACACCTGAAGGTTATGCGGAGTTGGTAGCAGAGAAAATTGTAGAATTTACAGGACTTCCTTTCCGTACCGCGGAAAACAAATTTGAAGCCTTAGCTGCGCATGATGCTCTGGTAGAAACGCATGGCGCTTTGAAACAGCTTTCCATATCGTTGATGAAAATCGCGAACGATATTCGTTTATTGGCATCCGGCCCAAGAAGTGGTATTGGTGAAATCATTATTCCAGCTAACGAGCCAGGTTCTTCTATTATGCCCGGTAAAGTAAATCCTACTCAGTGCGAAGCAATTACTATGGTTTGTGCACAGGTAATGGGTAACGATGTTACCGTTTCTGTAGGAGGTTCAAACGGACATTACGAACTCAACGTGTTTAAGCCAGTTATGGCGTACAACCTATTACAGTCTGCTCGATTAATAGGCGATGCTTGTGTGAGTTTTAATGATCACTGTGCCGTAGGTATTGAGCCCAACAAGGATGTGATAAAAAGACATTTGGACAATTCTTTGATGCTGGTTACCGCTTTGAATACCAAGATTGGTTATGAAAAAGCAGCTAAAATTGCAAAAACAGCGCATGAGAATGGCACTACCTTAAAGGAAGAAGCTGTTAATCTAGGTTATTTAACAGCTGATGAATTTGATCAGTGGGTACGTCCAGAAGATATGGTTGGATCATTGAAATAAGATTCAATTCAATTCATTAAAAAGCCTCGTATCCACGAGGCTTTTTTTTATGCCAATTATTAATAGTTTTAAGAGCTCTAAATCAACCCCTTCAATGAAAAGGCTATTTTTCTTTTTTACATCCATCTCCCTGCTTTCCTGTACTCAACCTATTTCGGTTGATCTCATTGTTCATAATGCTCATATCTACACCGTAGACTCTTCTTTTTCTACAGCAGAAGCTATGGTGATAAACGAAGGTAAGCTGCTGGAAGTAGGATCTAATGTAGAGATTAAAAGGAAATACAAAGGAGCTAAAGAACTGGATGTAAAGGGGAATTTTGTTTACCCAGGCTTAATTGATGCACACTGTCATTTTGTGGGTTATGCCAATGGCTTAAAATCGGTAAACTTGGTAGGAACTAAATCTTTTGAGGAGGTAATAGAAAGAGTAAAGATTTTCCAAAAAGAAAATCAACTGCAATACATTACCGGAAGAGGATGGGATCAAAACGATTGGGAAGTAAAAGCGTTTCCCAATAAAACTCAGCTGGATGAGCTATTCCCAAATACCCCGGTAGTATTGTCTAGAATTGATGGCCATGCGGTTTTGGTAAATCAAGCCGCTATTAACTATTCTCGGTTAAATGCAGATACCCTTTTAAATGGTGGTTTAATTGAAAAAGATGACGCTGGTAAACCTACTGGGATATTGATTGACAATGCGGTGGATTTGATTGATGTGCCTGAACTAGAAAGACCTCAAATGATTGAGGCTTTAAAAAAAGCTCAAGCCAATTGCTTTGCGTATGGGTTAACCACTTTAGATGATGCGGGTTTAGATAGAGCTTCCATTGAGTTGATCGATAGTCTTCAAAAAGCAGAAGAGCTGAAAATGAGGATGTACATTATGGTTTCAGATAAACCGGAATTGCAAGATTATTTTTTAAAGAATGGACCTATTAAAACTGAGAGGCTTAACGTTCGCAGCTTTAAATTTTATGCAGATGGTGCTTTAGGTTCAAGAGGTGCTTGCCTAATGGCTCCATATTCAGATCATGCCAATCATCAAGGCTTCCTATTAGATTCGTTATTCCATTTTAAAGAAAGTGCCATAAAACTAGCAGAGCTTGGTTGGCAAATGAATACACATGCCATTGGTGATTCTGCAAATCGGATCATACTGCAATCGTATGGCGAACAAGCAAAAGGCAAACGCTGGCGGATAGAGCATGCACAGGTAGTGAACCCTTTAGACTTTAAGCTGTTTAAGAAATATGAGATCATACCCAGCATACAACCTACCCATGCTACTTCGGATATGTACTGGGCTGAAGATCGATTGGGAAAGGATAGAATAGGATATGCTTATGCATACAAGACTTTACTAAATGAGTATGGAAAAGTAGCTCTCGGCACAGATTTTCCAGTGGAAGATATCTCTACATTTAAAACCTTTTATGCAGCTGTGGCTCGTAAAGATGTAGAAGGGTATCCAGAAAGTGGCTTTCAAATGGAGAATGCTTTGAGCAGGGAAGAGGCCTTGAGAGGAATGACTATATGGGCTGCTTATTCCAACTTTGAGGAGACTGAAAAAGGAAGTTTGGAAGCAGGAAAATGGGCCGATTTTGTAGTATTAAATAAGGATTGGATCAAATGCGATCCAAAAGAAATATTAAATACTCAAGTGATGCAAACCTACATTCAAGGAGAAGAGGTATATCACTTTGAGAATACAGCAACGGAGTAAGGCACTGGAGCTTGTTTTATTCCTCTGCTTGATTTGTATATTAGTAACCGATTTGATTTTAAACAAAAGAAATGAGTTCATCCACCCCGAGTAGACTTTTTGATTTTTTACATAAGCAATTAAAAGAAACCCCTTTACCCAATGCCTTAGTTACTAAGATAGATGGAGAGTGGAAACCCGTTTCTACGCAGGAGTTTGTTGATTTAGTAAACAAGGTTTCGCGCGCCCTCTTAAAAATGGGCGTTCAACCACAGGAAAAGATTGCGCTTATCTCAAGCACAAATCGCTTTGAGTGGTATGTGATGGACATGGCGATTCTTCAGGTGGGAGCAGTAAATGTACCTGTATACCCTTCTATTTCTAGTGAAGACTACCGATACATTTTCAACGATGCTGAAGTAACGCATTGCTTTTTATCAGATCGGGAATTGTACGATAAAGTAGATAAGATTAAAGCGGAAGTTCCATCTTTAAAGGAGATTTACATTTTCAATGAAGAAGCGGGAATAGCCAATTGGAATGAGGTTTTGGAGATGGGAGAAGATGACTCCAATCAGGAAGAAGTACAAGCTCGTATGGATGCCGTAAAGAATGGGGATCTAGCCACTTTGATTTATACATCGGGTACTACTGGAAGCCCTAAAGGAGTTATGCTGTCTCATAATAATCTGATCAGTAACGTGCTTGATAGTGCGGATAGAATGCCAAATCTAGACAATGCTAGAGCGTTGAGTTTTTTACCGGTTTGCCATGTGTTTGAGCGTATGCTTACTTACCTGTATATGAATAACGGTGTACCGATGTATTTTGCAGAATCCTTAGAAACCATCGGAGATAACATCCGAGAAATAAAACCCGAAATCTTCAGTCTTGTACCTCGACTGCTAGAAAAGGTATACGATCGTATTGTTTCTAAAGGCGCAGAATTAACAGGAATAAAACGAAAGCTGTTCTTTTGGGCGGTGGAGCTCGGTGAGCATTACCAACTATCAGGCAATTCAGCTTTTTACAATTTTAAATTATCTATTGCCAGAAAGCTCATCTTTTCCAAATGGCAAGAAGCACTAGGCGGAAAAGTGCGTGTGATGGTATCTGGCGGTGCCGCTTTAAATCCAAAATTGAATCAAATATTCTCTGCCGCAGGTTTTAATGTTCAAGAAGGATATGGATTAACGGAAACTTCTCCAGTAATATCTGTAAATGGTCCAGATCCGGCTCGCAAAGGTTTTGGAATGGTAGGTATGCCCATCAATAATGTGGAGGTGAAAATAGCCGAAGATGGAGAGGTATGCTGTAAAGGACCCAATGTAATGATGGGGTATTATAAACAACCTGAAAAAACAGCCGAGGTTATTGATAAAGATGGCTTTTTCCACACCGGAGATATTGGAACGTTTGTAGATGGTAAGTTTTTGAAAATTACCGATCGTAAAAAGGAGATGTTTAAAACCTCAGGTGGTAAGTACATTGCTCCTCAACTACTAGAAAATAAGTTCAAAGAGTCTCGATTTATTGAGCAGATTATGGTAATAGGGGAGGGAGAAAAAATGCCAGCCGCTATTGTGCAACCAGATTTTGAATTTCTAAAATCTTGGTGCGAACGAAAAGGATTAAATCATCAAACACTAGAGGAAATGGCAATGGATGATCGTGTGAAGGAACGTATCATGAAAGATGTAAACGAAATAAATGAAAGCTTTGGTAGTTGGGAAAGAGTGAAAAAAATTGAGATAACTACAGATGTATGGTCGGTGGATTCAGGTCATTTAACACCTAAACTCAGCTTGAAGCGCAGAAACATTGTTAAGATGTATCCGCATTGTTATCAAAATATTTACGGACATACCAAAGGTTAAATACATGTTTTTAAAAGCACCAAAATTACTCCTTCTCTTTTTTTGTCTTTTCTCTTTATCGGGTCATGGGCAAAGCAAAAAAGAGTTAAAGGTCAAAATTTCAATTCTTGAATCTCAGGTCGCTCAAATGCGATCAGAGAAGAAAGAACTCTCTATGGAGAATAAACAAATGAAAGAGCAGCAACAAGAGAACTTTGAAGAAGCTGCTTTAAAAGCCACCGATCTTTGTGATAGCGTAATGCTGAGAAATACAAATCTAGAGGCTGAGATTAAGCTGCTTCAAGACCAACTGTTCTACAAGCGTTTATCATGGGCAAAGGATTCTCTACATCCAAATTTTAAGAAGAAGAATTATCTTATCCACAAGCCGGAAATTCGAAAAGGCATGATGGAGGAATATCAAAAGTCCTATCTAAGTCAATGCTTGAGACTCAAAACTTCACACCGTTTATTTTCAGAGCAAATCGTTTTGGAATATGAGATGAATCCCGTAAACGGCACTTTTGCAGGATATGTAAGACATCAGTATATACCTGATATGGGCGCGGATGAATACAACTTTCAGGAGATAAGAGGCTATTTTACCGCTGGAGAAAAAGGAGGAGTTATTTTGCATATTACCGATTTGGATAGTAAACCGGTAGAAATTATGCTTCGCCATCACCCCCGAAAAAGTATTTATAATAAAATCTCGGGCGAGAAAGAAGATTTAGAAGCCATCAAAACTAAGGTGGTTGCCATTGAGGAGTTCTATTTCTCAGAGTGCAAAAAATAATCCCCTTCATTTTATTATGCGCGCATAATATTTTTTATTACATTTGATTGTCCTCAAAATTCATCGCTATTGAAATCTGAAGATACCATAGACTTCCACATCAAACGAACTTGGCAAAGTATTGCTAAAATGTACAATGAAGTAGCTGCTAATTATGGCGCAACCATGGCTACCGGTTACGTTTTATTGAACGTAGATGTTGAAAAAGGAACACCTTCCACTTCTTTAGGCCCCAAAATGGGCATGGAAGCAACCAGTCTCTCCCGCATCATTAAATCGATGGAAGAGAAGAATCTAATTTACAGGGTTAAAAACCCGTTAGATGGAAGAGGTGTCTTGATTTTTCTTACAGATTTTGGAAAAGAGAAGCGCGAAGACGCGAGGAAAGCTGTTATCCAGTTCAACGAAGTAGTGTTTTCATCCTTAGATGAGGAGAAATTAACCAGCTTCTTTGAGGTAATGAATACAGTGAATGATTTGATCACTAATAAAAAAATATATCCCGCAAAAAATGAAAAGAAACATTCGTAAAGCAGCTGTTCTAGGGTCTGGAATTATGGGATCACGTATTGCTTGCCATTTGGCAAACGTAGGTGTAGAGGTATTACTTCTCGATATTGTTCCTCGCGAAACAAATCCCAAAGAAGAGGCTAAAGGGCTCACACTACATGACAAACCGGTAAGAAACCGAATTGTAGATGAAGCATTAAAAAGCACCCTTAAAAGCAATCCCTCTGCTATTTACAGTAAAGCTTTTGCCAGCCGCATAAAAACCGGAAACTTTGAGGATAATCTTGCCTCTATCAAAGAATGCGATTGGATCATTGAGGTAGTTATTGAAAGGTTGGATATTAAAAAGCAAGTTTTTGAAAATGTTGAGAAACACAGAAAACCAGGTACTTTAATATCTTCCAATACCTCAGGTATTCCAATTCACTTGATGCTAGAGGATAGAAGTGATGATTTTAAAAAGCATTTTTGTGGCACTCACTTCTTTAATCCACCAAGGTATTTAGAGCTCCTAGAAATTATTCCTACACCACATACAGATGGAGAAGTTGTGGACTTCTTGATGGAGTATGGTAAAACTACCCTTGGAAAAACAACAGTTCTTTGTAAAGACACTCCGGCATTTATTGCAAATCGTGTTGGGATTTTCAGCATTATGGATCTCTTCAACAGTGTTCAAGAGTTAGGTTTAAGTGTTGAGGACGTTGATAAACTTACAGGACCGCTAATCGGTAGGCCAAAATCGGCCACTTTCAGAACAGCCGATGTAGTTGGGCTAGATACTCTAATTCATGTAGCGAATGGCTTATATCAGGCTGTACCTAAGGATGAAGAGAGAGATACATTTAAACTTCCCGCATTTCTTCAAAAAATGTTGGAGAATGAATGGTTAGGTTCTAAATCAGGACAAGGCTTTTATAAAAAGGTAAAAGGCGAAAGCGGAAAGTCTGAAATTCTCTCTTTGGATCTGGATACGCTTGAGTATACACCGCAAAAGAAAAGTAAATTCCCAACCCTTGAGTTAACCAAAAATGTAGACGATGTAAAAGATCGTTTCAAAATTTTGGTAAAAGGAAAGGATAAAGCGGGAGAGTTTTACCGTAAAGCATTCGCTGGTCTTTTTGCTTATGTGTCCAATCGGATTCCAGAAATTTCAGATGAATTGTATCGAATCGATGCAGGCTTAAAAGCCGGGTTTGGATGGAAACATGGACCCTTTGAAATTTGGGATGCTATAGGTATTCAAAAAGGATTAGATCTGATAGAAGCCGAAGGGAAGCAGGTGGCAAGTTGGGTGAAGGAAATGTTAGAATCTGGTCAGACTTCTTTCTATGAGGTTCAAAACAACATTCAACATTATTATTCTATACCCGACCATAAAATGGTCGAAGTTCCTGGAATTCGTGATTTTATCATATTGGATCATATCCGTAAGAACAATTTGGTATGGGGCAACAAAGAGTGCTCTGTATTAGATCTTGGAGATGGTATTGTAAACATAGAGTTCCACTCTAAAATGAATACGCTGGGAGGCGGTGTTTTAGCAGGTATCAATAAAGGTATTGAGCTTGCAGAGAAAGATTTTAGAGGAGTAGTTGTATCCAATCAAGGCGATAATTTCACCGTTGGAGCCAACTTGGCGATGATCTTTATGATGGCTATTGAGCAGGAGTATGAAGAGTTAAATTTTGCCATTAAGTACTTTCAAGATACTATGATGAGGTTGCGATATTCTTCCGTTCCAACGGTAGTGGCGCCTTTTGCCATGACATTGGGAGGAGGTTGCGAAGCATCTCTTCATGCTGATGCGGTTCAAGCCTATGCAGAGAGCTATATTGGGCTAGTGGAGTTTGGAGTAGGCCTAATCCCAGGAGGAGGAGGTACAAAAGAAATGACGCGCAGAGCTTCTAAGCGTTATATAAAAGATGATGTAGAATTGAATGCTTATCGAGAGAACCTCCTTAAGATAGGACAAGCAAAAGTTTCTACCTCTGCTGTAGAAGCAATGGAACTTGGTATTCTAGTAGAAGGTAGAGATAAAATTTCCATGCATAAGCATCGATTGATTGCAGATGCAAAAGAATCGGCTTTAGCTTTAGCCGATACCGGATATCAAATGCCCGTTCAACAGCGAGATATTAAAGTTTTAGGCAAGCAAGCGTTGGGTGTGTTTCAGATTGGAGCGCACCAAATGTTAGAAGGTGGTTACATCACGGAGTATGAGAAGAAAATGGTGAATAAGCTAGGGCATGTAATGGCTGGGGGAGAACTCAGCGAACCTACCATGGTTTCCGAGCAATATTTGTTGGATTTAGAAAGGGAAGTCTTTTTAGGCTTATGTGGAGAAAAGAAAACGCTGGAAAGAATTCAGCATATGCTTAAAACGGGTAAACCGCTAAGAAACTAAGGTTGAATCTTTAAAACTGAAAAAAATGAACGAAGCATATATAGTAGCCGCCAAACGTACAGCTGTTGGTAAATCTTCAAAAGGAGTTTTTAGATTTACCCGTCCAGATGACTTGGCTGCAGAGGTTATCAAAAAATTAATGCAGGAAATACCCGCATTGGATAAGGATAGAATTGATGATGTTATTGTAGGGAATGCAATGCCTGAAGCGGAACAAGGCTTAAACGTAGGTAGATTGATTTCCTTGATGGGTCTAGATACAGATAAGGTCCCGGGAGTTACTGTAAACCGCTACTGCTCTTCTGGAATTGAAACCATAGCCATTGCCACAGCTAAAATTAGAGCGGGAATGGCAGATTGCATTATAGCAGGAGGAACAGAGAGTATGAGTTACATCCCAATGGGAGGGTACAAGGTTACTCCAAACTACAAAACGTCCAATACAAACCCGGATTGGTATAATAATATGGGGTTAACGGCAGAAGCCGTAGCAGAGAAATACAATATTAATAGAGAAGACCAGGATGCATTCTCGTATCGTTCTCATCAAAGAGCCATAAGTGCCATCACGGAAGGTCGTTTTTCAGAAGAAATCATTCCCATAGAGATCAGTGAAACCTATTTGGATGAAAATGAAAAGAAGCAGACCAGAACCTACAGTATTGATACGGACGAAGGCCCAAGAAAAGATACTTCTATTGAGGCTTTAGCTAGATTAAGACCCGTATTTGCTGCAAAAGGATCCGTTACAGCGGGTAATTCTTCTCAAACTTCGGATGGTGCTGCTTTTACCATAGTGATGAGCGAAAAAATGGTAAATGAACTAGGCCTAAAACCTATTGCCCGACTCGTGTCTTATGCTGTTGCCGGAGTACATCCAAGAATAATGGGTATCGGTCCTGTGGAAGCTATTCCAAAAGCATTACAGATGGCCAATATGAAGTTGGACGATATGCAAATTATAGAACTGAATGAAGCTTTTGCCTCTCAATCTTTAGCAGTAGCCAGAAAGTTGGATATCAATCAGGATATTCTCAATGTAAATGGTGGAGCCATTTCATTAGGACATCCTTTGGGTTGTACTGGAGCAAAGCTAACGGTTCAAGCCCTTCATGAACTTAAGCGAAGAGATCAAAAATACGGCATGGTTACTATGTGTGTAGGAACGGGTCAGGGTGCTGCAGGTATCTATGAGATGATGTAAATTTTAGAAAGCGAATAGACTTTTAAGGCACCTCTTTTATAGGAGGTGTTTTTTTTTGATATTTTTCTTAATTTACTATGCGTGCATAGTTTATTTTTCTTATCTTAGAACCGTTAAAAGAAGCATCGTTATAAAAATAATAGAGCCCATGTCAAATTCCAAAATAGATCAAAATAAAGACTTCCTCAAGGGAGGAGAGTTTCTCATTAAATCATCCTCTAGTAAGAACATATTCATACCGGAAGACTTTAGTGAAGAACAAAGAATGATGGGAGAAGCGACTTCGGAGTTTGTGGATAAAGAGGTAGTCCCACAGAGAGATCGGTTTGAGCAAAAGGATTATCAGTTCACGCTGGATTTAATGAAAAAAGCCGGTGAACTAGGTTTACTCGGTATCTCTGTAGCGGAAGAATATGGTGGTTTAGGAATGGACTTTAATACCTCCATGTTGGTGTGTGATCGAATTTCTGGAGTTTCCGGATCTCTTTCCACGGCTTACGGAGCGCATACCGGTATAGGAACTTTGCCTATTTCTCTATATGGTAATGAAGAGCAGAAGCAAAAATATTTACCCAGGCTCGCTTCGGGAGAATGGATGGGAGCTTACTGTTTAACTGAACCAGGAGCGGGATCGGATGCAAATTCTGGAAAGTCTAAAGCGGAACTTACAGATGATGGAAAGCATTATAAAATCAACGGTCAAAAAATATGGATCTCCAATGCTGGTTTTGCAGACCTGTTTATTGTATTTGCACGTATTGGAGACGATAAAAACATAACAGGTTTTATTGTAGAGCGCAGCTATGCAGGAATCAGTTTCGGTGAGGAGGAAAATAAACTTGGAATTAGAGCGTCCTCTACGCGTCAAGTATTTTTTAACGATTGTCTAGTACCTGTTGAAAACCTATTAGGTGAAAGAAACGGGGGCTTTAAAATAGCTATGAATGCGTTGAATTACGGCAGAATAAAATTGGCCGTAGCCACATTAGATGCATCTAGAAGAGTTTTGGAATTATCTACTCAGTATGGAAATGAAAGAAAACAATTTGGCAATGCACTTACGAGCTTTCCGGCCATTCAGCAAAAACTAGCAGAGATGGCTACTCGTACTTATGTAGCCGAAAGTGCAGTATACCGAGCTGGACAAGATATTGAAGATCATATTGAGCGTTTAGCCGCTGGAGGAGCGGGTTTGAGTGAATCCAAATTAAAAGGAGTAGAGGAGTATGCAATTGAGTGTGCCATTCTCAAAGTATTTGCCTCAGAAGTTGGAAGTTATGTAGCTGATGAAGGTGTACAGATATTTGGAGGAATGGGATACAGTGCGGATGCTCCAATGGAAGCAGCTTATAGAGATGTAAGAATCGCTCGTATTTATGAAGGTACCAATGAGATCAATCGTATGCATAGCGTTGGGATGCTCTTGAAAAAGGCACTTAAAGGAGAGCTAGATTTGATGACTCCTGCGATGGAAATAGCTAACGACCTAATGTCTATTCCCTCCTTTGAAACTCCGGATTATTCTGAACTCTTTGCGGAGGAAAAGGAGATGATTGAAAAGATGAAGAAAGCCATTTTAATGGTTGCAGGGAAAGCGGTAGAGAAGTTTACGATGGAGATAGAAAATGAGCAAGAGCTTTTGATGGCCGCTTCCGATATGCTTATTCAGGTGTATGCCGCAGAGAGTGCTATGTTACGCGCAGAGAAATTGGCACACCGGAATGGGGAGGATAGTGCCACACTAGAAATTGATATGACCAGGTTGTTTCTTCACAATGCAGCAGAAGAAGTAGGGAGAGCCGGAAGAGAAGCTTTGTATAGCTTTGCAGAAGATGACGAATTGAGAATGATGTTGATGGGCTTAAAGCGATTTACAAAAGTGAACAATCCGATTAATCCTAAAGTGGTAAGAAGAAGAATAGCCGCTAGAGTAATTGAAAAAGGGAGATACCCAATCGGTTAATCTACCTTTTTAATTATTTCATTAAAGCCCTGTATTTTAATAAGTACAGGGCTTTTTTATATCATATTCTCATTGTACAATTGCAAATGGTTAATACAACGAAACTTCTACATCCTGATATTCTGGAAACGGAAAGGTTTGTGCTATATCCCGTTCATGATGAACACAAGGAACACGTTTACAGTATACTGAGTAATCTTGAAGTAAGAAAATCCATTTATTTACCAACATTAACCGATAAAGAAGAGTATAAAGAGTGGTGGGAAAATAGAGCGAAATCTATAGAGAACCACACACTTTTACAATGGTGTGCTTTTTTCAAAAGCAACCAAGCGTTTTGTGGACTTTTAACCATAAAGGAGATTGATCAACAAAACCATAGAGCAGAGGTTGGTTATTCGATACTTCCTGAGTATTGGAGAATGGGTTGTGGGTCTGAATTGGTAGAAAAAGTGGTGACATACGGTTTTGAGGAACTGAATTTACATACTTTTTTTGCGCAGATATTGACCTCAAATATGGGTTCTCAAAAAATAGTTAATCGTTTAGGCTTCAGTAAAGAAGCTCATTTTACCGATCTGCATTTTTACCAAGGTCAGTTTCATGATATTCTTCAATTTTCAAAGATCAATCCACACCATCTATTTATCAAGTAGAATTTAGGCTGATTTCTTTTTTGTTAAATTGAACGTCCTTTCTGCTCTGGACTTTCTAATCTAATATAAAAATGAAAAGAATATTTATTCTAACGATCATGGCATGTTTTGCTTTATCAAGTCATGCTCAAGTTACTACTCCACCTAGTGGTGGGAATCAAAAAGCATCCGTTACACAGTATATGGGCTTAACTCATGTTACCATTACCTATAACTCTCCAGATGTTACGGGAGCTAACGGTCAATCCAGAGAAGGGAAAATATGGGGGCAACTCGTTCCTTATGGGTTAAATAACCTTTCGTTTGGTTTGAGTTCGGCAGAAAACCCATCGCCATGGAGAGCAGGAGCCAATGAAAATACAACGATTACATTTTCTCATGATGTAGAAATAGAAGGCTCGCCTCTTAAGGCCGGAACCTATGGCTTGCATATGATACCGAGTGAAACGGACTGGATCATTGTTTTCTCTGAAAATGCTTCCTCTTGGGGAAGTTATTTTTATCAAGAAGAAGAGGATGCTTTAAGAGTTACTGTAACTCCTAAAAAGTCGGAGTTTCACGAATGGCTCAGCTATGAATTTTACGATAGACAATTAAAAAGTTGTACTGCTGCTCTAAAATGGGAGAATCTAGAAGTACCATTTAAAATAGGAGTGCCTAACATAACAGAATTATATGCAGCACAAATTGATGATGACCTAAGAGGGTCAGGAGGATTCAATTGGCAAGCTTGGAACAATGCGGCTAACTTTTATCTAAGCAATAAGCTTGACTTGAATAAGGCATTAGAGTATGCAAGTGGGGCTGTGGAAGATCCATTTTTCGGACAAAAAAACTTTACTACCTTATCTACAAAAGCTTTAGTGCTTGAAGCTATGGGAAATGAAAAGGAAGCAAATAAGGTTAGAAAAGAAGCGATTCAAGATCCTTCAGCAACCGTTTTTCAAATTCATGGCTTAGGCAGAAGAATGATAGTGATGGGCAAGAAAAAGGAAGCCCTAGAAATTTTTAAAATGAACGCGAAAAAATATCCAAAAACCTGGCCAATCAATGTGGGTCTTGCAAGAGGGTATTCCGCAAATGGAGACTATAAAAAAGCTTTGAAGCATGCAAAAAAAGCTTTTGATAAGGCGCCAGATGAGAGAAACAAGAATAGCCTAACTGCAGCTATTGAAAAGCTCAAAAAAAACGAAGACATCAACTAAACCAGAAGGCCCCTTTCGCAAGGGGCTTTTTTTTGTCCGATAAGCAACAACTGAACTTAAAGCAAAGTCTTAAAATTGCTAAACTAAAGAGAACGTTTTATGAAGTTTAAGGCAGTAGTATTAATTCTCCCATTATTAATAGCTTGCAACAACCCACAGGATCAAGATAATCAGAAGCTTGAAGAGAAGACGGATAGCCCAACTGAAGTGTCGACTGAAATAAAGGAACAATCTCAGGCAGATCGCATTGTAAGTAGTTCTGTGAGTTTTCATGGAGGAGAAAAATACGATAATGCAGCCTATGCTTTCAACTTTAGAGGAAGAGCTTATAGTTTCAAAAACATGGGAGATCAGTACGCTTACACCTTAAAAAAAGTACAACAGGGCGATACAATTGAAGATCAAATGACCGGTGATACGTTTGAGCGTAAAACCAATGGAACTCTAATTTCTGAACTCCCGGATACAATGGTAGATAAGTATAGGAATTCGTTGAATTCTGTTATTTACTTTGCTACTTTACCTCATAAGTTAAACGACCCGGCTGTACTTAAATCTTATAAAGGAACCACCGTTATTAAGGGGATTGAATACGAAAAAGTAGAAATTCGATTTGAGCAAGAAGGTGGAGGAACCGATCATGATGACGTTTATATGTATTGGTTTAGAAAAGATAATCATGCTATGGATTACTTGGCTTATCTATATCATGTAAATGAGGGCGGTGTACGATTTAGAAGCGCTTACAATCGCAGAAAAGTTGAAGGCGTTGTATTTCAAGATTATGTGAATTATAAAGCAGAAGTGGGAACACCTTTAGAAGAACTTCCTGTTCTGTTTGAAAAGAAGCAATTGGAGGAACTATCCAAAATTGAAACTGAAAATGTAAGAGCTATTCAGTAGCATTTGCGTCTTCTGCAAAAGATTTAAAATACGCGGTTTTGATTTAAAACTCAATATTGCAAAGTTTGAATTATGTTTACCCCGTAATTCAACCCTTTGGATCTATTTTCATGATTAACATTAAACCTTTCCAAGCCATTCGTCCGCCTAGAGATAAAGCATACTTGGTAGCTACTCGTTCCTATTTGTCTTATACCGATGCAGAGTTGGATGATAAGCTCAATAATAATCCATTTACATTTTTGCACGTTATCAATTCGTCCGATTTAAGGAACCTTCCTTTTGGAGCGAAAAAGTACGGTATGGTGAAAGAAAACTTTGAGCGCTTTAAACGAGATATGATCTTTGAAGAAGACTCCAAAGAGAATTATTACCTATACCGGCAAGTAAAAGAAGGAAACGAATACATCGGGCTTATCGCTGCCGTTTCTGTAGAAGATTACTTTAATGATAAGATTAAAAAACACGAAAATACGCTTACCAACCGGGAGCAAATGTTTACGGATTACTTGGAAATGACAGGTTTTAATGCAGAACCTGTATTGCTGACTTATAAGGATGATCTAAGACTGGATGTTATTTTTGCCCGATATATTGAGCAAAGATCTGAGTATGAATTTACGAGTACAGATAAAGTATTGCATCAATTGTGGTTGATTGAAGATGAGAAGGATATTGAAAAAATAACCCAGCTGGTTGGCGACCAAAAAGCTTTATACATCGCAGATGGTCATCATAGATGTGCTAGCTCTTCCTTACTCAGTAAACGACTGGAGGAAAATGGAAATACCTCTGAACAGCATCAATACTTTATGGCCTTTTTAATTGGGGAAGAGCAGATGAAAGTTTATGATTTTAACCGTCTGGTTAAAGGATTAAATGGAATGAAAAAATCAAACTTTCTTAAAAAGATAGGAGAGAACTTTTTGATAGAGCCAAAGCGGGAAGAAACATTTAAGCCAGAAAAGATTCATGAGATTGGAATGTATGTAGATAAAGAGTGGTACAAACTAGTTCCTAAAACGGGGAGTTTTAATCCTGGAGATACCATTGATCACTTGGATACAGAGATTCTTTCTAAAAATATTCTAAGTCCTGTTTTTGGTGTGGAAGATCTCAAAACAGATAAACGCATAGGCTTTTTACCAGGAACCGAAGGTTCGAAGGGCCTGGAAGAAAAGGTAAACTCTGGAGAATACGATGTGGCTTTTGCTTTGTTTCCGGTTACGGTAGAGCAGATAAAACAAGTGGCAGATGAGAATAAAATTATGCCTCCCAAAAGCACTTACATAGAGCCCAAGCTTCGAAGCGGGCTTACCGTTTATAACATTAAATAGGCTTTTAGCCTTTGTTTAAAGTCGACTTAAACGTTTTTTGATACGCATCAAAAGCGGTGTCTTTATGATGGTTTCCAGCGAAGTAATTGATTACTGTTTCAAATTGTTTAGCATCCATATAACCTGGGATCGGTTGTATCATATTCAACTCCTCATCTAAATAAACAATGGAAGGGTAGGACATTTTTCCTTGCAATAAAGCAGCGGCTAACTCGTGATACCCTCTTTTTCCTTGAGAAACAAATTTGAATTTACTATTTCTAAACACGAGTGAATCTCGTTGTTCTGCGTTAAATTTTACTGCGTAAAAATTGGCATTTACATATTCCGCTATCTTTTCGTTTTGAAAGGTGCTTTTATCCATTTTCTTGCACCATCCACACCAATCCGTGTATACGTCAACAATTATTTTTCGTGGTTCCTTTTTATTAGCCTCCTCCGCTTCTTCTATAGTAAGCCAGTTAATGGTTTTACTTTTCTGCCCATACATGCTTAGAGTACCAATAACAAAGAGGGCTAAAAATATCTTTTTCATAATCATCTTTTCTTATCCAAGTTCAAAACCTATACCAAAGATAAGTATATCGCTACAGGGTTTAGTAAGGGTTCTGACAAAAGAAAAAGCCACCTAATTACAGGTGGCTTTTTAAGAATTAAAGTGGGTTATGAATTAGTTTTTATCTGCTACTTCAAAACCTTCCGTTTCATCGTAGTTGTCGTTATCCGCCAATTCAATCTCTTCTGCGCCATGCGTAAGTTTCTTAAGTTTCTTTAAGAAAGCAATAAGAAGAAGACCGAATGCAACGGTAAACAACGTTAAGTATAAGAACGTTTTATACTCCTGCTTACTCTGCTCCTCTTCAATTACGAAAGAAACACCGTAATGCTGTCCATCCCCTTTATTTGCTGTATTCTGTACTTCATCTTTATTCTTTTCAAACAGTAAGCGAGCATGTTGGGGGTTGTCTTGAGAAATATCATTCTCAGCCAAATAGCCTTTGAGCATTTCTTTGTTTTCCTCATCTAAAGAAACCAGTCCGTTGATCATATCTCCAGACTTCATGTCTACAAAAGCAATTTCTCCACTCATCAAATAGACCTGAGTTTTAATGGAAAAGTTTTTGTCTTCATTGATAGAATAATCATAAACTTTAGTGATCACCTTTTCACCGTCTACAAGGGTTTTAACTTCAATACTATCTTTTGCAGTATACTGATACACTAGCTCTTTAGGAGCATTCATGGCTCCACCATAAGCTTCCAGCTGAGAAGATTCACCAATTGATCCTGCAAGTTTATTTCCAAAACCGGTAGCTGCGAAATAAATACCCATCATAATGGAGGCGTACTTTACAGGAGCGAGTTTGGTAATAAATGAAAGCGAAACGGGAGAAGTGCAAAGCTCCCCAATAGTATGAAAAAGATAAGCTAAGAAAATCCAGATCATAGCTGCTTTTCCAAAAGCTTCGGCAGAAGCCTCTTCAGATGCAAACATCATAAATACATATCCTAGACCCATAATAATGGTACCTACAGCCATTTTGAAAAGAGAAGATGCTTCGCGTCCTTTTCTTTTCCACCAAATCCAGAAGGACCCGATTACGGTTCCAAAAATGATAATATATCCAGCATTAAGCGATTGGAATACGGCAGCTGGAATCTCAGCCAACCAAGATAATCCAGTGCTACGGTCTACTTTCGCATCTGTATATAAGTTCATGAGTCCACCAGCTTGCTCAAAAGCACCCCAGAAAACTACAACGATTAAGAAGGAGATTAAAAGAACAATTACTCTGTCTTTTTCAATTTTAGTAAGAGGCTTTTTAGCCAATTCTGGATCAACACCTGAAGATTGGTCACCAATAAAATTCCCAACGTGTGTAAGATGTTTTTGACCTAGCATATATACAATTTGGCCTAAAAGCATACCAATACCTGCAAGTCCAAATCCATAGTGCCACCCATAATAGTAAGCTACTAAACCTACTGAAATACTAGAAAGGAATGCACCGATATTGATACCGATATAGAAAATGGTAAAACCACTATCTCTTCGAACATCTCCAGGAACATACAAACCACCAACCATGGTTGAAATGTTTGGCTTTAATCCACCTACACCTAAAATGATAAGCAGCAATCCGGTAAAGAACGCCCAATCTTGAGGAACAGCTAAAATTCCATGTCCTAAACATAACAGAATACCTCCGAGCATTACGGTTTTCTTTTGACCAAGAAATTTATCTGCCAAAATACCACCAGGAATAGATGCTACATAAACTAGCATCGTATACCAGCCATATAGCCAAAGCGCATCTTTGTTACTCCAACCTAGTCCGGGATCAATAGCTGTAGCCGAGGTGGCCACGTATAGGGTAAGTATTCCTCGCATTCCATAATAGGAAAAGCGTTCCCACATTTCTGTGAAAAACAGGATAAATAATCCCACCGGGTGTCCAAAAATCTCTTTTTGGCTAGTGAGCTGTTTAGCGTTTGACATAATTATTCAGTTATATGATTCTATGATTTTTTATTTAAGAGCAGCGAAAAATATTAAAAATTGTAGGATTAAAGATTTTCCTTGATAAAATTGGTCATCTTTTTATACAAATGGTAACGTGTATTACCACCATAAATCCCGTGATTCTTATCTGGGTAAATGAAAAGATCAAATTGCTTATCCGCTTCAACAAGCGCATCTACCATGCGCATGGTGTTTTGAACGTGAACATTGTCATCTGCACTACCATGCACCAAAAGGTAACTACCTTCTAGCTTAGACACATGATTTACAGGAGAATTATCATCGTATCCTTTTGGGTTTTCCTGAGGCGTTCTCATGTAACGCTCCGTATAAATACTATCGTAAAATCTCCAGTTGGTTACTGGAGCCACAGCCATAGCCATTTTAAACACATCCGCTCCCTTAGTAATGCATAAGCTACTCATGTATCCACCATAACTCCAACCCCAAATACCAATTCTGTCTGCATCTACATAATCCAAGCTACCTAAGTATTTAGCTGCGGCAATCTGATCCATTGTTTCGTATTTGCCTAGCTCTTTATAAGTAACCGTTCTAAAGTCACGGCCTCGTGCTCCTGTACCTCGATTATCTACAGAAACAATAAGGTAGCCTTCATTGGCTAAGGATTGGTAATAAAAGTGGTTATATCCATCGTATTGATTTTTTACGGTTTGAGCACCAGGGCCTCCGTATACAAACATCAACACAGGGTATTCTTTTTTAGGATCAAAATCAAAAGGTTTCATCATCCATCCATTCAGATTTACACCTTCCTCTGTATTAAAGTTGAAAAACTCTTTGCCCGCTAGATTGTATTTTTTTAATTCTGTTTTTAAGTAATCGTTTGAAGTGATTATGCGTAACTCTTTCCCAGAACTATTATGAAGCGTTTGATAAGTTGGAATGTCTTTAGAAGAGTAGGTGTTGATGTAATACTTCATTCCATTACTGAATTCTGCTCCATTCCATCCCGTTTGTGTGGAAAGCTTCTTTTTTCCCTTGCCATTTAGTTTCACGGAGTAAACAGCTCTTTCTACAGGAGATCCTTCTGCAGACTGATAATATAAACGCTTGCTGTTTTCATCAATACCGTAAAATTGTGTTACAGGCCACTCGCCCTTTGTTACTTGCTTTTTCTCTTTGCCATTGGCCCCGATATGATAGATGTGCTTGTACCCATCTTTTTCACTGGTCCAGATAAAAGAACCATCTTTTAAAAACCTTAAATCATCATTGATCTCAATATAGCAAGGTGCTTTTTCTTCAAAAAGTAGGTTTGCTTTTGCACTTCCTGCTTTTACTTTCCATAGGTTTAGTTTATCTTGAATTCTATTCATGGAAAAAATTACCAATTCGGCATTTGCTCTGGTCCACTTTATTCTCGGGATGTATTCATAATCCTCTCCTAGTGCAATAGCTTGATCATCCTTGGTGTTTACATCAAAAACATGAATGTTCACTTTTGAGTTAGGCTCTCCCGCTTTTGGATATTTAAACTCATACTCAGAAGGGTAAAGAGCTTTTCCAAATAAATCCATGCTAAAGAGAGGAACTTCTCTTTCATCGGTTTGATAATAAGCGATATGATTTCCGTCAGGCGACCATTCAAAACCTTTGTGGAAGCTAAACTCTTCTTCGTATACCCAATCAACAGCACCTGCAATAAAGGCATCGTCCATTCCTTTCCCAAAAGTGATTAAACCAGAATTTGGATCATCAAAGTTTTGAATATGCATCTTGTTTTCAAAAACAAAAGCCACCTGATTTCGAGTAGGTGAAAAAGTGGCTAACTGTTGTTTTCCATCCGTTGATAAGGAATCGAGCTTACCGGAGCTTATATCATAAACGTAATAAAAGCTTTGGCTGGAGTGGCGATAAATGGATTCCGTTTGAGTTGCCAAGAGAACCTTCTCTTCATTGGCGCTAAACTCATAACTATCAAAAAATATGGTCTTTCCTGTTTTTTCCTTTATTTCCTGCATCGACAAAATTTTGCCAACAGACCCACCACTTTCATAGCTGTATTTCTCAATGGTAGGGTTACCTTGCCTTTGTCCGGTTATGGCCGTATAATGAAGCCCGTCTTGCATGGAGTTTAGTCCAGAAATTGCTCTGGCTCCAAAGGAGTAGCGTTTCCAAACATCTTCTAGGCTTACTTTTTTTCCGTTTGTTATAGATTTATCCTCTTGCGCATAACTCAAACTAGAGGCTATCACAAGCCCCGCTAGGAATAATAATTTCTTCATTTATGTAATGTTTTATCTTGAAGGCGGTCTAAAATAGGACATTTAATAAAGAGAAAGAAGTATGCCGGAAATTTTATGACGGATAGCAATGTGATCAAAGTGGTTTTAAACTAATTTCACCTTATAATTTAGCGAATAAAAATGGGCATGGAGTATTCAAAAGTAACCAACACTCATAAAGACAGATTTAAACAAATCGTAGGCGATTCGAACTGTTCTAGCCTTCCTGACGATCTTAAAAAGTACAGTCATGATGAGACGGAAGATTTTGAATTTCCCCCCGAGTTGGTTATAAAACCAAGTACATCAAAAGAGGTTAGTGAAGTAGTGGCCTACTGTAATGCATCGAGAATTCCAGTTACTGTAAGCGGAGCGAGAACAGGTTTAAGTGGTGGCGCACTGCCTCTTTATGGAGGTGTAAACCTATCTATGGAAAAAATGGACCACATTATAGAAATAGATGAAAGAAACCTCCAGGCTACCGTTGAACCAGGTGTGATCAATCAAGTTTTTCATGAAGCTTGTAAAGAGAAAGGTCTATTCTATCCGCCAGACCCTAGTAGCTGGGGGAGTTGTTTTATTGGAGGAAACTTAGCCCTGAATGCCGGAGGACCGAAAGCGGTAAAGTATGGTGTAACCAATGCTTATGTACTAAACCTTGAAGTTGTGCTCAGTAACGGTGATATTATTTGGACAGGAGCAAATGTGTTAAAAAACAGTACCGGTTACAACCTAACTCAATTGATGGTAGGTAGTGAAGGAACTTTAGGTATAATAACCAAAGCCGTTTTTCGGCTGTTACCTTATCCTAAAAACAATCTGTTAATGCTTGTTCCTTTTCAGTCTGCAGAAAAAGCTTGCGAAGCTGTATCTGCAATATTTCAAGCGGGGATAACGCCTAGTGGAATGGAGTTCATGGAACGAGACGCAATTGATTGGACTTTGAAATATGTGGATGGCGTAAGTTTTCCGATAAAGGATGAGATTAAAGCTCATTTGTTGATTGAAGTAGATGGAAACAACGAAGCTGTTTTAATGGATGATTGTGAGCAGATTTCTGAGATTGTTGAACGATTTGGAGCGGGAGAAGTTTTACTTGCAGAAAATGAAAGCGAAAAAGCAGCGCTTTGGAAGCTTCGAAGAAGAGTGGGAGAGGCGGTTAAATCGAATTCGGTTTATAAAGAAGAAGATACAGTGGTGCCTAGAGCAGAGTTGGCAAAGCTTTTAAGTGGAGTAAAGCGGATTGGTGAAGAGTATGGTTTTAAGTCCGTATGTTATGGTCATGCAGGGGATGGAAACCTACATGTGAATATCATTAAGTCCGGAATGTCTGATGAAGATTGGAAATATAAACTACCGGATGGTATTGCTGAAATTTTTAGATTAGTAAAGAGTCTGGGAGGAACGATTAGTGGAGAACATGGAATAGGATATGTTCAAAAGCCTTATTTAGATATTGTTTTTGAAGAAGCTAATATCCAATTGCAAAAAGGACTCAAAAAACTATTTGATCCCAATGAAATCTTAAATCCTGGGAAGATTTTTGACTAAAAAATTTATGGATAAATAGAAGCGTATTTGTTATGCTAGATGCTTTCGAAAATGTCTGAATCAAAAGAGTATATTTGAAAGCTGTAAAGGGAGAATTTAATATTATAAATTGAATTGTTTAAAGAATGAGACCTGTTGAAAAAGGTCATTTTAGAAAAGGATTTATTTAGTTTATGATTCCATCACAAAAAGGTACAATCTCTAGCTCCCATAAATCAATAGATAGGGATGTATCATTTCTTGTTTCAAATTTTAGCGGACAACTATCTGTTGTAAGTGAAGGAGTGGCACTCTTCTTCAAAAAAACGAAATCGTCATTGATAGACCAATGTCTATTTGATCTTGTTGGAAAGGAAGCTCAAAACAAACTACAAGCTCGCCTCCTAGAATTGAAGAAAGGAGATGGAGACAGTGCATCTCTATATATTCAGTTCCTAACTGAAGAAGGTATAAAAACGGTTCTTACGGATATTACTCTAATCGGAGAGGATGTTTTTCACTTTCGTTTGATGCTTGACCAATTTTCTGAAAATCAAAATGGGATGGAACATTTAACATCCCTTTTTGAGGATTCGCCATTTTATTTTTGGACGTTGGATGAAGACATGAAGTTTGTGTACGCGAACAAAGCAGCCCAAAAAGCATTTGAGCGATTTTATGCCTACTCCTGGAAAAAGGGAGATGAGTTTGCACGTTTGTTTAAAGCAGATAAGAGCAGCAACTCAATTGTTTGGATGGACAATTGTTATTCTACACTTAAAAATCGAAAGACATCCTTTTTAGAGATCACCGAAAGTTCAGATTCTGGCTTTAGTCATATAAAGGCAGAAGTACATCCGTTTTCCGCGACAGAAGAAACTCGAGGAATATATTGCTTGGTGAATGATGAGTCTGAAAAATTCCTCAAAAATGAATTACAGCAAGCGATAAGCAGGTTTAAGTCTAAGCTTCTTCAAACCTTTAGTATAAACGAATTACTCTGGTGTATTACGGATGAGGTATTGGCTAATCTATATTTAGAAGATGCCATAATCCTTATGAAGAATAAAGATATGCTGCAATCAAAAACAGCATACGGCAGTAAGCGAAAAGGAGACCGAAGAATAGATGGGCTCTTAGAAATAAATGTAGGGCAAGGTGTTGTGGGTAAAGTGGCACGTACTGGAAAGGCCCTAATTGTTAACGATACCGATGTGAGTTCGGACTATTTTAAAGACCATTTTGATGCTGGATCTGAAATAGCCGTACCCATAAATTTGAATGGTGAAATTATCGGAGTAATAAATTGCGAAAGCAGTTATAAAAACTTCTTCAGACCATTTCACTTGGAAATCCTTTCTGAAGTTGCAAAAGTAACAGCCGAAAGAATTGATCAGATTATTACCGAAAGGAAGTACCGTAAAGTCCAAGAATTGAATTATGCGGTTCTGAATTCTACACCAAGTAGTTATTTATTATTAAATACAAAACAAGAAGTAATCTCCTTTAATAGAATTTCAAACGTAGCGATGCGTTTTTATACAGGAAAAGAGATCAAACTTAGAACTCATTTTACAGAGTATTTTCCTGTAGAATTTAAAACAGAGCTCGAAAACTTATTTGATAGTTCGCTGAAGGGAAAGCTCAACAAGATTGAAAAGCAAATACATCATTCTAAAGCCGGGGAACTTTGGTTTAGAGCCACTTTTGCTCCTGCAAAAAATAAAATCGGAAAACCATTTGGAGTTACTCTCATTGTAGAAAATATAACAAAAGACAAACAGACCGAGGCTCTTATTTTAAAACAAAATGAAAGGCTTACCAAAACTAACGAGGAGCTAGATAAGTTTATCTACAGTGTTTCGCATGATTTAAGGTCTCCCGTGTCAAGCGTAATAGGTATTACCACTCTTATTGACCTTACAGACAATGTGAACGAGTTGAAAGAATACGGTCAACTCATTCATGGTTCTATGCAACGTATGGATGATTTTATCAGAAATGTTTTAGATTATTCGAAAAATGCACGTATTCACATCAATACGGAAGAAGTTGATTTCCAAGAACTCATTAAAAATATTATCACCGATCATAGCTATATGCGCGAAACCGGTAAGATTGATGTAAGACATAATATTGAGTGTTCCTCCTTAATAACAGACCGGCAACGGTTGAGCATCATTATTAGTAATTTACTATCAAATGCTATCAAGTATCACGATTCTTCTAAAGAAGAGCAGTTTATTGAGATTTCAACTTCTTGTGATGAGACCTATTTTATGCTTTCTATAAAGGATAATGGTTTAGGCATTAAAGAAGAGCACCAATCCAACCTCTTTGAGATGTTTTATACAGCGAATTCAAAAGCTCAAGGGTCCGGTATAGGTCTTTACATACTAAGTGATACCGTTAAAATTCTAGGAGGGGAGGTCTCTTTTACTTCTAAGTATGGAGAAGGAACCGAATTTATTGTGAAGCTTCCTAAAGTCCTTGCTGTCGCAGAAACTTCGTTAGATTGATATTTTTAGTTTTTGGCTTTTACGGATAAGTTAGAATCTGAATTGAAAATATTTTACCCATTAGACAGCAGCTTTCAATAATTGGCTTCATGCATATTGGGAAAGAATTTTTAGCTTTCACCAACAAATTCAATCCAAATACACACATGAAAAAAATCTACCTCACCTTAGTGTTGCTGTCCCTGTTGTTTTCCTCCAAAGCTTCTCATCTCATAGGAGCAGAAGTTTATTGGGATTGTGCAGGAAATGGAGATTATATCTTTAATCTTGTATTATATAGAGACTGCACAGGGATTACACTTCCAACTTCAAATCAATCCCTTTCCACCAATGCAAGTCCTAGTAATATTGTCTGTAATTTTATTTCAGCAACTGATATTTCCTTGGCTTGTTATGATCCGTCACAACAATTATCCTGTAGTGGAGGATCAACAGGTTCTGTAGAAAAATATGTTTACCAATCGGCACCAATTACTATAAGTGGCACACCTCCTGCCACGGGTTATACATTTGCCTATTCGGATTGTTGCAGGCCAGGCTCTTTAAATAACACAACCACATCGGGCTACTATGTTGAAGCTGTTATGTATGCAAATTCGGCTTCAGGGTGCCAGTATGGTTCGCCAAGATTTAGCGCAGAACCTAATTTTAATCTTGAATTGGGCAAAGGAAGTATTTCAGCTATGGCGTTTACCCCTGAGGGAGGAGATTCAATTGATCACTCTCTTGTATCACCTTACCAATCTAGTTCAACCCCAATTTTATGGAGTAGTGGTTATTCAACAAATGCCCCATTCCCTGATGCTAGTGAAGACGCTTCTAATGGGCCTGTATCAATCGACCCTAGTTCTGGGCTTATCGCTTATGAAGTAAATGGTTATGGAGGATCTTCATCTTCTGGAGCCTTTGCCTATGCTATAGAAGCAGATTCCTGGAGAAATGGCATATTATATTCTTCAGCGAAACGAGATCATATGATTTACGGATCTATGTTTGCCGTTTCTGCCAATACACCCCCATCTTTTAGTGCAACCGCAATAAGTTCACCTCATACTGTGGTTAATGTAGGATATGGAGTGCGTGAAGTTGAGTGTAGCATTGGAGATACCGTAATTGTTGATGTGAATACACAAGATTTTGATTTTAATCCGAATGGAACTCCTCAATCTATTACAATCTCTGCTGTAGGTAGAGATTTAGATCCGGTATTTGGTGGTTCTGGTATGCCTAATAAGGCAACTTGGGAAGCAGTGAGTCCTCAAATAGGTAGTACACAAGCCTTGGCAAATGATATTAGATTAACCTACATTATTCCAAATACGTTTTCAGCAGGAGATCCCTCTGTCTTTAACTTTATTATTTTAGATGATGCGTGTCCATTTCCAGGCACAGCCAATCTATCTCTTGTATTAAAGATTAGAGATCCATTATCTATCCAACAGGATACAGTGATAGTTTGTGATGGCGATACGGTTCAGGTTACAGGATGGTCGGATAGCGGTAATTATCTATGGTCACCCAATACCAATATCTCGAATAATACCGTAGCAAGTCCTCATTTTTATCCTTCTTCTTCGCAATACTATTATCTAACAGATCCAACAAATCCAGGATTAACAGATTCAGTATATATCTCGGTTGAACCTGCAGCGCAATTATCTCTGTCTTTTCAAAATGGCGTTTTAATTCCTTCTTCCTCTCTAACTTTAGATGCGCATCAATGGTATTATGCCGGTATTCCGTTTACTGCGCCAAACGATACGGTTTATCCTTTTGCGTCAGGCGTATATTATTTTGAAGGAACTGTAGGGAGCTGTACCAGCACGAGTAATAGTGTTACAGTAGTAGCTGGGAGCTTTAAAACTTTCGTAGATCCAAACAATGGCAATCATTCGCTTTCAGCAGGTCAACTTTCCGGATCATTAGGGGCAGATTTTCAAATTACAAATGTGTCCAACACAACTTTAAACTCTATAAATATAGCGGGAGTATTTGCGGGTAAGCCTAAAAAGATGGCGAGCGGTACGTTAACAGCTAAACTTTATGAAAAAGCTACTCAAGTAGAGCTATTTAGTTTAGATACTTTAGTTACAACCAGAGGAGAGATTTTAGAGCTTCCAACTAATATCCAGTTGGCTTTAAATACAGAGTATACTTTAGCTGTTACAGCAGACTCAAACTTATACCTGTACGCTTATGAAGGTGTGAGCTTTCCGTATGCGCCAAACAATAATGGCTTAACAGTTACAGATGCAAGCTCAGGTATCGCTTTGCAATACCCAAGTTCAGCTACTAACAGAGTATTACCAGTTTCATTGTCGTTTGCCCCAGATATTGGATTGGATGAAAACTCAGAAAGCTTATTCAGCGTATATCCAAACCCTGCCAAAAATGAAATATTCATTCAAGGCTTAGAAGAAGGTACGGATTATACATTTGAAGCGAAAGACATAAGTGGAAAGCGTGTGGCGCTAAACATAGTTAAAAGCGGAAATCAAGCTTTGGTATCCGTACAAGAATGGCCCAATGGAATGTATTTCATCACCATTAAAAGTAGCGAACATCAAGAGGTGTTTAAGCTATTGAAGAAATAAACAATCAATTAGAAAATAAATAGAAAGCCGGACTTACTCCGGCTTTTTTTATGCGTATACTTTGTTTACTGCTTCCATTATTACGTGGCAAGCAAAACGAATATCTTCTTCTTGTATAGTAAGAGGTGGGCTGATTCGAAGAGCATTATCACAAAATAAAAACCAATCGGTTATTAAGCCTTTTTCCAAACAGTGATCTATAACTTTCTGCGTATTCTCAAAAGTATCCAACTGAACGGCAAGCATAAGGCCTTTACCTCTTACTTCCTCAATAGCGGGATGAACCAATAATTCTTTAAAAAGAAGATGTTTAGTATGTACTTGATGATTGAGTTTTTCTTCTAGAATAAGTTTGAGTGTGGCTAAAGATGCCGCACATGAAACCGGATGGCCTCCAAAAGTGGTAATATGTCCTAAAATGGGGTTCTCTTTGAGGCTATCCATAATGGATTTGGAAGCAATAAAAGCCCCAATAGGCATTCCTCCACCCATACCTTTGGCCAAGGTTAGTATATCGGGTTTTATTTCTTCTCCTTGAAATACAAAAAGATCTCCTGTTCTTCCAAAACCTGTCTGAATTTCATCTAAAATAAGCAATACACCTTTATCTGTACAGGCCTCTCTTAGAGCTTTTAAGTAACCTTCAAGGGGAGGAATGTATCCAGCTTCACCCTGAACGGGCTCAACAATAACCGCAGCTGTATGATGTGAGATTTGCTTTAAATCGTCAAAATTATTAAATCGAATAGTCCTAGCTCCTGGTGCCAAAGGGCGAAAAGGATTTTTGAAATCTTCACTACCTATTACCGATAAGGCCCCAGATGTACTTCCATGATAAGCCTTGTCCATGGAAAGAATTTCGGCTCTTCCTGTAAAGCGCTTGGCAAGTTTTAAAGCTCCTTCGTTGGCTTCGCTACCAGAGTTTACGAAGTAGACACAATCCAATCCATTTTTCAAAGTATCTGTGAGCAGGGTGGCGAGCTCCACCTGTGGGCTTTGGATATATTCTCCATAAACCATCAGATGCATGTATTTGTCTACCTGATTTTTTATCGCATCTACCACTTTAGGATGACGATGGCCAACGTTACTAACCGAAATCCCAGAAATTAAATCCAGATACTTTTTTCCGGTGGAAGTAAATAAGTATAAACCTTCTGCTTTTTCAATCTCCAAAGCCAACGGAGCATCCGTGGTTTGGGCCATATGATTCAGAAATAATTGCCTTTGCGTTAAGATCATACCGCAAAGGTAAACCTAAACCACTCTGAAGAAGAAATAGGCATACACAAAAAATCGAACGATACGAGATAAGGCAAAAAGTAAATACCAGCCTATAGGGTACTTAACAACCCCCGAAACTATACTTACCCATGAGAAAGGCAGTGGCGCTAGAGCTGATATAATGATGAATAAGCCACTGTATTTTTTAAAAATTTTAAACTGCTCATCAAACTTCACATTTACCCAATGCTTGATTTTAGGGAGTTTAAAGAGTTGATTTCCTATAAAGTAAGCTGTAACCCCACCGATGTAAGAGGCTAAGGCAAGCCATAGCACCATCATATAGGGGGACTGTAAGGTTTTGGCCCAGAAAATATATAAGTCTGGAGGAGCAAGACCTATTGTGCTTTCACTAATATACAGGGTACTTACGATGACCCAGTTGGGTGCATTACCTGTGAGGTAAGCCATTACCGTGTTTAGATCCACAATATAGTTGGTAACTGCCCATGCGCCTAAAGAGAAAAGGCTGATTACCACAATTACCCGCAACAAGTTTTTGCCAATAAAGGAATAATGACCAGAGCGCTTGTAATAATTATGATACAAGTTGGACCGTTGACGAAAGGTTCTTTCCAGTTTTACCTTTCGTATCGTCTTCTTAGAAGAGTTGGTATGTGAATTTTGTTCAGACAAAAGCATGCATTATTCGTAAAGGATTGCTAAAATAAAATTATGATCCCGTATTTTTAGCCCAAAGGAAATTTAATGGCAGAAAAAAATTCCCCCTCCATACTCAATATCATCTATCTCCTATTTTGGGCTATTTTACCCTGTATTTATGTTTCAGGGACAATCATTGATAATACCCTTTTACCCAGGCAATTGTTTGTGGGAATTGCACTTCTTTTGATATTGATTCTGGGATGGAAACAAATATCAGCGAAAAATCAGAGCTTAAAAGTTTCTGAATTAGCCTACATCGGTTTCTTCATTTTTTCTGCAATAAGCTCCTTTTTCGCAGTAAATACGATAGAAAGCCTTGCTATTTTAGGAAAATATGGAATGGTGTTGAGCTTTCTTATTCTTACTGCTACGCTTTTAAGAAGGGGAGCGCTAACGAAAGAGATATTGGTTAAGGGAATAGTGCTGTTTGGTTTAGTTTCTTCTGGAATAACCCTATTTCAACTTTTTGGTTCCCTATCCGCTGGTAATTTAATGGAAGATATTTATGCTATAAAAGGGAGTTTTAGTCATAAGAACTTACTCTCTTCGGCTTTAATGCTTACCCTTCCATTTGCTTTAATAGGAAGAGTTATATTAAACGAAAGGTGGAAAAAGATCTCCACATTGGTTCTATTCCTTTTGGTGTTAGAGATTTTCGTTCTTAGAACCCGTGGTGTTTGGTTATCCATCTTTTTAAGTGGTGGAATCACCTTCTTAACCTATTGGTTGCTGAGTAAAGGCAAAAAGGATCTCATTACAATACCCCTTCGCTTACTTGGTATTATATCCGGAGTAGCTATAGCTCTAATGTTAATTGCTGTTTTCAATAGTTCTGAAAAGAACCAAATTGATGATCAGAGCTCGTTTCAAAGTCGATTGGTTTTTTGGGAAAACAGTACCGATATGATCAAAGAAAATCCGCTTACAGGTGTTGGAGCGGGTAACTGGAGAATACACTTTCCGAAACATGGATTGAACAAGGTAGATCTAAATGTAATGCAAGGCATAACCCATATTCAAAGGCCGCATAACGACTACTTATGGGTGGCAGCAGAAGGAGGTATTATTACCGTCCTATTCTATATCGCACTTTTCGTATTAACCTTAATCCAAATCCGAAAAAACCTGATGAAGAGCGAATCAGCTCAAGATTTGGTTGTAAATCTTTGCTTGCTCTTTGGTGTTGCGTTATACATGGCTTTTTCCTTTGTGGATTTTCCAATGGAACGATTGAGTCATAGTCTTTTGATTATAAGTATGATTGCTTTGGCTTTTCAGAAGAGTGATGGTTTTAGTGTGAAATTCAATTTCAAACCTATCCCTGTCATTTTATTAGTGCTAACTCTTTTCGGACTTCATAATGGATATCATAGATTTCAAGGAGAAAAGGGAGCCAAAAAGGTGTTGAGAGAAAACAAAAGGCGTAATGCTCAAAAAATAATCCCTGCGGTTGAAAATGCAGAGAATGCATACTATGTAATGGACAACTTCTCCAATCCTTTACGCTATTACAGTTCTTTAGGGCAACTCGTATTAAAGCAACCTGAGGAGGCTTGGAAAGATCTACAACTCGCAAAAGATTATCATCCTTACAATATATTGGTGCTTAATCAAATGGGTAACGTTCTTAAAACCCAAAACCAGACAGATGAGGCTTTGGAGTATTATGAAAAAGCTTTACGTATTGCACCTCGTTTTGAACAGGCGCTACTGAATAAAGCCGAGGTTTATATTCAACGAAAAGATGCCGCTTCCGCAATGAAGGCTTTGTATAAAGTTCGACATAACTCTTCCAATCCTAAGTATGTAGATTTCATGAAAAGTATGTTGCCGGTGCTTGTTTCGGAGAAAGCTAAACATGGCCTTTACAAGAGTATGATTGAATACATTGTTCAACAAAATCCGCAGAACCGCGAACAGTATTTTAATGCCTACAAGCGCTTTAAAAAGGATAAAATTCTAAAAGGATAATCCGAGAAAGTTTGAGAGTCGCAACAACCAAGTTTTTGAACTGTACTTGGCACTTTGGCTATAGTAGGACTCTGCTAAAGCAAAGTGTTTTCTTTTTTGAAAGAAACGAGCAGCTTCATAGTTTTTTCTTTTTACAGCCGCTTTTATAAGATCAGGATTTACCATTTTTTGAGTGCTTGAGTGCTCAAAAACATGAAATACATTTTGATAATGCTCCTTTAAATTTGTACTCATTCCACCGTCTTCTCTGTAAAGGGTTAAATGCTCATTAAGGTATGATGGAGCATATCCGGCATGCATAAGCTGAATCCAAAGAAGAAGGTCTTCAGCCCCATGAAACTTAGGGTTTGTGGAGAATGGATGTTTCCGCGCTAATTCAGTTTTTAAACAAACCGCAGAAGGCACTATAGGATTGCCTTTTACCATAAGTTCCTGAATAGAAGTGAGTGGGTAGCAGAACCTCTTTTTTGGAGATGTTAAGCCAAAACTTTGTACAGGATGATAGATGAAATCACTGGAGTTCATTTCATGAAACCTTGCCAGTTTCTGCAACTTGTGTTTTGTCCAGATATCATCCGCATCCAAAAAGCAGACATAATCTCCAATAGCATGTTTTATAGCTACATTTCTAGAGTTCCCTAAACCAGAGTTGGCTTGCCCTATTAATTTAAGTTGAATGGAAGGATGATTGGATCTCCAGTTTTCTATTATTTTTTTGGAGGCATCTGTGCTGCCATCATTTACAAGAATCACCTCAAAGTCTGTAAAACTCTGATGAGCCAGCGAGTTTAGCGTTTCTGCTAAGGTGGTTTCTGAATTATAAATGGGTATGACAACTGAAAATAATGGCATTAGTACTCAAAGTATTTACCTGGAAACATCTTGCTTCTCAAGTTTTTTAAAGGCTTTAATAGTCCGATGGCAGAAAGAGTTCTTTTAGTTATAAAAATACAGTAAGTAATTAGTATTCCAAGAATTAAGAGTCTCTTATACTTGCGGAAGGTGTTAAAAAGCATGAGGTTGCTCTTAAAATTTGCTCTAGACCAGCCTTGTTTTGGTAAACTTCCTACCCACCAATTCCCAATTTTTTTAAAGGCTCTGCCTGCAGGTTCTTCAGTATTGGGCGTATTATCCCTTATAAAATTAATGAGTTTAATAATCTCATGGTAAATGGAAGCTGTTTTACGCAGTCGGCTTCTCTGCGTTTGTGTATGAACTCTAAAGTAGTTTAGATGCTCCGCGCAAAATGCCAAATCCCATTTCGCCAAAATGCGTGCATAAACATACCAATCCCCGTTTAGTTTCATGGAAACATCTGCCTTTCCAGTTTCTACAAAGGCTTTTTTACGAAATAAGGCACCACTAGCATTTGGGATGGGATTATGAAACAACAACCATTCACGATTGGCATCAGATCCCTTTTTTACAAAGTCTGTTTCCCAAGAATTAGTTTTGTAGATAAACTCTAGGTTTTTGGCATAAGAGTTCATTTTCTCCCCTTGTTCATCTACCAACCAAGATTGTGCATATGCAATACCCACCTTAGAGTTTTGATCCAAGATCGAAACCAACTTCTCTAAAATGTTAGGCTCGCAAAAGTCATCGCTTTCGGCTATCCAGAAGTATTCACCAGAGGCCAACTCTACCCCTTTATTCCATTGATGGAAAGGCGACCCGGAGTTAACTTCATTCGGAAAATAGCGCACTTTATCATGGGAGGATGTATAGGATCTTAAAATAGCGTCACTGTCATCGGTGCTTTTATCATCCAAAAGGATGAGCTCAAAATCAGTAAAGCTCTGATTTAATATAGATTCAATCCGTTGCTCTAAATAGGAGGCATGATTGTAATTCGGAACGATTACGGAAACCTTAGGCATTTAACGGATGTATTTTTTAAAGTGAGGTTTAAGCGTAGTTGAGGTAAATTTCTCCAGCGTTTCTATAGTAGAATCGTCCTTTTTTACCAGGTCTTCATATGTAATCTCTAAATAAGATTTACCAAGTTTAGAGGCGTAACTCCTAGCTTGTGTTACATACTTCTGTGCTAATTTTCGATTAAAATCTAAATCGTCTAACCGTTCATCAAATATTTCTCCAACTACTTGGTTTCTTTTATATAAGCTTTTCGCAACCGCCTCTGTATCTCTTACCAAGTGTATCACCTTTGCATTTGGGAATATACTTAACCACATAGGTAGTGTAAAAGTAGTACGAGGATCTTTGAAACCCCACTTTGGATTTTTAAAACGATATAATAGACGTTGCCCCTTTGTAACCAGCTTAAAGTGAATGAGGAAGAGTTCCTTTGCAGAAAGCATTTTCCAATTTTCTTTTGATGGAATGATAGGCTCCAACCAATTGTTTCCCGAAGCTTTTAAGGTTTGTTGATTGAGGCTTAAAAAGTGTGTAGCTTCATAATTATGATCTTTTCTCACCCCCATAAAAACACCTCCCTCTTCCAATACCTTGGCCAGTATGGAGGTTCCGCTTCGGTGCATTCCTATGATGATAAATGGAGGTTTAATAAGACGTGCGTTTTAAACTAGATTATACTCCAATAAACTAAATATTATTTTGATGATCCCAATTCTGTTCTATAAATACTCCGGGCAATCTACGCTTATAAAAAACACCTGAGTCGTAATAATCGCCTTCTAATACTTCAAAGTTGGATGTTCTATTTATAAAATCGGCTCTTTTATTATCGATGTGTAGATGAGCTTTAAAAAAATAGCGACCCGCCATGAGCGGAAGCTTTGGAATAACGCATTTCGCTGAGCCTTTGCCCGGAACATTCGTCATAGCATAGCCTGAGAATTGATTTCCTAGGGTTAATAGAAAGTTACCGTCATCATTGAAAATGTTCAATTCAAAATTTAGATTTCCAATCTTATCTTGTTGAGCAGATTCGTAAAAAACTTCAATAACAGCCGCTTCTCCGCAAATCAAAACAGATTCTCGCCCAGAATTCGGATCGTATATTTTTAAATCTACCAGTTTGCCTTCTCCATTTCCTTTCCGATCCGTTCGGTCGCTTAATTTCACAGACTCTGAAACTTCTCTAAGCGCTTGTAAGTAATAGTCAGAGATTTCTACAGAATCTCCAATCTTCATAATCTGACCCTTATCTAAATAGGCGATTTCATCACAAAGGTTACGAGCAATGCCCATATTGTGGCTCACAAAAATCACCGTTCTATTTTGGGCTTGTGTGGCTTCACTCATTTTTTCAAGACACTTTCGCTGAAACTCTACATCACCAACAGCCAATACTTCATCAATGAGTAAAATATCAGAATCTAAATGTGCGGCTACAGAAAAAGCTAAGCGAACATACATTCCACTGCTGTAGTGTTTAACTGGCGTATCAATAAACTTATGCACTCCAGAAAAGTCCATAATCTCCTCAAAGTGAAGGTCAATTTCTTTTCGAGTCATTCCTAAAATGGCTCCATTGAGATAAATATTCTCTCGCCCGGTAAGCTCTGGATGAAAGCCGGTACCAACCTCTAGTAAGGAGGAGAGTCTACCGTTTACTTTTACTTGACCTTGGGTGGGGTAGGTAATGCGTGATAGTACTTTTAATAAGGTAGATTTTCCGGCTCCGTTTGGACCAATGAGCCCTAAAACTTTACCTCTCTCCACTTCAAGATTTACATCTTTTAAGGCCCAAAATGAATTCTTCCCTTTAGAGATGGAATATTCCTTACCCACACCTTGAACTGATATAGCAATATCTTTCATACTAGATCCGCTATTTTAAGTTCAACTCTTTGGAAATACCTCAAGCCAGAAAGAAAGAAGAGGATCGAAACTCCAAACGAAATCAATACAAAAAAGGAGAGGTCACCACCAAAAATTAGAGCCCTAAAGCTTTCTATGATGCCCGAAATTGGATTTAGGTAAATTAAAAACCGATAGGATTCTGGCAATACTTTATCCACCAATTCGGATGAGTAAGCTATTGGTGTAAGAAAAAATAACAGTTGGAGTATGAAGGGTAGTACTTGTTGAATATCTCGGTAACGAATGGATAAAGCGCTGGCCCATAAACCAATGCCTAAACCCGCAAGTGCTGTAAACAGCACAGCTACTGGGTAAAAAAGTAAGGCAATCCAGTTTATATCTGTTTCTAAAAATAAAAGCGCCATCAATATTAAAAAGCCGATACCCGGTTCAATTAAACCCACAATAACTCTGGATAGAGGTAAGCACAATTTTGGGAAATATATTTTCCGAATCATACTTTGCGCATTAATTAAAGAAGCTGCGGATTGCGTTATGATATAACTGAAGTAATTCCATAAAACCAGTCCGCTCAATGCAAAAGGTAAGTAACTAATCCCCTCCGTAGGCACATTTACCATTTTTTGGAAAATGAGATAAAGTACACTTACAGATGCAAGAGGTTGTAAAATAGACCACCAATAACCAATGTAGGTTTGTGCGTATCGAACTTTATAGTCGCGAATAGCAAAACTCATCAAAAGGTTTTTGAACTTTTTAATCTCCTTTAGACTCTGCCAAAAGCCAGGTCCTTTAGGTGTAATTATGGTTTGATATTTATGGTGGTGACTGATATTTGAAATATTTCAAGACAAATATAACCAGTAATAGGAGTTTAAGAGATTCTACTCCACTGAACCTTGTTTTTGTTTTTCAGCAAAAAGGTGTTTTTGATTCCAATATGCTCGGAGAGTTTTAGATTTGGATCCTTTTTAAGGATGTCTGAAGCAGCTTCTCTGGATTGAGCAAGTATGTCACCATCCTTGATTATATCTGCAATTTTTAAGTCTAAAACACCACTTTGGCGAGTGCCAGACATATCTCCAGGACCTCTTAATTTCATATCCACTTCTGCAATTTCAAAACCATCATTGGTTCTTACCATGGTTTGGATTCGTGTTTTAGAGTCGTTACTCAGCTTGGTGCCCGTCATTAAAATGCAGTAGCTTTTTTCCGCTCCTCGTCCCACTCGTCCCCTTAGCTGGTGCAGCTGACTTAGGCCAAAACGCTCGCTGCTCTCAATGATCATTACAGAAGCATTGGGAACATTTACCCCAACTTCGATTACCGTTGTAGCTACTAAAATTTGTGTTTTTCCTTCTACAAAACGCTGCATTTCGTAATCCTTATCGGCTGATTTCATCCTGCCATGAACGATGCTCACTTGATAATCTGGTCTAGGGAAAGCTCGGGTAACACTTTCATAGCCATCCATTAAATCTTTGTAATCCATCTTTTCGGATTCTTCAATTAAAGGGTACACCATATAAACTTGTCTTCCTTTGGCAATTTCATCTTTCACAAAGCCAAATACCTGCAAGCGGTTTGTATCGTAGCGGTGCACTGTTTTTATAGGTTTCCGGCCGGGTGGTAGTTCATCAATAACCGAAATATCAAGATTTCCATAAACCGTCATCGCTAAGGTTCTAGGGATAGGTGTGGCCGTCATAACCATAATATGAGGCGGTAGGGTGTTTTTCTTCCAAAGTTTAGCGCGTTGTGCCACACCAAAACGGTGTTGCTCATCTACCACAGCTAAGCCTAGGTTTTTATACTTTACTTTATCTTCAATAAGGGCATGAGTTCCTATCAATATGTGCAGACTACCATCCTCTAAACGGGCATGAATATCTCTTCTTTTAGCTGTGCGGACCGATCCGGTTAAGAGTTCTACCTCAATTGGCATTTCCTTTAGTAACTCCTTCAGTCCATAAAAATGTTGATTGGCTAAAATCTCTGTTGGAGCCATCATACAACATTGAAATCCATTGTCAATAGCCATAAGCATACACATTAAGGCGACAATGGTTTTTCCACTGCCTACATCGCCTTGTACCAAACGATTCATGTGGTTGCCATGCATGAGGTCTTTTCGAACTTCTTTAAGAACTCTTTTTTGAGCTCCGGTTAACTCAAAAGGTAAATATTGGTCATAAAAATCGTTGAAATAACTTCCCAACTGCCGAAACGCAAAACCTCGGAATTTGTGTTTATGGATTTCTCTTTGACGGATCATTTCCATTTGCAAAAAGAAAAACTCATCAAATTTCAGACGTCTTCTGGCTTTTTCTAACTGCTCTACATTTTTAGGGAAATGAACTTCAACAAAAGATGACTTTAGCAGAGGGAGTGCATTCTCTTGCAAAAATTCCTTCGGGTAAATCTCTCGAATTTCATTTTGAACAAGAGGAATAAGCGATTTCATGAGTTTGGTAATACCTCGAGAATTTAAACCTTTGGCATTGAGTTTTTCAGTAGATGGATACACCGGTTGAAGCCCCTGTAACGGACTGGCCTTAAAATCCTCTAGCAATTCCAAGTCTGGGTGCGGAAAGCTATACGTATTTTGAAATCGGTTAGGTTTACCAAAAAGGACATAGGTTTGATTGGCCTTAAGCGAAGCTTTAATCCACCGAGCACCTTGAAACCAGACTAGCTCTACTGCTCCTGTATCGTCCTGAAAAACAGCACTTAATCTTTTGCCTCTTCCTTTTCCTGGAACTTCCTTGATGCTGCTTAGTTTGCCTACAATTTGCACCTCGGTTTCGGTAGAACTTATCTCGTTGATTTTGTAAAACCTACTGCGATCTACATACCGAAACGGAAAGAGGTGAAGGAGGTCGTTAAAAAGGAAAATTCGCAGCTCTTTCTGAAGCATTTGCGCCCGAGAAGGTCCAACTCCTTTCAAGTACTCTATTTGGGTTTGTAATATGTTGTTATTTTGGCTCAACCAAAGCAGGAATTAATGTTCAAAAATGCAAAATACATTCTTTTAACGATCACCTTGGTCATCGGAAAAATATCCTTTGCCCAGTCTGATGTTGAAGTTGACTTTACCCATCTTACTTTAAAGCTTGATTTTGAGCCAGAAAAGCAGAAGATATTGGGCGAGGTGGATTTAAAGTTTGATTATAAATCAGAGGTTGACTCCATTTACTTAAATGGGATCCGGATGAACTATGAACGGGTGAAGCTCAATGGGAAGAAGGCAAAGTATCATTACGATACCAAAGGAATATGGATCTCTTCTTCCTTAGCTAAATTGGGTGAGTCGAATACCATCTCTATAGAGTACAGCTGTAATCCCCGAAAGGGCATTTATTTTATTGGTTGGGATGATGAAACAGGAACCAGTGCTAAACAGATTTGGACACAGGGTCAAGGAATTGATCACAGGCATTGGATTCCTCATCGTGACGATCAAACAGACAAGTTAATAACCGAGCTGATCGTTCGTTTTGATAAAGATTTTGAAGTGGTTTCCAACGGGAAACTGTTGGAAAAGGAAGCCAGTAAAAAAGAAACACAATGGCACTATAAAATGCCAGATAAGCACTCTAGTTATCTGATTATGCTTGCTGTTGGAGAGTATGATAAAACAGATACTCAAAGTAAAACTGGCATTCCACTCACTCAGTATTATTACCCCAACCGGGAGGATGATTATAGATACTATTACAAACACAATGAGGAGATTTTTAACTTTTTAGAAAGTGAAATCGGTATTCCCTATCCTTGGGAATCGTATGCTCAGGTTCCGGTAAAAAACTTTCGCCATGGAGCTATGGAGAACACAACAGCTACCATTTTTGGAGACTTTTTTATGGTAGACAGTATCGCCTTTAACGATAGGAACTATACCTATGTAAATGCCCACGAACTTGCTCATCAATGGTTCGGTAATTTGGTTACAGCCAGTGGATCAGAGCACCATTGGTTGCATGAAGGTTTTGCTACGTATTACCAATGGCTATCTGAGAAAAACTTATATGGCCAGTCGTTTTTTGATTGGATGCGTTATAAGGAGGCTCAGCTGGTTTTTCAAGCGTCAAGTACGGATTCTGTGCCTCTTGGAAACAAAAACGCAGGCTCTAGCCGGTTTTATCAGAAAGGAGCGTGGGTGCTTTACATGCTGCACCACAATTTGGGAGATGAGCTTTATAAGCGGGTTATTAAGCACTATTTAAAAACGAATGCCTACGGTATTGTTGATTTAGAAACTTTAGATAAATCCATTAAAGAGATAAGTGGGGCAGGTGCTTCAGATTTTTTTAGAAGATGGGTGATACAAGCCGGAGAACCCAAGCTAAAAGTGAGTGGTGCTTATAAAAACGATACTTTGTTTTTTGAAGTGAATCCGTTGAATTCAATGACCAAAAACAACTTTAAAGATTATTCATTGCCGGTAAACATTTATTTTGAAGATGGCTCTGAGGGAAGTAGTTTCATTCCTATTGAGGCTGAATCTTACATCAATACACAGACATTTGCTCAAGGGAAAAAAGTGAAATATTGGTTGGTTAATCCCAACATGGATATTCTGGCAGAGATAGAGTATTCTACTCCATACTCTACCGCTAAGCAACAATATAAAAATGCACCTGCTTTATTGGATAAATACTTTGCTATAAAGAGTATAAGAGAGGTTGAAATAGAGCAAAAGGAATCGTTTTTAACCGAAATTTTGGAAGATGAAATGGCCTTTTACCCGTTAAGGGCTGAGGCTTTAACTCAATTAACAAATAGAGATAGCATTGAGCGCACTTTACCTTACTTTAAATATGCTTTTTCCAGAGGAGATATTCAGCTCAAAAAAGAAGCTATTCATTTGGTGAGTGGTGCTCATATCCAAGAAGGTTTAAAGCTTCAACACCTCTTAAATGCGCCTTCCTATGAATTGAGGGAATCCGCTTTGGGCTTAAGTTTAGATTGGGAGAACCCCAACAACAACCGCTGGATTTATGACTATGATTTAGAGGCGGAACCCGGTATTCCGGGAAGAGGCGTTGAAATTGGAATATTGCTGTATAAGTTAATCCTGTTTAAGGAGATGGAGGCGTTAGAGGAGCTGAAGCTAAGAACTACACCTGCTTATGATTTTATGACACGAATGAATGCCATTGATGCATTACAAGCCATAAACTTTATGGATAAGGAACTCTTAGAGTCTTATTTCTTAGGCCTTTTCGACTATAACTGGAAGTTGGTTCGAAAATCAAGAGAAGCCTTAAAGAAGTATTATGCTACCGAAGAAGGGAAGAAAATGATGCTTGAATACATTGAAAAAGAAAAGAATACGTGGGAAGATTTCAAAAAACGGAATGTCAGCCGTAGCTTTGGCCTAAAGCTGGATTAATGCAGTCACGGTACGCCAAGTTTTTTCAATTTCTAATTATTGCGGGAGATCTGCTTCTTCTCAATAGCTGTTTTGTGATTTCTGCGGCCGTACGTTTTGATGAAATTAGGTTAGAGGAAACTGCATACTATGATGATTACCTGAACCTTATTGTTTTCTTCAACATCAGTTGGTTGCTCCTTACTTTGGTTTTTAAAACACACGATACTCGGAGAACACTGGAACCCAGAAAGGCTACTTCCAAGGTGTTTAACGTGTTTTTTGTTCATGCCTTTTTACTGTTACTCCTCTTAGTAAGTTTAAAAAAAGACGAATACTCCCGTTTATTTCTAATCTATTTCTACGCCTCGTTCTTCCTTACCGTGCTTCCATGGAGGTTTATGTTTATTCGCTTATTAAGAAGACTTCGTAAAAAAGGTTTAAACTTCAAGAAAACAGTTTTAATTGGTGATTCTTCTGAGCTTTTGAAGTTCAAAGAATTGATAAGTGATCATCCTGAATATGGACTGGAGATTGGTGGATATTTTTCAGATCATCCTATTCCAGGTATAGACCATACGGGTAAGGAAGAAGATCTTGAACCTTGGATAAAGGAGGAAAAGATTGACGAGATTTATGTAGCTTATAAGGAACCGGGTGAAAAACTGATCAAGTGGTTTCAATGGGCGGATAAGCATTTGATTCGCTATAGAATTTTACCCAACCTCGGCTTGCCATACTCGGAGAGTATGAAGATGGATTTTTATCACAACATCCCGGTTTTAATACATCGAGAAGAGCCCTTAGAGTATGTTCATAACAGGATATTAAAGCGTGTGTTTGACGTAATTTTTAGCTTGTTAATCATTTTACTCATCTTTCCATGGCTATTTCCTATTCTCGTAATTGGAGTTAAACTGAGTGGTAAAGGCCCTGTTTTTTTCAAACAATCGCGCAGTGGGGTGGAAGACGATTCCTTTACGATTTTCAAGTTTAGGAGCATGAAACTGAATGACAGATCAGATTTAGATCAAGCAGTAGAGGAGGATGATCGTAAAACTTGGTTTGGTAAACTCATTCGCCAGTTAAGTTTGGATGAACTCCCTCAGTTTTTTAATGTCCTAAAAGGAGACATGTCTATATGCGGCCCTAGGCCTCATATGCTAGCGCATACCGATGAATATAAAAAGGTAATTGAGAAGTATATGGTAAGGCACTTTGCGAAGCCAGGCATCACCGGACTTGCTCAAATAAATGGGTATAGAGGAGAAGTTAAAAACAAAGAGGACATTGAAGGCAGAGTAAGAAACGATGTGTATTACATTGAAAACTGGTCTTTACTTTTAGACCTTAAGATTGTTTTGGTAACGCTTTTCAAGTTTAACTCGGGTAGCTAGAGTTAAAGAAGGCTCTGTTCAAAAACAACCAAATATTGATCGGTTACGATATCCCAATTGTATTTGTCGCTTAGCTTCTCTAGGTTCTTTTTGATTTTGATTTTTTGGGCTTCATTTCTTTCCAATAAGTCCAAGGCATTTACTACATCGTTTTCATCCAAAAAGTAGTTTCCTTCTTCCCCTAAAACTTCCTGATTAAATGCATTGTTGTGGGCACAAATCATACTCTTACAGCCCATAGCTTCTAACAAGGAAGGATTTGTACCCCCCACGGTATGTCCATGAAAATATAGATTGCAATAGTAACGAAGGTTGTTAACGGTATCCTTTTTATAGGATGCTTTGATAAAGCGTATTCGGCTATCTCGGTAGTTCTTCTTTAAATACTCTCCATACGTAGTTTCATGATTTCCGATCACCAATGTGATTCTCTCACTACTGCTTTTTTGTACTCCTTTTAAGATGATTTCAATATTATTCTCCGGCTCCAAACGGGCTAAAACTAGATTGTAGTTGTAGGGTTCTAAGCCGTATTTATTCAAAATCTCAGCATTGGGTTTTTTAAAGATAGACGCTCCATACGGTATGTAAACAGCCCCTCTTTCATACTTTTTGTTGAGGTAATCTCGTATTTCTACCGCATCGGCCACCATAAGTTTACAACTGTGGGCAGCCCAGCGTTCTGCTTTCAGTAAGAACTGTTTAACTCGGTCAGAGTACTTATCTCTTTTCCATTCCAAGCCATCCATATTGTTTATGATCACTGGTTTTTTAGGATAGAGCCACCTCCAAATACTACTGCTTGTATATCCAAGTAATAGAAGCACATCAAAATCTCGCCATTTGGAATCTACAATACAGTTAAAGTCATAGATAAATTGGCCAGCTGTTCCTAAACGATTTTCGGGATCATATTTATGGATCAGTTGAATGCCTTCAAATTCTTTTTGAGAATAGGGGTGGAGGTGCGAGCAGTATACAAATACTTCATGCCCCTTAGCTACGAGACGAGTTCCTAGCTGTTGAGCACATTCTTCAAAACCCCCATAATAATTGGGAATTCCTCTAGAACCAAGTATACCTATTTTCATGTATTGCGGGAAATGGTTCTGTAAATATCAGAAATTTGGTGAGCTGCTTTCACCCAACTAAAGTTTTCTTTTACCCAATCGCTATGATTCTGCTCATTTTGCATCGCTTCTTGCACAGCTTGAACGATGGCTTCCGGTTGGTTTGGATCGCAGTAAAATACATGTTCACCAAATAATTCCCGTTGTGTTTCCTGATCCGAAACTACAGCTCTGCAACCGAGCTTAAGCGCTTCAATAGTTGCTAATCCAGTAGTTTCATAATAACTCGGTAAAATATGAACCTTAGAGGAACTAAATTGATCCTTTAGTTCTTCACCATCTAGATAACCAAGAAATTGGATGTTGCTTTTAGCCTGCTGCTTACACGCTTCCCAATAATCTTTTTGATGTGTTGCTGCTTGCCCAACAATTTTAAGGTTTTCGTTTAAGCTGTTGAAAGCCTTGATGAGGTTGAGTTGATTTTTCAATCTTTCAATTCGAGCAACGCAAATCCCACCTTTTCTGTTTTGCAACTTGGTTTCTGAAGTAGAGATGTGTTCACTACCTAAGTGAACAACGTAACTGTTCGTTAATTTCAGTTGAAAGTCTCCCTCAATTTTTCGTTGTTCATGTTTAGAAGCAGTGAGTACCGCTGATGCATGGGATAGGAGCTTTCGCATACTTTTTTTCTGCCCTAGAAAAGCATACTTCCAACCTGGAAACTTTTCTTTTCCCTTTACCCAGCGCGCAAAAACCTTGATGTATTCAAAGCCAAAAGCTCCAAAGAGTTGATACAAAATTTTAGATACACCCGATCGCATTTGATCCACTTGAGCATAGTCTATGTATATACTCGATAGAATTATGGGAGGCATTTCTTTTTTAAGCGCAGCCAGCACATCAGAAGGCCTATTTAAGTTGAAAAAGTGAATGAGATCGTAGTTTTTATAATCTACGGAATCGTTGGCAAGTTTAATGTCTATTTCATATCCTAATTTCCTTAACTGTAAAGCAGTTTGCTCCAGGTGAAGGGTATCTCCTCCGGTCTGTGTGTAAAGGGTTGATCTGGATAAGAAAAGAATTTTCATACCGTGGTTTTCAGGGAACTCAAAAATTCTGAAGCTTTTTTAGGAAGATGGTTTAGAATGTAGGCACTTAGAACCCCGCCAACAATGGTTTTTATAAGTAAACCCGGCAAGAGGCGAACAAAAGTTTCCCAGATTTTAACACCCTCTAAGCTGTAGTATAACACGATAAAGCCAGGAATAAGTAAAAGGAGATGTGCACGAAAAAGAATAATCATGTGGAAAAAGAAATTAGGTTCCTTTTTCTCCCCTGCCCAACCTACATACCAACTTATTAGAGGGAAGGCAAGCAGAAAACCAGCTGTAGGGCCAATTAACTTTTCTATTCCCGAAGTGTAAGCTCCAAATACCGGAATGCCCGAAGCGCCTATTATTAAATACAATACACCGCTAATAAGGCCAATATTCTTTCCAAAAATTAATGGGATTAAAAACAGAATAAAGGTTTGTAGGGTAACGGGAATCATCCCAATGGATAGTCCAATTGGAGCGATCAAGCAAATAAGCAGTTGAATGAGAATAATCGTAAGAACCTTATTTCCTAAATTCATAGGTGAGTTGTGTTAATTTCCGTTGAAACCTCCAGTACAAGAGTAGGGCAGATGCAGTAAGTCCAAGGGCTAAGCCATACCAAACTCCTTTAGGTCCCCAATTTAGGTAAACTCCCATAAACCATCCACCACCAATACCAATTGCCCAATAGGACACGAGGGTAATAATAGTGGGTATTTTCACATCCGACATTCCCCGTAAAGCTCCTAAAACGGCTACTTGTAAGCCGTCAGAGAGTTGAAAAAATACAGCTATAATTAATAAGGACGCAGCAATGCTTTGCACTTCTAAGTCGGAGGTGTAAAACTGGGGAAAGAAGTCCTTTCCGATAAGGAATACAAGACCGCAAAACGCCATAAAGATTAAGGTGAGGATAAAGTTTGTGTAGCTCGCTCTTTTGAGGTTTTCAATATCTCTTTTCCCAATTTGATTTCCAACTCTAACCGTTGCAGCAGCGCCAAGACCAGAAGCAGCCATATAACTTAGAGATGCCAAACTGATTGCGATTTGATGTGCTGCTAATGCGTTGGCTCCCATCTGTCCAACCATTATAGCAGCCATAGCAAAACAGGATACTTCGAATATATATTGCAAACCAGAAGGGACGCCTAAATCCAGGAGTTTTTTAAAGATGCTTTTATCCCAAGCTTTGTTTATCCAGTCCTTGAGATGTAGTTTAAACTTTGTATGCTTAAAAACATAAATGCACATAATCACAGCCATCAGTATTCGAGCAATGAGGGTAGCGTATCCCGCTCCTTCCAAGCCCAAAGCAGGAAATCCAAACTTTCCAAAAACAAACAGATAGTTGAGGCCAATATTAATCAAGTTTGCACCAAGCGAAGCCACCATAGCAAAGCGTGTATCAGATAAACCTTCTGCGAATTGTTTGAAGGTTAAAAAGAACATTAATGGAATAATACTACTTCCAATAATCATTAAGTAGGGAGTGGCCATTGCAGAAACTTCACCGTCTTGGCCTAGCGTGTGTGTAAAATGCGACACAAAGTAGATGGATGCAAATACAAGAAGTGCCGTACACATATTGGTGACTAAGGCATGTTTTAGGATGTTCCCGGCTCTTTCAGGTTTGTTTTCCCCGTCTGCATTGGCGATGGGTGGAGTCATTCCAAAGGCCATACCTATTCCGAAAACCAATGGGATGGCAAAAATGGCATTACCCAGAGCACCAGCCGCTAAAGGAACGGTTCCCAGTTGGCCAACCATAATGCTATCTGCCAAACCTACTAGAACATGCCCAAACTGGCCAAGCATAACCGGCCAAGCCAGCTCAATACTCTTTTTATAATGTTGTGCAGTAGTCAAAACGAGGCGAATTTTAGCCCCGCGAATTTAGGTCATTAATTCTTGTTCATGACGCTTTACTTCTCTTTCGTAAAAAGCATCCGCACTGTCTAAAAGATTTGCAATATCTGTTACCAAATCGTCTTCTTCTCCTTCCAATTCATCCAACCATTCTACTTCATCGTGATGGATGGACCAGATAAAACGAGGAAATTGAGTGTGGATAATATAAATGTCGTCAGGATTATCCGTATTATCGGCTAACAAGAAATTGGGTAAATTCATTTTGGCTTAATTATAGTCTTCTAAATATAGACAAAAGCTAGAATACGAAAAGTATCCTAGGTTCACGATTTATTTACTGGCGAAGTTGATAACATCTTCAGCGCTGATCTCATTCCCTCCGAGAATAATAAGACGTTCTATTACATTTCGTAGCTCTCGAATGTTTCCCGTCCAGTCAATCTTTTTCAATTCCTCAATTGCTTCTGTATTAAAGTTTTTGATAGCGGTACCTTGTTCTTCGGCAATCTTACGGGAAAAGTGTTCTGTTAAATCGGTAATATCTTCCTTCCGATCATTTAAAGCGGGTACCTTAATCACAATAACACTCAATCTATGATAGAGGTCTTCACGGAACTTACCTTCCTTTATTTCCTTAACCAGATCTTTATTTGTTGCGGCTAAAACCCGTACATCCACTTTAATTTCTTTATCACCCCCCACTGGAGCAATTTTCCCCTCTTGTAAGGCACGCAATACTTTCGCTTGAGCAGATAGACTCATATCCCCGATTTCGTCTAAAAAAAGAGTTCCGCCCGAAGCCTGCTCAAATTTTCCTTTCCGGTCTTTCACTGCAGATGTAAAGGCTCCTTTTTTATGCCCAAAAAGTTCACTTTCAATAAGTTCAGAAGGTATGGCTGCGCAGTTTACTTCAATTAAAGGTGATTTACTGCGTTCGCTTTTTTGATGCACCCAGTGGGCCACCAACTCTTTACCTGTACCGTTAGGGCCGGTAATCAAAACACGGGCATCCGTTGGAGCTACCTTTTCGATGATGTTTTTAATATCCTCAAGGGCTTGAGACTGACCAATCATTTGGTAGTTTTTACCCACTTTCTTTTTGAGGACTTTATTCTCTTTTACTAGAGTGTTTTTGTCTAAAGCATTTCTAACCGTACCCAAAAGTCGGTTTAGATCGGGTGGTTTGGAGATGTAATCGTATGCTCCTTTTCGCATACTTTCTACAGCCGTATCTAAATCTCCATGACCAGAGATCATAATAACGGCCGTGTCGGAATGATGTTCTTTAATATGGTCAAGTACTTCGATGCCATCCATTCCAGGCATTTTAATATCGCATAAAACCAAATCGTATTCTCCTTCAGCCATTTTATCTACGGCTTGTTTACCGTGTTCAGCTTCATCTACTATAAAGTCTTTGTTTTCATCAGAAAGTATGTTTCTCAATACGTTCCGGATTGCTTTCTCGTCTTCTACAATAAGGATTCTTGCCATTTGGGATTATCGTTATTTAAGGTTTCAAATACACCCTCTTTAAGGGCATATGTGGAGAGTTTCATCTTCTCCGGGTTAATTTTTTTCAAGATATAGTTTATCAAAACACAGGCCAATACAATTAGATCTGCTCGCATGGGAATCATTCCAGGGGTATTTAACCTTTCCTGGTAAGTATAACGGAGCATTAAAGCAGCGATGTGATGATATTGTTCAAGCTTAAACTCGTAAGCCGTTTGGATGCTTTCATTCGGTTCTTGGTCAAAATGAGCAATCACCATTTCCGCAAGCGTATCGAAGGAACCGCTGCTTCCAATTATCGTGCTTACGGGAGTTTGATTTAAGGCGGCTAAAAGATCAACCAGTTCAGTATCAAAATGCTTTTCTAGTGCTCTAATATCATCCTCACCAATAGGATCATGAGGGGTGAATTTTTCCATTAATCGACTGGAGCCGAGTAAATAGCTTTTCTTCCAAGTTGCGCCTTTTTTGTTGGCAATAATAAACTCGGTGCTCCCACCTCCAATATCTATGATGAGAGAATGATCCATACCCAAATCCATGGCTTGACGCACGCCAAAATAAATGAGTTCAGCTTCTTGATCTCCATCAATAATGTTGATATGAATGCCGGTTTGAGTCTTTACTTGTGTTACAAAATTCATCCCATTATCGGCACTACGTACTGCAGAAGTGGCAAAGGCAAAAGTTTTATCTACTTGATAAGACTGAATGGTTTGTTTGTGCTTTTGTAGAGCGTTCAATCCGCGTTGAAAAGCCTCTTTCGCCAGAGTGTTTTTAGTAATACCTCCTTCCCCTAGCCGAACTGATATTTTGTTTTTAAAAACAATTTGATTGGAATCAGTCTGTCTAATAAGTAAGTTGAATGTATTGGTTCCAATATCAATGATGGCTATTCTCATGAATTATTGGGCATTTGCTTAATCCATAAATCTCTTTGAGGGAAAGGAATTGTGATTTTACTTTCTCTAAACTGTTTATCAATTTCAAACCGTAAGTCGCTCTTAGTTCTCTCAATTCTAAAAAGATTATCAGAAAAGAAGTAAAGTGAAAAATCTAGCGAACTACTTCCAAAATCATTAAAAAAAACAGCTGGAGCGGGGTTCTTTTTTATTTGCGGATTTTCACGTGCACAATCCAACAGGATTTGTTTTACCATAGCCGTATCGCTTCCGTAAGCAACACCCACCGAAACATGAAAACGAGTAGTTTTTTTGTTTTGAGACCAGTTTACCACATTGTCTGAGGTGAGCCTATTGTTTGGAATAATCATTACAATATCATCGCGCGTAATTAAACTGGTAGTACGCAATCCAACTTCTTTAACCTTACCAATGGTACCTCCAATGTTTACGATATCTCCAACGGTTACCGTGCGCTCCGATAAAATGATGACACCAGCTACCAAGTCCTTAAAAAAATCTTGAAGACCTAATCCTAAACCTACGAAAAGCGCAGTGGAACCGGCCAACAATACGGTGATTTTGATTCCGATACTGTCAATTGCAAAAAGGATAGCTATGACATAAATAAGGTAGGATAGAATTTGATAAATAGCGTACTTATTCCCTTCGTTTAAGGAGCCATGATTCACCTTTAGGTTGAGGTACTTTCTGATCAGCCAGAGGGTAAATCGCGCTAGTAAAAAAATCAAGAATACACCCAGAATGTTGTAGACATGTAGATTGAAATCATCTGTTTGAATCAAGATGAAATCTAGAAAGTCTCTAATTTTATCCATTAGTTTTTATAGCTAATCCATTTAATAAGTTCCTTCAATCGAGGCTTTTTGCCATACATCAAAATACCCGTTCTATATATTTTTCCAGCCACCCAAGTAAACAGTAAAAAGCTACCAACCAATATAATCATAGAAGTAGCCAGTTGCCATATGGGTACGTTAAAGGGAATTCGAGCCATCATTATAACGGGGGAGGTTAAAGGAAACATAGAAAACCAGAAGGCAAGATCCCCGTTGGGGTCATCGATAGAACTGAATAGCATAACAATAGATGCTATTAAGGGTAAGGATACGGGGAGCATAAACTGTTGTGTATCTGATTCTTTATCAACCGCTGATCCTATGGCGGCAAATAAAGCTGCATAGAGTAGATAGCCAAACAAAAAATAGAAGATGAAACACCCTATAATATAAGGGAAGTTGATCTGAGATATGGTATTGAATACTTCGTTAATTGCAGATTGGCTAACATCCATGTTTCTACTTGAGGCTACCACTTCGGGATCTAAGGCATCTTGAAAGAAAAATACAGCAATTACTAGGTAGATCCCTATTCCGAATATGATCCAAATGAGGAATTGGAGTAGGGCTACTCCGCCTACACCAAATATTTTCCCCAACATCAGTTGAAAGGGCTTCACAGAGGAAATCATCACTTCAACAATTCGGTTTGTTTTTTCCTCAATTACACCGCGCATAATCTGTGCTCCATATAGAAATACAAAGATGTAAATCAAAAATCCGCAGATGTAACCAATTCCCATTTTAGCTAAGGCATTACTTTCCTTTTCTTCATTATCGGAGATATTAATGGTATTGATATTCACCTTCGTTTTGGTTCGAGCCAATACAGCCGGGTCTACTTCTTCTGCCTTTAATTTTTCAATCTGGATATACTTTTCCAGCTTGTTCGAAATATAGTTTTCCGTTCCTATGTCTACATCTCCATCTGTATACAAGGTAATATTGGAGGTTATGAAGTCTGGATCGAGATTTCCACCATCGGGTATATAAAGGAAACCATAGTGGCCACTTTCTTTAAAAAAAGCTTTTGCCGATTTTAGGTTGAATTGTTTGGGGCTTAAATATTGAAATCGAATATTGTTCTTTCCCTTGTCGAAGTTCATTAAAATAGGCTTATCCAAAACCATTACAATCCGTTCTGCCTTTGGACGCGTGGCCATATAAATGGGAAGTAGAAAAATAGCCGAGATAAGAAGAGGACCTAAAACCGTCATGACCAAGAAGCTTCTTTTTCTCACTCGTGTGGAGAACTCCCTTTGTATAATGAGCCAGATTTTATTCATGATCCCTGTACTTTTTGGATGAATATATCATTTAAACTAGGCATTTGCTCTTGAAAAGAAAGCACTCGATATGTAGATGTAATTTCCTTCAATATATCATTACTGTCGCTCCCATTAAGTTTTACAATGAGTTGTGACGTTTCATGATGTGAAGTATGATTTTCCACTGTAAATGTTGAGTGCTTTTCAGCTTTATACGCTCCTTCCAATTCAAGAGAAAACGTATTGGATGCATGCTGTTTTTTCACTTGTTTTAAGGGACCTTCCAAGATCTTTTGTGATTTGTTAATCAAAGCAATATGGTCACAAATTTCTTCTACAGATTCCATTCTATGGGTAGAAAAGATAATGGTCGAACCTTGATCCCTGAGTCTTTTGATCTCTGATTTTATCAGGTTGGTATTGATGGGGTCAAAACCGGTAAAAGGCTCATCAAAGATCAATAGTTCTGGTTCGTGCAGAACCGTAGCAACAAATTGAATTTTCTGAGCCATTCCCTTACTCAGTTCTTCTAGGTTCTTATTTCGCCAATCCGCAATATTGAAACGATCCAACCACTCGTTAATACGCTTGGAAGCCGTTTTTTTGTCTAAGTCTTTGAGTCTAGCCAAATACAAGAGTTGCTCACCTACTTTCATTTTTGGGTAAAGACCTCTTTCTTCAGGCAGATAGCCAATTTTGGCGATATGCTCTGGCTTTAATCGTTCTCCATTTAATTCTATAAATCCGCTATCTGGAGCGGTAATTTGATTGATGATTCGAATCAATGAAGTTTTTCCAGCACCATTAGGCCCTAATAGGCCAAATATGCTTCTTTTTTCAATTTCAAGAGATACGGATTGTAAAGCTTGAAAATCGCCATAATATTTTGATACTTCCGAGATGGACAGCATGGACATAGATCAAATTTTTGGTGAATTTAAGAAAGCAGAAGGTTTGGTGAAAGATGAGTAATAGAATCTTTCGCTTCGAGTAGGTATGAATCCAAGTTTTTTTTGAATCGTGTTAAATAGAAACACTTCTTTTATCTTTTTCTCACAACTCTATGCCCTATCCATTCGCTTTAACCAACCCCTATTATTAAATGCTCCAAACAATAAAATTGAGCTATTTCATAATGGCGGTGCTTGGTGGAGACTCATTCTTTTAATACATTTATTTGAAGTCAAGAGATCTAGGAATCAAAATCTTACTCGACCGGAGTATCAAGATATTCGTGACGATGGAGTATATACTTGTTTTAACTTTAGCATACGGGCAAAACTAAGTTTACAGTATATCTAACTATTTACGCAAATTGGTATTTCTTATCTATAGTTTATTTAGAAGACATGTATAGTGCAGAAACGAAAGCCCAGAACATAGGATAATGGCTAGAGGCAAAAAGTAGGAAATTTGGTTAAGAATTTTTGCGGATTTCCAAAAGGAAAATAGGTAATAATTGAATTTGTTTTACGTTATTAAATGTTATTAACTAAAAATCACACTTAACATGAAGTTGAAAAAGCAATTTTTTTGGAGCGTTTTAATGTGTCTATCTTTCATGGCTTTTGCCGTAGGTCCTGAAGGTGGAAAATCCAAAAAGTCAAAATCTGAAGCACCTCTCCTGGAAGAGGACGGTAGAGGGACAGTCACCCAAGCAGGCAACGCGGAAACTCTTAAAGTGGACTGCAACTGGATGTGGTGGAAAACATGCTGGGAGTTATACCCAGGATACATGATCGTAAACGAGAAGGATATTTATCACAACTGTGAAATTGTTGGTGACCCTGTTTATTTTGAAGAGCAAACATCGGACATTAAGTCTCGGACGGTTTTCATCATTAATGAATAACCCCCAGGGGTTTTAGGATCAGGTCAGAACAGAATAAACTTACTTTCATGCATAAACTATACAGCTCAATAATATTTACGCTAATGTGTTTTTTGAGTTATGGTAAAACCCATTCATTTGATTTTGGAATTTATGTAAAGGTCCAAAAGAATGATTGTTTGAAGTGCACAGTACAACTGAAAAGTGTGTTTAACGCTTCCCTTGATGGTCCACTTTATTTTGTTCTACCTGAATCCAATCGCACCTATTGGACAGAGTTTGTAAACGAGACCCTAGAGCTTAATCCAAATACCACAGTTCTCTTTTCAGATTCGATTCGTTCCATTCTTCCGGGTATTATCAACAGCACCTTAAGCTTCGTTTGCAACGGATCTATAAAGTTGTCTTTTGAGGTTGGAGACTTGCCAAAGGAAAAAGTAAGGCTTCAAAACACCCCTTGTCTGACAAAAAATTGGATGTCTACTGTGCTTTCGGATACAAACAAGCTCTCATCCAATGTTAGCTTTCTCTCTAACGATTTCTATTTTACCTTCTTCGACCATGATGCGAAGAGAATAGTGTTATACGATAGAAAATCTGAAAGCCGGAATGCATACACTATAGAATACAAGGGTGTAGATTTTAAGAGAATGTATGAGTTAAGTGATCCGGAGAATTTAAGTATATATCGCGGAGGAGATAGCATTAGGAATGCATATGGGCTTGGAACAAACGGAAGATTTGGGAGTATCCAAATGGTAGGAGACAGTGTTTTTGTACTATCCAGTTTACAGGACTACTCGAAAGACAAAAGAGGAACATATAAGGTATACAGAAAGTTATTCTTATTGTGCTATGTAAAGGATAAAATGGTAGGTTGGTGGTATATAAAAGAAGGAAAGCGAAAAAGATATATCCCCATGGAGAAGGGTGGTTTTTATCGAAAAGGAAGAACTCTATACCTAAGAAACCTATGGGCAGGCGATGGCTATAAGAAGAAAAAATTAATATCTAATTTCGAAAGAAAGGATAGCCATGTTTATGTTTTTACAGAGTACAACGATCATGTTGAACTACCGGATTTTTTTATACGCAATTATAACGAGGGTTATGACTTTTCCAATACGCATATAAATAATGGTTTACTGTATTTTAATTTTAGCCCGATAGTCTATGATTTATGGTACGATGGAATGATCAGATATGAGTTCCCATTCTCCTTTGAGGATTTTAATTACGATCAGATTAAGAATACCGGAATTTTCAATCAATATTTAAAGACAGCGAATCGCAATATAACGTATCAAACTGCCTTGTATGAAAGAGGTGAAGAAATGACCTGTTTTATTATGGATAGAACCTCAGGAAGCATTGAGGAGCAAGCTTTTCAGAAGGTTGACTCCTCTGCGAGTTATTACTATTATTACCTTTGCAATGAAGGTGTTTTTGCTTTTGATAGCAAAAAGGATAAATTGATATTATTTCACCTAAGAAATCTAAATTTTCAAAATAGGAACTAAATTACCCTCCCCCAGATTATTGATGTGAAAGTTACAATTTGGAATCCGGAATTTTCCTCGAGCTTAAAAGATGGATTTAAAACAAACTGGGTTATGCTTATCCAGGTTTTACTTTCTGTTTTTAACCATTTCACTTTGTCTAAATGCCTTTATTCAGTCATCTGCTTATGAAAACGATTTATTGCTGAAACCTAAGCCGAAAGCTGTATAGCTAAACTACTCGATTTCAATTGTTACAAATAGAGTTCCAAAGCTGTTCCGTGCAGAAGCATGATTCATTCCTTTGTGCTCTACTCGGCAAAAAATTGATTTTCTTTGGCCTTGTCACTGAGAAATGCCAAAACTTCTTTTTTACAGTTTTCCAAATCATACTTCCAAAAACTGAAAGGGAGAGGGAAAATTGGAACACTCGCTCTGTTTAAGATTTTATAACGACCAATGGATAATGCGTCTTCATATTGACCAGGGTATCCCACAAGATCAATCCCTTTCAACCCTGAGGTTGTTTTTACCAGAAGATCAATTGGGATTCCTGCTATTGGATAGTAAATCCAGTATTTCACCTTGTTTTGATCTAGAAAATTTTTAACCTCTACCAGAAAAGAATTATGCGCTTCAAACTCGTGCGTATGGCGTTGGTTTGAACGACCTTCTTGTATGCTTTCTAAATATTTTTTTAAATAATTCCCTTGAGGAACCTGATTACTCTCTAAAGAGTGATAAACAAACTGTTTGCTTTTTGCCCGGGTAATAGAAACATTAAAGACATCCGCTTTATTTAAATGAATAAAGGTAGAATGATGTGATTCCGAATCAACCACAAAGGATAAGTGCATAACATCTCTCTCCTCTCCTTGAAAGGAAAATGCTGTTCCTATTGCAATATTATGATCCCGTATCGAACCAGATTCTAAGTCAGACCGAATAAGTTTTGAAATGTAATTTACCTGATCTCGGAAAGGTGATAGAATGCCAATACTCGTTTTAATAGAAGGTTCTATTTCAAGCTCTTCACTTATTAGTTGCTTAATTGATCTTAGAATGGAAAATGCCTCTTCTTCATTAATACCCTTTGAGTTACGTGACCCATTTACTAGAATTGAAAATGTTCCAAGTTCTTCATTTACAACCGGCTTTTGGGTCATTATTTTTAAATCATTGCTGTAGAATTCTTTGTTGGAGAATTTTATAATGTCAAATTCAGATCGAAAGTGCTCGTTTAAAAAGTTCAATTGATCTTGTGATTCAAGAATCGATGAAGCGAGATCTAAAATGCTTTTTGATCTAAAGTTGAACTTAATACTTTGATGTTTATCCAGTTGGAATTGGTTGGCAAGAGTTTGCATTTTTGAACCTGATAAAAACGAAATATGTCTGAGTTGATTTGGATCTCCACAAAAAACCACCTTTTTAGCACGTTGCATAGCTGGTAAAACACTAGCCATATCGCACTGACTTGCTTCATCAATAATCAATAAATCAAACATGTCTTTTTTTAACGGAAGGGCTTTGTACAATTCGGTGAGTTTACAAAGCCAAATAGGGTAAGTTTTTAGAATAAGATCAAAGTCAACCTCTTTAAACGTTGTTTCAAGCTCAAAACTAGTGGAAGGCTTCATAGCCTCATAGAGCTTGGTAAGCGATTTTCGATGGCTCTTTAAAATACTTTCAAGTTTCTTTTCGTGTCGGCTTACCACCAATTCGCGATTGTGTTTGATGGTTTCATTCTGTACCGCATTGAGCTCCTTTAAAATGTCCCAATGTGGAGTGCGCCATTTCTGTCTGAATTCGAGAAAGAACTTTTTTAACCCTTTCTGATCTTCATCCGCAAAGTATTTCGACCAGCTTATTTCTTTTTCGAGTTGGGCTTCCAGCTCTCTCTCGAGTCTTGCCAATCTTTTTGATAACTTTTGACTGATATTCTGGTTAGACTGAATGTCCCACCAAGAGTCGTCTGATTCATATCGTTTGCGTCTTAATAGAGTGCGAAGTCTTTTACGCATTTCTACCAGATTACCTTTGGCCCCAGAACGAAACACAATGCCTTCCATTTGAAGTAGCTCTTCAATTTTTGATTTAACCACGTTGACGGCCTCATCTTGTCTTGAGCTGATTAAAACAGATTTACCATTCATTAAATAGTCCACAGCAATACAAGAAATGGTGAATGATTTACCCGTGCCAGGAGGCCCGATGAGAAGTGAAACATCTTGATCAAAAGCATTACTGACTGTCTCCATTTGTGCTGGACTTAGTACTGCGGGTATATGGCCTAGGTGTTTAAGTTCAGTTCCTACTTTTAAAGGGGGTGATTTTTCGAAAAAGCTATGAATGACCTTGGAGAAATGACTTTCATGCTGAAGCATTTCTAGTTCAGAAAGGATTCCATACGTATCAGAAGATTTAGATACGATGCCTAATGCAGAAGCAGGTATTAGCTTAAAAAAATCAATTTGCGATCGTTGCTTTGGTTGGAGTTGACGCTTAATCCTATTAAGGCTCCAGAGTTTAGGAAACATGAGCGCGCTTTCGTGGTCAAGTTTTGGGAAATACTCTTGTAGCAAACGAAATATCTTTCCAATTGCACCAAAATCAAAAGGAGCTTTTGGAAATTCTGATAAGATCTTACTTTCAACATCTGGTTCTAAATCTCCTTCTCGAACTAAGAGTTTAATAGCGCTTGTGTTGATTCTATATTCATGAGGTTTTATAGAAGCGTAATGATAACCTTCTTTTTCCTCAAGATAAGCTGGAAATAATAGTAAGGGGGAACAAATTTTTCTAGTTTTCCCCATATACATTTCCTCACCTAAAAGAAACATTGAACCATACAAAAGCTCTTTTTCTTTTTTGAATAATTCGCTAATGTCAAAAAGTGATTTATAGAGTTTTTGCTCAATGGGAATTTTTGGACTACTCTCATTAATCAATTCTTCGGTTTCTTCTATAAACTGGATAGATTCTACCTTATTTTTATTCAAGAAGTCGGGAAGGTGAAGGCCTCTATTGTCCTGAGCATAGCAGGCACTTAGGTAGCTTATTATATTTTGAAAATCTTTTGTTTGCAAAATTTGGCGTCATATTTGGTTAGAAACATCTAAAATAGATCAACGAGTATAATAAATCATTGGTTTTTGATTAATCTCGTTTCAAATACAATTCAATAACTTACCAAACCGTTCTTAATTTACCCCATTGTTAACCGCACCAAATAATGAAATTGAGTTTTCCAAAAGTTACTGCGCTTTGTTTAAGCCTGTTTTTACTTGCTTCCTGCAATTCTAAAAACAAAGAAGTCCCTGTTTTTAACAAATCCTATGCTGCCTATGTAGGCTCTTTTACTTCTGGTGTTGTCTCCAAAAAGGCAACCATAAGAGTAGGGTTTTCGCAATCTGTATCTAAGAAAGTTACAGATGGGGTTTTACATTTTAAACCTCAAATTGAAGGTGAACTAAAATGGGTGAACAATCAAACTCTTGAGTTTACACCTACAGAAAATTTAAAACCAGGTGAGATTTATGTGGCCGATCTGGATTTGAGTAGAATTATGGAAGTACCCGATTCACTCAAGCTGTTTGAGTTTGGATTTCAGGTTATCCATACCAGTTTTGAATGGGGTAGCGTTCAGCTTAAAGCAGAGCCAAACAATCAAATGCAATGGTATACTTTGGAGGGTTCTTTATTAGCAGCGGATAAAGAAGAACTAGATTATTTTGAAGAAATACTTCGAGTGGAAGCAGACGGTAGAAGCTTACAGCCTGAATGGACTAAAGGATCGGGTTTACGTACCTATCGTTTTGAACTGGATAGTATTGAAAGAAAAGAAGAGGCAGAAGAACTCTTACTTCAGATCAACACTTCCATGCAAGGGGCGGAAAATCTGAAAAATCAAAAGTTAGAACTTCCAGGTTTAGGTGATTTCCGGTATATGGGTATGGATCTGGTCTCCTCTCCAACACGCACTGTAGTGCTTAAGTTTTCAGATCCCATTCAGGCGGATCAGAATTTGAGCGGTTTAATTACCCTAGAGGATGTAAACGATTTAAAATACAAAGTGGATAATACCTCCATTTTGGTTTATCCACCGGATGATCTGTTTGGAGAAAAGAAACTGCAAATCTTTAAGGGCATAAAAAATATACTCGGTTACCGTTTTGAGGAAGAGAAGGAGGTGGTGATTAAATTCAAAAATGAAAAGCCACAAATTCGCTTTTTAGGAAATGGAAACATCCTACCCACATCAGAGAATCTTCTGCTTCCTTTTGAAGCGATAAGCTTAAAGGCAGCAGATGTTAAGGTGATTAAAATTGCCGAAAAGAATGTGCTCCAATTTATGCAGGAAAATCAACTCAATGGGAGTTCTGAACTGCATAGAGTGGGAGAAGTGGTAGCGGAAAAGAAAATAGATCTGCTCCAAGGGAATAGCACTATAGGATCAGATTGGCAGACCTATTCCTTAGACTTATCTACTTTGATAAAACCGGAGCCCGGAGCAATTTATCGCGTGTATCTAACCTTTAAGCAAAGCTATAGCGACTATCTATGTATAGAAGACTTAGAGAAGGAAATAGATGGTGATTACGGGGATGAATATTATTGGTATGATTACGAATATGATAGATACGGATCTGGAAATTATGGAGTTTATAATTGGGGCGATTATTATACATCTTACCCCAGAGG